>CAWUST010000042.1:0-31246 GCA_963925495.1 uncultured Flavobacteriales bacterium | reverse complement strand
TCTACTCGCTTTAATAAATCTTTATCTATTTCATCGTAAACCTCTAATAAAGCTGGGTTCACAATTCCCATGTCCATACCATTTTTAATAGCGTGGTATAAAAACGCAGAATGCATTGCTTCTCTCACGGTATCGTTTCCTCTAAATGAAAACGAAACATTGCTAACTCCACCACTTACTTTAGCCAACGGTAAATTTTCTTTAATCCATTTGGTTGCTTTAAAAAAATCGAGAGCATAATTTCTATGTTCATCAATGCCTGTGGCAACTGGGAAAATATTGGGATCAAAAATTATATCTTGTGGGGGGAATTTAACCAAATCGACCAAAATTCGATAAGATCTTTCACAAATCGAAATTCTCTTTTCATAAGTATCTGCCTGTCCTTTCTCATTAAAAGCCATCACAACAACAGCAGCACCATACATTTTCAATTTAATAGCCTGTTCTATGAATTTTTTTTCTCCCTCTTTTAAGCTAATAGAATTTACAACGCATTTTCCTTGTGCGCATCTTAAGCCAGCTTCAATAACTCCCCATTTTGATGAATCAATCATTAAAGGAACTCTAGAAATATCTGGTTCTGATGCAATTAAATTTATGAATGTGGTCATGGCGCTTTCACCATCCAACATTCCTTCATCCATATTTACATCAATAATTTGAGCGCCACCTTCAACCTGATGCCTAGCAACACTTAAAGCTTCTTCGTATTTTTCTTCTTTTATTAATCGTAGAAATTTACGAGAGCCGGTTACATTAGTCCTTTCTCCAATGTTTATGAAGTTAGATTCAGGAGTTATTATCAAAGGCTCTAAACCGCTTAATTTTAGGTGTTTCATGCTATTCTTTAGTGATTTAATGAGAAGTTTTCGTTTTGGATTGATGTTACATCAATACACTCCAATCATCTAAATTGCTATTCCCAGCCCAGTCTTTAAAGTTTTCCTTTCCTCCTCGAACGGCCCAATCGCTATCTATAGCAAGTTTGGCCGAAATACCACCACGTGGATTACATACCATAGAAATTCTTAAACGTTGTGGGTCGTACACTTCTATTAAATGATCGTACATAATGTTTATGAGCCTTTCATAAGAAACTACTATATCTCTTAAATGAAAAGAATACAATTTGAGAGATCTCAATTCAATTATTTTATCACTCGGGTACATAGTTAGATAAACCGTTGCAAAATCAGGTTGCTCCCTCACTCCTAAAAAAGTAAATTCAGGAATTTTTACCTTTATTTCATAAGCCTCTTTTGAGGGGTTCGGAATAGCTTCTAAAATAGATTTGTCTATGTCTTTGTATAGTTTTCCCATTATGCTTCTATTAAATCTAATTTTCGTGGAGTGTATTGTGCTGCTTTTTCAGCAATTGCTTTAATGTGTTCAGGAGTAGTTCCACAACAACCTCCTATTATGTTTATTAATCCTTCATCTAAAAAATCTTGAATTTGGCTAGCCATGTCTTCTGGCGATTCTTCGTATTCACCAAACTGATTAGGGAGACCTGCATTTGGATGCGCTGAAACGAAAAACGGAGCCTGTTTAGCCAAAATTTGCAAATAAGGTCTTAATTGTTTGGCTCCTAAAGCACAATTTAATCCAATACTTAGTAAGTCAATGTGTTCAACAGATATTAGAAATGCTTCTGTAGTTTGCCCAGACAATGTTCTTCCGCTGGCATCAGTAATAGTTCCCGAAATCATGGTTGGAATATTGACTTCGTTATTCATATTATATTGTTCAATTGCAAATAAAGCAGCTTTGGCATTTAGCGTGTCAAATACAGTTTCTACCAAAAGCATATCCACTCCACCATCTACTAATCCTCTAATTTGCTCCGTATAGGCATCAACTAATTCTTCAAAAGTCACTGCCCTATATCCCGGATCGTTTACATCTGGAGAAAGAGAGGCCGTTCTATTTGTAGGGCCCATAGAGCCGGTAACATATCTTGGTTTGTTCGGTTCATTTTTGGTGAATTCATCGGCCACTTCTTTTGCAATCTTAGCCGACTGATAGTTGAGTTCATAAACCGCATCTTCTAAATGATAATCTGCCTGAGCTATAGCAGTAGAACTGAAGGTATTTGTTTCTGCTATATCCGCGCCAGCCGCAAAATACTCTGCGTGAATTTCTTTAATAATATCAGGACGTGTTATGGAAAGCAAATCGTTGTTTCCTTTTAAGGACGAATGATGGTTTTTAAACTGTTCGCCTCGAAAATCTTCCTCTTCCAATTTATGACGCTGAATCATGGTACCCATAGCGCCATCCAGAACTAAAATTCGTTCTTTAATAGCCTCGCATATGTTTTGTTTTTCCATTTCAATAAAATTCAAAAGCAAAAAACCGAACAAAAAAAACCTTACTGGAAAGCAGCAAGGTGAAGTTCAATATCTTTATTTAAAGACTCAAACTTATAATTGCCATTGCAGACCAAGTATTGGCACCTTGTCAAAATTGGACAGGTTGCCAAGGTTTCGTTGGGCTCGATCCCTCCACCTTTCTTTATAAGCATGGCAAAATTAGTGATTTATTTAGGCTAAAGCAAAAAGTTTTAGTGAATTATTTGCAGCTTAAGGGAAATTGGTTGCGTCGTACTACTTAATTTTACAGTGTATATTCCATTTGGCAAAACGCTCGTGTTTATTCTTTTTCCATTTTTAATTTTAAAAGTAGAATCATTGGATTTGGATCCTGAAATTACTTTTTCATAAATACTTGCAGCATTCTATCCATCATGCCCATCGTAAGTCAATTCGGCGCCAGCTGGAGCAAATTCTTTGATCTTTTGAGTCATAGAATTCATGCTAAAAATCAAAATCGATAAAAAGAAGGTTTTTGTTTTATGGATTGTGTCAGTTTTCATAACCCAAAGGGAGTAATTACTTTCCTGTTTTTTTTCTAAAAAAAAGGTAAGCCCCAACTGCCAAAATAACATATGGCATTCCCATTATATATGTAATTCCATCATTGAGTCCACGTCCTATTTCCGAACCGCTTTCGTAACTAGATTCAGCCATCAATTTACACATAGAACATTGGCCGAAGATTAAATCTGGAACTAAGGCTATTATAAAAATTAGAAGAAATATTTTAGTGCGCATAATAAGGAGACAAAAATACATAAACTAAAACTCCCGTTAGCGCCACATATAACCAAACAGGATATACTTTTTTGGCCATTTTCCTGTGTTTGTCTACATCCCCGATATAACCACGATAAAAAGCTATAAGTATAAAAGGTAAGGAAGCAACAGCAAGTATAATATGACTTGTTAGGATAAAAAGATAAACGACTTTATAATCTCCTTCGTACTGAGTTTCTGGGCTAAAATAATGGTAGACAACATAACTGAGTAAAAAGACCAAGGATGTAAACATTGCCGTGGTGTTTAATCTTTTGTGAAGTACTATGTTTTTTTGTTTTATCGCAATAAGTGAAGAAATTAATAAAACAAAGGCAGTTCCGTTAATGAAGGCATGAAATAGTGGTTGAAAAAATGTGAACGCAGGCCTCAAATCCGGTTTTGGAATACTATGCAGTAAAACAACCAAGAGAAAAACCACGACCGAAAATATATATATGGCGTAGATTATTTTTTTGTTTTCTTTCATGCTAATTATGTTTTGTACTTTTCAGAAAATCTCAATGAAAAAGATACCTACTCAATTTAAATTTCTTTTTTTTTAGTTTTATTCTTTTTAGGAATAAAGTCTTCGGCAATTACCACTTTTATGTCGTCTCCTAAAATTTTAGTTTCAGCATATTGCAGTGCATCACTGTATGATCTAATTCTTCTAAACTTGTCTAAAAGAACCAATTTTTTATAATTAAAACTAGGGGAACTTTCAGTTTTAGACTCTTCTGACTCAAGAAATAATTGTTGAGTAGCAAACTCATAAACATCGTCATCTAAAACTCCTAGAAGCCAGCGCCCTTTTTGTATAGGAAATTGAGACTCCACTCTACAAGCTCCACTTACGGAAATAGGGTCATTATTTACGGAAATAGAAACAAGAACAAAATCTTTTGTTGTTTCAAATTTTTCGTGAAGCGTCATCATTTGAGTATAAATTCTAGCACTTGACAAAGAATCCGAATTATTATAAAACCCCAACACAATAATTTTCCCTTTCAAGTCTTTCATTGAAATCTTGTTTTGGGCGCAATTTGTAAAAGAGAAAAGAGAGACAGAATGATACAAAGTGTCACCATCAACATTCACCGTTTTAGGCCCTAGTATTGGTCGATAAAGAAAGGTGTGTTTACCGCTAGAAAAAACAACGTATAATATAGATGGAAAAAGTAGCAATGCGAAGAGCAAAGCCGCTTTTTTTCTATTTGTCTTATTCATGAAAACTTACTCTTTAAACAACTACTTCACTAATAAAAGTAGCTTCAGTAAAAAGTAAATATAGTAGGTACAATATGAAAGTTGAGTAAGGTAATAGAATGAAATACTTCATCATTTTTCGTTCATCACCTAAATGCATAAAAACCATAACAATGTACCCTGCTTTTACAATAGTAAGTACGATAAAAATCGCTTTTACTAAATTCCAGCTTTCTACACCTAGAAGAGTTTTCCAATAAACCCCAATTAATACTTCAACAACCGTTACAATTGAAAGAAGTGCGGTTACAAAATATATTTTCTTACGAATTTTTTTTCCAGCTTCTTCACTATGAGTAACTCCTAAAGAGTATTCTATAATATCGTCTCTTAACATCTTTGAAATATTTTACTGTTATACTAAATAATAGAATGTAAATACAAACACCCAAACTAGATCAATAAAGTGCCAGTAAAGACCAACTTTCTCGACCATTTCGTAGTGTCCCACTTTTTCGTATTTGCCATTTATAACTCCTAATAAAATAATAATATTAATCACTACTCCACTTAGCACGTGAGTACCGTGAAACCCAGTTACAAAAAAGAAAAATTGAGAATATTGAACTGGAGCAAGGATTGGATTATCTGCAGTAAATCCACGTCCATATAAATTTTGGGTTAAGGTTGCATTATCTGCCCAAGTACTGATGTCTCCATCAGGTCCTGCAATAAACGTTGACCATTCCCATGCTTGAGAACCCAAGAATATAGCACCACCAATTACAGTCCAAAACAACCAAAACGTAACATTTTTTCTATCCATTCTATGCCCAGCCTCTACCGCTAAAACCATAGTTACCGAACTTACGATAAGAATAAAAGTCATTACTGCTACATACAATAAAGGAAGATGAGCATGAGTAAATGGAAAGTGAGTAAACACTTGTTCACTTATTGGCCAAACATCAATGTATTGATGTTTCATAAAACCTAAAGAAGCTAATAATGCCCCAAAAGTTAATGCATCAGAGATGAGGAAAAACCACATCATCATTTTACCATAACTTACGCTAAAAGGTGATCGTCCTCCACCCCATAGGGTTTTCTGATCGTAGTCTTTTGTTACTTCTCCTGCCATTTTGTAAAGCTAAAAATTACCTTATGTAGTATAAAAATAAAAACAGATACACCCAAAGTGCATCTAAAAAATGCCAATACAATGCGGCAACCTCAAGTCCCAAAGAATTAGAACTGGAATATGCGCCCTGCAGTGAACGAGCAAATGTATAAATCAAACTGAGAATTCCGGCAAAAAGATGAGCCAAATGAAGACCCGTAATTAAATACAAATAGGAACCAGCAGCATTGCTTTCAACGCCAGCCCAAAATACACCTAAATCGTATATTTCTACCCAAGCAAAATATTGACAAACGGCAAACGAAACACCTAGGATTAGTGTAATGAGCAAACCATTCTTCACCCCTTTTTGATTGTCTTTTTTTGCTGAACGAGTGGCCCAAACCATACTTACACTGCTCATTAAAATAATAAATGTGCTAACAAATAAAATGTTTGGTAAATCAAATACCAACCATTGACCTTCTTCTTGACGCACTATATAGGCACTTGTAAAACCCATAAAAAGCATAACCATAGTTGCTATGCCAACCCACATCATGTTTTTTGATGTTTTGGATTTAATTTCTTGCTTTTCCGCTTCGTCAAATTTTACCACACTCATATTTATATAGACATTAAATAAGCTAATTGAACAATAGGCAAATAAAAGAAGGTGGAAAACATTAAACGAGATGCCATTTTTTCTTCATGCCCAAGATGCAGACGAATAGAAAAATACAATACGGCTAACCCCGACAAAAATACAATTGCCATGGCAACATTTCCACCAATTCCCAGATACGTTGGAATAAGTGATACTGGAATTAAAAGTATACTCGACAATACAATAACCAATGAGCTTGTTTTGTCTTTAAAACGAGTTGGCAATAAAAAATAATCTGCTTTGTTGTAATCGTCATTAACTTTCCAAGCAATGCTCCAAAAATGAGGAAATTGCCATGCAAATTGAACCGCAAATAAAACACCAGCAACCAAACCAAACTGCCCTGACTCAGCAACATAACCTAACATGGGCGGAACCGCCCCAGGAAATGCACCCGCTAATACAGCAATTGGACCATGTTTTTTAAGTGGAGTATATATAAAAACATAAACAAATAAAGCCAGTGATCCTAAAATTCCGCTTAACGGATTTAATCCAAACCAAAGCATTGCAATTCCCGAAATTCCATAAACGATGCTAATCCAAGTGGCTTCTTTTACACTCATACGACCAGATGGAATTGGTCTGTTTTTGGTTCTATCCATCAACTTATCAATGTCTTTTTCTATAATTTGATTGAAACCATTTGAAGAACCAGTAACTAAAAAGCCTCCAATTACCAAAAAGAAAACATCCATCCAAACGACTGATTGAGCAGCCAATAGATAACCTAGGAAAGCGGAAAAAACGACCAGCGAGGCAAGTCTCATTTTGGTGAGAACTGACACATCTTTTACTTTAAATCTTACTCGAGTTAAAGTTTCTTGAGCCGTTAGAGAATTAGTAATCAAAAATTGAATTTTCAGCTGCAAAAGTAAAAATGTTTAGATATGTTAATGGCCTTATTATCAAGAAAGATTCTAAATACTGGGTGGAGGCTGGGAACCTCATTTGTGAAAGCAAAACAACCAAGTTAAACGACTGTAAATATAGTGATTACCGATTACCCCGGCGGATTATCAAGTTAAATCCAGTAACCATAATTAATTAAATGTCAGTGTATCTGTTAAACATAGAGGTGGAAATGCCAAATTCAAAAAACATTGTGCTCGATTTTAGACCTCCTAAATTTTGCATTCTGTTACGAATACCAATAAAAGTTCTGAGGTTGTTTCTTGGATAAATTAAATAGGAAACTCGGCCCCCAATATTTATGACATCGTTTTGAACTCCTTGAGCAATCGTATGCCCATAATCCCCCTTACGAGAGGTATAAGGTAAATAAATATTTTCCCCGAAGTTTACAGAGTCGGTGCTTAAACCCTGATTATACCAGGCGACTTGGATTTGAGCAAACCAATTTTTTCGTTGGAAATTAACAAAGCCAATTACTTCATTAAAATTCGATCCAAGAGGATGAGCAAGAGAAGAATTTTGGTGACCATAATTTTGAATGGGGTCGGCATGGGAGTATGTAAACGGACGCGAAAAATTATATTCGGCCTGAATACCCATGCCTTTTAGCCCAAATACATCGAATGTTTTAAATCCAAATTGCCCGCCATATTTATTTGCCCACCAACCAAATTGAGGTTGGCTACCTGGGCTACCAATCTCTTTTACGTCTTTTTTAAATTCATCGAGTAAAAATTCATCCAATATGAACTGACCGTAAACCTGAATTTTGTTGGATGGTTTTATAGATAAATTAACCCCAATTAAAGAATTATCTGAACTTCCGGTTGAGTATTCTGCTGGACGAAAAAACAGAACCGGGTTTAAATAATTTACATCATATCCCCTATTGAGGAGTGTGTCCTGGGCTTTCCAAACCACGGATTCAAAAAGACCAATGTTCAACCATTTAGCAACATTCCAACTCAAATAATGGGTAGTACTGTATTTGTTTTTCCATTGCCCAGAATGCTTGCTTTCTGAAGAGTTTATGTCCTTTTGATGGGCATAGATAACAACATACTTTAATCTCCAAATACTTGCCATTATTCGTCCATAATTGTAATTTCCTGCGTTATCCGACAGTAATAAAGATCTATACCCACTACCAATAAAATTTTTGCCACGTCCTAATTGAAGGTTGAAATATTTGCCCGCATTCCAGGACAAATAACCATTTAAATTGGTGTAGTTGTATCCGTTTGAATAGGTGTCCCAAACATAGCCATCTGGTGTTATTCTTTTCTCTCGTACTTTTTGTTCTAAATATCCTGGAAATTCATTCTTATGCCCTGAAAAATTAATTCGAGCAGCAAAAACTTTTTTATATTCGAATAAAGCACTCGCCCCAATTCCGAGGTCGGAATATGTTTTCAAGCTTTCTCCATTGGCTACTCCAAAGCCCATGTTAACTAGAGGAAAAAAACTCATTCGCGCATTATGAACTTCCTTTTCCTTTTTCATTTTGCTCATAGGAAAGCCCGAATTGTACAAAATGGAAGAATCAGAATTTAGCCCAATCTGATCAAAGTCAGAATATACGTAGGGTTTAATAGCCCCATGCGATTTTACATTTTTGCCTGAAAGTAATGATTGATACCGATATTCAAAGTCTTGATTTATAAAAACCTGTTCACTTTGAGATAATAAAGTGCGGGAATAGAATCCGATAATTAGGATTAAAAAGTATCTACTTAAGAGCTTTTCCACTCTTTTCCTTTTTAAGTTTTCGTTTTGCTAATATTGGTGGAATAGCAGATAAAACAACAACAAAAATAGTGATTATCGCCAACTTTTTATTTGCTTCCATAACAATTAAGACTGCCTGGGAAATAATAAGAATAGTAAATGTGAAAATTAGAAGAACTGCCATTCGATGTGACAATCCAATGTCTAATAGTTTGTGGTGAATGTGGTTTCTATCCGCCGAAAAGGGACTCCTACCGCTAAAAACTCGAAACACAAATATCCTAAATGTGTCTAACATTGGGTAAACTATAGCAGACATAGCAAAAATTGGTTTTGAAACTATCAGTAATTCAGTTGGTAAGTCCAAGGTATCATATTCAATTAACTTTATAGCTAAAACAGATACGACTAACCCAATAATGAGTGAACCAGAGTCACCCATAAATATTTTTGCAGGCTCGAAATTAAAGACTAGGAAGCCCAAAAGTGCACCAGCTAGACCAAAAGCCAAAATTGCATCCTCAAATGAACCGGCAATAAAAAACCACGTTCCATAAGAAATGCAAGAAATAAAGCCTACTCCAGCAGCTAATCCATCAATTCCATCTATAAGATTAAAAGCGTTTACTATAAGCGTATAAGTGAAAATCGATAATGCCACGCTAACCCAAAAAGGAATTTCGTAAACACCAAAAATCCCATACATACTTGTAATTCTAATATCGGCCATTATCACCAAAATAAATGCCACAAGTAAATGACCTGCCAATTTTTTAACAGGCGCTGTACCAACAATATCATCCTTAAAGCCAATACCAAAAAGAATAAGCATGGACGCCGTAATGTATCCAAAATCAGCATGTTCGGTAAACGGGTACCAAAGTAGATAAGACATTAAACTTCCCGCAAAAATTAAAACACCTCCTATTGTAGGTATATGACCTTTATGCAATTTACGTGCATTGCCCGGAGCGTCTACTAATCTTCTCAATTTTGCAATTTTAATAAGCGTAGGCATGCCTATTAAAACAATTGATAATGAGGTCATTATAGCTAGAGCAATTTTATACACGTACTTATTTTAGCGGTGCCAAATGTATCAAAAATCATAGTAAACATTTTGTAAATCGGTAATGAAAGAAAAATAGTACCATGTGGTGTTCTCGGTAGCCCCAAGCCTGTCCAATTTCCTGCCCGAATACCCAAACTTAATTTTCATATTGGTTTTATGGTTTAAAAGATAGCCTATTGAATAATCTTGATAAGTTACTTTTTGATTTTCGCGATAAGTTAAAACCGATCCATTTCCTAAATCAACATCTACCTGAGTTGTTCTATCGGAATAGACCCATTTAGCCGAAATAAAAAAATCATGAAATGAATAATTTACAATTCCGATCAACTCATTTAAATCATTTCCTGAAGGGTGTGCTAAATATCCTCCATAATGTTTGTATTCATTTTGTGGCTTATTGTGTTGATACAACCCTTTAGAAATATTATTCCACTCCACTTGTAGTATTAAATCTTTAAGTGACATGGCATCGTAAGCGGCAACCCCCAACTGAAACCCTGTGTTGGAAACTTTGTAATTATCAATGGCCATTTGCCCATAAATCATATATCCATTGAATGGGTTAACTCGTAGATTCAATCCCAAAACAGGTTTAGAGTTAGCATTAGACATTCCTTCTACCCCGGTGTTTATATAAACAATTGGCACATAAAAATTCCATGGTAAAGATTGAGTTCCCGTGCTATCCCAATTTTGGTAAACTACTCCTTCAAATAAGGAAATCTCAAATTTATTGTTAGGAGAAAAGCTTAAATTATGAAAGGTTCCCGCCTGCCTTACAAACTGAGCTTCACTTGACGTTGTGGCAGGTAACCTGTTTAAGTTCGTCAGTGATGCATACAACACTTGATACTGTAGCTTATTCTTAAAAAATCCGAAAGTTCCTTTTAAATACGGGTAATTAAACGTGTTATCGGAGAGTAAAAGACTACGGTATCCGTCACCGATAAAATTTTTTCCATGACCAAATTGAATATTCGCATTTTTCATGGGTGTATAGCTTACCGCTCCGCTAGCCATGGCATAATCGAAACCCCTAACCTTAAAACCTTTGTATCTCCCTTGTCCCGGAACAACACCAGATTCAATAATGTTATCGCTTAAATAGGTCGGATAAAAAGCTTGGTTTTCATAAAAAGAAGCATAAAATGCAAGTTTCTGCCCAACAGCTCCTTGAACTAGTATACCTCTTGTGTTATTAATCAAATTACGGTTTGTAGAGTCATCTAAATCTCTTCCAAATTGGAAATTGAAAATGGGGTCAATAGTTAAATAGAAGTCATGAGTATCGACTACTATTAGATTTTCGTTGCGAACCTTTCGCATTACTAACCCTTTATGCTTTCTTCTTTCCCATCTATTTGAATCAAGAGATAAGGAATCGAATTGGGAGCTAATAAAAGATTTACTCATGGAATGGTAAATTTGATCGGATTGAGATAATTGGCGATTGTAACCGGCATTTAAATCCCATTGTATGGGGTTTATTTGAACTTGCGACTGGCCAGTAGTTTGAAATAATGAAAAGAAAATTAGTGATAATATAACTCTATGTAAAAAAAGAATCATGAAGCAAATTTCATGTTTTTTACTTCTTCATAAACTTTTTTAATCCCATCTTCCAAATCAATTTTATGTTTCCATCCTAAGGCATGAATTTTATCTACATTCATCAATTTTCGTGGCGCTCCATCAGGCTTAGAAGGATCAAACTTTAATTCTCCATCATACCCGACAACTTTCTTTACCAATAAAGCTAAATCCTTGATGGAAACATCAGTTCCTGTTCCAATATTCAACCAATCAGTTCCTTCGTAATCCTCTAGAAGAAACACACAAGCTTCAGCTAAATCATTGACATGAAGAAATTCTCTTTTTGGTGAACCGGATCCCCAAATTTCAACCGAAGGAGTGTTTTCAACTTTAGCAGTATGAAATTTTCTCAAAAGAGCAGGCAGAACATGCGAATTTTTTAAGTCGTAATTATCATTGGGACCATATAAGTTAGTGGGCATTACCGATATGAAATTATCACCATATTGCTCTCGGTAACTCTCACACAATTTAATTCCAGCAATTTTTGCAATGGCATAAGGTTCATTAGTTGGCTCTAATTCTCCGGTGAGTAAATACTCTTCTTTTAACGGTTGCGGCGCTAATTTTGGATAAATACAAGAAGATCCTAAAAACAATAATTTAGTCACTTTATTGACGTGGGCCGCTTGAATTACATTGGCTTCAATCATTAAGTTTTCGTAAATAAAATCAGCTCTATACGTGTTGTTTGCCACAATACCGCCAACTTTTGCGGCAGCTAATACAACATAATCCGGGGTCTCTTTTTCAAAAAAAGAATTTACCTGAGCCTGATTTCTCAAATCCAATTCAGAAGATGTGGCATAAACAAAATTGGAATATCCACGTTTTTTGAGTTCTCGAAGGATAGCTGAACCAGCCATACCTCTATGGCCAGCAATATAAATTTTAGAACTTTTTTCCACTATTACTCTTTTGATATATTTACTTTGTGTCCACCTTCCATCAAGTACTTTTCTTTTTCAAAAAGCTTAACATCGGCAGTCATCATTTCCTTAACCAAACCTTGAAGGTCATACTTAGGCATCCAACCTAATTCTTCTCTCGCTCTTGTGGCATCTCCAATAAGCAACTCCACTTCAGTAGGTCTAAAGTACCTTGGATCAACCTCAACAATTACTTTTCCGGAAGCAGCATCAATACCTTTTTCATCAACTCCAGTTCCTTCCCAATTTATGGTAATTCCCACTTCGGCAAAGGCCATTTCAACAAAAGTGCGAACTTCATAAGTTTTACCTGTTGCCAAAACATAATCATCAGCCGTTTCTTGTTGTAGCATTCGCCACATTCCTTCTACATAATCTTTAGCATGTCCCCAATCTCGTTTTGCGCTCATGTTACCAAGGAAAAGTTTTTCATCCATTCCCAATTTTATTTGTGCAGCTGCTCTTGTAATTTTACGGGTAACAAAAGTTTCCCCACGCAATGGACTCTCATGATTAAAAAGAATTCCATTACAGGCATACATATCATAAGCCTCTCGGTAGTTTTTTACAATCCAAAAAGCATAAAGCTTTGCAACTGCATATGGACTCCGAGGATAAAAAGGTGTTTTTTCAGATTGAGGAATTTCTTGAACTTTTCCATAAAGCTCAGATGTTGAAGCTTGATAAAATTTGGTCGTTTTTTCCATCTTCAAGATGCGAATTGCTTCCAAAATTCGAAGAGTTCCAATTCCATCAGCATTTGCAGTGTATTCAGGAGTCTCAAAACTCACTTTAACATGGCTCATTGCTGCTAAATTATAGATTTCATCCGGTTGAGTTTCTTGAACAATACGAATCAAGTTTGTAGAATCGGTTAAATCACCATAATGAAGAAAAAACTTAACTCCTTTTTCGTGAAAATCTTTATATAAATGGTCAATTCTAGCTGTGTTAAAAAGAGAGCTTCTCCTTTTAATGCCGTGAACTTCATATCCTTTGCTTAATAGCAACTCAGCCAAATAGGCTCCATCCTGACCAGTTATCCCGGTTATCAATGCCACTTTACTCATAGGCTGCAAATCTAATTGATTAACTGTTTTGGAAATACAATTGCAATAAATATCCAAACATTTTTATTTAGTTTGAATTGTAAATAAGAAATGTAAGGAACTAATATCCACTCCCGCTAGCTCCCACATTTTCAATTGGGTGCCAAGTAGTTTTTACTTCTGTAAATTCCTTTAATATATAGGCAGAATCCCATCGAGAATCCATCAAATCGATACTTGAATTTGTATTCGTTACCCGTTTTACATTTTCAGCGGAGTCTAGTTGAATTTGTTTCCAAGCCTTGGGATCATTTCCTAAATACCAAATTGCATTTACATCCATATGTACACCAATATGGGGCAATAGTTCAGAGGCATCTCCAGTAAGAATATTTACAACTCCACCTGGTACATCTGAATTATTAATGACTTCAGCAAGGCTAATTGAACTTAGCGGTTTTGATTTAGAAGAAACAACAATCACCGAATTTCCTGAAGCAATAATTGGAGCAATAACAGATGTCGGCCCAATTAACGCACCATTTTCAGGGCAAATTGCTGTAACCACACCTGTAGATTCTAGTGAGGAAAAATTAAAATAAGAACCTGCCACTGGATTTATCGATCCAAAAACTTGAGTGAATTTATCACACCACCCAGCATAATAAACCCAGCGATCAATACTTACGTCAACTTCTTTTGAAGCTTGTGTTTTAGTAGAACCTTGAGAAATTAATTCTGCTTCAAAATGAGCTCTGTTATTCTCTAACATTTCTGCGATTCGATACAAAACCTGAGATCTGTTATACGCTGTTTTTCCACTCCAACCCGTTGCAGCCTTTCTGGCCGTTACAACTGAGTTTCTAAAATCTTTTCTTGAAGCTAAACACATATTAGCAATTGCATTTCCTTCTGAGTTTATCGGTTGGTAAAATCGTCCCGATTCTGTTCTAGGAAAGGCTCCACCGATATATAATTTATATGTCTTAAGTACTTTTAGTCTAGCCATCTTAATCAAATTTTAAATAAGAATCTAATCCATGAATTCCACCTTCTCGACCAAATCCACTTTCTTTATATCCACCAAATGGAGATGTTGGATCGAATTTATTGTAGGTATTTGCCCAAACAACTCCAGCTCTCATTTTTGAGGTGAGGTTGAATATTTTGGACCCTTTATCTGTCCAGACTCCAGCTGATAATCCAAAGGGAGTGTTATTTGCTTTTTGAATTACCTCTTCAATGGTTCTGAAAGTTTGAACAGCCAATACAGGCCCAAAAATTTCTTCCTGTACAATTTGGTTGCTTTGTGCAGCATTCATAAATAAAGTTGGTTTACACCAATATCCTTTTTTAGGCAGGTCACAAGTTGGTTGATACATTTCCAAGCCTTCATTTTGACCTAATTCTAAATAGTGATTAATTGTTTTAAGCTGACCTTTTGAGTTAATAGCACCTATGTCAGTATTCTTATCCAATGGATCTCCAACGATCAAATTATTCATTCGTTCTTTGAGCTTCCATAAAACTTCTTCGGAAACCGATTCTTGAACGAATAATCTACTTCCAGCACAGCAAACATGCCCTTGGTTAAAATAAATGCCGTTTATAATTCCTTCAACTGCTTGATTGATGGCGGCATCTTCAAAAACAATATTGGCGGCTTTTCCACCAAGTTCCAAGGTTGCCTTTTTATTAGTTCCAGCAATTGCACGTTGTATAGCCTTACCCACTTTAGTAGATCCCGTGAACGCTATTTTATTAATATCGGGGTGATTGACTAATGCAGCTCCAGTTGCCCCTTCACCTGTAATAATATTTACTACACCTTCGGGTAATCCAGCTTCTTGAATTACTTCTGCCAATTTCAAAGCGGTAAGAGAAGTTGTTTCCGCAGGCTTTAACACAACCGTGTTTCCACAAGCTAATGCTGGTGCTATTTTCCAAGCTGCCATCAATAATGGGAAATTCCACGGAATTATCTGTCCAGCCACCCCTAACGGTTTAGGTTTTCTTCCTGGAAAAGCATATTCCAACTTATCAGCCCACCCAGCATGGTAGAAGAAATGAGCAGCTGCCAAAGGGATGTCAATATCTCTCGACTCACGAATGGGTTTCCCACCATCCATAGTTTCAATTACTGCAAATTCTCTAGATTTTTCTTGAATAATTCTTGCAATGCGATATAAGTATTTTCCCCTTTCATTCGCTGGTAATTTTGACCAGGAAGGGAACGCCTTTCTTGCTGCTTTAACAGCTCTATCAACATCTTTTTCGTTGGCACGAGCCACACTAGAAATACGCTTTTCATTTGCCGGATTTATAGTATCAAAATATTCCTCTGATTGAGGTTTGGTCCATTTGTTATTAATGAACAAATCGTATTTTTCTTTTATGTGAACATGACCCGTACTCTCTGGAGCGGCCTCATAATCAAATATGTCTTTTTTGTTTTTTTTTGCCATTTCCAAGTAATTAATCTATTGAGAAATAATCTGCTGATTGGTAATTGCCCGTTTTTTGCTTAACAATCTGCTTTAAAACATCATTAGCCAAACTGCTGGCTCCAAATCGAAACCACTTATTGTCTAACCATTTTTCTCCAAGAATTTCATTAACCAATACAAGATATTGAAGTGCTAATTTGGAAGTGGATATACCACCGGCGGGTTTCATCCCAATCATAATTCCTGTTTTATGATAATAATCTCGAATTGCCTCAAGCATTACACAAGTAACTGGTAAAGTTGCTGCTTTTCCAATTTTGCCTGTTGACGTTTTTATAAAATCTGCTCCTGCATAAATTGCAACATCACTAGCCTTACGAATTGAATCTAAGTTGCCAATTTCACCTGTTTCAAGAATAACTTTTAATCGTGTATTTCCACAAGATGCTTTGATCGCTGCAATTTCATCAAATACAAAATTGTACTCACCCTGTAAAAACTTCCCTCTGGATATAACCATATCAATTTCATCGGCGCCATTATCTAACGCCAATTTCACGTCAAGTAATTTTACTTCTAAAGAAGATTGCCCAGATGGAAATGCTGTGGCGACCGATGCTACTTTAATTCCGGAATTTCCCAACGCTTTTTTTGCAACGCTAACCATACTTGGGTAAACACAAATTGCAGCTACGTTTGGCAAATCGGAGTAAGGTTGATGTAAATGCTGCGCTTTTGCACAAAGTTGTCGAACTTTATTATCCGTGTCTTGACCCTCTAGAGTAGTTAAGTCAATCATTGTCAAAACTAATTCAAGCCCATTCATTTTTGTCGATTTCTTAATACTACGACTCTGAATTCGATTAATTCTATCCAATACTCCTACCTGATCAACAGGTGAAAAGGGAGGTAAATATTTATATATATGTGTGCTCATGCTGTTTAAAACCAAGCAGTAAAAATATACAAGTTAAACATAAGAAATGAAGCATAAATAAAAAGGCGAAAAGCCATTTAAATAAATGACAATTCGCCTTTTTAAACTTGAATAAAAGAATTTTTACCATTTTATTAAATGATATTTTCAGTTGAATATAAAACTCTAATTACCAGCCATTTTAAAAGCAAATGGCAACCTCATCGTTGACCTAACCGCTCTGCCTCCATGTGAAGCAGGAATCCAATTTGGGAGAAGTTTTAAAACTAGAAGAGCTTCCTCGTTCAGCTGTTTACTATTTCCCAATAGAAGTCTAATTTCTGAAATACTTCCATCTTCTTCTAGTGAGATTTCAAACGGAAGTCCACAAACCCTAGTATCGCTTTCATCATATTCTACCCACTCAAATGCAACCAAAACTGACGATAAAGCTAACACAATTCCTATTTGGAAAAAATATTTATTCTGCTTTTCCAAATTTTCATTCAAATTCTTTTTCTTATCGTGGCTTTACCCTTTTTTAAGTTTGAAATGAATAGGCATATTGAATTGAACTCGAACCGGTCTCCCTCGTTGTTTGCCAGGACTCCATCTAGGCATACCATTAATTACACGAAGTGCCTCTTCACCACATCCAGCACCAATTCCTCTAAGTATTTTGGCTTCGGAAATTGAACCATCTTCCATTATTATAAAACTTACATAGACAATTCCCTGAATTTTCGCATCTATCGCCAAATACGGGTACTTTACATTGTCACCTAAAAAACGATACATATTTTCTTCGCCACCAATAAAAACTGGCATTTGTTCCACTATGGTAAATATTTCAATATCACCAATTTTTTCATCGCCATCGTCAATCTCTTTTCCCTTAACAGTAAATTCTGTTGGCTCCTTTTTTACAATAGGTTTATCCACCGGCTCTTCAATTTTAACAATATCATCTACAGGATTCACTAAATCGCTAGGCTTTTTCTTTGGTTCTTTTAATTCTGGGATTTTTTCTTTAATGATCTTATAGTTTATTTTTTTTTCTTCCTCTTCTCCCAAATCAACAATTTATTCAATTTGCGAATGATTTTCTACCTGTGACCATTCGAATGCAACAAGGGCTAACGAAAGTCCCAGAACTATACCTATTTGAAAGCGGTAAACTTTTTGTTTTTCGAGGTTTAACTCAGGGTTTTTATTTGATTCCATAATCCTTTTGATTTAAGTGAATAAATATTTTGAAAACGTCAAATACTCTACCAAGAATTTTGGGCAAAAAAAAGGTCGAGTAAAACTCGACCTTTTATATATTTTAAGAAATGATTTTTAGCCTCTGGAAAGAGTAAAACGAACCGGAAGGTTATATTGAACTTCAACAGCTCTTCCTCTGTGTTTTCCAGGTTTCCATTTTGGCATATTCTTTACTGCGCGAATAGCTTCTTCGTCGCAACCAGCACCAATTCCTCTCATAACTTTTACATCTTTTATTGAGCCGTCTTTTCCTACAACAAAAGTCATATACACTATGCCAGAAATATCAGCTTCACTCGCCATTTTCGGATATTTAATGGATTTCCCTAAATATTTAAACAGCTCTGCCTCGCCACCTGGAAAAGAAGGCATGTCTTCAACAATGGTGAAAATTTCATTTTCTTCTATAACTTCATCGTCCTCTTCAATTTCTTCGACTTCCATGTCTTCATCTGCCTCTGTATCCAAGTCAATGTCCTCTTCAATTTCTTCGTCGTCTTCTACTATTTCTAAAACAATAGTTTGTGGCGGCGGAGGTGGCGGCGGAGGTGGAGGTGGTTGTTGCTGAGTTAAAGGAATCATTTCTTCTTCCTCTAAATCGACACTAAGTTTACCTAATGAGCTATTGGTTCTCTCGAACTGTGCCCATTCAAATGCGACCAACACTACTGCGAGTGATAACACCATTCCAATTTGAAACAAAAGTCCTTTTCGTTTCTCTAAATCTGCTTGGGGATTTTTTTTAGATTCCAAAATAATTCTAAATTAAAATAGGTGCCAAATTTATTAATATTATTACTTGTTTTCTCCTTTACAAAAATTCTTAACAATTCGGTAGAAAAAAGCTTAAAAACGGTCTCTAACGAAACCCGTTTATAAAATAATTAAGCTACGGTTTTTTCGTAATCCGATGCGCTCATTAAATCATCTAACTGAGAAATATCACTCATTTTCACTTTTATCATCCACCCATCTCCATAAGGATCAGAATTTACCGACTCAGGATTATCAGCTAAACCTTCATTTACTACAGTTACTTCTCCAGAAACTGGCATAAACAAATCAGAAACGGTTTTCACTGCTTCCACAGTACCAAACACTTCTTCTTTATCCAAAGTTTCGCCTTCTGTTTCAATTTCCAAATAAACAATATCACCAAGTTCACCTTGAGCAAAATCAGTAATTCCAATTGTTATTATATCGCCATCAACTTTAATCCATTCATGGTCTTTGGTGTATTTTAAATCTGCAGGAATCTTCATATTAAATAATTTTTTGTAAGGTCACAAATATATGTTTTACCCTTTAAAAGTAACTATTGATTTAAGAAATACTAAAACGTAAACTAAAGCCAAAATTAGTATTGGCAGTTTTAAAAGAATTTGAAATTTGTGGAATGTTAAGCACGTAATCATAAAAAGCCCTGATATTTAAGTTTTTTGATATTGGATAATCTGCTGTGATTTTCATACTTACCACGTTTTGCCCAGCTGTTGGAGTATGTGTGTTATCCACAATTTTACGAATTATGGTTTTGTTTTTTCGGTAAGAGAAATCTGCTCTTAGTTTTAGTGGTGCAGGAGGAATACGTTTTCCTTGAATTTTTAATGGCAGTGCCATTTTGAACTGATACCCCAATCCTATTGTGTAGGTTTCTGTTCTTTGCTCAAGGATTTGTGCACTACCTACATTTAACCCAATGGTTCTACCTTTTTTATATTCAACACGTGTGGTTACCTTGTTTTTAAATTGCATGTCCACATTAATAAGAGGGCTAAACTGCTCAGAAATAGTAACATTATTGTATTGAAATCGAGTATAAAAATTACTATCTAAATCTAGAATCAGATCGTTGGTAACAGGATCCACTTCATTGTATCGTTGATTTTGAATATATCCTCCAACCGTCATAGTAGACTTATATCCACTACTTACAGTTATACTTTTAAATATTTTTTTCATCATGGGTATTTTACCTAGCCCACTATAATTTATTCGCCAGTTAATTGCTGGAATATTTTTAAATATATCTAATTGTTGACTACTCGCGTCCTTTCCTGCATAAGCCGCTAAAAAAGATGGAATAAGAACATCGGCACTAGTTGGCCCATAACCTTCGATATAACCTTCTGATAGTGCATGGCCTTCCTTGGAATTACCATTTTTTTCTCCCCATCGTTCAGAAATAACCTTTCTATTAGTCAAAAATTCTTCAAATATAGAATTTGACCCAGTTTCTTTATTGTCTTTTACTAAACTAGTACGTAAGGCAAAAAACGAGACCGAAAAATTACCTCTTTCCACCGGGCTTTCTTCAATATAAATTGGCTCTCCTATATTACTAGAACTTTCTGGATCGTACCTGTAAAATAAAGAATAATTGGAAGATCGTATTTTTGAACCACTAAATGAAAGCCTTAAATCTCGTATAGGTTCAGCAGAAAACCTATAGCTAATATTTTCATTAAAAGTTGTAGCCACCCTATAATTGATATTAGTATCCTGTCGAAGCCATCCTTTTTCTCCAGCCTTTTTCCAGTATGTATTACCCGAGTCAGCATATTGTTGCCCAAATAGAAAATCCCATCCTGGCCCACTTGAATTTTTCCCTGAACCAAGTAAACCACTTCCTTCTGCCCATCCTGGAACCATTGTTCCTCTCGCCCTCGTATAAGTTAAACTAGCACTATTAACACTCATAATCAATTTTGCAAATCGATCCACTACAGTGTATCCCGATTTATCCTTTTTTGGTGCGGATGGAGCTTCATCTCCATCTGCATTTTTAGTTTGTGTTGGGGGTGGCGCAGCTCGTTTTGGTCTGTTTTTTAATTGTTGATGTCGACGTGCTCTTCGCTCTACTTGCTTCAAATAATCCCATTTTTGATATAACTTCCTCATATTAAAATTACTATTCATATTTATAGAATTTGAGTTTTGGATGGTGTGTCCAATTTGATCTCTTCCCAAAGGAGCACGTTGCCAGCTATAAGTAGAGCCATATCTAATATTAGCCGTTGTCCAATCTAAAATTGGTATATAATTTAACGGGACTTTGTAGTTCAAATTAGCAGAATGGCTGTAATTCATTTTTTCGCCACCACTCTTAATTTCACTCCAAACCTCATCTTTCCAATGGTCATATCGACCAACACCTAAACCTTCCCCACTAGTTATCTCTTTGTTTTCACCTTTTTCCGCGGCCCCGTCTGGCTCTTGAATTAAAGCTTTAGTATTTGATGCAAAATCAAATTTCAAATTTTTAGTCAAATCGTGTTTAAAAGCAAATGCCCTGTTCCATGTAAATTGTTTGTTGTAAAACTCAGGTAAATTGGCCGTAAGACCTGGATTAGTGTTTCGCATTTGAAATGCTTGGTAGGTCCTATTCATGTCGGTAGTAAAACTGAAGGATTTTGGCAAGTAATAAAAATTCATTTCTCTTGCTAGTTTCAAATAATCACTTTCTCGCAACATTTTTACTTTGGCAAGTGGTTTAAGAGGTTTTGATTTTAGGCTGTATTCGTAGGTAAGACCTACTCTAGTGGTTTTGGTTAGGTCTCTTTCAATCTCAAAATCTGTTTTGTTTTCTTCTGTATAAGCATAACTAGCACTAAAGTTGGAGATATCAATGGGCGTTGATGTTTTTTTATTAGCGGTTTTTTCTTTTCTAACGTTGGTGAAATTAATGGACTTTCTTGTTGTTCTATCTTGCATTACCTTCTTAACTGAATCCTGCTGCGACTTGGTATCCCAAGCTTTGACATAATCCTTAAATTCAATATCTGGTGCTAAAGGTGAAAACAATGGGTCTTTTATATCGGCATTATAACTGGCATACAATGGTAGCCGAACGCCCCACTTTTCAGGAAAAAACTTATCCAGATTTACGGCAGCAGTTACCGAGTAATTTCTTCGAGTATCCTTTTGACGCTGACTCACTTTTTTATCTAAACTTCCCCAGCCTGGAGTGCTGTAGCCGCCACTCAAAACAATGTTTGCCAAATCAGCCATTTTTAAATTTGCCTGCCCAACGGTAGCCCAGCCTTTTGTTTTATCGAAATCACTCAGTCGTAATTCATTTACCCAAACCTCAGCGCATTTATTTAACCCATCATCATTGACAGCACCTGGGGTTTGTCTTGGGTTTCTAATTCCTATCATTATGGTTTTTACTTCTCCCAAATTAGGATTCCCAACCACATAAATGTTTCCTCCATTATGACTTCCAACATATCGTCTTTTAGACAATAAAGCAGTTTCTCCATTTATTATTCTTTTTTCCCTATGTATTTTTAAATCGGTTAGAGATTTCAAATCCAAATCTATTTGGTTGGCATCTGGCCAAACTGTCTTTTGATGATCCTCAATTTCAGTATTGTACTGACCCTGATCAGTCACTTTCATTGGTAATTCATATTCGTAATAGTTGTCTTTAAAATCACTGCCTAATCGAATAAAAACATTCAAATCATCATCCTTTAATTCTTCCTGATCTGCCAAAGTTTCTGCATGTACAAACATTTTTAAACTTCCATACATTCTTAAATCTAGTGTAGTGCTTCGGTATGCGGCTTTTGCTAATCCATCTGGTAAATCGCAAACAGTAAGTTGAAGGGATTGCTCATTAATTTGCTGAAGACTAGTTGTGTTAACATTGGTTTCACGCTGAATAGCCGGTGGTAAAACGTAACTAACAGGAACTTTAGAACTATGCTCCTCAAAGTTAACAGCACCTACGTTAAAATCAACTTCATAGTCTGTTGTTAATCCTTCTGGATTATCGTCTATTTCATCTACATACCGTCTCCACTCACCTCTAACCAATTCAAGTCGAGCAAATCTCATATGTACCGGGTTCGTAAATCCCTTCATCATCATCCGCATAAAAAACACAGAACGTAAGTCATTTATATTTCCATGTTTTGTTCTTTTAGGTGTACGTACTGGAATTCTAAACAAATACCATCCAACTTGTTTTGGAGTGCCATCTGCAACATCTGGACTTGCTAATTTATAATCTACAATAAAGTTGGCCCCTACTTTATCTGGAGAAAATGCTTCTTTAGATACTTCAACTTTATATTGAAAATATGCCTCTGTTTGATTAACGGTGTTATCTTTATTTATATCCTCTTGATCCGGCTTATTGTTTCCCGATCTTTGCTCATCCGGTTTATTGTCACTTATTCCCGAGTTACCTTCAACACCATTGTAAGCTTTATATCTTTCTAATATATCTGCACTATTATTGTCGTAATCTCCGTCAAAGTAGTGCTTAAAATCATCTTTAGCTGGATCGATATTAAGTTTTGTTTTGTTGTCATTAGTAATGGTTAACGCATTTACCTTAGCCAAGTAATCACTATGAAACTTGATTTCAGTTAAATCTGTTCCATCACGATTATTTTCCAATCCATCTAGACCAATGTCCTGAAATGGCCTTGTGCTTGGTTCATTATCAAACCCAGTTGAATAAGAATTTCCCACAGTAACCCTTCCATGATTAGTGGTTTTGTTTTTATTAAGATCGAGTAATTCTGTATTGTTCTTTGGTAATAGTTGTTCAAATATTTTTTCACCATCATACATTATATCTTCCGAGACATTACCAATATTAAAAATTAACTCCCCTTTTTGATCCGTTCCTTCATAATCCTCGTTGAATGGGTCCATTATCCAAAACTGAATGTATTCAATATTAGAAGCTTCAAAATCATTTTGATCAATTCGACGCGTAATTCCTCCCCATCTACTTGCTGGGTTTTTTAAAAATCCAGCAGAATCAATTCCATCCGCATACACTTTGCCACTTGCATCTTTTCCATCAACATCGAAGTTATAAAGTCCTTTTTCATTTGGGTAGTACGATAAATCAAACATGTTAAGATTCTGAACAGTTCCAGGAGGTAATTGCTTTTCAGGGAAAACTTCTTGTTGTAAAATTTGACGCATAAAATGATTCGAAAGCATTCCTTGATCATTAACCACGTTACTCGGTCCCCGACTATTATCATAAAAAGTTGGGTCTATTACTTTCCATGTTAAAAGTGCACGGTTAATTCCATTCGCTGGATTGTCAAATAATTCTCCTTCAGGAAACACATCTGTTTGTTCCCGAGGAGTACTAGCGTGAAACCAATTATTTTGAGACAATAAAGAGATGGAGTTTTGACTGCCTTCAAAATCGTCAATGTAAGAGTTTCCATCTTTGCCAATAGCCTTAGAGTGACCTGGGAGAATTTGCGCAAACTCTCCTGAAACGGAAAGTGTTGATTTTTCTTTCGTATCAATCCCAGGAATTTTATCAATAATTCGAGTTAGCCATGGAAGCTCCGTTTTGTAACTTAAATCTAATCCCCAAATCCAATTTGAAATAGGCTCATACCCTATATCTACTTTTTGAGTTAATGGTCTTTCCCACAATTTCATAACAGTTCCACCAATAAGAAAATCATCTGAGATTTTATAATCCATTCTGTGGGCAAAAAAGTTCTTTTGTTGTTGTGCAAAAAGCTGGTTACTTTCTAATGATACTTTTATGGGTTGACCAGACTCGATAATGGACTGGTTAATTATTTTTACTCGACCCAAATTATAGTCAATAGTATAGTCAGAGTTTTCGATTAATTTCTGACCTCCAGCAGTTACGGTGACCGATCCCTCTGGAACGTTAAGAGCGTTTAATGGTATTTCGTTGCTCGATTCACTTTGGTATTTTCCTTTTAAAGTAAATCGATTTCTTTCCGGAAACCTGTATTTTGCATCTGCTTGAGTGTTGCTATAAAGTGAATCGAAGCCGTATAAACGCATATAAGCGTCCGCAAGGTTAGCGTTTCCACCGTATTTCAAAAAAGCATTTCTAAGACCATCCCCAAATGGTTCAACTCGAGGAATAATAATTCTACCATTTTGTGTGTTTATTGTTATGCCATCTACAAAATCAAAAAGACCATCCTGTCTTGGTTGCCCATTAAAATCCAGCGTGTCCATTCCTAAAAGTTGAACCATACTCTTATCATTTACGTCCGGTTTTGGAATAAAATTAATGTCTACCCCCTTGTCTTTGTCTAAGTACCAAATGTCAAATCGGAAACCTTCTTTTTTAACACGATAAGCCCCAATACTGTAGATGTTTTTCATCATCAACTTCCACATTGGAACATGTGTATTTGTTTCCGTTGATTTTAACATTTTCACCAATAATGGTTTTTCGGCAAGGTCAGTAGAAAATTCTCCTACTTGATAAACCTCTCCGTTCAAAGTATACTCATAAGCCACGGCAAGTACTTGGTTGGTATTAATTTGTTGCCTTAGTGAAATATAGCCAAGTTGTGTATGAACCGTATATTCGTTTGGCTGTAATTTTTTCGCAAATTCTACTTTTTGAAAATCCAATCGTGGATCTAAATTCATTTTGTTCCTCAAGATTGGTATTGCTTGATCCGTTGTCCTATTTTCTATCCCATTAAAACCATTTTTACCATTTACTTCTTCATATAAACCATTGTGCTCATTTGAAGGCCAAGGAAGTGTTCCTCCAGTAGGCCAAATGTCGTTGTAAAACTTGGTTATATCGGTGCCTGACTGACCCAAATCCTGAAAAGCAATTACATCTCTAGGTGCATCACCATTGGTTCTTGTGTTGGTTACCCAAACTTCAATTCGTGTAATATTTACACCCGTATTAAGCACCATTGGATCGGCAACCGCACCTTCGTAAGTATCCCTAAAAAAATGATCCAAGAAAAAGTGTTTATTGGCTTCATAGTTATCTGCCTTTACTTCAAATTCTTTTTCTTGTGCTCCACCTTTGGTCTCAATTTCACTTTTTTGTCCTTTGTCTTGTGACAAAACGGTAGTCATGGTTAGTCTACCAAATTTCAATTTTGTTTTCACACCAAACAAACTCTGACTTCCTGTAATTAACTGACTATTAAGCGGGAGACTAACATTCCCTAATTCAATTTTTTGAATTATTTCATCTTCGTATCCAGTGTAATCAATTTTAAACTGATTTTGAAAATCAAATGTAGCCTGTGTGTTATAGTTGGTGGTAATTTTCATTTTATCGCCAATGCTACCAATCAGGTTTATCTGCATATTCTGATCAAACTGAAAGGTAGTAACTCTTCTGTTTCGTACCGGAATTGCAGGGTTATCGGTTTTACTTATTCGTAACCCGAAAGACAATTCAGCCGAGCCTGAGGGTTTTAAATCAATCGTGTTGCCTCCAAAAATTCTATCGAAAGTTTTACTTTTTATTTTTAGTTCTGGCTGAAAAGCTTTAGCATCTTTTCCTTCAAATTCATTTTCAGCCGATTGTTTATCTTGCCAATAATCGGCCATCGACTTCTTTTTAGTATATTCTAAATATTCATCAAAGTCCATATAGGTAGGAGGTCGGTAGTTTAAATCGCCGATTTTTTGTGTTACCTCATACTTACCCGTTTCAGGATTGTATTTAACCTCCGATTTAAGGTTTTTTGGATCTGCCATGTCAACTCCGCCTTTTTTTGCAGAGCCAATTCCGGTACTTTCAGAATCTTTTAGAGGATAACGTAGCTTCACTTTGTCACTATCACCGCTGTCCAAGGGTTGAATTTGGTATTCTAATTTTAAATTTCGCCTTATAAGTACGCGTGCGCGAGTTTCATCCGAGTTCGAGAAATATTCAGGCACCTCATCGTCTAACTCACTAAAAGCAAATAATGAATTAGGTTCAATGGTAAAAAATACCAATATAAGGATCGCTATTAGGCGAAATGGATACAATACAGTGAAGAGTTTCTGACTTTACAGTAGTTTTAATGCTTCTTTAATAACCTGCTCTACACCAGCACCTTCCTCGGTTTTAGCGTAGACTTTCTGAAGCACTTTTGTCGATCTATTTCTGTCGAAACCCAGCGCAAGCAGAGCAGATAACGCTTCACTTTTCAAAGTATTGTCTGAAAGAGAAGAAATTTCTAGTTGCGGTTCCTCTTTCTGAATTTTGTCTTTTAAGTCGATAATTACTCGAAGGGCGGTTTTCGCACCTATTCCTTTTATGGATTTTAGTAAGTCGGAATTATCATTAATAATTGCGGCGTGAATATCCGAAGGTTTGTACGAAGATAAAATTACTCTTGCTGTATTAGCCCCAACGCCACTTACCGAAATAAGGTGTCGAAATAAAACACGTTCAGAAGCTTGAGCAAATCCAAATAAAGAACGCGAATCCTCACGAATTACTTCATGGATAAAAAGTTTAGTTAATTCTTCGGTACCCATACTTTCATAAGTATTCACCGAAATGCTTACATAGTAACCTATTCCGCTACATTCTAAAACCGCAAATACCGGGTTTTTTTCAATCAATCTTCCTTTTAAATATTCAATCATATTAGGTTATTCATTTTTTCGTCAATATCACTTAATTTCTCCGTTGTTCGCCCCTTCATCTGTGCATCTACTACCGCTAAAGTAACCATGTTAACAATCTCCCGAACTGAAGATCCTAACTGAAGAACGTGAACTGGCTTTTTCATGCCCAACAAAACCGGACCAATTGTTTCAATATCACTCATTTCTTGAATGAATTTGTACGCTATATTTCCTGATGATAAATTCGGGAAAATAAGGGTGTTTACTCTGTGCTTGGCTAATAATGAAAATGGAAAAAGCTCTTTTCGTTTTTTAATATCTAAAGCAAAATTAGCTTGAATTTCCCCATCTGCAACTATATCAGGCCTCTCTCGATGCAGGATAGAAACTGCTTCTTTCACTACATCAGATTCTCCACCTTTCGATGATCCAAAATTTGAATAAGAAAGCAAAGCCACCGTCGGTTTTATATTGAATAATTTAACTGCTTCGGTGGTTAATGTAGTGATGTCAGCCAATTCTCTCGCAGTGGGGTTTAAATTTATTGTTGTATCTGCTAAAAATAAAGGGCCATTTTTGGTGTTGAGAAGGTACATGCCGGCTATTATTTTATTCTTTGGGTTTTTTCCTATAATCTGCAATGCAGGGCGCAAAGTATCCGGGTAATTTCTACTAATTCCAGAAATTAATGCATCGGCATCGCCTTGTTTTAGCATTACACAACCATAATAATTTCTTTCGCGCATGGCTTTAATTGCCTCTGGTAAAGTATAACCTTTCCGCTTGCGCATATTATACATTATCCGACCGTATTTTTCCCTGTTTTCATATTCCTCTTCACTTCGTGGATCAATAATTTGAACTCCATCCAATTCCAATTCATATTTCTCAATAAGAGCTTCCAGTTTTTCTCTTGGACCTAATAAAATTGGCTCTGCAATTCCCTCATCCCTTACTGTTTGTGCAGCACGTAATACTTTGTAGTTATCCGCTTCAGCAAATACCACTCTCTTAGGGTCCTTTTTTGCTCTTTCTACTAAACTACTCATCAGTTTATTGTCCAACCCGAGTCGCTCTTCTAATTCTTCTCTATAAGCATCCCAATCAGTAATTTGTTTCTGAGCAACTCCGCTTTCCATTGCAGCTTTTGCCACTGCAGGAGCAACGCAAGTAAGAAGTCTATGATCAAGAGGTTTTGGGATAATAAAATCTCTTCCAAAACTCAAATTTCTTTCGTTGTAAGCCAAATTTACTTCTTCTGGAACGGATTCTTTTGCCAAAGTAGCAATCGCCTTAACGGCGGCCAATTTCATAGCTTCGTTTATAGCCGTTGCTTGAACATCCAATGCTCCTCTAAAAATGAATGGAAAACCCAAAACGTTGTTTACTTGATTTGGATGATCGGAACGCCCGGTTGCCATTATTATATCTTCACGAACTGATATTGCATCCTCATAGGGTATTTCAGGGTTGGGATTGGCCAAAGCAAAAACAATACAGTCCTTTGCCATACTAGCTACCATTTCCTTTCCTACTATATTTCCTTTTGATAGTCCAACAAAAACATCAGCGCTCACCATAGCTTCAGCTAATGTATTTGGCTTTACTTCGTTTGCAAACAAACTTTTGTATTGGTCTAAATTTCCACGAGAAGGTTTTATGACTCCTTTGCTATCGCACATTATTATGTTTTCACGCTTAGCACCTAATGCCACATACAACGTACAGCACGAAATTGCAGCAGCGCCAGCACCGCTAACAACTATAGAAACTTCTCCAATTTTTTTATTGACTAGTTCCAAAGAGTTCAGCAAAGCAGCACAAGAAATAATTGCGGTGCCATGCTGATCATCATGCATTACAGGAATGTTCAATTCTTCTTTAAGTCTTCTTTCAATTTCAAAAGCTTCAGGAGCTTTTATATCTTCTAGATTAATCCCCCCAAAAGTAGGAGCAATATTTTTTACTGTATTCACAAATGCATCCACATCCATCGCATCCACCTCAATATCAAACACATCAATATCAGCAAAAATTTTAAAAAGCAAACCTTTTCCTTCCATAACAGGTTTACTAGCTTCTGGTCCAATATTTCCTAAACCCAAAACAGCGGTTCCGTTAGAGATAACAGCAACCAAATTTCCTTTGGCTGTATATTCAAAAACCTTTTCTTTATTTTCTGCAATTTCCAGGCAAGGCTCAGCTACTCCTGGAGAATAAGCAAGTGACAAATCGCGCTGTGAAGTGTATGGTTTTGTGGGCCTTACCTCTATCTTACCTTTACGACCTTGAGAATGATAATCGAGAGCTTCTTTCTTGCTTATTTTACGCATATATTTCTTTTAAAACTAACCCGTAAAAGTAGGATTTTATATAGGCTGACAACAGAGAAACCGGCGGCTATTTATTTACTTTTATATTTTTTCAATTGTTCATTTCCTAATTTTTCTGAACAATAATTTGGCTTATTAATAGAATGAATAATAAAATTTTCACGCTTCAATTTCTATCTTTGAATTAATGAAAAAACTAGTTGTATTTAGCGGAGCAGGAATTTCAGCAGAAAGTGGAATTCAAACATTTCGAGATGCAGGTGGTTTATGGGAAAACTATAAAATTGAGGATGTCGCAACTCCAACCGCATTTTACATAAACCCTCAATTAGTACTTGATTTTTATAACTTACGGAGGAGGAATATTCAAGAGGTACAACCAAATGATGCACATCTCAGACTAGTCGATTTGGAACGACATTTTGACGTTACTATAATCACACAAAATATTGACGATTTGCATGAACGCGCAGGTTCGAAAAACGTATTACATCTTCATGGTGAGATTACCAAAGCCAAGGGATCTATTGGAAATGTAACTGCTGTAAACATTGGATTTTCGGATATCAAACTTGGAGATCTTGCAGAAAACGGATCGCAGTTGAGACCAGACATTGTTTGGTTTGGTGAAGATGTTCCTGAATATGAAAACGCAAAAGAAATAATCAACACTTGCGATATACTGATCGTTATTGGAACCTCTCTAAATGTACAACCTGCAGCTGGTTTAATTCATTATGCTCCAAGTCATTCCGAAAAAATAATTATTGACCCAAACATGTCAATGTCTGACAAATTGGATGGTTTTAAGGTGATAAATAAAGTGGCATCTAAGGGGGTTTCAGATTTGGTACAATTATTAGTATCCAGCTATACAAAATAGGTGTTTTGTAAGTCTATTCAAGTATGTAATCCTTATATTCGCCACTTAAATTAAAAGAAATATGAATAAAGTAATTACTGTTATCGGAATATTTTTATTAAGCCTTTCAAGTTTTGCTCAAACAGAGGAGGGTAGGAAAATTCCAGCTGTTGAGGTTTTTGATATGAATGGAAATAAATTCAATACCTCGTTATTGAATAACGATGGAAAACCAATGGTAATTAATTTTTGGGCTACATGGTGCAGTCCGTGCAAAAGAGAATTAAACAATATTGCAGAGTTGTATGACGACTGGATGGAAGAAACTGGAGTAAAAATAGTTGCCATATCCATTGACGATTCTAGAAACATGCAAAAAGTACGACCTTATGTAGATGGACAAGCATGGGATTACGAAGTGTATATTGATGTAAATGCCGATTTAAAAAGACGGATGGGTGTGAACAATGTTCCTCATACTTTTTTAATTGACGGAAATGGCAATATTGTTTGGCAGCATAATTCATATTCGGAAGGGGATGAATACGAATTGTATGATTTAATCAAGAAGTTGGCAGAAGGAAAAAGCATTAAATAAAGAATTTTTATTTTGAATATATTTCGAATTATTACTCTTTCA
>CAWUST010000041.1:0-95845 GCA_963925495.1 uncultured Flavobacteriales bacterium | reverse complement strand
TAAATATCAGTACCGTTAAACAGTTGCAAGGTGGCAAAGGTATGTCTGAAACAATGAAAGGTAATATCCTTTGTTATTCCAGATGCACCTATCCATTGAAACAAATGTTTGATTTAATATCGATGACAAATATTTAACTGTCTCACAACTGTCTGAAAGTAGCTTAAAAGCTAAAATTTAGTATTTTTGGGGTTGTATAATGCGTTAGTTCTATTTTGATTATAACCATTTTTTGCGAAGTTAAAAGGTAGAGCATTAAGGAAAACGATTTTTTGTAAAACAATCGTTTTTCGTGGTCGCATCGGGGTTTCATGAATAATAAACGACCTCTGACTGCTAAAAAAAGTCCTCTAACTTGTGCGTTAAAGGACTTTTTTATTGCTCCTCCTCTTGGGCTCGAACCAAGGACCCTCTGATTAACAGTCAGATGCTCTAACCAACTGAGCTAAGGAGGAATATTTCAAAACCAACTTTCCTATATTGCTATCCGGGAAGAAGGAATGCTTCTCTAAAACTCTTGCTTTATCTACAAATTTTAGAGCGGCAAAAGTAGTATTATTTGCGTATAGACATATGATTTTACGAAAATTTCTAGAAGTATATTTTAGTTCATTTTGAGAAGTATATTTGAGGCCTTTTTTAAACTAAAATTAATTACGACTAGTCCTGTTATTGTTTGTTCTATATGGTTTGATACCATTGCTAAAGCAGCTAAAATAATAAACTTGTAAAATATCAAAGAATGAGTAAGAAGTATAATGTATTTGGAATAGGCAACGCCCTAGTAGATATTGTAACTGAAGTAAATGATCAATTTTTAAATGATCATAGTATAGAAAAAGGGTTGATGACCCTGGTGGATGAAGAAGATCAAACTAGGATCTCGAATGCCATTAATATGAATTCTAGCAATATGCAATGTGGTGGGTCGGCAGCTAATTCAATAATTGCCGTTTCTCAATTCGGTGGTTCAAGTTATTACTCCTGTAAAGTTGCCGATGATGAATTGGGTAAATTCTACCGAAAGGATTTAAAAGAAAATGGAGTACACTCGAATCTCGATCATCATGAGTTGGAATCCGGTATCACAGGAAAATGCCTGGTTATGACTAGCGAAGATGCTTCCAGAACCATGAACACCTTTTTGGGTATAACATCTGACTATTCAAGAACTGAAATTTCGGAGGAAGACCTTAAAGATAGCCAATACTTATATATTGAGGGCTACCTTGTAACGTCAGAAAATGGACAGGATGCTATGAGACATGCAAAGAAATTGGCGGAAGAAATTGGCGTAAAAACAGCATTAACATTCTCTGATCCATCTATGGTTAAGTATTTCAAAGAACCAATGGAATCGGTTGTTGGTGCTGGCGTAGATCTTTTATTCTGCAACGAAGAAGAAGCAATGCTTTATACCGGAACAGACAATCTTGAAGAAGCACGAGAAGCTTTAAAAAGAGATGCGAAGAGATTTGTTATCACGCTTGGAGAAAATGGTGCAATGATCTTTGATGGGGATACTTTTATAGACATTGAACCCTATAAAGTAAGTGCAGTAGATACGAATGGCGCAGGTGATTTATTTGCCGGAGCCTTCCTTTATGGAATTACGAATGGAAAAAGTTATGCTGATGCAGGTAAACTTGCTTCTTTAGCGTCTTCTAAAGTAGTATCTCAATTTGGCCCTAGATTGGAATGGCATCAAGCTAAAGATATTCTGAATCATTTGAACCCGAATCAATAAACCAAAATCATTTTTAATTTTTTTGAGATTTCATTGGATTAGTGCATTTCCATTGCCTTCAACCGATGAAAATTGGTTCCTCTTGGACTAGGCGTTCTGGCCATATACTTTCTTTTTCTTTTTTCGTAAAACACTAAGAAAATAAGTGTCTAATTTAATGCTTCATTTATTTCTTACTTTCGAGAAATGGAATATCGCTGGCAATTTCAACCTACACCTGATTCAAAAAAAATAAATCTCTTAATCAAAGAACTCGGGATTAATGAGCGAGTTGCTCGTATGCTTCTTTATCGAGGGATAGAAACCTTTGAAGAAGCTAAGAAATTTTTCCGACCAAGTTTAGACGATCTTCATGATCCGTTTTTAATGAAAGATATGGATTTGGCTGTGGAACGGATTCAAAGAGCCATGGAAGAGGGTGAGAAAATTCTCATTTATGGAGATTACGATGTGGATGGAACAACCTCCGTAACTTTAATGGTGAAATTTTTTGAGCCATTTTATTCCGATTATATAGACTATTATATTCCAGATAGATACAAGGAAGGATATGGAATATCGTTTGACGGGATTGATTATGCGGAAGAGCGTGGAATTAAATTAATAATTGCCCTCGATTGTGGTATTCGTGCAATAGATAAAGTTGACTACGCCACAGAAAAAAACATAGATTTTATTATTTGTGACCATCACTTGCCACATGGTGAAATTCCGAGAGCAGTGGCAGTTTTAGACCACAAACGTCCCGATTGCCAATATCCATACAAAGAATTATCGGGTTGTGGAATTGGCCTAAAACTTTGCCAAGCATTAGCAACCGCTTTGGAATTATCGGATTCAAGCTGGAATTCTTTATTGGATTTAGTAGCTATTTCGTCTGCTTGCGATATCGTCCCATTAACTGAGGAAAACCGAACCTTAGTGCATTTAGGAATGGAGCAAATAAATTCCAAGCCAAGAAAAGGCATTGAAAATATTATAGAGCTCACTGGAAAAAAAGGACATTTTAGTGTTACCGATTTGGTTTTTACAATTGGACCTAGGATAAATGCTGCTGGAAGAATAGAACATGCCAAAAAAGCGGTGGAAATGCTTCTTTCTGATGATGATATAATAGCCAAGGAAGCAACTGATGTTCTTGAAAAAAGAAACACAGAAAGAAAAGAACTAGATAGAAATATAACACAAGAAGCTCTAGCCTTTATTGAAGATAATGGAATGCAAGAACAGAAGTCTACTGTTCTTTATTCCGAAAACTGGCACAAAGGGGTCGTTGGTATTGTTGCCTCTCGATTAATGGAATCCTATTATAGACCTACAATAGTTTTATGCGAATCGAATGGTAAAGCGGTAGGTTCTGCAAGATCGGTAAAAGGCTTCAACATTCATGATGCGCTGCAACAATGTGAAGAATATTTAGAACAGTATGGCGGACATTCTTTTGCTGCGGGTATGACATTAGATTTAGAAATGGTAGAAGGTTTTCAAAATAAATTTGAAGACGTCGTTTCAAAAACCATAGATCCAGAATTACTAATTCCCACTTTGGAAATAGATGAAGAAATTGATTTTTCAGATATTACACCTAAATTTTGGAGGCTGATAAAGCAATTCGCCCCCTTTGGACCCGACAATATGAAACCAGTTTTTGTGAGTAGAAATGTATTGAATGCCAAGTGGAGTAAAGCTGTCGGAGATGGGTCACATTTAAAACTGGACGTGATTCAGCAAGGAAAACCCGATTTTAATATTAGTGGAATTGCTTTTGGAATGGGAGAATATGCCGATAGAATTAAAAACAAAGAATCTTTCGATTTACTCTACACCATTGAAGAAAACGAATGGAAAGGAAATATTAGCCTTCAAATGATGGTTAAGGATTTAAAGTTTTTGCAGTAGAAAACGCCTTGAAGCTACAAAATCAAACTACTTCAAACTTATACAAACATTCTTGGGTTCGGTGAAAAATTTAAACGCTTCAAATCCTCCTTCGCGTCCTACGCCTGAATTCTTAACCCCTCCAAATGGGGTTCGTAAATCGCGAACCAACCAGCAGTTGATCCACACAATGCCCATGTGAATATTATTAGCAAACCGATGCGCCCGAGTTAAATCTTCGGTCCAAACAGTTGCAGCCAAACCATAATCCGTAGAGTTAGCCATCATTAAAACTTCTTCTTCCGTGTCAAAAGGAGTTATAGTAACAACAGGTCCAAATATCTCTTCTTGGTTAGTTCTGCAGTCGTAAGATAAACCTTCAATCACAGTAGGCTCTAAGTAGTATCCTTCTGCGTACTCTCCATCCAAAATGACTTGATTACCACCGGTTAAAATCGTTCCCCCTTCTTCTTTGGCCAATTGAATATAAGAAAGTACTTTTTCCAAGTGTGGTTTAGAAACGATTGCTCCAAGTTTAGCATCCGGATCGGAAGGAAAACTCACTTTTCGTTTGCTCACCTTTTCTACAAACGCTGTTTTAAATTTATCATAAATACCTCTTTGAATAAATATCCTTGAACCACATAAACAAATTTGACCTTGGTTAGCAAATGAAGAAGCCAAAGTGGTCGCCAACATTTTATCAAAATTACAATCGTCGAAAATTATATTTGGGTTCTTACCTCCCAATTCCAAAGATAGCTTCTTAAACATTGGAGCTGCAACTTTAGCAATTTGAGCTCCTGTTGAAGTTCCGCCAGTAAACGAAATAGCTTTAATAGTAGGATGTTCAGTAATGGATGCTCCTACTTTTGGCCCCAAACCATGGACTAAATTCAATACTCCTTTCGGAAGGCCGGCTTCTATGCAAAGCTCAGAAAGCAAATAAGCTGTCATTGGAGTTATTTCAGAAGGTTTTGCAACAACACAGTTACCCGTGGCTAACGCCGGAGCGATTTTCCATGTAAATAGATAGAGTGGTAAATTCCAAGGAGAAATACAGCCCACAACTCCAATGGGGTCTCTGCGAGTATAGTTAATGGCTTTATCTTCCATCATGTGTGCCTCAGAAGCAAAATGCATAATTCCTGTGGCAAAAAACTTAATGTTAGAAGCTGCTCTAGCAATGTCAACTTTTTTGGCTAACCATACTGGTTTTCCATTATCTCTTGATTCCGCTTCAGCCAGTTTATTGTAGTCTCGATGTATGAGATCTACAATTTTCAGCATAATATCCGCTCGTTTTTCTTTTGGGGTATTCGACCACGTTGGAAATGCGGCTTTAGCTGCCTGAACAGCCAATTCTACATCGCTATTATCAGAGTCTGGAATTAGAGAATAAACCTTTCCATTTGAAGGATCGAAATTGTCAATATAATTGCCAGATTCAGGAGCCCGAAGTTCTCCATTTATATAATTCTCTAATTTAAACATACCCAAAAGTTTGAAAAACAAAAATAAGATTTCGGAACTGGCAATTAAGTCTTAAAGTTTGAAAATGATTTCGAAAACCAAGTTATTAATTATGCCAATCAAGTTAATACATTTGCCGCCCAAATTGTTTTTAATATGAAAGGAATTATTCTAGCTGGAGGATCAGGAACTAGACTTCATCCACTTACTTTAGCCGTAAGTAAACAACTAATGCCAATTTACGATAAGCCAATGATTTACTACCCGCTTTCTTTGCTTATGCTGGCTGGTATTCGAGACGTTCTTATTATTAGTACTCCACACGATTTACCATTGTTTGAGCGCCTTTTGGGAAATGGTGAAAACCTTGGGTGCAATTTTCAATATAAAGTGCAAGAAGCACCAAATGGACTTGCTCAAGCTTTTATAATTGGCGAAGAATTTATCGGAAACGACAGTGTTTCCTTAATTTTAGGCGACAATATTTTTTATGGAACTGGATTACCCGCCAATTTAAGAAAGTGCAACAACCCGGATGGTGGTGTTATTTTCGCTTATCACGTTTCAGACCCAGAAAGATACGGTGTAGTTGAATTTGATGAAAACAAGGTTGCAATATCCATTGAAGAAAAACCAAAAAACCCGAAATCTCATTTTGCAGTACCGGGATTGTATTTTTACGATAATGGTGTTGTCGAAATTGCAAAAAACTTAAAACCATCTCCAAGAGGCGAATATGAAATAACTGATATAAACAAAGAATATTTAAAACAAGGTCGTCTCAAGGTATCCGTTCTAGACAGGGGAACAGCATGGTTAGACACTGGCACCATAGACTCTTTAAATGAAGCTAGCCAATACGTTGCAGTAATTGAAAAAAGGCAAGGAATGAAAATTTCTTGTATCGAAGAAATTGCTTGGCACATGCAATATATTGATGACGAGCAACTAAAAAAAGTTTCAGAGCCACTGGTGAAAAGTGGTTATGGTAAATACTTATTGAGTCTTTTAGAACGTTAAAATCATTCCATTGAAATCAGTAAAAGAACTTCATAATAAATTTGAAAAAGCTCTCAGCCTAGTTGAGTTTTCAAATAAACCAATAGAATTATACGAACCTATTTCATACATTTTAAAATTTGGCGGAAAAAGAGCGCGTCCAATAAGTACTCTTGCGGCATGTGAAATGTTTGGAGGAAATGCTAATGACGCTATTAACCAAGCTATTGCCGTTGAGATTTTTCATAACTTCACTCTTGTGCATGATGATATAATGGACAACGCTTCTTTAAGAAGGGGAAAAAAAACGGTACACGAAAAATGGGACACTAGTTTAGCCATATTAAGCGGTGATGCTATGATGATTTTAGCTTACCAATACCTTCAAAAAAGTTCATCGAAACTAGCACCTGGAACACTCGAAAATTTGCTTTCAAACTTTAACAAGACAGCTATAAAAGTGTGCGAAGGACAGCAAATGGATATGAATTTTGAAACTTCACATGATGTTTCGCTTTCTGATTATTTATCCATGATAAAACTCAAAACCGCCGTATTGCTGGGAGAGTCACTTCGGGTGGGAGCGATAATGGCCGGTGCAAATGAAGATAACCAACATTTAATTTACGATTTCGGAAAAGACTTTGGTATCGCTTTCCAAATCCAAGATGACATTTTGGACCTGTATGGTGACTCCGACAAATTTGGAAAACAAATTGGCGGAGACATCCTAGCCGGAAAAAAGAGTTACCTCTACCTTAAGGCATTGGATAAAGCTGATACTAAAACCAAAAATAAATTGACGACAACATATTACAGCTCAACCTTAGGTGATGATGAAAAGATTAACTTGGTACAATCAATTTTTGATGACTTAGATGTGAAGTCCTCAGCTAAAGCTGAAATGAATCGCTACTATCTTTCAGCTGGTATTGCATTAAGCACAATTGAGATTGAGGATTCGAAGAAAGAAATATTAAAAGGGTTTGCCGAAAATTTAATGGTTAGACAGATTTAATCCTTCTTGAACATTTCTTTTCATAAGTAAACAAATGCAGATAAAAGAAAAAACCTTACAATCTTAAATAGCGACTCTTCTGGTACACAGGCGTTCAGAGATAACAAAACCACTTTGGTTGTTTTTAATCAAAAACCAAAAAACAGCGATTTTGCCGCAAAATATGAACTTATTTATACTTCGTTTCCAGATTGGATAAAAATATTTAATTTCTACGGATGGGTAGAACGATCCGATTCATGGTATGTTTATGAACTCCGAGCAAACTCTTAGAACAATTCAATAAAAACAAATTCCAATTTTCAATCTCATTTTGCATCACAATTTTTATGAATACCAAAAAACCAATTTTCTTACATTCGCATTTCTATGAAACTATTGAAATCTAGTATTCTTCCTATTATTTTATCAATTGTGTTTATTGGTGGATTTTATTTGGGTTCCTTCAAAAATGTAAACTCAAATGGAAATGGCAAAATGTTTTCTTATGCCAATCAAATCAATAAGGTAAATCAAATTTTAGATTACATAGAACAAGAATATGTTGACAGCATGGACCGAGAGTACTTGGTGAATGAAACCATTGAGTTTATGCTTCAAAAGCTGGATCCACATAGCTATTACATATCTGCTTCCGACATAAAAGCAATGAACGAACCACTAGAAGGAAGTTTTGATGGAATTGGTGTTCAGTTCAGTATTCAAAAAGATACAATCGTAATAATTGATCCAATAAGTGGTGGTCCTTCCGAAAAAGTTGGGCTTAGGGCTGGCGATAGGATTGTAAATGTCGATTCTGAATTGGTGGCAGGCGTAGGTATATCAAACGCCAAAGTTATGAAACTTTTAAAAGGAAAAAGTGGAACTGAAGTAAATCTAAGTGTAGTTAGAAATCAAAAAAACCAAGTTTTAGATTTTACAATTGTTAGAGATAAAATTCCGATTTATAGCGTAGACGTTGGCTATATGGTGACTCCAAAAATTGGTTATGTGAAAATATCCCGTTTTGCAAAAACTACATATGACGAATTTACAGCCCAAACAAGCAAATTACTTGATCAGGGAATGACCAAACTGATATTAGATTTAAGAGGAAACGGAGGTGGTTATATGCAAGCCGCCATAAATATTACTGATGAATTTTTAGATAATGGGAAACTAATTGTTTATACAGAGGGTCGCGCTAGAGATAAAGAAGAATATTTTGCTACCAGAAACGGTGAGCTAGAATCCGTGAAACTTGTTATTTTGATTGATGAAAATTCGGCTTCGGCTAGCGAAATCGTGGCAGGCGCAATTCAAGACAATGACCGAGGTTCTATCATTGGTAGAAGGTCTTTTGGAAAAGGATTGGTTCAAGAGCAAAACATGTGGCCCGATGGCAGTGCTACGCGCCTCACCATAGCTAGATATTATACTCCAACTGGAAGGTGTATACAACGGTCCTATGAAAACGGAACTAAAGCATACCACGAACAATTACGCGCTCGTATAGAGAATGGAGAACTTGAAGATGCAACCAATATAGAACTAGAAGACTCTATTCCTTTTTCTACTGCGGGCGGAAAAATAGTTTACGGCGGTGGTGGAATTATGCCCGATCAATTTGTTCCACTTGATACTGCCGGTGCCAGTATTTACTTGTCAAAATTGTATTATCGAGGGTTGTTTTATCAATTTTGTTTCGACTACACCGACAAAAACAGGAAGAAATTGTTAGCTTTTGGAAATCCCTCAGATTTTGTAGAAAATTTTCAAATAAAGCCTGAAGTTGAAGAGCTCTTTTATTCGTTTGCGGAAAGTAAGGGAATAAAAAAAGATAATTTGGGTGCTGCACATTCTAGAGCTCAAATAATGTTTCGTTTAAAAGCTGGAATTGGAAGAAATATCCATGGTGATTTAGGCTATTTTCCTGTCCTTAATGAAAAAAATAAAGCCATTTTAAAGGCTATAGAGGCTCTCGAAAGCTAATTGTTGATTAGCTATTCAACTCCTTCTGAAAGTCGATATGCCATGTTTATATAAGCGTGCAATTCTCCCGGCGCATTAAGTCCTTTTGGTTCAATCCTTTTATGTCCTAATCTACAAATTATTAAATTGTCTTCCGGTATGGCAACAATATATTGACCTAAAATGCCTCGAGCATAAAACACTTTTTTACCCTCATATTTTGTAAGCCACCATTGGTATCCATATCTAATACATGGAACCCCATTGCTTTCCACAATACCTGACTCTTGAATGGATTCAGACACATACCATGCTGGCACAAGTTGTTCTCCCTTGTATTTACCTGAATCTATATAAAGTTTTCCTAATCGCGCAAAATCAAGTGCATTGCTATTAAAACAGCAAAATGCTTTTTCAAAACCATCTTTCTTATCCAAGCTCCATAATGCATCATTTTTTGTTCCAATTTTAGACCAAATTTTTTCAGAAAAATACTCCGAAACTGTTTTTCCTGTTGCTTCCTTTAATACAAAAGATAATAATTGGGTATTTCCACTTAAGTACTTGAATTCTCTATTGGCTTCTCCAGTGCATGTATAACCCAAGGTAAGATTCCAAAGATCATTTCCATAGTTAGCTCGAGCGGGATATGCAAATGGATTTATATAATTTTCATCAAAATTAATTCCCGAACTCATGACTAATAAATCTCGAATAGTCACGTTTTCACCACCCTTAAAATCAGGTATAAAATCGCTAATTGTTTGATCTACAGATTTTATAGAACCATCTTGAAGTGCAGCTCCTATCGCCATACTTACAAAACTTTTCGCCATTGAAAAAGAATTGCTTCTACTATCCTCATTATACCCATCCCAATACTCCTCAAAACACACTTTATTATTTCTTACAACAACAAAAGCAACTGACTTAAGTTTTTCATGCAGGTCAATTTCTATTTGATTTAGTTTCTTTTTATCGGAAATTTCTTCCCAAGCTTCATGATTCTCTGACTTTACTATTCGATTTTCAAAAACCTCATATTCATCTATTTCAGGCCCTAACCTTCCTTTTAATATTGTGTTTTGCAAGGTTGGGTAAATATGTCTATTCCCGGTAAATACTAAGAGCAAGTGCAGCCCAAATAAAACCGCTAAAACAATTCGAAATTTATTTACTTTCTTTATTTCCATAAAGCTAAGATAATTCAGTTGGGTGATTATACTTAAAAACTTCAGCTAGTTTACTCTTTAATACATCTTTTACTTTTTGCATTTCAACCTCTTTTCCTAACTCTTTTGATATGGATGTTACGCCCTTATCATCAATACCACACGGAATAATATTATCGAAATAGCTGAGGTCATTATTTACATTTAAAGCTATACCATGCATGGTGACCCAGCGAGAACATCGAATTCCCATTGCGCAAATTTTTCTAGCTTTAGATTCATCTGTAGGATCAATCCAAACACCGGTATAGCCAGAATAGCGACCAGCCAATATTCCAAATTCAGCTAACATAAGAATAACAGCTTGTTCTAATTCTCTTAAAAAACGGTGAATATCTGTATAGAATTTTTCTAAATCGAAAATAGGGTAAACTACCAATTGCCCCGGACCATGAAGAGTGATGTCTCCTCCCCTATTTATTTTGTAAAATGTGGCTGAAATTTCTTCAAGTTCGTTTTCATTGAGCTTCAAATTATCCATGGAGCCACTTTTACCAAGTGTATAAACTAAAGGATGCTCGCAGAACAATAAGCGGTGATGGGTTACTAAACTGAGTTCTGGGTCTTTTCTTTTATTTAACTTTATTTGAACAGAATCTTGATTCAATTTTTCTTGATAATCCCATGCTTTTTGGTAATCAATTAATCCTAAATCTTCAAATAAAACCTCTTGCAAAACTTATAAATCTGCCAATTGGTTTTTTAAATTCCCAATTATATCAACTTCAACTGGATCAATCCCTTGCTTTTCAGCTAATAATAACGTAATCCAATCTCCTAAATAAACCAAATAATATGCTCTTTCAATTATTGAATCTCCTTTAGACCAAACTTCTGTAAACGAAGAGGTTGAGTTTTCTATTTGACCTTTTGCAAACTCCATTCTTTTTTGAGTTCGATAAAAATCATCCTCATTTCTAAACAAGATAACCGCGGTATTGGGGTATTTAGGTGCCCAAGCGACTAACTCATTGTGATTCATTTCAGGAAGCACATGATGCCAACATAACATCTTTGAATTTTCATTCATTTGTTGCCTAAAACGAACTCCTATACCTTCAAAACTTGCATCTGAATATATTATCGGGATTTTTTCAAAAAGCTTATCAGCAATTGATGACGCTTCCGAAATAATAGATTCTTTATTAGTAATTAGGTGGTTGTATACCTTTTTTAAATCCTCTAAATAATTTTCAGGAATCAAATTGTAATATGCAAATAAACGAAACAACTGCACTGAAGAGTAACCAAAAGCAGAACGCGGAGGATAACCACCTGGAATAACTATACAGTTATAGCCATTTTCGTCAGCTATTTCTTTAAGTTTTCCTCCTGAAGTAATACATGCGATTTGAGCTCCAGATTTTTGGGCCTTCTCAACGGCATAAAGAGTTTCTTCTGTGTTTCCAGAATAAGAACTTGCAATAAATAAAGTCTGTTCATTTACAAAAGCAGGTAAGGAGTAATCTTTGTTTACAAAAACTGGAACGGTCGCATCTCCACCTGTTAATTGTGAAACTATTGTACCGCCAATTCCGGAACCGCCTAACCCAGAGACACACACATTTAGAATCTTTTGAGTCGATTCCTTTAAGTTAGCGCTTTCCGCAATTTCAACTGCATGCTTTATTTGTTCTGGTAACTTATCAATTAAATTTCTCATTGACTGAATTTAAATCAAAAAAAGCCGACCAATGGATCAGCTTTTTTATTAAAAAATTTGAGCGAATTAACGCATTATTTTATTTACAATTTCATAGTCCTTTCCTGACACTTTAAGTAAGTATACTCCGCTAGGTAGGTCCGAAACATTTAATACTCTATTTTCATTAGATGTAATTTCACCAAGTGGAAAGCGAAGTGCTGTAGCACCGGTTAAATTAATTACTTCTACATCTACATTTCCAGAAGGAATAGACCCGAATTTTAAATGTAATTCTCCACCATCTACCATGTAGGTATTAATGTCAGAATTTTTAATTGCATTGTCCAACCCAACTCTTACGCCGCATGTAGTATCTACATTAATAGTTATTTGAGCTTCTTTTCGGCAACCTTGAGCCGATAATGCGGCAATAGTAATAGTAGAAGTTTTACCTGGAAGTAATGACTTTATTTTACCTGAAGAAAGAACACCAAATCCCCAATTGAAAACAACACCCGTACTTGATAAAATCGTAATTGTATCCGGTACATCTGCACATAATATATTTCCATTTGAAGATTGAGAAAGACTAATATCTGGAAGTGGGTTAATGGTTACTTTAACAGTTTTTTCGCCAGTACAACCATCTTTTAATCCTTTAACAATATAAACCGTTGTAACATTAGGAATCAATTTGGCATCACTTGCATCGGGATTAACTACCAAACTAGCTGGTGTCCAAGAATAATTAACTGCACCGCCAATTTCTACTTTTGCAGTATCGCCAAAGCAAATAATGGAATCTGATCTCCATGTTACTGTAAGGGCCGGTTTGTCAGTACTTGGGAAATAAGTAGTAGTTAAATTAATGGAGCAACCATTAGAACTGTCAATTTTCAGTGTTACTGCCGTTGCCTTAACTACAGTTAGTTTTGTTTCTGGTCCTGTGGTTGGTGTAACCTTGCCCGATGGCCCCCAGGTATATGTATTTCTACCATGGCTTGCTTTTACAGTAAGTAATTCATCATTACAAACATTAAAATTAATTCCCAAACTAAATCCACCAACATAACCCTGAACTCTTTCTCTTGGCAACAATCTTACTGAAGTAACTGCAGTATCAAACCCAATACATCCGTTAGAATCTACTCCAGAAACCCAGTATTTTCTAGGGCTTAGCGATATGTCTGAAACAGTATCACCTGTGGCCAATGGGTCTTTTAAAGTAGAGCCCCATGAATAGGTTTTCGCACCTGAACCAAATAACCCAAGTGTATCTCTAAAACAAGGCATAGTATCACTTAATGTCATTTTTACAGTTGGACGGGCGTTAACCGTAACGGTAAAGAATATTGTGTCTTTTGTCCCTAAAGAGTCTTCAATAACCCGATAATGAGTTGTTTTTGTTGGGAAAACGCTTACTGTATCTCCAGTTGATGCCGAGAGTGAAGTGGACCCCGATGTATCTGCCCAAGCAAAAGTTACGGTACTTCCCTTTAAGCTTGAAGCGGCTAACTTTACAGTATCGCCGGTGCAAATTATGTCAGTAGTCATTGGTAATAAGGTAGTTTGACCATATCCATTGGCACTAAAAAATATAGCACACGCCATTGCCACGGGAACAAATAATCTTAAAGTTTTGGTAAATAATTTATGCATAGTAAAGTAAAATTTTATTAGGCCTCAAATCTAATTCTTTAATTGATAAATTCAACACCGAGCAAAAGCAAATAATTTAGATCAAATCTCTATCAACTGTGCTGCATAATCATTCTTAAAAATTATAAAAACATTAATCAAAATTGACCCCCTAGTTACCAAATATAAACTAGAAAAATAAATTTTAACGAACAAAAGTACTCGATGTTAAATGCTGTTAAGCACTGGTTTTGCTATACTTGCAGCAATACCTTTGTAAACTGTTTATGAACAACAAACTCATTCATTGGCTTATTGGTGGCATTTCTATGTCTTTGGTTGCTTTAGTAAGTGTTCAACTATATTGGATAAGTAAAGCAGTTACAATAAAGAAAGACGATTTTGAACGGTCTGTGCATTTAGCGTTATCAAACGTTACAAATATTCTTGAAAAGGAAGAGGCTTTAAAAAAAATAAAATCCCATCAACAAGGTCGATTTATTTTTCCTAGCGACCAAAAGGTTTCTCAAATTGATGAAATAATTAGTGATTCAGCCTACCAGTATTTAGTTACCAAAACATTGGAGAAAAAAGACGATGGAATTGAAATTCGGGTTGTTGAAGAACAAGGAGGGAAAAGAGTTACAAATTTAATTACCATCGGGCAGAACCAGCTCAAAGCAAGCAGTAAATCAAACCCTATGGATTACTCCATAAAAAAAGAAAATGACCAAAGCTATTATTCATCCGACTTACCCATAAACCTTGATTCAGCTCTAAAAAACAAACTCGTAAACAAAACTGTTTTTGTAAATGACATTGTGAGAAGCCTGATTGAAATAGACCTTTCAGAAAGTATCGAAAACCGTATTGATCCTTTGTATTTAGAAGAGTTACTTAAAAGCGCATTATTAAAACAAGGAATAACTACACGTTTTTATTATGGAATTTACAATCACGATAAAGAATATAAATTGGGTAACTTTCCGAACGCTGATTTTGAACTAAAAAGAGAATTCTCTGTTCGTTTATTTCCAAAAGATTTAATTCTTCAAGACAATTTTCTAAAAATAACTTTTCCAAAACAAATCAATTACATTTTTTCGTCAATTTCCTTTCTGTTGGTCGCGTCCATTCTCATTATTGTGATTATTTTTCTAGCATTTTTCTATAGTGTAAAAACGATTTTAAGACAGAAAAAACTATCGGAAATAAAAAATGATTTCATCAATAACATGACTCATGAACTTAAAACACCAATTAGTACTATTTCATTGGCGTGTGAGGCATTAAACGACCCGGATATTTCAGCTACACCCAAACTAATGAATCGATACATCAATGTAATTAATGCCGAAAACAAACGACTTTTCAATCAGGTTGAAAATGTTTTAAAAAGTGCTGTTTGGGGAAGCAAAGCTTTTAAGTTGAATAAAAGTGAAACCGATATGGTAGAGATAATTGAATCTGCGATTTCGAAATATCAAATGCAGTTGCAAGAGAAAAACGGCAGAATTATATTTGAATCTGAGGCCAAGTCAAATTCATTTTTAACCGACATTACACACATTACCAATATGATTCACAACCTAATCGACAACGCCATTAAGTATTCTGAAAATGAGTCGCTAATTAAAATTAAAACGCAAAACGAAGGAGACAATTTTGTTTTGTCAATTTGTGATAACGGAATAGGAATTAGCAAAGAGCACCAAAAGAAAATATTCGATAAACTATTTCGAGTACCTACTGGAAACCGTCACGATGTGAAAGGGTTTGGATTAGGCTTAAATTATGTGAAATCTATAGTAGAAAGACACGACGGAAAGGTAAGTGTGACCAGTAAACTAAATAAAGGTACTACCTTTATCATCTCAATTCCTATGCAAAATATATTAAACTAAAAATTATGGAAAAAGAGTCAATAAAATTACTCGTGGTTGAGGATGACCTTAATCTTGGAGATTTACTAAGTGAGTACTTACAAGCAAAAGGATTTGAAAGCGATCTCCGCAGAAATGGGAAAGAAGGCCTTGAAGCTTACAGAACAAATCACTACGATCTGTGCATTTTTGATGTAATGATGCCCATTAAAGATGGGTTTTCATTAGCAAAAGATGTCTTAAAAATAAACCCGGAAGCTCCTATTATTTTCCTTACTGCGAAGTCGATGAGGGAAGACAAATTAGAAGGCTTTAAATTAGGAGCAGACGACTACCTTACTAAACCTTTTTCCATGGAAGAGCTTTTGATGAGAATCAATGCAATTCTAAGAAGAACTAGAAAAGAAAGAGATCATCAAAAACAAGAAGATTTCGAAATTGGGGATTTTACTTTTAGCAGTAAATTGCAAGAGTTAGTTTTAGATGGGAAAATTCAAAAACTAACTTCTAAAGAAAATGATTTGTTAAAATTATTAGCATTAAATTTAAATGATGTTACGGACAGATCGTACGCATTGAACCACATTTGGGGAGATGATTCTTACTTCAATTCAAGAAGTATGGATGTGTACATTACTAAATTGAGAAAATATTTACGTGGAGATGAAAAACTCGAAATAGTAAATGTACACGGTAAAGGATTTAAGCTTTTAGTGAAATAAGAGCTAAAAAGAATACTTGGATAAAAAAGGCTTCCCATACTCGGGAGGTCTTTTTTATTTCTCAAAAACAATTAAAATCTGGTTTTTCTCTACGGCTTCACCTTTTTCAATTTCTATACTTTTTATAACACCATCAACTGGACTCTTAATGTTGTTTTCCATTTTCATGGCCTCCAAAACCAAAAGTAAATTTCCTTTTTTTACTTCTTGACCAGAAACCACTTTAATGCCCAATACTAACCCAGGCATTGGTGCTTTTAAATCATCGACCACTTCTTCTGAAAAGGCCTCCATACCAAGTTGCTCTAGCAAAAGATCGTATTTATCTTTTGCTTGCAAATTATAAATGTTATTATTTACCTTTATTATAAATTCTTTTGTTGTAAAATCAGCCTTAAGCACTTCAATATTATAACCCTTCGAATTATGAAGGACATGAGAAGACCCGTTATTGTTTTCAATTAAATCAAAATCAAAAGCTTGTCCATTCAATTTAATTTTAGAGTCGCTAAATTCAATTTTGTATTCACTTTCTTTGCCTAGAACCTTAATCATAAATTCACTTTAAAGCACAAATGTAAACAGAAAGAATAATAATCGAAGAAGACCTAACATTGAAATTCTCTCGTTTTCTAGGTTTTCACATTTAAATTCGTAAATATTTCTATAATCGCAGTTATTCCAACTCCACTAATCCACTTTACCCTAGTTTATTTGGAAATATATTGGCCATGTCAATAAGTATTTTCCACTCGACAATCCTATATTGACAATGCCAAGTTTATAATTTCGAAAAATCTTCAATACACAGCCATTCCATATCAACATCTTTGCTAAAACCCTAATTGTATAATATAATGTCTATTATTAGAAGCCTATTTATGCTCAGCGCCTTCCTTTGGTTATTTACTTCTTGTGTTCCACAAAGGAAATACGCGGAATTGGAAAACAACTATGAAAAAAGCGAGGAAGAAAGAAGTTATCTTTCTGGAGCAGTAAAAGACCTAGAAACTGAGAAAAAAGAGCTTACAAATAGAGCCGATAAGACACAAACCGATTTAGAAAAACTCGATAGTGACTACAAAGATGTGAAAGAGGATTACGATTATTTGAAAGACGACTTTAGAAAACTTTCTGAATTTAAAGAACAATTAATGCAACGCATGGCTAAGTCAGCAGCGGACAGCAAAGAAGAAAACATTATTCTTCTTAAAAAAATGATTACCGCCCAAGAGGATCTTCAACGCAAAGAAGACGACTTGAAAAGAAAGGAAACCGAACTTAGAAAACTAGAGACAGAACTAAATGGAACTAAAAAGAATTTGGAGGAATTGGATATTGCCCTGCAAAAAAGAGAAAAAAGAATAAACGAATTGGAAAGCATGATTGCCGAAAAGGATGCTGCATCTAAAGCTCTTCGGGATAAAATTGCAAATGCACTTCTCAATTTCAAAGACAAAGGTCTTACGGTAACCCAAAAAAATGGAAGAATCTACGTTTCCATGGAAGCAAAACTACTGTTCCCAAGTGGTAGCACAACTATAAACACTGAAGGTAAATCGGCCTTGGTTCAACTGCGTAAAGTATTAGAAAGCCAAGAAGATTTAACCATTTTAGTAGAAGGACATACCGATACGGATAAAATGAAAGGAACAGGATGCATTAAAGACAACTGGGAACTATCTGTAATGCGCGCAACCGCGGTGGTGAAATTGATGATGAATTCTTCTAAAATTGATCCTGCCACCTTAACCGCAGCTGGTAGAAGTGAATATGTTCCTCTTGACCCAAAAGATAAATCTAAAAACAGAAGAATTGAAGTAATTCTTACTCCAAATCTAGATAAGCTTTTTGAGATTTTAGACGAAGGTTCTAGTCTGGAATCTGAGACAGGAACAAAATAAAAGTCACTCGTTTTTTCCTATATTTGAATTTATAAATTGGAAAAAACTAACAGCCTACGTCCTTTTTGAGTCCTTCCTTATTTCCTTTGTCTGGGCATGGGCCAGCGTTGAACCTGAAGGTGATGTTTGGATGAGCTTTTATAAAAAACTTGTAATTATAATCGTTGGACCTACAATTAGCTTGTTCCTGATGGCGTTTTTTAATAAGAGAAAGGAAAGCGAAATCAAATTGACCTGCTAGAATTAAACGCCCAACAAATCTTTAGAAAAAGAAAGCAGTTTTTTCTCCTCAAACTTCCCGGACATTACTTGAAGCCCAAAAGGCATTCCGTTGCTATGTGTATACAATGGAAGAGAAATACCAGGTATTCCAGCTAAATTAGCTTGAACAGTAAATATATCCTCTAAATACATAGCAGTTGGGTCTTGTGAATTTTCACCAAACTTAAATGCAGTATGAGGGGAGGTTGGCGTTATAATAAAATCGTGTTTTGCTAAAATTTCAAAAGTCTTTTCTTGAATTAACCTTCGTACTTTTTGAGCTTTTGCATAATAAGCGTCGTAATATCCAGTGCTCAAAACAAAGGTGCCAAGCATAATTCTACGTTTTACTTCTTTTCCGAAACCTTCACTTCTACTTTTAGAATAGGTTGTAGGAACATCAGCAGAATTTGCACTTCTATATCCGTAGCGCATACCGTCATAGCGAGACAAGTTACTCGACGCTTCCGCATTGGAGAGCACATTATAACAAGGCACCATTTCATCTAAATACGGGAAGGATACACGTTCTACTGTATGACCAGTATTTTCTAACTTTTCAATTTGAAGGTTCATCGCTTTTTTTACCTCAGGATCCAATCCTTTAGCATTTAAGCTTTCTTCTATCACAGCAATTTTGGCCTTTTCAATTGGCGCAAAATCCGAGTAAGTATCTACTTCATGAGTCGACGCTGTATTATCAAAATCGTCTTTTCCTGCAATAATTTCTAAAACCAATGCGGCATCTTTTACTGAATGAGTAAATGGGCCAATCTGATCCATACTCGAGGCATAAGCAATTAAACCATGACGAGAAACTCGACCATAACTTGGCTTAAGGCCAACGACACCACAAAAACTAGCAGGTTGGCGAATAGAACCACCTGTATCTGACCCAAAGGATACCAAACACAAATCTGCAGCAACAGCAGCTGCTGAGCCACCTGATGATCCACCAGAAACGCAATCTAAATTATGCGGGTTTTTTACTGGCCCAAATGCAGAGTTTTCGTTAGAAGAACCCATTGCAAACTCATCGCAATTTAATCTACCAATAAAAATGGCATCTTCATTTTCCAATCTTTCAACCACAGTAGAAGAGAATAAAGACTCGAAACCTTCTAATATTTTAGAAGCTGCTGAAACTTTATGCCCCTTATAAACTATATTATCTTTAAGTCCGATAACCATACCAGCTAATTTACCAGCAGTTCCGGATTCTATTTTCTTTTGAATTAACAACGATTTTTCTAATGCCTCTTTTTCCCAAACTTCTAAAAAAGCATTTAGGTTTTGCTTTTCCTCAATGTTTTTGAGGTAAAACTCAACTAGTTTGGTAAGAGAATATTCACGAGCCGTGAGGCTGTTTTTTACTTCTTGGAGTGAACGTGGGGCTTTCATTTATGGGACAAATAAAAAAGGCAAGTTTCCCTGCCTTTGTAATAATGTATTCGTTGATTGACTTTACTGATTCTTATCGTCAATCTTAATATCTTTCTCATCGCCTTTGGAAGCGCTTTTAAACTCCCTAATGCCATTTCCTATACCTTTCATAAGTTCAGGAATTTTTTTTCCTCCAAAAAGTAAAAGAACAATAATTGCTATTACTATTAATTCTGGTCCGCCTGGCATTCCCATTAATAAAACTGCATTTAACATAACCTTCAATTTATTTTACCTCGCAAAAGTAAAGAATTAATACCCCTTTAGACTTCAAGAGGTTAATTAATGTTCAAAAAACTGCAATTTGAAAAGAATTTATAGCGGTTTAAGGACAATCATTGACCCTTTTCCTGATCTTCGCTTACTCGAATTTTTACTAGTCCAAAATTGCAATAACTTTGCCCGGAAATGACTAACAAAAAAGAGGACGAAAATTTAAAGAAGAATTTAGCGAAATTTTCTTCACTTGCTTTTCAAATGGCAATCATTATTGGCGGAGGCACTTTTCTGGGTGACTATTTGGACAAAAGCCAAAATAATGACTTTCCAATTTGGACTTTGATTCTTTCACTCTCATCAGTCGGATTATCTTTATTCTATGTTTTAAAAGAAATTATTAAACATGATTAAACCTCTTCTAAAATATTCTGGAATTTTATTTACCTTCCTTTTACTTGTTGCATCACTCCAATATTTCTTATTACTCTATTTTTATTCAGATCCCTTTGAAAATGATGTCATTCCAAAAGTTTATGGACTTTGGCTTTTATTATCGATTTTAGGGTTTTCTCCGGTGTTTTGGTTGAGAAAAAAGAAGAGCAAAAACACTGGTTTTGCCTATCTCGTGACTAGTATTATTAAAATGTTTAGCGCACTTACAATACTCCTTCCTGTCTTGTTAAAACCAAATGCTGAAAACACCTTTTTTACATTGAATTTTGTACTTGCCTTTTTTATTATTCTCGCTTTCGAACTAATTTACTACATAAAACTGGATAATAATTTGAATAAAAAAGATGCTTAATCCACTGTATTTCTGATTGTTAAACTTTTTTTTACTGGCCTACCAAAATGTGCATTTCGAGTATGGAAAATCAATACATTTGCAGCCAATTTACGGACAGACCTTTTTAAAGGAAAATTTGCAAATAAATATGGAATTTAAAAGAGTATTTTTAGCTATTCTAACCACGATTTTTCTTACAAGTGCCAGCCTTGGTGCTTTCGCGAACAACGATGTTCTTGAAGAAGAAATCCAAGCTACCCAAAACGACCATTCTAAAGAGCTAGAAAAAGAAGAGTTCAACCCAAGTGATATGATTATGCATCACGTTTTAGATGCACATGATTGGCACTTATGGGATGTTACTGGTGACGATGGCGAAATACACCCTGTAAGTATTCCATTACCAATTATTCTTTTAGATGGAGGTTTACAGCTATTTATGTCTTCAAAATTTGAGCATGGAACCGCAGTTGTTGAAAGTGGCGGTAATTATTACAAACTACACCACGAGAAAATTTACAACACGGATGCCAGTGGAACTTTAGAAATGGATGCTGAACATCATTCAACGAACGAAATGCCATTAGATTTTTCTATCACCAAAAATGTGCTTTCCCTTTTTATGTCTGTTGGTCTATTGCTATTTTTGTTTTTGTCATTAGCTGGCTCATACAAAAAGAACCCAATGGCACCTAAAGGTCTTGCAGCTTTTCTTGAACCTCTTGTGATTTTTGTACGAGATGAAATAGCAATTCCAAACATTGGCGAAAAGAAATATAGAAAGTACATGGGCTTTTTGCTTACTGTATTTTTCTTTATCTGGATTAACAACTTAATGGGGCTTATTCCATTTTTTCCAGGTGGAGCAAATCTTACCGGAAACATTTCAGTAACAATTGTTCTTTCATTAATGACAATGATTATTGTAAACCTTTCAGGTAACAAAAACTATTGGGGTCATATTTTTGATCCAATGGGTAATTCAATGCCCTGGTCAGCAAAAGGTGTTCTTTACATAATTTTGTTGCCAATTGAAGTAGCTGGAATCTTTATTAAGATAGCTGCTCTTATCATTCGACTTTTTGCAAATATTACTGCAGGTCATATTATTGTGTTATCACTTATATCTATCATATTCGTTAAAGAAAGTTTTGGTTGGAGTTTCCTTTCGGTTCCTATGACCTTATTTATATCAACACTTGAATTGCTGGTAGCAGCACTTCAGGCGTTTATTTTTACTCTGTTGTCGGCAGTGTTCATTGGACAAGCAACAGCAGAACATCATTAATTAGTAAATAATTTGTTTAATTAAATATATCTGAAAATGACTGGAATCTCAATCGCAGCAATTGGAGCAGGTTTAGCAGCAATAGGCGCTGGAATCGGTATTGGCCGAATTGGCGGATCCGCTATGGACGCTATCGCTCGTCAACCTGAAGAATCAGGAAAAATTCAAACTAATATGTTAATTGCAGCAGCTCTTGTAGAAGGTGCAGCTCTTTTTGCAATAGTTGTTTCTTTCCTAGTTGCTAAGTAACAAAAAGTTAAAATTAGAAAGCTGTAACGGTTGGTTGCAGCTTTCTAATTAATTTTTAAGATAGAATTTAAAACAATAAGAAATGGATTTATTAACTCCCGGTATTGGCCTCATATTTTGGACGACCTTGGTCTTCCTTTTACTTATGTTCATCCTTGCAAAATTTGCTTGGAGACCAATTTTAAACGCGGTAAAAGATCGAGAAGATTCTATTAATGAAGCTCTTAATTCTGCTGAAAAAGCAAAAGCTGAAATGGTTGCTTTATCTTCTAAAAACGAAGATTTACTTCAAGAAGCTCGTTTAGAAAGAGATGCTTTAATGAAAGAAGCTAGAGAAATTCGTGAGAAAATGATTGCCGATTCTAAAGGAATTGCAAAAACAGAAGCTGACAAAATGATTGCTTCAGCTCGTGAGTCTATCGAAACTGAAAAAGCAGCTGCTGTAGCTGATTTTAAAAATCAAGTTTCAGATTTCGCTTTGGATATCGCTGAAAGAATTATTCGTACTGAACTATCATCGGATAGCAAGCAACAAGATCTTGCTAAATCATTGGTAAAAGATATTAAACTAAACTAAGATGGTAACGAATAAAGTTGCTGCTAGATACGCGAAATCGCTTTTATTGCTTGCTCAAGAAAGAAATGAGTTAGAGCAAATTAAAAAAGAGGTGGAGACTTTAAGTAAGGTTATCGGTGAAAACCGTGATCTTAAGGTAATGTTGCGTAGTCCTTTAGTTAAGAAAGACAAGAAAATAAATGTCCTTAATCTTATTTTTAAAGAGGATATCGGTACGCTGGTAAAATCATTTATTAAGATTATAGCAAACAATAATCGGGAGCATTTATTATTTCATATTTCGGGAGCATTCATTGAATTGTATAACGAAATGAATAAAATTATAACTGCAAATGTTACATCTGCAGTTGCGTTAGATGACGAGTTAAGAGATAAAATCAGAAATGTTATTTCTGTTTTAGATCATACCGATATTCTAATTGATGAGCAAGTAAACGAAAAGTTAATTGGTGGTGTTGTTCTTCGTGTGGGGGATCAACAAATAGATGCTTCGGTATCTCGTCAATTAAGAATATTGAAAAACGAATTAATAACGGAAGATTATATTTCCAAATTATAAGTATCCATTAAACAATTACAAAAATGGCGGATTTAAAACCTGCTGAGGTTTCAGCAATTTTAAGAGAACAACTAGCAGGCATCAAAACAGATGTTGAGTTAGAAGAAGTTGGATCAGTACTTCAAGTTGGTGATGGAATTGCCCGTTTGTACGGTTTATCTAATGTACAAGCTGGTGAATTAATTGAATTTGAAACTGGGTTAAGAGGGATTGTTCTTAACTTGGAAGAAGATAATATTGGTGCTGTACTTTTAGGTTCTTCAACTGGTATTAAAGAAGGTTCAACTGCAAAAAGAACGGGTAAAATTGCTTCACTTAATGTAGGTGAGGGTATTGTTGGTCGTGTTGTAGGTACTTTAGGTAATCCTATTGACGGTAAAGGTGCTATTGAAGGTAAACTTTACGAAATGCCACTAGAGCGTAAGGCTCCTGGCGTAATTTTCCGTCAGCCTGTTACTGAGCCTCTTCAAACTGGAATTAAAGCAATTGATGCAATGATTCCTGTTGGACGTGGACAACGTGAATTGGTTATTGGTGATCGTCAAACTGGTAAATCTACCGTTTGTATTGATACCATTATCAATCAAAAAGAATTTTACGATGCAGGAAAACCTGTTTATTGTATTTATGTAGCAATTGGCCAGAAAAACTCTACCGTTGCTCTTACAGTAAAAAAATTAGAAGAAGCAGGAGCAATGGCTTACACCACTGTAGTAGCGGCAAGTGCTGCTGATCCAGCACCATTGCAATTTTACGCTCCATTTGCGGGTGCTGCAATTGGTGAATTTTTCAGAGATACAGGTCGTCCTGCATTAATTGTATATGATGATTTATCAAAACAAGCTGTTGCTTACCGTGAGGTTTCTCTTCTTTTAAGAAGACCTCCAGGACGTGAGGCTTACCCAGGTGATGTATTTTATCTTCACTCAAGATTATTAGAGCGTGCTGCTAAAGTAATTAATGATGATACCATTGCGTCTCAAATGAATGATCTACCAGATTCATTGAAAGGCATTGTAAAAGGTGGCGGATCTTTAACTGCTCTTCCAATTATTGAAACTCAAGCTGGAGATGTATCTGCATACATTCCAACAAACGTAATTTCAATTACTGATGGACAAATTTTCTTAGAGTCTGATTTATTCCTTTCAGGTGTACGTCCAGCTATTAACGTAGGTATCTCTGTATCTCGTGTAGGTGGAAACGCACAAATTAAATCCATGAAAAAAGTTGCTGGTACCCTTAAACTGGATCAAGCACAATATCGTGAATTAGAAGCTTTCTCAAAATTTGGTTCTGATCTAGATGCTGCTACCACTAGAGTTTTAGCAAAAGGAGAAAGAAACGTTGAGATCTTGAAGCAAAAAGAAAATGATCCAATGCCAGTTGAAAAACAGGTAGCAATCATTTACTTAGGTTCTAAGGGATTACTTCAAAATGTGCCTGTAAAAAGAATTAAAGAATTTGAAACTGAATTCTTAGCTTTTATGGATGCTACTCACCGCGATGTTTTAGACTTGCTTAAAGCAGGTAAATTGAACGAAGAAATTACGGATACTTTAATGGATGTTGCAGACGATCTTTCTGCAAAATATAAAGTGAAATAAGTATTACTTTAAAAAAAGAAGCTTATGGCTAACTTAAAAGAAATACGAACTCGGATTACATCGGTAAATTCTACCAAGCAGATTACTTCTGCTATGAAAATGGTGTCTGCCGCAAAACTTAAAAGGGCTACTGATCGCATTATTCAAATGCGCCCTTATGCCCTTAAGTTGAGCGAGGTACTTCAGAATTTATCCGGTACAATGACCGAAATGGAAAATAAATTTGTTGAGAAACGAGAAGTACAACGTGTTCTTCTTGTTCCTATTACAAGTAATCGTGGGTTGTGTGGTGGATTTAACGCAAACGTTACCAAGCTAACTACTCGTCTTACCAAAGAAACTTACGCCAATGCAGAAGTTACTGTGTTGCCTGTAGGCAAAAAGGTTTACGATCTTTATAAAAAATCAGATAGATTATATTCTGGAGATTTGTTTAATGATCCTTCTAAAAACGGCGAAATTTTCAATGACTTATCTTTTGAGAAAGCCTCTGTAATCTCTGACCAGATTATGTCTGCCTTTTGGGATGGACATTATGATAAAGTTGTTTTGGTGTACAATCAATTCAAAAATGCGGCTACTCAATTTGTTCAAGCTGAGCAAATGTTACCGGTAGAAGCTCCTGAAGCAGAAGAAAATTCAAATACGGAATACATTTTTCAACCTGGTAAAGAAGAGCTTTTAGAAACTCTAATTCCTTCTGCACTTAAAACTCAGTTCTATAAAGCTTTGTTAGATTCAAATGCCTCAGAACATGGCGCTAGAATGACCGCAATGCACAAGGCAACAGATAACGCAGGTGATTTATTAGATGATCTTAAATTGACCTACAACAAGGCGCGTCAAGCTGCTATTACTACTGAAATATTGGAAATTGTTGGTGGTGCTGAAGCACTAGCTGGTTAATTCTAAATTTTTATAAAATAAATAAACCCAATTCGAAAACTCGAATTGGGTTTATTTTTGACTTTTATAGAAGAATATGGATATTGACAAACCAGAAATCTTTCTATAAACGTTCTCAAAATTAATGTTTGATTGATTTTCGCTTGGCTTTCAAAACCTCTCTAATTAGAAAGAATATTCTCAAATCATTTTGGTTAATCTCAACAACTAAATCTATATTTTCTACTTCATTGACACTTAAACTAATATTAACCCTCTAAAACTCCGCATTCTTAGGTGTGCGTGGAAATGGGATAACATCTCTTACATTCGTCATACCTGTAATAAAAAGAACAAGTCTTTCAAAGCCTAACCCGAATCCTGAATGAACGCATGTTCCAAATTTCCGAGTATCTAAATACCAAAACATTTCGTCTTCTGGAATGTTAAATTCTTTCATTTTTTGTTGAAGCACATCCAACCTTTCTTCCCGCTGAGAACCACCTACAATTTCCCCAATTCCAGGAAAAAGAATATCCATGGCGGCTACAGTTTTATTGCCATTGATTTCTTCGTCGTTCACCCGCATGTAAAATGCTTTTATCTTAGCTGGATAATCATATAAAATAACTGGTTTTCCAAAATGTTTTTCAACTAAGTAACGCTCGTGTTCACTCTGTAAATCAACGCCCCATTCATCTATGAGGTAATCAAATTTTTTCTTTTTGTTTGGTTTACTATTTCTTAAAATCTGATAAGCTTCGGTATAAGAAACACGTTCAAAGTTGTTTTCAGCAACCAATTTAAGTTTTTCGCGAAGAGGATGTGGCTGACGTAAATCGGCCTTCGCATTTTTTTCTTCTTCAAGAATTCTGTTTTCTAAAAACACAAGATCGTCCTCACATTTCTCTAAACAGTAGTTAATTACATATTTAAGAAAATCTTCAGCTAAATCCATGTTGTCAAACAAGTCGTTGAAGGCAACTTCCGGTTCTATCATCCAAAATTCAGCAAGATGACGGCTAGTGTTAGAGTTTTCTGCACGAAATGTTGGGCCAAATGTGTAAACTTTTGAAAGAGCCATTGCCGCTAACTCCGCTTCCAATTGACCGGAAACTGTTAAGTTGGTTTCTTTCCCGAAAAAATCCGCTTCGTAATTAATTTCTCCAGCATCATTTAAAGGAGGTTTCTTGGCATCAAGAGTTGAAACACGAAACATTTCACCAGCTCCTTCAGCATCACTTCCCGTTATTATAGGAGAGTGGAGAGAGAAAAAACCGTTATCATTAAAATATTGATGAATGGCAAATGAAACGGCATGACGAATTCTGAAAACTGCACTAAATGTGCTCGTCCTAAAACGTAAGTGTGCGTTTTCTCTCAAAAACTCGAGGCTGTGTTTTTTTGGCTGAATAGGATATTCGTCGGGGTTTGAGTCGCCCAAAACTTCTAATTCGGAAACAACCATTTCTATAGATTGTCCTCGACCTTGACTTGCTACAATTTCTCCTTTTACACTAACACATGCACTGGTTGTAATTCGTTTCAAGGTTTCTTCCCCTAGGTTCTCAAAATCTACAACACATTGCAAGTTTTTGATGGTTGAGCCGTCATTAAGAGCAATAAATCGCTTACTTCTAAAAGTACGAACCCACCCTTTTAAGGTGATTTCTTCACCAACATTACCTGCTTCAATTAGACCTTTTATCGATATTCTCTTCATTTTGTCGAATCCTACGTTATTATAATTGCCAAAGGTAATCCATTGCTATTGACTGTCAAACCCTTGTTTGCAGCTTTTTTGGCTCTTTTGTTCCTCAACAAAAAATATACAGTGGAAACATTCGTTATTATTATCGTTTCTAGTGAGTAAAACGTGTATACATTTGCACCATGGAAAAAATAGATCCAAAATTTGAACAACTAGTAGGAAACTCGCTTTCTGTATTCATGAAATACGGGATAAAGAGCGTTACCATGGACGATTTGGCACGCCACCTATGCATTTCCAAAAAAACCATTTATAAATATGTAAAGGACAAAAACGATTTAGTTCTACATGGCATGGCTCACCACCAAAATTTAGAGCAATGTGCAATGCAAGCTTGTTTAGATAATAATCTTAATGCAATAGATGAGAATTTTAAAATTTCTAAAGTAATTGTAGACCAAATTCAAAATATTCATCCCGCTGTAATGTATGATTTACAGAAATACCACCCAGAAGCCATAGGTAAATTCAACGAATATAAAATGACTGTGGTAAATGAATGGGTAAGCGACAACATGCGACGTGGAATTGAAGAGGAACTTTATAGAGCAGACTTGAATATTCCAATTCTTACGGCAATTTATTTAGCCCGAATGACCGATTTGTTTAACCCTGATTTATTCCCTGCTGAAGCCACAATGAAAGAAATATACTTGGAGCAATTTAGGTATCATATTAGAGGAATAGCTTCTGAGAAAGGAGTAAACTATTTGAAGCAAAAGATTAAAAAAGAACAAAAAACACAAACAAAATAAACGCCTAAAAAATGAAAAACACATTAATACTAGCTCTGTTGTTCATGAGTTCTCTTGGGTTGTTTTCCCAAGCAGAAGAAAAGAAAACAGACTTTACCCTAAAGGAAGCGCAAGATTTTGCTGTTGTAAACTCCTATTTTACTCGAGGAGCAATAATGGATGTGACCATGGCAGAGCAAAAAGTTAAAGAAATAACTGGACTTGGATTACCTCAAATTATGGGAAACGCATCCTACAATTATTTTATTGACATCCCTACTCAATTAATTCCCGCAAACGCATTTGATCCCAATGCCCCTGCCGATGAATTTGCAGAGTTACAATTTGGCACAAAACATAATATGAAAACGGGTATTCAAGTAAATCAAATGATTTTTGATGGGGCTTATGTTATCGGTTTGAAAGTATCAAAGACCTACAGAGAACTTGCTTATGCCAAAAAAGCTAAATCGGTAGTTGAAATTAAACGTGATGTTGTCAAGGCCTATGGTTTAGCAATTGTTTCCAAAATGAACTTGGATTATGTCAAAGAAAATGAGGCTAAATTGAAAAGTCTGGTTAAAGAAAACCAAGCCATTTATGTTGCTGGTTTTTTAGAAGAAAAAGATTTGGATCAAGTAAAGCTATTGCTTTTAAATACTCAAAGTGTACTTATTGAAACCATAAATGGATATAAGGTTTCTCAAGACATGTTGAAATTTACAATGGGAATGCCCATTGGAGAAACTATAGTTTTAACTCAGGATATTGAAGCAATAAAAAAACCTTTCATAGCAAAGAATGAAAATTTGAATGCCAAACTTTCTTTAAGTACACATGTCGATTACAGACGAGCTTCTGCCAACTTAGAATCGCAAAGTTTAAGCCTGAGTAATGAAAAAATGACCTACTATCCAAAGCTTTACGGTTTTCTAAATCTTGAAGGAAACAATTTTGGGAATAAATTCAATGCATTTTCAAATTCCGGGAAATGGTTTCCTACTACTATAGTAGGCCTTCAACTTAACCTACCAATTTTTACTGGAGGGCAAAGGCACATGAAAGTTCAGCAAGCCAAAGTTGGCCTAGAGCAAGCTGAATTACAACTTGAGCAAATGGAACAGGGCTTACAATTGGACTTAGCTAATAAACGAAACACATACGAAGCGGCAATGAACAAGCTAGATATTAATCAAAAAAACCTAGACTTATCAAGTAGAATAAAAGACCAAACTCGTATTAAATACAAAGAGGGAATGAGTTCTAGCGTTGAATTAACCCAAACCGAAAATCAGTTTTTGCAAAGCCAAATCAACTTTGTATTATCCATGTATGATGTTATTACGTCCAAAGCAGATTTAGATTATGCCCTTGGAAAACTTTAAAACTAGAAAAACAAACCTGTATCACTTAATAAAAAACACTCAAATGAAAAATCTAATAATATTATCTGTAACTGTCTTCCTATTGGCAGCCTGTGGCGCATCCGAATTAAACGAATTAGAAACTCTTATCGCGCAAAAAGATTCATTAAAAATAGTAAAAGATGAACTATCTATAAGTATTGTCGAAATTGAAGCAAAAATTACTGATTTGGACACAACCAAATCTTTTACTTTGGTGACAACAGAAACTGCCAAAATTGATAATTTCAAACATTATTTTCAAGTTTATGGTACAGTAGAGTCGGATAAAAACGTTCAGATTTACTCTGAGGTTTCTGGGAAAATTCTTGAAGTAAAAGTTAAAGAAGGCGACAAGGTTTCCAAAGGTCAAGTGGTGGTTGTAATTGATGTGAGTATCATGCGGGATAAAGAACTAGAACTGAAAACTCATCTAGAACTTGTAGAAACTACTTACAAAAAACAGAAAAAACTTTGGGATCAAAATATTGGATCGGAAATGCAGTATTTGCAAGCAAAAAGCAATCGTGATGCGCTAAAAAGTGGTTTGAATACTTTGCAAACGCAAATTGCAATGGGTAGTGTAAAAGCTCCGTTTGCTGGAGTTATTGACGAAACATTTTCTAATGCTGGTGAAATGGCTATGCCTGGTTTTCCACTTATTCGTTTGATTAACTTGGATTTGGTTTATATAAAAGCTGACGTATCTGAAAATTATTTAGGAAGGGTTAAAAAAGGAGATAAAATTATGGTTTCGTTGCCCTCACTGAAAGTTAATTTGGAAAGTACTATTGATAGAATAGGGCAGTTTATTAATGCTGCTAACCGAACTTTTAAAATAAAAACAAGCATTAAAAATACCAATAATGCCTTAAAACCAAATATGGTGGCATTATTAGAAATTGAAGATTTCTCAAAAGATTCGGTAGTTGTAATATCTAGCGAATTGCTTATGCAGGGAGCTGGCGGAAGTCAATATGTTTATGTTGTTGAGAACAAAAACGGTGCGTCAATAGCTAGAAAAAAAGTTGTTGAAGTGGGAATGAGTTATAAAGGCTTGGCATTTATATCTGCTGGATTATCGGGCGGCCAAAACGTGATCGACAAAGGAGCTAGAAGCATTAGAAACGGAGAACAAGTAGACATTAAAAACTAAAACACGTTTTCAAACACCTAAGTAATGGAACAAAAAGAAAATCACGGAATATTAAAAGAGTTTAAACTCTCAAGTATTTCACTTAAAAATAAAATGACCGTTTATGTACTAACGGCCATCATATTAATGGCTGGACTTGCCACTTATTTATCTATGCCTCGTGAAGCATTTCCGGAGATTGTAATTCCTCAAATTTATGTTGGAACCCCTTATCCTGGAAACTCTGCGGCTGACATTGAAAAACTTATTACTCGTCCATTAGAAAAAGAAATAAAATCCATTTCTGGAATCGATAAAATGACCTCAACAACTGTACAAGGTTATTCTACTATTTTGATAGAATTTGATTTTAGTATTTCTCCTGAAGAAGCCCTACGGAAGGTTAAAGATAAAGTTGATTTGGCAAAAGGTGATCCGGATTTTCCTAATGATTTACCTGCCGATCCAAATATTTTTGAAATGAATTTTTCGGAAATGATGCCTATCGTAAATATTAATTTATCGGGCGATTACTCTGTGGATCAGTTAAATGAGTATGCCGAGTATTTGGAAGACAAAATTGAGGGGCTTCCTGAAATTACCGAAGTAGACATACGTGGTGTTACTGGAAAAGAAATGAAAATAAACGTGGACCTTGCAAAAATGGAGGCCATGGAAATTAGTTTTAATGATATTGCAAATGCCATAAAAAATGAGAACATTACCATTTCTGGTGGAGATGTTTTAAGTGGAAATACACGAAGAACTGTTCGTGTAGTAGGTGATTTTACAAGTGCTTCAGAAATCGAAGATGTTACTATAAAACAAGAAAAATTCAACATTGTATATCTAAGAGATATTGCAGAAGTTGTATTTGAGGAAGCTGAAGTAACCAGTTTTGCCCGTGAATACCAGCAGCCCGTTGTAATGGTTGATGTTAAAAAACGTGGTGGTGCGAACTTGATAAACGCGTCTGAATCCATTGACAAAATTATTGAAGAAGCACAAAAAACTACCATCCCAAGTGACGTTACCATAACCAAAACCAATGACCAAAGTGACGATACCAAAAGAATGGTAAGCGAATTAGAAAACAGTATCATTTTTGGAATTCTGTTGGTAGTACTTGTTCTATTGTTCTTTTTGGGACTTAGAAATGCCTTGTTTGTTGGTATTGCTATTCCATTAAGTATGCTTCTTTCCATGTTTATTTTAGGTGCCGTAGGGGTTACTCTTAATACCATGGTTTTGTTCTCGTTAATTCTAGCATTAGGAATGCTTGTCGATAATGGAATTGTTGTAGTAGAGAACATTTATCGATTGATGGATGAAGACGGAATGTCTGCTGCAAGGGCTGCAAAACATGGTGTGGGGGAAGTTGCCATGCCTATTATTGCTTCCACTGCCACAACATTAGCGGCATTTTTACCATTGGCAATTTGGCCTGGTATGATGGGTGAATTTATGTTTTGGCTACCAGTTACATTAATGACCGTATTGGGTTCTTCCTTATTTGTAGCCTTGGTGATAAACCCTGTTTTAACCGCGTCTTTTATGAAGTTAGAAGAGAAAAAAGGAAACGCGAAAAAGCAGGCTATAATTGGTGTTTCACTAATTGTTTTTGGTTTTCTAATGCGAATTGTGGGCATTAATACACTAGGAAGTTTGGCTATAATAGCGGGTCTTTTGGGATTTGCCAATTTCTACCTTCTTGCTCCCGGCACCATATGTTTTCAGCAAAAGCTCCTGCCTTATTTGGAAAAAATTTATAGATCCTTTCTAGCATTTGCATTAAGAAGATGGAACCCTGTTTTCTTTTTTGCTGGAACATTTGGTCTATTGTTCTTGTCAATTGGGTTATTAATTGTCGTTCCTCCAAAAATCATTTTCTTTCCTATCGGGCAACCTAAATATGTCAATATTTTTATTGAAACCCCTATTGGAACTGGAATTAACGAAACCAATGAAATAACCAAAACTTTAGAGGCAAGAATTTTAGATTACGCTAAAGTTTATGACGATACTACAGGAGCAAAAGTAAAAGGTACAGGAAGAAACTACCTTATAAAATCTGTAATTGCCCAAGTTGGTGAAGGCGCTGCTGATCCTTCGCAAGGTCCGAGCATGGGAGTTACTCCCAACAAATCTAGAATAACAGTAAGTTTTGTTGAATTTCAGCATCGAAGAGGAATTGAAACTTCTGTTGTAATGGAAGACATTCGAAAAATAGTTAGAGGAATTCCCGGGATACAAGTTGTAGTTGACAAAAACAACGACGGCCCTCCGGTAGGCAAGCCCATTACCATAGAAATAACAGGAGAGGATTACGATAATTTGATTGCTCAAGCTGAAAATGTTAAGAATTTTATTAATAAACAAAACATTGGCGGAATAGAGGAGTTGAAATTAGATGTAGAAATTGGAAAACCTGAATATTTGATTGAAGTAGACAGAAAAAAGGCAAGGCGATTTAATGTGTCTACTTATCAAATTGGATCTACTCTTCGGTCAGCTTTGTTTGGAATGGAAGTTTCTACCTACAAAGAAGGCGGCGAAGATTACGATATTGTTATTCGATTGAACGGCGATTATCGTAACAACGCGGACTTATTAATGGATCAAAAAATTACTTTTAGAGATCCTTCAAACGGGAAAATTAGTCAGGTTCCAATATCATCAGTTGCTTCGGCAAAAAAGACTTCGACGTATAGCTCCGTTAAAAGAAAAAATATGAACCGTATGATATCGGTTACTTCCAATGTGCTAGACGGATACAATGCCAACGAAGTAGTTGCCGAAATTGAAAAAGCCGTTGCTGATTATGAATTACCAGAAGAAAATAACATGAAATTCGCTGGTGAACAAGAAGATCAGGCCAAAGAATCCGCCTTTTTGATGAATGCTTTATTAATTGCGGTTTTTCTAATTTTTCTAATCATAGTTTCTCAGTTTAATTCTTTGAGTACTCCTGTTATAATTGTCGGTTCCGTAGTATTTTCATTGATTGGTGTGTTTTTAGGATTGGTTATTTTCAGAATGGATTTTGTCGTAATAATGACCATGATTGGAATTATTTCACTCGCTGGAATTGTGGTAAATAATGCCATTGTATTGCTGGATTATACCAATTTAGTGATTGCTAGAAAAATGGGCGAGTTAAACATGGATCCTGAAAAAGGAGATAAACTCTCGGTTCCTGAAATAATACAAGCAATTGCTGAAGGTGGAAAAACTCGTTTACGTCCAGTTTTACTTACTGCCGTAACAACGGTACTGGGTTTACTTCCTCTTGCTACAGGAATGAACATCGATTTCTTTGGTTTGTTAAGCGATTGGAATCCTGATATTTATCTTGGAGGAGAAAACGTTATGTTCTGGGGTCCTATGAGTTGGGCCATAATTTTCGGATTGGTTTTCGCAACCTTTTTAACCTTGGTAATTGTGCCCGTTATGTACTATTTACTTATAAGACTGAAGTACAAAATGGGCGTGAAAGCCAGAGGGTAAAATATCCATCTACAATATTTAACCCCCCAATTCCTTAATTGGTTTGGGGGTTTTTTAATTTATACCCGAATAACTGCACAAATCTCAAAATACGGTAATCTACCGATACAATTGCGTGCAACCACCTATTCGTTTTTTGCATTAGAATAATTGTAAAACAAGTACTTTTAGCCCATAATACTCAAAACACTGTGAATAAAAAAACACTAAAACTTTCAAGCTTGGCACTGTTGAGGTAAAATAATAACAATATTGATTTACAGAAAAGCCCTCTTAATGAAAATTGAGATAGCTTTTTTTATGCCCATAATCCACCGCTCCTCATCTGCTTTTTCTGCACATTGAATCCAAATACCATTCTTCCTTTTACTTACAAGTATCTGTTCTATCTGAATTACTTTTGAAAAAATGGAAAAAGAAAATATTATTGATAAACCAAGCTTTAACCCAAAAATAAAAACATACTTTTTTGTATTGGGATGTTTTATTGGTCTCATTCCTTTTTTTGGCTGGATGTTTATACTAGTTTGGATTTTAGGTTTTGGGAAATATTGGACAAAAAAACAATACAATGCCTTGGAATGTCAGCTCAACGAAAACACCTTATATTTTAAAAAAGGAGTAATGGTTACTCTGGAAAAAACAATTCCATTAGAAAATATTCAAGATTTAGCTTTTAAAGAAGGCCCATTACTTCGTTACTTCGGGTTGGCTATTTTGCAAATAGAAACTGCTGGAGGACAGAGAGCTGGACCAGGAGGAGATTTAACTTTAATAGGCTTAAATGGCGCAAAAGAATTTAAAGAAAAGGTACTAGCACAGCGCCAAGCTATTAAATCACAGGCACACTCTGGAGCGCCTTCTGTTGCTTCTTCAAATAACAATACAGATGTATTATTAGAGATTTCTGAAACGCTTAAACGTATAGAAGACAAGCTTCCTAACCCATGAAATTTTATATAACTCTTTTGCGCGAAAGTCTATTATTTGCTCTGCAAGCTTTACGTGTAAATCGACTGCGTACGGTACTTTCTTTACTTGGAGTTACTATAGGAATATTTGCAATTATCTCTGTTTTTACATTAGTGGATAGTTTGGAAAACAGTATAAAAGGAAGCATTGAATCTTTAGGCGATAATGTGGTATTTGTACAAAAATGGCCTTGGACGTTTGGGCAAGATTATCCTTGGTGGAAATTTATTAATAGACCTCTACCCGATTTAGATGAGCTAGGAGCAATTCAAAAAAAATCGAAATATGCGCAAGCGGCCTGTTTTATGATTGGCCAATCTGCCACTGCCGAATACAAAGAAAATGCCTTTGAAGCCATAGAACTTGCTGCCGTTTCTTATGAATACTACCGAGTTAAGGACCTGCAATTAGCATCTGGACGTTACTTTACCATTTCGGAAAGCGAAGGCGGACGCCCCTATTGCATTATTGGGGCTGATATAGCAGGTGTGTTGTTTGGGGGTGGAAACCCAATAGGTAAAAGCATTGAAGTCAAACGTCAAAAAATGAAAATAATTGGTGTTTTTCAACGTGAGGGGGAAAGTTTTTTAGGAAATAGTCAAGACCAACAAATATTTATTCCCATAAATTTTGCTCGTAAGTTTACAGATATATCTAGTCCGAGAGTAAACCCATTTATTATGGTAAAAGCTTTACCCAATGTTAGTAACCAACAGCTCATTGATGAACTTACTGGAGTAATGCGAGGAATGAGAAAGCTTAAACCTAAAGCGGACGACAATTTTGCGTTAAATCAAACCAGTATGCTCACCAATACTTTTGCGAAATTGTTTGATGTGCTTGGAATAGCGGGTGGAATAATTGGCCTCTTTTCTATCTTGGTTGGTGGTTTCAGTATTGCCAATATCATGTTTGTTTCCGTAAAGGAACGCACGGGCTTAATCGGCATTCAAAAATCTCTAGGTGCTAAAAATTTCTTTATTCTCTTTCAGTTTTTGAGTGAAGCCGTTTTTCTTTGTTTGATGGGTGGGCTTTTCGGTTTACTAATAATTTTCTCACTTACTTTAATTGTAAACGCAACTGGAAAGTTTTACCTTAGCCTTTCGTCAGACAACATTATTTTAGGGCTAAGTCTTTCTGCAGCTATTGGAACTATTTCTGGCATTTGGCCCGCATATATTGCATCAAGGTTAGATCCCGTGGAAGCGATTAGAATGAATTAAATTAATTCCAACTGATAAACCTTATCAGTATTTTCATCAACCTTAAACCTATCGTCAATTCTAAACCCCACAACCCAAACAATTTCGTTTTTACATTCCAATACGTAAATCCCTTTTTTTAAGTTCCGTGGAATTTTTTGATCAATTAAAAAGTCGCTTACTTTTTTCATGCCTTGCATTCCAAACGGTTGAAATCTGTCTCCGTTTTTCCAAGGCCTTAATGTTAAGGGAAAATGCAACTTAGAAAAATCAATGGTGGCGTTATTCGGGGATTTATCCAGCTGAAAACTCGAAATATCCAACACCTCCATGTTTAGGTTAAGTGGTTCTTTAATACTACTGGTTGTTTCGTTAATCCCAACAGCGCCTAGGTTTTCTAAACGATTTGGCTTTACAATCAAATAGTTTCTGTCATTTACCAAAGTTGCCGATGTCCCATGAAAAACTCCACCCGGTTGACTTTTTTGTTGAATTGAACCGACAATATCTTTACAAACCCAATAGCTAAAACCAAAGTCAATGAGGAGTTCGTACAAATAAACATACGTGGGTTTTAATGCCAAAAGCGCAGACTTGTCAATTTTCCAATATTCCTTTTCACGCGTCATTATCGTTGGTTTCAAACGAGCTATTTCATTTTCCAAAACCTGTTGGTAATCTCTAATTGCCTCGGCGCTTTCCGAAAATTGTTCTTCTATGTTTTCTCGTATTTCTTTCAATGGAGGGATAACATGATGTCGGATATTATTACGCATGTAATTATCCGATTCATTACTTGAATCTTCTCTCCACTTTAGATTATTTGAATTGGCCCAATCCATTATTTCTTTTCGAGCCACTGACAAGAGAGGCCGAATAACACCATTATTATTTGGAATAATTCCATGTAAACCCCTTATTCCAGCACCTCGAATTAAATTAATGAGCATGGTTTCCGTTTCATCACTTTTGTGAGTTCCCACTGCAACAAGATCTAGCTTTTTTTCTCTACGAAGATTTTCAAACCAATTGTACCTGAGTTTTCTGGCTGCTTCTTGTGTGCTTAGTTTTTCTTTTTTTGCTAGTTCTTTAGTTTCGAAATGAATGACGTTGAATTCTACTTTTAACTGGGATGCTAGGTTTTTCACAAACTCCTCATCTCCTTCCGATTCCTGGCCTCTAAGACTAAAATTGCAATGAGCAACTTCAAAATTCAACCCTAGATTTTGAAACAAATGGCACAAAACCACAGAATCAACGCCCCCACTTACTGCGAGTAAATACGTAGACTTTTCCCAGTTTTGGATATGACTTTTAAACCACTTTACAACCTTCTCTTGCACACAACAAATTAATGGTATTTAAAGCAATGCAAGCTCATGTCCATTAAACTTTCAATACCCTTCCATTATAGGGCTTCCTTTACATTTGCACCCATGATCCAAATAGATGATGTTCTTATCTCTCGCACCATATTCCAAAAAAAGTTCGTTTGCGATTTGTCTGCCTGTAAAGGCGCTTGCTGTGTAGATGGAGAAGGAGGAGCACCTTTAACCGATGAAGAAATTGAAATTATTACCGATAATTTAGACGCCATAAAGCCTTATGCTGATCCAAAAGGCCAAAAAGTTATAGAAGAAAAAGGGGTTTGGGCTCGAGACACGGATGGCGAAAAAGTTACTACTTTGGTTGAAGGTGCACAATGTGCCTTTGTGTTTTTTGATGCCGAAGGCACAACCAAATGTGGAATAGAGCAAGCTTTTAATGATGGTAAAACTGAATTCATAAAACCTATAAGTTGTCATTTGTACCCAGTAAGATTAAGAGAATACCGAAAATTTACAGCAATGAATTTTCACGAATGGGAAATATGCGAACCCGCTTGTGCATGTGGTGAAGAATTAAATGTACCTGTTTATCGATTTTTGAAAGAACCTATTATTCGAAAATTTGGAAATGACTTTTATGGCAAACTTCAAGAAGCTCAAAAACTCCTAAAAAAGGATTGATTTTTCTGAACAATTATCAATTTTAAGCATCTTACTGACAGTCAGTAAAATAACCTTTTCAAAAAATTCAACATTCTTATAGAGGTAAATTTCTTGAAGTTCCGATTAGTAGAGCATTAAAGGCTTTGATGGGGTTATTCACAAGTAATTAACAGCAAAAGGCTATCAAAATAACTAAATCAGCCGATATTTCATCATAAAATCGAGAAAAAAGATGTGCATACTACCTAAACACGATGCAAGTCAAACGCACTCTATCTTCTAGAAAAAACTTTTAAATCTATCAACATAATCATGTTAATGCCCATTGTTGAAAACTCTCTCGGATTGTGAATTTCTTCGACTTGCTATGAAGATGTAGAATAGCCACATTTGTGTCAAGCAGGTTGCGAAATTGTCTTTTCGTTTCATAAATAGCAGACTTAATTTTTAGAATAAAGATTAAAAACCGCCAGTACAAAGAATCTGGTCTGAGGTTTTGACTCCTGCTTAAAAAGGAGATTATTAATACGCAACAGAAGAAATAACATGGAAGAAAAAAAGACGATTGACCCTGAAATAATTGGGGCTTTACCACCAGACATTAATGAAGTGAAAACCACCAAAGACCTAGAACTTGAAGAACCAATCTTACAAAAGAATCCAAACCGATTTGTACTTTTCCCTATTGAACACGACGACATCTGGCAGATGTACAAAAAATCTGAAGCTAGCTTTTGGACAGCCGAAGAGATTGACTTACAACAGGATACAATAGATTGGGACTGTAAATTAAACGACAACGAAAGATATTTCATAAAACAGATTCTTGCTTTTTTCGCAGCATCAGATGGAATCGTAAATGAGAATTTGGCCGAAAACTTCGTATCTGAAGTTCAATACACTGAAGCTAAGTTTTTCTACGGTTTTCAAATTGCTATCGAAAATATTCATTCTGAGACTTACTCTCTTTTAATTGATACTTACATTAAAGATGCTGAAGAAAAAAACAAGCTATTTAATGCAATTGAAACTTTAGATTTTGTAAAAAAGAAAGCAGACTGGGCTTTAGATTGGATAGATAACGGATCTTATGCAGAACGCCTAATTGCATTTGCAGCAGTTGAAGGAATTTTCTTTTCAGGATCATTCTGTTCTTTATTTTGGTTGAAGAAACGTGGTTTAATGCCCGGCCTTACTTTCTCTAACGAATTAATTTCAAGAGACGAAGGATTGCATTGTGATTTTGCCTGTTTACTCTATAACAATCACTTAGTAAACAAATTGCCAAAATCTAAAATTGAGCAAATCATTACAGATGCAGTTTCTATTGAAAAAGAATTTGTAACCGATGCTCTTCCTGTTTCTTTAATAGGTATGAACGCAAAATTGATGTCTCAGTACATTGAGTTTGTTGCCGACAGATTACTTATGGAATTGGGTAATGACAAAGTTTACAACACGGCAAATCCATTTGATTTTATGGAAATGATTTCTCTTCAAGGAAAAACCAATTTTTTTGAAAAACGAGTAGCTGAATACCAAAAAGCTGGCGTAGCAAATCAAGAAACAAAAGGTGGTTCATTCAGTCTAGACACTGATTTTTAAAAAAACAAGAAGGGTAAAAATTATGTTTGTATTAAAAAGAGACGGTAGACAAGAATCAGTAATGTTTGACAAAATTACTGCACGGATTAAAAAACTGTGCTATGGTTTGTCAGAACACGTTGATCCTCAAAAAATTTCCATGAAGGTTATTGAAGGCCTTTATGACGGAGTTACCACCGCAGCGCTAGATAATTTAGCAGCTGAGCAGTGTGCTTCCATGACGGTACTTCACCCAGACTACGCTCAATTGGCATCAAGAATAGTTGTTTCCAATTTGCATAAGAGTACTGAAAAGTCGTTTTCTAATACCATGAAAGCTCTTCATGAATACATTGATCCTAAAACAGGAGAAAATGCTTCTTTGATTGCTAATGATGTAATTAAGATTATTCAAGATAATGCAGAAAGATTAGATTCTTATATCATTTATGATAGAGATTTTGGTTATGATTTTTTCGGAGTTAAAACCTTGGAAAGATCTTATTTACTTAAAATAAAAGGAGAGGTTGCTGAACGTCCTCAACACATGTTGATGCGTGTTTCTATAGGAATCCATAAAGATGACATAGAATCGGCTTTAAAGACCTATGATTTAATGTCTGAGCGTTGGTTTACTCACGCAACTCCGACCTTATTTAATGCCGGAACTCCAAAACCTCAAATGTCTTCTTGTTTCTTATTAACGACACAAGACGATAGCATTTCAGGAATTTATGACACGTTAAAACAATGTGCTCAAATATCTCAATCTGCTGGTGGAATTGGTCTTTCCGTGCACAATGTTAGGGCTACTGGCTCGTACATAAAAGGAACAAATGGCGCTAGTAACGGTATTGTACCAATGCTTAGAGTGTTTAACGACACGGCACGTTATGTTGATCAAGGTGGAGGAAAAAGAAAAGGTTCTTTTGCTATTTATTTAGAGCCTTGGCATGCTGATATTTTCGATTTCTTGGATTTGAAAAAGAATCACGGAAAAGAAGAAAATAGAGCGAGAGATTTATTCTATGCCATGTGGATTCCGGATCTATTTATGGAAAGAGTAAAAGCCAACGGCGAATGGACTTTGATGTGTCCCAACGAATGTCCCGGTTTGGCAGATGTGCATAGTGCTGAATTTGAAACACTATACCACAAATACGAAAGTGAAGGAAAGGGAAGGAAAACCATAAAAGCACAAGATCTTTGGTTTAAAATATTAGAGTCTCAAATAGAAACTGGCACTCCTTACATGCTTTACAAAGATGCGGCTAACTCAAAATCACCGCAACAAAATTTAGGTACTATCAAGTCTTCTAACTTGTGTACTGAAATAATGGAATACACTGCCAAAGACGAAGTTGCAGTATGTAACTTAGCTTCATTAGCACTTCCAAAATACGTGGTAGATGGCAAATTTGATCACGAGAAATTGTTTGAAGTTACCTACCAGGCAACATTAAACTTGAATCGAATAATTGACAATAACTTTTATCCAGTACCAGAAGCCGAGAAAAGTAATATGCGACACAGACCGATTGGTCTTGGCGTACAAGGTTTAGCTGATGCACTTATTTTAATGCGTCATCCATTCGATTCTCCACAAGCAAAAGAGCTGAACAGAGATATCTTTGAAACTATGTATTATGCTTCTATGACCGCGTCGAAAGACTTGGCAATAAAAGATGGAGCTTATGAAACATTTGAAGGATCGCCTACTTCTAGAGGAGAATTTCAATTCGATTTGTGGGGAGTTAAACCTTCGAATAGGTGGGAATGGGATGTTTTGAAAGAAGAAGTGAAAAAACATGGTGTAAGAAATTCTTTGTTGATGGCGCCAATGCCAACTGCATCAACAGCTCAAATATTAGGAAATAACGAAGCTTTTGAGCCATACACGTCTAACATTTATACTCGTAGAACTTTATCTGGTGAGTTTGTAGTGGTGAACAAACATTTACTCCGTGACTTAGTAAATCTTGGAATTTGGAACGATAGCCTCAAAAACAAATTGATTGCTGGAAACGGATCCGTTCAAAACATAAATGAAATTCCGGATAACTTAAAAGAGTTGTACAAAACTTCTTGGGAAATAAGCCAAAAAGTAATTATTGATATGGCTGCCGATAGGGGTGCTTTTATTGATCAATCGCAGTCGTTGAACATATTTATGGAAAACGCCAATTTTGCAAAACTTACCTCTATGCATTTTTATGGATGGGAAAAAGGTTTGAAAACAGGTATGTATTACTTAAGGACTAAAGCCGCAAGAGATGCCATTAAATTTACCGTTGATAAATCTCAACTGGAAGAACCTGTACCAATAGCTAAATCTAAAACTAAGTCTGAGTCTAAGCCGGAAGAAAAAGCGGAAACTACTATGAGTGGTGACGAATACACAAAATGGTTGCAAGAACAAAGAGCAATTGCCGATGAATCTGGCGATTGTGAAATGTGTTCTGGTTAATAAACCTAAATACATTCGACAGAGAGTAACGAAGTCAAATGTGTCTAGAATAAATTTTTACTTAATTACAAACTACCCTGATGGAAACATTGGGGTTTTTTGTCGCTGAACTTCGGAACCATACAGGAGCTGAAATAGTAGTAAAAGTTTGCGGCAACGACATTTCTTACGTTAACAATGATAATTCAGGATTAGAGCCACGCCTTACAACAGAAAAATTAAAACCTCCTTATTTCTTTTTAAATTTTTTGTTTATTATTCTTTTCCATTCCTCTCCAAATAAATCAAAAACGTTAAGAGAATAGACCGCTAAAAATACCCCACAAGAAAGAAGTCTCCATAAAAAAACATTCCAATTGGCTGAATCTTTAATGGCAATGATAAAAGGAACAGCCAAGCTTAAAACAGCAATTGCAAATAGTTTATAAAATCCCTTTACGTTTTGAACATATTCCTCCTTCTTTTCTAATCGCTTCCATTTCTTCCTTTTTCTTAGAATCGGCAATGTTAATTTCGAACACTGCCGCCAAAGATTTTAATGAGTCAAAACCTGCATTTTCGCCATTTTCAATTCGTTGAATTGTCCTTATACTTACTCCGCTCATTTCTGCAATTTGATACTGAGACCAATGACGTTCTAATCTCATTTTTTAAGATCTCTTAAACTAATTGTATTTAAATTCATTTTTCTTTAGATTCTTAATGACTTTTATTTACTCGGCAAAAGTAATTCTTAAGCTTATTTTCCTTTGAAATCAACAATACAGGTACATGACGATTGTACGACAGCATCCTGACACTAATATAACGAAACAAAGTAGTGTAATAATAAATGTCAATTCCAACTAAGGCTAAAAGTAAAATTGAGCTGTTTTTCAAACAAAAACAAAGGAAATTAAACAAGGAACCAACACAGCTAAAACCACTACAGAAATTAAATTAAGCACTAATCCAATTTTAGCCATTTGTGGCATTTTTATTAATCCACTACTAAAGACGACTGCATTCGGCGGTGTAGAAATTGGCATCATAAAAGCACAGCTTGCAGCTAGAGTAACCGGAATGGTGATTTCGTAAGGAGAAATCCCCATCCCTTCCGAAATTGCAATCACCACGGGCAACATAACGGTCACCAAAGCTACGTTACTCATTATTTCGGTAGCAAAAATGGAAACTGCAATTAATGTAAAGCCTAAAATGAAAATGCTTGCAGAAACATTTTCAGCAAGCCAGTTTCCTACATTAGAAACTAAGCCAACTTGGGCAAAAGCAGCCGCTAAACTTAAACCTCCACCAAATAAAATTAGGATTCCCCAAGGCAGGCGTGTAGTTGCTTTCCAATTGAGAACAAACTCACCTTTATTTAGGTTTACAGGCAGTAAAAACATGAGTAGTCCGCCAAACATGGCTATAGTCGTGTTGTGGAGAATAGGAGAGCCTAAAAGCACGTTAATCTGGCTTTTAAAAATCCAAAGAAAAGCAGTTAATAGAAAAACTATCAAAACCATTCGCTCTCCTTTTTCCATTTTACCAAGCTCCAATCTTTTTCTTTCGAATAGAGCTGCACTTCCATCAATTTCAGTTAGTTGAATTTTTAATAGAACTTTAGTAAGTAATAAATAGGTGATGCTTAAAAGTAAAATTCCTGTTGGAACTCCTACCAACATCCATTGTCCAAAACCAATTTCAATATCGTGGTGTTCTTGAAAAAGACCTGCAAAAACAACATTAGGAGGTGTTCCAATAATGGTCATGGTTCCCCCAATATTGGCAGCATAAGCAATTGCCAAAAGAAGTGCTAATGCAAATGTTTCGAATTCTTTCTGGTTACTCCTGTCTTGATGTTTTAATAAATTTAAGACTGAAAGAGCAATTGGCAGCATCATTACTGTAGTCGCAGTATTGGAAATCCACATACTTAAAAAGGCTGTGGACAGCATCATTCCAATTAAAATACCGAGTGGTTTTGTTCCCGTTAGCTTAATAATAAACAAGGCCATTCTAATGTGAAGCTTTCTTTCCTCCATTGCCAACGCAATGATAAACCCACCCATAAAAAGGAAGATAATTGGATTTGCATAAGGAACAAATGTGTCCTTTATACTAAACAACCCTAGGCTTGGGAAAATAATCATTGGAAGCATGGCAGTAATATAAATGGGAACAACTTCCGCCATCCACCAAATAATCATCCACGAAGAAATTCCATAAACTTGGTAAAGTTGCAGCTCATTATCCGGGCTCAGAAATAAAAAACTCAGAAATAAAAGAGGGCCCAGCACAAGAGCAAGTTTTTTATAATATGGGTAGCTGTTTTCCTTCGTCATCACAAATCAAAAATAAGCCCTTACTCGCATTGAACCAGTATGAATTGTTTTACTATCTTCCGATTGACGACCGCCATAACTCAAATCTAGTTGCAGGTATTTTCCGATATTTCGCTGGTAACTAATCTGCCATGTCGCATTTACACCAGGAAGTAAACCTCCCAACATTTCGTAGGATAGTGAGCTATTGGGCGCTCCATTATACGACATATTTATAATGTTAACCTCAGCGACAAAACTCCCCTTGCCAACTTTATTTATTTTGGTTTCAAGACCCAGTTTGTGACTCTCACCTAATTCGCTTTCCAAACCTGGAGAGTTTTCTTTTTGCTGGTATTTATACAATACGGATAAGCGAAACCCCACTCCTTTTTGAAACGTAATTTTGGGCTGAACAGAAAAATATTCTATCAAAAAATCGCGAGAATTGGCATAATCTGCACTGCTGCTTTTGTTCCCGTATTTGGCAGCTATTTCGGTTAAAAGTAATCGACCAAAATTCAATCTACCTCGTACATTATGAAAAACATTACTACGGCTCTCTAATCCATTAGTAATAAAAACCCTTCCCTTTATGTCTTGGTAAGTCCAGTCTAAACCAAAAACAGGATGTGTTCGATTGAAGTAAACGGTATTTCTAAGGGAGGAATTGAGGGTGACCAAGAAAGTGTCTAAACCCACATTAGGCATTGGATTAAAGCGCACATTGTTTTCCTCACTTTTGGTTTTTCTATTAATTCGATATGCAAATTGGTCAGAAAAAGCACTAAGAAACTTTTTAATGCCTTTTTCTTTTCGCCATACTCTCGACGGGTTTATCATTATGTTTTGGTTAAACTGATTGGTAAATACTTTTACATAATCATCGGTTACTATAGAAACCTTGATATAATTTTTTTGATCTTCGAATACAGCAATTTCAAATTCGTTTATTTCTTTTATTCCATTATCATTATAGTCAAACCAGGTATACTCTCCTTGGCCTGATGGCACCTGAATAAATTGAAATTCTCGGCCTGCTTCTAACCCCGATCCTATTTCATAAAATGAACTTGCCGTTATGGCTCCTTTCAGCAAACGTAAATTGTATTCTATTCGATTCAAAAAGTTTTCATCTGCCTTTTGGGTAGTAAGTCGCTCATTTTCTATCTTCAGTTTTCTGTAAGTAGTTTTACTGGCAATTTGTATGGTTCTGTTCTTTTTCCAATCCAAAGCAAGCCCAACACTTTCACCAAAAGTTACGCGTTTAACTTTGTCGTCTTCTGGCTTTTCATCGTCCCGCTGGTTATAAAACACCTTGTATTGCAAAGCAGCACTATCTATTGACTTTACAAAAAACTCTTTTTCCCAAAACCGATAGGTCGTCGCGGATAATGTGTCCCCCTTAAGATCCTGAATTCGGTTGTCTTCTCTATCATCTCGATATCCCACATTAAAAAACAGAATACGTTGCTGAATGAGGCTTTTATGTCTAATAAATTGAGTGATGCTTAACAATCCTTTGGAATCTAAAAAATAACCATCGAAATCTACAAATAGTCCTTTGTGTTTTACATCCATACCCATTGCGTGTTTATTGGCATTGTACTCACTTCCAATAAAGAATCCGTTCCAACTGTATTTTACCTGTCCTTTGTTTCCATTATTTAAAGCCAAAGAGGCCGATGTTAAATTTTGATCTTCGGAGAGTTTAACATCACGTAAATTCCAATCGCGATAAAATTCAACAGTCCTAACTCTTTCTATTTCTGTGAAATATTTACTCCAGTGTTCGTAACCCACCTCCGGAATAAGCGCCCATTTGGTTTTTTCTTTCAATTTAATTTTATTGTTCCACGTCACTTTTCCCGAGTATCCAATATCATCGTTTTTATCTTTATCACTAAAAGTATTTATGTCGTTATTACTAATTGCTGTTTCAAATTTTAGACTTGAATTTTTATTGAAATTATAGCTACCTCCAAGTGCTATCATTTGTTTTTGTTTCGGCGAAAACAACAGAACCACGGGGGCGTAATCGCCTTGTTTTATCCCTGAAGTTAAAGGAGCTATCCACTTATAAACTCGTCCATTAGCAACGGAATTTAGCAAAACATAATCTCCGTTTCCAAAACCAACCTCAGAAAAACTTACCCTATAAAATGCACTGTCTGGGTTTGTAGAATAAACCAATACTGAATCGTAACCTAAAGTATCTATGATTTTGTAGAGAACTTCATTTTCATTAAACTCAGTTAATCGAGCACCACCAGAAATTGCTTGATTTAAACTGTCTCCAACACCAGAAAGAATCGCTTTTTGCTCGTCGTTCAAATCTTGTTGTAGGCTTTGGTTTTTAGCGTCTTGTTCAGAATAAAGATTAAAGTTTAATTTTAACTTTTTGTATTCATAAAAATCCGAAAACTGAACTACACTTCGAGTATAGTTTTGATCAGAATACTGGAATTCTATTATTATCCTTTTGTCTTTAGTAACAATTTGTTTAGCGGTAAATGTAATTTCAGCGGTGTTATAATTAATTATGTAATCGTTGTCTTGTCCTCGAATAAGAAGTCTTCCATCCACAAAAACACGTTCTGTTCCTGATAAAATAATTATATAAGTTTCGTTTCCCTCTCCCCTTAATCGGTAAGGTCCTTGGTTTCCCTCCACACCTTGAATTACATTTCTAGAAAACTTTCCACGGGACAATGCTCCGCTCAGATGAACATCCATTTTTGCCGCCTTTGCGGTATCCTTTACGTTCTTGCCTAAGTAAAACCGAGAAGCTCCACTAATACCTTGTGCTTTTTTTAGGTATTTCATAAAATAACTGTTATTCGATTTTATCATGTAATCACCTGCAATAAGCCTAGCTCTGTCATTATAAATTTGAATAAATACTTTATCAAAATCTTGTAATTGCTGGGTATTTCCCTCGGGCTGAATAGGTAAGTTTTCGTCGCTAATAGCCGCCATTACATATAGATTATCTGCAATTTTTCCATTCAATTGTAGATTCATGCTTGAGCTTACACTTAAATCTCTATTGTTTCCAAAACCCAATCCACGAGATATACTTCCATTTTTTTCAATACCACCAAGTTCAAATATATCACCGTTATTTCTTGGAACCGCTGTGTATCTAAATGGGTTTCTTGTAATGGAAACTTCGTCTTGAATTCTATTGGGGTTTTTGTGATAATATTCCTGATAAAAACTAAAAGGGTATGTCTTGTATTTGATTTTTACTTTTTTCTTTCTGAAAGGAGAATCTTTATTCCAAATTAATTCGCTTGTTAAAGAATTAATCGTATAGTTACTAGAGTCAATTTTCTTCCCGCTTTCAGTAAAAAGTTTAATGCTTCCTGAAATTAAACTTAAGCTGTCAATTAGTATGGTATCATTAGTAGTTTGAAAAACTTTTAATACAGGCTCAGAGCTGCTCTTCTGTGCATACAAAAAGTTAGAGCACAAAAAGAATCCAATAAAACCTAAGTATATATGTAGTGAATATCGTTCGAACACCGTGGGGCCCAAATTTAATAATACCCATTAACGCTTTTACGCGGCTTTAGGTATAATCGTGGAGCTATAATTCTTGAAAAAAGGTAATAAAAAAAGCCGTTCTCCAATTTCATTGGGAACGGCTTTAAATGATTTAGAAAACCTTTTACTGTTTTTTATTCTTTTTTCTTGTTCTTTTCTCTTGTCGAGTAGCTGATTTTCAAGGCATTCACTTCGCGAAGTTCTTGTTTAACTTTTGAAACTATTCCCATTTTAGTATCTTGATCTACTTTTAAAGAAGTCGTTAATAAAGGAATTAATTGTTCATCTACTTCAGTACGTTTAGTTTCAATGTATTCTTGAATATCGCCAACAGAAGCAAAAGCATCGTTTAATTGAATTCGTGGAGTAGTACCGTTTGTTTCAATGTCAGTAGGTTCACCGATATAGATGTAATTAACCAACGATTTGTTTTCTAATTTCTTGATTTCAGTAGCTTCCGGTTGATTCATTTTAACTTTTAAATCAACTTCACGCATTACGGTTGTTACCATAAAAAAGAACAACAACATAAAAACAATATCGGGTAATGATGCTGTCGATACAGCAGGTAGGCCCTTCTTTCCGCCTTTTCTAAACTTGCTCATAAATCTCCTCCTATGTCTTTTGGTTCAGCTTCAGAAATTCTTTGCTGATATATTTTTCGGATTGCACTATAATGATCTTTATCCTTCATATCAACATAATAATCATAAGTCCTTCCAAATTTCTGTTCCGACAATTCATTTCTAAGTTCATTATAAGCTCTTGCTAGCTCATTCTGAACCTGAATGTACATTTTGTAGGAAGTACCGTTATCATTTTGAAGAGAAATAACTTGTTTACTCACCATAACATTTCCAAAAAACGGAACTTCGGTTGCTTTTTTCTCAGGTAAATCATCAGAATTCTTAGGGTTAGCAATAAATTCTTTTGCTTTTTCCTTCAAATCCTCGATTTGCATCAACTCACCTTTTACTAAAAGTTGATCATTTGCATTTACCAAAACAGTTAAAACATTTCTTTGTTTGATGTCAATTATTTCTTGGTCATCTTCCAAAGGTGGTGGCAACTTTCTTGACAATCCAAAATCAGAATCCATAGTTGTAGTAACTAAAAAGAAAACCAATAATAGGAAGGCGATGTCCGCCATAGAACCAGCATTTATTTCAGGAGGTGTTTTTGCCATAATTTTCTAATTTAAAATTAGTCCTTATTCAACAATTGCGCCACGCCAGAATAGATAACACTAATAATAGATAAAGTGCCAATAATATAAAGCATAATCAATCCTGTGTCACTCCATTTAACTGAAGATTCCGTTGTTCCTTCAGGGTAAACTTTTAAAATTTCACCCGAAGCAAGTGCATAAGAGATGCCCAACATTACCCCCATTCCAACAACTCCAATTATGGTCGCTTTAATAGCTTCAGGCTTAGACATTGCGCCCATTACAAAGGCCGCTACACCGCCCAAAACCCCTACGAAGGTATAAGCATAACATAAGTAAATCATGAAGTTATATTGCTCAAAAAACATGCTTCCAATAAAAGAAGCGGCACCTACAACTAGTAGAGCAATTAAGACTATTTTCGATAATTTTTCAGCCATAAATCCTGCTATTTTTGATGTTTAATTAACAAATCAATTAATGTTATAGAAGCATCTTCCATGTCATTTACAATAGAATCAACTTTGGCAATAATGTAGTTGTAAAAAACTTGGAGAACCATTGCAACCAATAGTCCAGATACAGTTGTAATAAGTGCAACTCCAATACCTGTAGCCACAATTCCTGGAGAAATATTATTTGCTGCAGCAATTGCATCAAACGCTCCAATCATACCTATTACAGTTCCAAAGAAACCAAGCATTGGTGCCAATGCTATAAAAAGAGAAATCCATGAAAGGTTTTTCTCTAAAAGACCCATTTGAACAGAACCATAAGCAACAACTGATTTTTCAACCATGTCAATTCCTTCTGAGGATCTATCTAAACCTTGATAAAAAATACTTGCAACTGGCCCTTTTGTATTTCTACAAACTTCTTTTGCAGCTTCAACGCCACCACTTTGTAATGCACTTTCAACATCATTTACTAGTTTTTTGGTATTTGTAGTTGCCATAGTAAGATACAGGATTCTTTCAATACAAATGGCAAGGCCTAGTATAAGACATATTAATACAAAGGACATAAAGCCTGGACCACCCGCAATAAATTTTTCTTTTACTGTTTGATGAAAACCTTTCTTGGCTTCTTCTTTAACTTTATCTTCCCCTGCATCTGCACCGGCAGCTTCTAGATCATCTTCTACTGCTTCCTCAGCTTCAACTGGTTTTTCAGTAATAGAAGTATCAACTTCATTCTCAGTTTGTACGATATTATCTGTTCCGGGATCTTGAGAAAACGAATTCGACACGAAGCCAAAGTTCAACATGGTGAAAATGGCAAGAATTGAAAACAATTTATTCATCTTATTTACTTGAGTTTGTTACTATTTAATTATCTATTTCATTCAAATTTCAGCGGAGAGAGAGGGATTCGAACCCCCGAGACCCTTTTGAGGTCTACACGCTTTCCAAGCGAGCCAGTTCAGCCACTCCTGCACCTCTCCAATTACTTTCATGTTACGCGCAGAATCGCCTCTAAAAGCGGTCGCAATTTACAATTTTTTTATAAAAACAGTCTTCATTATTAAATGAAATGAGGAAGAGGTAAAAATCACACATTATTATTCATTTTTTAACTTTGGATCTAGCTCGTATGCCTTGTCCAAACATCGTTTCGATTCTTCTTGGTTTCCAAGTCCAGCATGAATATACCCTAAATTTAACCATAAATTTGCATTCGCACTATCAAGTACTGTACCTCTTTTAAAAAGTTCTGCAGCACGTTCGTTATTTCCTGAAATCGCAAAGGCTACGCCCAGCTTTTGAACAATACTTGCATCATTTGGAAGTGAATTGTAGGCTTTATTTAAAAAAATAATTGATTTTTCTAATTCGCCCATGTCCTTTCCATATAACTCTCCCAGTTTTTCTTCAATTTTTGGATTTGTTTTATGTTTTAAATATAAAATATAAGCGCTTTCCGCCGAAACAAATTGTTTATCCGTAATTGCTTCTTGCGCCAAAAACTCCAAATTCTGCAATGCAAAAACAGCTTGGTTATTAGTGTTTAAACAGGATTGGTAATATAAAACTGCTTGATCGTACTTTTTTAGTTTAGTGTTTGCGTTGCCCAGCAATAATATTGGTGGCCCATAAGTTGGATAAATTTCTAAAGATTTTTTCAAATATTTAATTGCTTGGCCCAGGTCTTTTTTCTTTTCAAAGTTTTTTCTTTTACTATCAGAAAGTTCAATTAGCGCTGCGCCCGCAGACATATTACACTTTGCACTATTTCCGCTATTTTCAATATCCGTTATTGCCAAGGTGGAATCATTCTCCCAAGCAAAATTTCGATTATACGTCTTGAAAGAATAAAGGCTAAATAAAATTAATACTAAAGCAGTTTGAGCTTGCTTGGATTTAATAAATGTCACTATTAAATATGCAATTAGTAGGGCTAGACCCAAAGTTGGAACATATAGAAAACGTTCGTTTAAAAATGTACCAATAGGGAAAAGTAAATTTGAATATAGAATAATTCCACCTAGATATATTCCCGCTAAAAGTCCATGAAAACTTCTTTTACGCAGTCCATTAACAAACAGAAGAAGTAATCCAATATGAATTAATATTGAAAATATTACTAGTGGATCTGCCCAACCAGTTATTTCAATTTGTTTTGGATAATAGTCGTGTGTAAGTGGATGAGGGACAAAAAGCAACTTCACATAAATAAAAAGGACGTAAAGTATGGTGGCCCATTTATCACTTGAGTCAGCCCCTAAAAAAGGGTTATTCATAAGTTCACTGGCTATTTCATTTTGTAAGCCACCGACTATGCTAAACCTTATTAATACATAAAGTACTCCCGGAAGAAGTAAAACGGATGTTGGTAGAATTAGGTCTTTTATATCCAATTCTTTTTTAAGTATATAAATGAACAAAGGAATTATCCCAATAAATACAATTGCACTTTCCTTAGATAGAAGACCTAGAAAAAAGAGGAGGCCTGCAATTGGCAAATAGTAAAGCTTACGACTTTTAAGAAATTTCAGAATAAAGAGAAAACTAGCAAAAGCAAAAAAAACGCTTAAGATTTCATCTCTACTTTTTATATTAGCGACCACCTCAGTATGTAAAGGGTTTGCCTGAAATAAAATAGCTGCAATGAACGGAATGGATAAATACCAAACAGCCCCTAGCGGAAATAAATACAATAACACTAAATAAAGAAGTGCTCCTGAAAGCGCATACAATATCACATTATTAAAATGATATAAAAAAGGCTTTTCTTCAACTAGCTCCCACTCCATTGCATGCGTGGCCATTGATAACGGCCTATACCTTCCGCCAGCAACTAAGCTTTTATCTTTTCCCCAAAAGCCGGTCATGCTATCGTGGGAAAATATTTCTTTAATTCCTTCTGTTCCTTTTTTTGTAAATTCGTTATTGGTAATTACAATTTTATCGTCTAATACAAAATCGAAGTTTAGGGTATTCGCATAAAGCCCAAAACTGATAAAGAATATGGCAAGAATAGGAGTCCAGTTCAGCTTGATTTCTAAATCGCTACTTTGTAAGTTCTCCACGCAACGATTTATTAAGATTTAATTTTACTTCCTCCAAACTGAAATTACCAAATGAAACCATCATTTTGGTTATGGCCGCCTCAATAGTAATATCTCCACCACCAATCACGCCCAGTCTTTCAAGATTAGCACCTGTTTCGTACTTCAATTGATCAACTTTTCCATGGGCACATTGCGATACATTTAATACAACAATATCCTTTTTAAAAAGCAGTTCAATAACCTCTAAAAATTCGGAGTTTGACGGTGCGTTTCCAGCGCCGTAGGTCCTTAATATAACTCCTTTTAAATTCTCGGAATCCACCGCATTTTTTAACATGGAATTTGATAGGCCGGGAAATAAAGTGACCACTAAAATATCCTGTTCTACTTTATTATAAACTTTAAATTTATTCTGATCTTGCGACAAGATCTTATTGTCTTTATATACAATATCTACCCCAGCTTTTGCTAATGGAGGAAAATTAGGAGAAGAAAACGCATCGAAATCTTGGGTGCTAATTTTATGTGCTCTGTTACCTCTAAATAAAAACGAATCAAAATAAATTCCAACTTCAGGCACTCTTGAGTTTCCGTTTTCATCAATCTCTGCCGCTATTTCTAAAGCCGTAAGCAAATTTTCTTTACCATCCGTTCTCACCATGCCAATAGGAAGTTGAGACCCAGTAAAAATAACGGGCTTATTGAGTCCAGAAAGCATAAAACTAAGAGCTGAAGCCGAATAAGCCATGGTATCGGTACCATGTAGGATTACAAATCCATCAAACTTATTGTAGTTTTCTAAAATAATTTCGCAAAGTCGCACCCATAAATCAGGCGAGACATTACTTGAGTCAATCGGGTTTTCAAATGAAGTAGAATGAATCTCAAAATTAAATTTCTGAAGTTCCGGAATAGTTTTTAAAAGATTGTCTAATGAAAATGGTTTTAGCTTTCCTGTATTAGGATCCATAACCATTCCTATAGTTCCTCCGGTGTAAATTAATAATATAGATGGACTACTCTTCATTTCAAAGTTTGAAAGGCGAAATGTAAATTTAATTTCTTAAAGAAAAAACCTCGTTAGTGTTTTGTTCCGTTATTTCTGACAATTCTTCTAATGAAACGTTTTTCAACTCAGCTAATTTTTCTGCCACAAGCATCAAATATGACGGCTCATTTCGTTTCCCTCGATATGGATGAGGAGCTAGGTAAGGGCTGTCCGTTTCTAAAACCATTTTATTCAATGGCACTTCTTTTAATACATTTGAAAGGCCGCTGTTTTTAAAGGTTAGAACACCACCGATTCCCATTTTAAAATTTTCATATTCCGCAATTTTATCCGCCTGCAACTCATTTCCTGTAAAACAATGGAATATACCTTTCATTTTAGGATTATAAATTGAATCCATTAAATCAAATATCTCATCAAAAGCATCTCTAACATGAATAATAATAGGGAGATCTAATTTCAGAGCCCAATTCACCTGAATCTTAAAGGCTTCTTTTTGTTGTTCTAAATATATCTTATCCCAATATAAATCTAAGCCAATCTCTCCTACTCCAACATAATTTAGCTGTTGCCCATTAAATAGCTCCTGCTCAATTAGATTTAACTCTTCTAAATAGTTTTCTTTAACCGAACAAGGGTGAAGCCCCATCATAGGATACATTTTATTTGGAAATTGATTCGTCGTTTTCTGTAGTCTTGGAATGTATTTAGAATCAATGTTTGGTAAAAAAAACCGATCTACATTCACATTATTCGCACGCAAAATTGTTTCCTTTTGATCCTGGTCAAATTGTTTAACATATACGTGGCAATGGGTATCAGAAAATGTCATATCACAAAAGTATACTTGTAAAAGCAATCGACATAGCTTTTAACTTAGTTTTATATGCCGGCATTTTCTCACATAAAATAATTATTACATTTGTTCCTATCTAAAAATCTCCTTCAAAATGATTAAAAGTTTTAGAGTATTAGGAATTCTGAGTATTTCTGTATTGGTTTTATTATCATGTGCTGATGAAAACGCGAACAAAAACACAGATTCTATTGAAGAAAATGTAACTGATGAAATTAACCTAAGCCGCAGCGAAAAAGTACAATACCAAAGGGCTAAGATTGTTTTGTTTTCACTTCCTTCACCTATGGAAACGGCTAAGGTTCTTAAAAAATCTGGAGCGATTTACGATAGCAAATATTTGAATCCTGTTGAAAATTTAGACAAACATATAACGTCCAAAGGGAAGGCTATTGTCATGGGTATTTGTGTAGCTGATTTAAGTTATGCCAATGTATTTAAACAGCAACAAGCATGCATAGATTACTTTTCTGCTATGAGTAAATTGGCAGATGCGTTATCGTTGAGTGAAGTATTTACCCAAGATCTTATTGGGAAAATCGATGAGAATATATCCGATGAAGATTCTGTTCTTCAATATCTTACAGAATCGTATTGGAGAGCAAATAGTGAATTAAAGGCCGACGACAGAGAAAGCGTTGCAGGTTTAATAGCCGCCGGAGGTTGGATTGAAGGTTTGTATATTGCTACCCACTTGGTTGATCCTGAAAAAATGGACGACCCCGTGACTGAAAGAATAGCAGAACAAGGCGCTACTTTGAAACAACTCATAAAGTTTTTATCTTCTTTTAGAGATGATAAAAATTTACTTGACATAATTAGTGATTTGGAAACTCTAGAAAAATTATTTGACAAAATAGATGTTGAACGAGTTCGGGTAGAACCCAACATTGATGAAGGTGGGGTTGCTGTTGTCGGCAAAAAGAAAGTTTATAAATTCACAGGTACTTTGCTAAAAGATATAATTGATCAAACTATAATTATAAGAAACAAATACGTTTAATGGTTTAGTTATGAAATTAAAAAACACACTTTCCATTTTCCTTTTTTTCACTGCCATTGGGGTGGTTACACAGGTTGATGCTCAATGTAAAAGATTTACGCAAAAAAATTGCCTTCCAGCTCTAAGTCCATACACCAACAATGGTCAAATTAATTCAACAACATTGTATGAAGGTGACTCTGCCTCTATGAACATGACTTTTTATTCTCTTTTGGAATACAGACTAATGGTTTGCACACATCCAATACTAGGGGAAGGGGCTTTTTTTAGAGTAAAAGATGATGATGGCGAAATACTTTATTCAAGCGAGGGTAAAAGCCCAAATTATTGGGACTTCAGAGTAAACTCTACCCAAGACCTGCGCATTGATGTAGTTATTCCGGAGGATCAAGAAAGAGTTACAGACATACCGCCAAGTGGTTGCGTTAGCATTGTTCTTGGATTTAAAGAATAGTATGCGTTATCCAACAAACTCCAATGAATTATTATTATGAAATAGCCTTGTCCCTAGTTTCGGGGATAGGACCAATAAAAGCAAAAAACCTTATTCGATATTGTGGGAGCGCAGAAGCAGTTTTCACTGAAAAAAAAAGTCGATTATTAAAAATACCAGAAGTTGGTGATTTTGTTATAAACGCAATTGTTAAACATAACGTTTTTGAACGAGTAGAAAAGGAACTCGAGTTTATTGAGTCCAATAAAATTGAAGTTCTTTATTACCAAGAAAAGAATTATCCCAAAAGGCTTTTACATTGCCCCGACCACCCTCTAATTCTATTTAAAAAAGGAGATTATGACTTAGATTCAACTTATGTTTTAAGCATTGTTGGAACTCGAAAAGCAACACCTTATGGAAGGGAAGTTTGCAATGAAATTGTAGAATATCTAAAAGATTATCCGGTAATAATTGTTTCAGGCTTGGCCTATGGAATTGACATTTATTCCCACCAGGCAGCGTTAAACAACAATATTCCTACAGTTGGAGTTGTTGCCCACGGGTTAGACCAACTTTATCCTAAGGCACACGTAAATCAGGCAAGAGAAATGTTGAAAAATGGTGGTTTGCTCACAGAATTTGTTTCTGGCGGAAAGCCGGAGAGGGAAAATTTCCCGCGTAGAAATAGAGTCGTTGCAGGATTATCCGATGCTGTTTTAGTTGTTGAATCTCAGGAACGTGGAGGTGCTCTTATTACTGCTCAATTGGGACAAGATTATAATCGTGATGTATTTGCCGTACCTGGAAAAATTAAAGATCCTTTTTCAGTTGGATGTAATAAACTTATTTATGAAAATGGAGCTGGGCTATATTCCAACCCAGAACAATTCGTAAAAGCCATGGGATGGTCTACAAATGTAAAAAACAACGCTAAGCCAAAGCAGCTCGCACTATCTTTAGACCTTACTGAAGACGAAGAGAAAATTGTAGAATTATTGCGAAACGAACCCAGAATAAGAAAAGATGAAATGAGCGGAAAGCTTTCGGTTCCAGTAAGTTCTATTTCGGTTACCTTATTAGGTTTGGAATTAAATGGTGTTGTAAAATCACTTCCAGGTGGAATTTTTGACTTGGCCATCGCCTAAATTCACACACCTTTCTGGAAAGGCAAATCGCTCATTCATTTCTTTTATAATTTCATTAATTCGGAGTTAATATCAGAATTAACAAGAAATAGATTAATTTTAATTTCGCAAATTAAACGTTATGAAAAAGTACTTTACCGAAAAATTAGATATCGGTTGGGAGCCAGAAAAGTGTATCCATTCTGCTGTATGTGCCAATGAATTATCTTCAGTTTTTGATCCCAAAAACAAACCCTGGATTGACGTAAACGGGGCTAGTGAAGAAAAAATAGCAGCTCAAATAGACAAATGTCCATCGGGAGCCTTAAGTTATTCGATAAAAGGAGAGCAAAAAGAGCCTGAAAGCAAGCCAGTTGTTGCGGGAAATTCACCAACTTTAATTGAGCTTGAAAAAGACAAAAATTATGCGTGGTGTTCCTGCGGTAAAAGCGATAAACAACCTTTTTGCGATGGTTCTCATAAAGGTGCCGGAATGGCTCCAAATGTATTCAAACTAGAAGATACAAAGACAGTTGCACTTTGCCTGTGTAAACAAACGTCAAACCCTCCTTATTGTGATGGGTCGCATAGTAACCTATAATTATCAAATTGATTAGTAGGGTGATCCTGTTTTGTGTTGCATCCTTTTTGATTGGGTTCTGCCTATTAGCTTCAGCAACAAATTTCCCATCTTCAGGAAAAGGCAAAAAAGCTAAAAGAGACTCTATAAAAAATCACAAAATAGCGGTAGGAAAAACTATTGTCTCTCCAGTTGGTGCCCCTGTTTATGCACCAGAATTCGGATTCATGGTTGCCGGTGGTGCAATTATTTCTTTTCGCACTAAAAAGTCTGACACTTCATTACAACGTTCTTTTTTGCCCGCCACAGTCGGCATGAGTAATACGGGAGCTTTAATTTTTCAGTCGAGTCTTACTTCATTTTGGAAAAAGAATAAGATTCAAATAAACGGAGCCTTCATTTTAAGATTAATGCCAGATCATTATTGGGGTGTTGGATATAAAAAGGCTCAAACTACCCATCGAAGTGATACTACAAGTGCCTACACCAAAAAATGGCTTCTTATTAACCCCGAAGTAAATTGGCAATTCAGAAAAAATATGTTTTTAGGAATTGGATTGGACATTAACAATACCACTATGAGTGAGTTAACTCAGCAACAAAATTCTGATCCTAATATTATACATTTTGGAACTCAAAACAACAATAACGGCCTAGGTGTAATTTTAAAATTTGACTCCCGTGATGTTCCTGTCAACGCATACAAAGGGACTTTATTACAACTAAACGCATACTACTATGGTGACTATTTGAAAAGCGACAATGAATATTCATACCTCCAATTGGATTTCAGAAAATATATTCCTCTTTTTGGCAAAGCAAAAACACTCACTTTACAGTTAAAAAGCAGAGTTAGCTTGGGAAGTGTTCCATACGGTGAAATGTCAATGGTAGGTTCTCCATTTGACTTACGGGGTTATTATTGGGGGCAATACAGAGACCGAAATATGATATTTGGAATAGTAGAATGGCGGCATAAATTCAATAAAATTAAAAGTAAGGAACTAAGCAAGATCGGTGCAGTACTGTGGGTGGGAACTGGGTCTGTTTCGCCAACTTTAAAAGAATTTACTTATTGGATGCCAAATGCTGGAATTGGGGTAAGGTATGAGCTTCAACCCCGTTTAAATCTCAGACTAGATTATGGAGTAGGATACAATTCAACTGGGTTTTATTTCAACTTTAGTGAGGCATTTTAAACTATTTCATTAGAAATCTTATTATCTTAACAAGGTAAAATAACTCAATTATAAAAACCCCTACTTTTACATCATGCTGAAAGCGTCATTAATAACATTTTTAACATTATTCATTTGTTCCATTTCCTTGGCTCAACAATATTCCCAAAGCGGAGTAATTCATACGGATATGCAGCTTTATACAAAAAACGGAATCCAAATTAACGGAACTTCCAAAGAAATGCACATTGAGTATCCGGTGCAAGACCAGAAAATGGAAGTGACGATCGATCCTCACACTATTAAAACAGACAACATTGAATTTGACCAACAACTATATGATTGCCTTTTAGAGGATTTTGTGTTTGTAGCAGAATTGGATGCAAGCTCTCTGGAATATCACAGTAATTACAACGAAACCGTTGAACTTCAAACTAGAGCTACCATAAATAATGTTACCCAAAATGTAATGTTGTACTTAATTATTTCTAATAAAAAAACAACAAATAGAAATGTTATGGAAATTTCAGGAAAAGGGAGAATTAGTATTTCTGACTTTAAATTGGATGAAATCTTTCCTAATTTGGAGGGTGAATTAATTGTCCGGTTTACGCAAAATTTGATCATTACTTATTAATGTGAAATATAATCTTTCACATTTACCCTAACTTTTCAAGTTACTTAGGCGCAAAGTCAGGAAGTCTCCCTCCTGTCTCAAAGTCAAGTATTCTAACCATCTAAATGAACTCAAATCACCAATGCTCTCATTTAACTACATATAAACCAATTCAATAGCATCTGACGGAAATAGTTTAAAACCATTTGCAATGAAAATACTATTGGCACAGCCGAGGCTTTTTAACAAGAATGGAAAATGGAAATACCAAAATAAAAGGTGCTCATATACCAATTCATTTTTACTTCTGGGTTGGCCTGAGCATTGGTTTCGACAACTAAACCCAACCAATTAATAATTTTTATGTTATATTTACCTACTTGACCTAGGTTAGTTTTATAATATACTGTTCGGGAGAAGAATGATTGCAATCTTGAGAGAAAAATTGAACTTAAATAAAATTTTTATTAATGGCCTTTTGGCATTTCTGTTGTTGGCTCCTGCAACAGTTATTTCATCGCCTTTAGAGGTGTTTGGTGTAATTAAAGAGGAAAATAGAATCAAACCAGAAACCAAAGTTTACGTTAGTTGTTTTGGTAATGACACTATAATTTATACCAATGAAAAAGGCCTTTACGATGTAATTTTGGATGTGCCTTTCAATAGCGGCTATGTGACGATAAGCACTGTTGATTGTGTTGAAGACACCATTAGTAACATTGTATTTTATGCAACAAATCAGCAATTAATTGTCTCTAATTTCGAATTGTGCAAAAGCAATTTCAGAACCTATTTAACTGGAAATGTATATTACAAGAAAATTCCTGCTCGAGGAGCTCTAATTGAATTATCCCTCAATAATTTCCATACCATTTTAGAGCTTTTACAAACGGATTCAAATGGTCATTTCGAATCCTTTATGGGAGTTGGCACAAATAATTCTGGAACTATGTACGCTAGAGTTAAGGATTGTACTGGACCTTATATTTATAATTCAGTTGATTTTAAGGATGGCGATACATTAAATTTAAGTTTTGTGAAATGTAAATCTCCTGGAGCAACTTTGCTTACAGGGCAGGTTATGGATGGAAAAAACACCACCAGAAAAGAAGCTGTTAAATTATTACTTTATGTTTTTGACAGAGCAAAAAAAGAATTGGTTTTTACTAATTCTACATTAACAAGTTTAGGAGGTGGGTACGAGTTTTTTTTAAACGACACGGACCAATATTTAATAAAAGCTTTACCTGTATCTGAACATTCCTTTATGTTTCCAACCTATACCAATGGAGCAACTTTTTGGGATGATGATCCAATTATTAATTTTGTACAACTTGAAAATCAAGTGAGAAAGAATATACCAATGACACAAAATTTTCAGATCATTGGTGATAAGTCTATTAAAGGAAAAATTGTTGTTGAAAACGCAAAAGGATTGTCCCAAAAACAACCGGCTGTTCTCTTACTTTCTATGGACAGTGAACCTGTCTCCTATACGTTTGCCGATGAAAATGGAAACTATAATTTTAATAGATTATCAGCTGGTGACTATTATATTTGGGTAGATGATCCTGGGAAATTGACGATACCAATAAAAGCAAAACTCGAAAACAATATCGTTAGCTTAACTCTTGAAAATATTGTTGTTACCGATTATGCCATTGGCTCAAGTACAACTTCACAAACGGAAACAGCTGTTTCACAAAATACCTTAGGATTATATCCCAATCCTTTCGTTAACTTTATACGTCTTAACTTAGAAGAAGAAAGAAGTGCAGAAGTTCAAATTATTTCAATCTTGGGAAAACTCATGAAAACCGTAATTATATCTTCCGAAAATAAAATTGAAACTTCGGATTTACCGAAAGGAATTTATCTCATAAAAGTAAAAACAGAAACAGAAACTTCTATTCAGCGTATGATTAAAAACTAGGTATATGAAAGTAGCTCCAAGAATAATAAAGGCCTGTGTTAAAAACGATAGAATGGCTCAGCAAGAACTTTACAAGTTGGTTTTTCGGCCGCTTATGGGTATCTGCATGAGATACAAACACAACCAAGAAGACGGAGTTGCAATCTTAAACGATGCGTTTTTAAAAATATTGACCAACTTAAAAGACCTCAACAAGGACGTTCCATTTGAAGCTTGGATAAAAAGAATAACCATTAACTGTTGCATCAACGATTACAGAAAACACAAAAACAAACCAAAACTAGTGCCTATAGAATCTGAGTCATTTCTAGATTTTTTATTACCTATTGATGATGACGAAATTGATGAAGAAGGAGTTGGTATTTCTATTCAAAATCTTCGAATTCTTTTATCTGAACTCCCAAATAGCTCTCAAGAAGTATTTCAACTATACATACTAGAAGGTTATACTCATTCAGAAATTGGTGGCATTCTAAATATTTCAGAAGGCACATCCAAATGGCATTTAAATAATGCCCGTAAAATCCTAAGAACCAAATTGAAAGAAAGGTTCAATATTACCCGTAAAGTTGCACTTTAGACTATGAGTAAAATTGAAAATTTATATAAACGTGCTTTTCGTACGGGCAACTTTTCGTACAATGCTGCGAACTGGGATAAAATGGAATCCTTACTCGACGAATCTTTACCGGTTACGAATTCAAAATCTTGGTTAAGTAAAGCTGCAACATTTGCACTAGTTGGAGGGCTTACTCTTACTGGGGTTCTTTTTAACACACCTTCCAAAAATGAAATCCAAATCTCCAAAAATATTATAGCAGAAAGCGTAAACCCTAATTCACAAGAGAAAAAGTCAATTGTTAATGAGATAGAACCTGAAAGGAGGTCCAACCAAAAGGTTCGGAAAATGGCAGTTGTTAAAGACAACATTAATTCTAAAAATGACAACCAAAAGCCAGAAAAAACAGATAACTCAACCCAAAAAACATTATTACCTAAAAACCTTGTTGCCTCTTCTAACAGAGATCCTGGTGATGAATCAATTCTACAAATAGTAAAAAAAGAAAATCAGTTTTCTACTTCAATTTCCTCAATTCCTAAATCCTCATTATTAGCGGAACAAACGGGAAATATTCTAGCATCAACAAGTTTAGAAACTGTCGACGGGACTTCATCCGGGATTTTAAATAATATTGAAATATCAGATAAGAAATCAGAGCTACGCACTTTTACGAGTTTAGCTTTTCTTGATCCAAGAAAATTAGAAACACAAAGTCACTCCATGGAGCTCATGGCCTTCGATTATAGAAAATATAAATCACGTATAAAATTAAAAATGGCTGCTAAGTTATTTGTGGGATTAAGTGTAGTGTCAGAAAAACTGGACAACGATGAAGATTTAAATATTAATGTCAGCGAAGAAATTAAAAATGTAGCGTTGACAGAAGGCAGAAACAATTTGTATGAAGTTGGAATAAACGCAGGAATGAAATGGAAAGGATTAGTAGTTTATTCTGGCTTAATGATTAGACAACATCGTGCGGAATACAACATAAACTACAGCCATACTACAAACTGGGAAGAAGAGAACATAGAAACTGAAACAAACCTTTCCGAAGTAAATAAGACATTTTTAGGAGATGAAATAAAAACGGTTACTCGTGACGGAAAAAAGTATTTTGAACGAACCCCAATTTATCAAATCGATTCGGTTTATGAAACTACTTCTGACACCGGCTTCACTGCACATTCTAACACTCAGGGATTGGATGAGAAATTTGCCTATAAAATTAATTATGTAACTATTCCCTTGAATGTAGGATACGAATATCAAATTAACCGCTTTTTTGTTTCAGTAAACGTCGGAATGAACATGAGTGTTTTATCCAGTGTTTCGGGCAATGTTTATAATTCTGAAACGAATAGTGTAGTGGCTTTTAACGATAAAAGTGATTTAAATCCAATTGTATACAGCGCTAACGCAGCAGTAGGCATCGGATATAATATTTCACCTCAACTTAGCCTTACGGTACAACCAAGATTTACAAAATCTTTAAACTCTAGCTTTAAAGAAACTAGTGATTTTGCAACTGCTTACCAAGGCACGGGAGCTAACTTTATGCTTCAATACAATTTTTAGAAATCAAATTTAATTCCTTGAGCTAACGGTAATTCAGTAGTATAGTTTATCGTATTTGTTTGTCTTCTCATATAAGCTTTCCAAGCATCAGAACCAGATTCTCTTCCGCCGCCTGTTTCCTTTTCCCCACCAAATGCTCCACCAATTTCAGCACCCGAAGTTCCAATATTAACATTGGCAATTCCACAATCAGATCCGGCACATGACAAAAAGTTTTCGGCGTCACGCATATTTGAAGTCATGATGGCTGATGAAAGACCTTGTTTCACCCCATTTTGAAGATCCATTGCTTCACTTAATTCACTGTATTTAATTAAATATAGAATTGGAGCAAAAGTTTCTTCTTGCACAATTTGAAATTCATTTTTAACTTCAGCAATTGCAGGCTTAACATAACATCCGCTTTCATAGCCAGCACCACTAACAACGCCTCCAGCTACAGCCATAGTTCCGCCAGTTTTTTCAATTTCAATCAATGCGTTTGAATAACTTTCTACAGCAAGTTTATCTATAAGTGGCCCAATATGGTTGGACTCATCTAACGGATCACCAATTTTAATTTGAGCATAAGCTCCGACCAATTTGGCTTTTAAAATATCATAAATACTTTCATGAATGATTAAACGACGTGTAGACGTGCACCTTTGTCCTGCGGTTCCAACGGCACCAAAAACGGCACCCATAATCGTCATGTTTAGATCTGCTTCTGGTGTAACAATTATTGCGTTATTTCCTCCTAATTCAAGCAAAGATCTGCCTAATCTTTTGGCCACTTCTGCTCCTACAAGTTTCCCCATACGAATCGATCCTGTGGCAGAAACTAACGGAATTCTTGAGTCTTGAGAAAAATATTCTCCGACTTTATAATCTCCATTTACCAAACAGCTTAGCCCTTCAGGCAAATCATTTTCTTGAAGTACTTCATTAAATATATTCTGACATGCTACTCCGCAAAGAGGTACTTTTTCTGATGGCTTCCAAATACAAACATCTCCACATACCCAAGCCAATGCGGAATTCCAACACCAAACTGCTACAGGAAAATTAAAGGCAGAAATTACTGCAGTTATTCCAAGTGGGTGGTATTGCTCGTACATTCTGTGACCTGGACGTTCAGAATGCATTGTTAACCCATACAATTGGCGGGAAAGTCCAACCGCAAAATCACAGATATCAATCATTTCTTGAACTTCACCTAACCCCTCTTGAAGAGATTTACCCATTTCATAAGTAACCAAGGCACCAAGCGCTTCTTTCTTTTCGCGAAGTTTTAATCCAAATTGTCTTACAATTTCTCCGCGTTGAGGAGCTGGAACTAATCTCCATTTTTTAAATGCGTCTTGTGCCGTTTTTACAACAGCTTCATAATCCGCTTTTTCAGTTATCCCAACTTTTCCAATTAAATTTCCAGTAATAGGAGAATAAGATTCAATATAACTCGTGGCTTTTGTCCATTTTTCTCCTGTACTCGTGCCTTCGTTAACTTCTTTAAGTCCTAGTTCGGTTAATACTTTTTGAATATCCATGTGTTAATTCTTTTCTGTTTTTAGAAATACAAAATTAGTAGGCAAGACCAATTAGCCCTTGTTTTTTAATCGCAATTATTTTGGCTATATGAACCTCTATTCACTATTTGGAAGGTCAGAAACATCCCCAGAAACTATATATGGAATGTGTTTTCCAATTTCTTTGGCAAGAGCAGGGAAATTTTCAATAATTATATCCTTTTGAGAGTTAACTGTACTGGAAAAATACGTGACTGCAATTCCTGAATAAATTTCTTGCTTGTGTGTATAAATAGAGTAATGAACCGTGATTTGCCTTTGGTATTCGTCGGATTCAAAAGCACGATAATCTAAACCATCCATTGGACCAATGTCAAATTCATTAATAAATAGATACAGCACCGATCCATATTTGCCATACATGTAATCAAAAACACTTGAGTCTTTTATAACCCTGGCCATAAACCTTTTTTGACCATCATTATGACTCACGATTTGTCCATTTTGAATAGAAGTTCCATTTGCGGGATGCTCTTTTACTTTTTCTTTCTTTTTTAGTTTGGGAAACTTTAATTTTTTCGCTACTTCCTCAAACTCTTTCTTGGGTACGACTCTATAATCTCTAGAACTCGCATTGTAAAAAGCATATAAATCTTTTTTGCGGTCTTCCTCCTCCACTATCATTCTAACCACGGAATACTTAGCATCATTTTCAATAAAAAGAACATTGTCTAACCCACGTCTAAAATTGCTTAAAATTTGATTGTAGGTTGTTCCGTCGTTTGTCCCTATAGATCTGTCAATTTGAGATTTATACATCATAGGTTCAAATGGAACGACTATTAATGCAGGTTCATTTCCTGGAACCCACAAAGTATCATTTTTATATTCCCCAACTTCATTATCCAAAATGCCCATCGTTTCATCTTGGGCTTTTAATCCACTTATAAGAAAACAAAAAAGTCCCAATAAAAAAACTCTTTTATGCACCCAAATGCTTTTTATACTCATAGATACAAAAGTAAAATGAGGGTGTTCATCTTATTTTATTGCAAGAAATTATTATACACACCGGAGTGTGATAATATAAATGAAAGAGTAAATTTGCGCCCTTGAAATGGGGGATTAGCTCAGTTGGCTAGAGCGTCTGACTGGCAGTCAGAAGGTCGCAGGTTCGATTCCTGTATTCTCCACTATACAAAAAAAGGGTTGCAGAAATGCAGCCCTTTTTTTGTATATGAATTGTAACACATTTGTAACGCAGAGCACAATTAAGAGCAGTTAATGTCCAATTGAACTTCTTCAAACACAACTATTAACGATTGTTGCATTTCTGTATTAAAAGCAGAAAAGTTTGCGGCCCTATTTATTCTGGCCACAATGAGTTAATAACTATAGCATTAAATAAATGCGAATCGACAATTCATACCCAATAGGGATTAGCAGTTTGGATAATCAAAAAAAGTAATTTTCCTGCAGATCATATTCGAAAGAAATCTTCTATTGTAGAAATAAATAGATCTAAAACAACACCAATAAGATATATCGAAAACCTTAACTTTTCTATTTTATATCACTTAAATCATTTAGTGCGCTCCCGTAAAAGCCCGCCCGTTTAAGGTATCGTATTTCATTTCTTTTACCTCAAAAGCCGATGTTGAATCGTTAAAAACTTCGCAAGAAATAATTGGAGATACATAAACATGTAGCGTCATTGCACGAAGGTCATTATCGTTATTCAATTTATGATATCCCATTGCCGCGTTCATAAAAGTCAATTTACCGGGTAACAACTTTAACCGATTTGTCTCGGTAAGATTACCTGACTCAGTTTTTTCATAACGAATTTCAGTCAACTTGCCTTCTAACTGATATACCCAACAATTTTGATCATCATGACCATGTATTGGTGTTTCATCCCCTTTTTTCCAGCAGAGTAGAATCATCTCATATTCATCAGTCCTATAAATACAATTCCGAGTGTAAGTGTTTTTATCCCATGAAGCATATGCTTCAAAATCACTTAATGGAATGTTCGTTTTTTTTAAGATTTCTCCTTGATTAGAAATATCTGAATGATCAAGCTTTTCGATAAGTTCTTCAATTGATCTAATTGCTTCCATAGTACTTGTTTTTATAAATTAATGCCTGTCAATTCGTTCAATAATGTGGAGGAAAAATTACTCAAATTTTCTTGAATTTATATAGAAACGTATAGTTAGCGTTCTTTAAAGGGGGCTAAATAAACTTTCCAATAAAAAGTTTCTGATCACATAGAGTATTGACAAAGTTGGGTACCAACCATTGTTTTAAATCAATTTCATCTAATACACTTAAATCAATATTGTCTTGTAAAATTTGATTTTTTGGATGAAAAGGGAAGTTCATAATTATTTTCTTAAAATTAACTCGGCTTTTTGAATAAATACAGCATGTTTCTCAGCTCTAATATCTCTATCTAATTTGCTAAAAGCGCATTTAATTAAACAAATATCATCAATATATTTAAACTGAAAGAAAAAAGGTAAGTAGTTTAGGTGTTTTAAGGTCTTATTAATGCCCTTAATAGTGCCCGTAGGCCTTTTTAAGCAACATTTAACCAGATAACTAGCAATCGGAAAGTCGCAGGTTCGATTCCTGTATTCTCCACAAAACCGAATCCGAATTAATTCGGTTTTTTTATGGCCTAAATTTAATCCATGCACTTTACTTATATACTTAAAAGTCAATTGCTTTTCTATACAAAACTGGAAACCTTGCTAAACCAAAATTTATTTTCACCTTTGAGCCAATAAGATAAATTAAAATGAAGGCTACTATAGAACATTGCGGAAAAGAATTTGAAATTGACTTTGAAAAGCCAATCGATATTTCTATTCCTATGAAAGCTACTCCTCAAAACATGAAAGCATGGTACCTCAACCCTATGTCAATTGAGCCAGTACGAACAGATGGATTTATTGGAAACGTAAAAGAAGGAGGGTCGGTAAATTTTAGAAATATTCAATTTAACCCACATGGACATGGCACGCATACTGAATGTTTAGGCCATATTACAAAAGAGATTTACTCTGTTAATGAGCATATTAAATCATTCGTGTTTACCGCAGAGCTTATTACTATAGCACCCAAACTAAAAGGTGAAGATCAAATAATTACTTTAGATCAATTAGTTGACAAACTCGGAGACAATTCTCCAGAAGCGATCGTTTTCAGAACTTTACCAAATAATGACAAGAAGCTTACTCGCCAATATTCAGCAAGTAATCCAGCGTATTTAGATGTTAAGGTTGCTTTAGAATTACAAAAAAGGGGAGTAAAACATTTGCTAATTGACACTCCAAGTGTTGACAGAGAAGAGGATGGTGGCCATCTTTTATCGCATCACGCTTTTTGGAATGTGCCAGATAATCCAAGAATGGATTGTTCTATTACTGAGCTTATATATGTTCCAAGTGAAATAAAAGACGGAAGCTATTTGCTTAATTTAGGTTTTGCTAGTTTCGATAATGATGCTAGCCCGAGCAAACCTGTTTTGTATGAAATAATAAATTAAACTACCACCAGTTTTTAGGAAAAACTTTGTGTTTAAGCTCTGTTTTGCTATATGAAACAACTCTGTTTTATGAACAACAACCTCTTAACCAAAAATTGAATTAGCCTATTACCCAACAGTTAGCCCATTTACTTTGGCTGAAACTCATTTAAGTATGCGAATTTTATTCTTTGTTCTTCTTTTCAGTTGCAGTTTTACCTTATTTGCTCAAAATAAAAAAACGATAAAAGCGAAAGCCTTAGTGCAAGAAGCAATGCTTTTAGAATCGAGAATGGACCGAGAAGGTGCGATAAAACTTTACGAAAAAGCAGTAAAAACAGACCCTACATTTTCCTTAGCTTGGCATCAATATGGCAATGCTTTAAGAAAAAATGCCGCCCCCAAAAAAGGGCAGTTAATCTGTTTCTTGAAGGTTATAGAACTAGATAGTAACTCAAAAAATGAAATGAATTCCCTTAATACCTTGAGTTCAATTTACTATAACTTAGGTCTATTCGATACTTCGTTAATTTATTTTAGAATGTATTTAAACCATCCTCAAATTCACCCAAAAAGAAAAATTGAAGGGGAGAAAAAGCTTCTATCAAAAGAATTTGCAAGTAAGTCCTATTTACATCCAATAAAAATAGACCCCTGGCCTCTTCATGATTGGATAAATGGGGAAAATTCACTGCAATACTTTCCCGTTCTTAACGGTGACGAAACAAAAATGCTTTTTACAAGGCGTAAAAAAGGCTCTCAAAATGAAGATCTATTTATTTCTTTGTTCTTAGACGGTTGGCAAAAACCCGACAAACTTCCAGGAACAATAAACAGCCATGAGGCGGAAGGAACTGCAACTATTTCAGCAGACGGAAATACCATAGTTTGTAGCTATTGTGGGGATGAACGACTAAACTTCGGGAATTGTGATTTGTATTTTTCCACCCTAAAAGGAAAAAACTGGAGCACTTTACAAAACTTAGGATCAACAATCAACACAAAAGCCTATGAATCACAGCCAACATTAAGTGCAGACGGACGAACCTTGTTTTTTGTAAGCGATCGAGAAGGAGGATTTGGCGGATTGGATATTTATGTGAGTTATGAAGATGACAACGGAGATTGGGAAACCCCAACTAATTTAGGGGCTGTATTAAATAGCCAACAAAACGAAGGGTCTCCCTACTTTCACCCAAATGGCACTTCCTTGTTTTTTAGTAGCAAGGGCCATATAGGAATGGGTGGTTACGATTTGTTTTTAAGCGAATGGGAAAACAACAACTGGACTGAACCCAGAAATTTAGGTTATCCTATAAATGACCAAAACAACCAACTTTCTTTATTTGTTAATGCCAAAGGAGATAAAGGATACTACAGTAAAGAAGAATTTGACGAGGGTAGTATTACCTCTGCAAGTTCAAAAATTTGGACTTTTGATGTTCCACCTGAATTAAAACTTGGCCACAGAAGTAATTACGTTAAAGGAAAAGTGTTTGACAACATTACTAAAAATCCTATTGAAGTTCAATTGAAACTAGTGAATATAGAAACTGACAAAACAGTCACCCAAGTACTATCTAGTTCTCTAAATGGTCAATATTTAGTTATGCTCGCCGAAGGAGCAGAATATGCATTTTATGCAGAAGCGCCAGGGTATCTTTTTAAAAGTGTCACATTTAATTACACTGAAAAAAAAGATTTTGATCCTATTAAATTAGATATTTTCTTAGACCCAATAATTAAGGGCGTAACAGCGGAACTGAACAACATTTATTTTCAATCTGGTAAAGCAGTTCTGTTGGGCAAATCCAGAACGGAACTAAACAAACTTTACGAACTTTTAGCCAAAAACCCAACTCTTAAAATAGAACTTGGAGGCCACACTGATAATACTGGAAGCAATGAAATAAACTTGACGTTGAGTCAAAAAAGAGTGGATAGCGTAAAATCATTTCTTGTAAGCAAAGGCATTGCCTCTTCTAGAATGGTAGGGAAAGGGTATGGGGAAAGTAAGCCCAAATCTAGCAATGAAAATCCGGAAGGAAGAGAACAAAATAGGCGAGTAGAATTTACCGTACTGTAAGTTCTTCCGACAACAAATCTGCCAATCAAATGAACTCTGCTTTATAACTGTCCTCATCCATTCCTTTTGCATTTTTCGCCATTTTAACGACCATTATAAATCGCTACTTCCCTTATATTCTGAATTGCGAAGAAGCATTTTAAAGAATCGACATTGGATCTTTCTTCTTTTGAGTTAGCGGTAAACCTTTGCTTCCAATGTTCCACGAACAAAACTATTTTTTTTAACCAATTTAAAACCGGCCATTTGAAACGCTAAATCAAAATCTGGTAACTCGCTTACTTTCAATTTTGCAGTAACTTTAAAAAAGAAGTACATGGCAAAAATCAGAAATTTCGAAAACGAAAATTTTCTAGGCGTAACTACAAAATCAGTAAATAGGATACTTCCTTTTTCGCGGAGATTTAATTTCATTTTCTGTAGAACTTGAACCACCATATCTGTAGAAAAACAATCCAAAATAAATGGCAATACAATCACATCAAACTTTTCATCGTTATCCCAATCCAAAATATCAGAACAAACAAATTCCACCTTGTTATTTTTTACTTTGGGTTTGGCAAGCTCAATCATTTTTGAGGATTGCTCAACAAAAACGACCTTTTCAGGAATAGATACCTGGAAAATAGAAGATATAATTTCACCGCTTCCTCCACCGATTATCAATACAGTAGAGCTAGGTTTTATTTCATTTAGAAAAAAAGATTGTGCTTTTTGAAGATGATTTCCAAAAATCAGTCTTTGCAAAAAATTGTAAAAAGGGGCAATGAAGTTGAAGTTGGAAAAAGAATGGTTGTATTCCTCTGATTCACCAGCAGAGTTTATTCGTTTTTTCGTCTGTTCCACTGAGTTATTAACAGTATTCACAAGGCGAAAAAATAATAATTATACGAATAAGTGTTCTAAATCGTCTTTAGAGTAGCGGTATTTTTCTTTCAATTCAGTTTCTTGGATATACTTAAATGAAGCTCCATTTAAACCGAACATGTTCTCCCTTTCCTTTCTCTTTTTAACCTTGCGTGGTCTGCGTAATTTTTTAATTGAATTTAAAGTCATTGTAATTTAAGTTGAGTTCAAAAGTAAGCCTTTTATTCTTCATTATCAAGTGCTTGCGTTATTGCATTATTAAGAACTTGTGCTGCCTGTGTTAAATCAGCCTCAGAATGAGCTTCGCTAACGAATCCTACTTCGTATCCTGAAGGTCCCATATAAATACCATTTTCCAAAACTATTTCGTGCAATTTTTTGAAAAAACGCATTTTCTCTGCTTCAATTTCCGACGCTTTTGTAACTCTTTCGGAACTAAATGCTAGCCAATAAATAGAACCAATTTGTTGAATATGGAAACCTTTTTCAATACCAATTCCTTCCGCTATTTGTTCTACAAATCTTTTAGTTTTTTTCTCCAAATCAGAATAAAAATTTGGCTTCAAACATTCTTTTAAAGTTGCTATACCTGCGCTCATAGCAACTGGGTTTCCTGACAAAGTTCCTGCCTGATAAACTGGTCCATCAGGTGCTATTTGCTTCATTATTTCACTGCTGGATGCATAAGCCCCAACCGGAAGTCCGCCACCTATTATTTTCCCATAAGTAAGTATGTCTGGTTCAATATTGTATAACCCAGCGGCCCCTTCAAAACCAACTCTAAACCCACTAATTACTTCATCGAAAATAAGGAGTATACCATTTTCTTTAGTAATTTTTCGTAAAAATTTCAAGTAATCTTCATCTTGAATTAATAAGCCATTATTAGCAGGAATTGGCTCTATTATAATACAAGCTAAATCGTGTCCATGTTCTTTTATTCCAGCTTCAACCGCTTCTCTATTGTTGAGTGGCGCTACCAAGGTTTCGTTTACATAAGCCTCCGGAATACCGGCACTAGAAGAGTTTCCAAGAGTAACTAATCCTGAACCCGCACTTACCAATAAGGCATCCATGTGCCCATGATAACAACCTTCAAATTTTAAAATTTTATTTTTACCTGTATATCCTCTTGCTAAACGAATAGCTGACATAACTGCCTCTGTACCACTATTTACAAATCGTATTTTTTCTATAAATCTATTGTTAGAGATTATTAAATCACCCAATTCATTTTCTAATTTGGTTGGTGCACCGAAAGAAGTTCCTTTCTCTAAAGTAGAAACTATCTGCTTTCGTACGTTTTCATTGTTGTGCCCCAAAATAAGTGGGCCCCAAGAACAACAAAAATCAATGTATTCATTTCCATCTACATCCCAAATTCTACTGCCATTTCCACGATCTATAAAAATTGGATCTCCTTTAACGGACTTAAAAGCTCGAACTGGAGAATTGACTCCTCCAGGAAAAAGTGTTTTGGCTTTGCTGTATAGTTTGTCTGAATTTTCTCTTTTCATAATTCTTGCTCTTGTAATTCCTCTGTGCTATTTTTGGAGGCTGCAAAATTAATACGATTGGGCTTTTGCCGGGTCGCGAAAAACAAAAGAAATATGGACTTTAAATTCGACTTAGAATTTGCCAAAGAATTAGACAGAAAAGACCCTTTACAGGCTTACAGAAACGAATTTCTTTTTCCACAACACAAAGGAAGAGATGTGGTTTACCTAACCGGAAACAGTTTGGGCTTACAACCTCGAAAATCAAAAGAAGCTTTACAGCAAGAATTAAACGATTGGGAAAAATTTGGAGTAGAAGGTCATTTTGAAGCAAAAAACCCTTGGCTTTCTTATCACGAAATGTTTGCAGAACCATTGGCCAGATTAGTTGGCGCAAAACCTAGCGAAGTAGTTGCAATGAATGGCTTAACCACCAATTTACATTTGATGATGGCGTCTTTTTATCGTCCAACTGAACAACGGTTTAAAATAATTTGTGAAGCCAAGGCTTTCCCAAGCGATTTATATGCTCTCGAAAGTCAAGCACGTCACCACAACTTGGATCCTGAAAAAACTATTATTGCCCTAGAGCCAAGAAAAGACGAGCATACGATTCGAACTGAAGATGTATTAACCGCTATTGAACAAGTTGGTTCTGAACTGGCATTAGTGATGATTGGTGGTGTGAATTACTATACCGGACAAGTTTTCGATATGGAAACCATAACAAAAGCCGGTCATGCAGTTGGAGCAATGATAGGATGGGATTTGGCACACGCAGCCGGAAATATTCCATTGCGCTTGCACGATTGGGCTGTTGATTTTGCGTGCTGGTGCTCTTATAAATATTTGAATTCTGGTCCTGGAAGTGTTTCGGGTGTATTTATAAACGAAAAACATTGCGCCAATAAAGATTTACCACGATTTGCGGGCTGGTGGGGCCACGACAAAGAAACCAGGTTTTTAATGGAAAAGGGATTTAATCCCATGCCAACTGCAGAAAGCTGGCAACTGAGTAATGCTCCGGTTTTTTCAATGGCTGTTCACAAAGTTGCCCTCGATTTGCACGATGAAGTAGGCATGGAAAAATTGCGCGAAAAATCTATTTTACTAACGGCATACTTGGAATTTGTAATTCATGAAGTTTCTAGACAATCTGCCAAATCTTATTTTGAAATAATAACCCCAAGTAACCCAAAAGAAAGAGGTAGTCAGCTCTCCATTTTGGCTCATGGACTCGGAAAATCCTTATTTGACAAATTAGCCGAATCAGGAGTAATTGCCGATTGGAGAGAGCCAAATGTTATTCGAATTGCACCCGTTCCAATGTACAATTCATTTGAAGATTGTTTTAGGTTCGGAGAAACACTATCTTCGGCTACTCAAACTTAATTGCCTATGAAAAAGATTTTAGAAACGGAACGATTTTATTTCAGAGAGCTTACACTAGATGATGCTCCAATGTTCTATTCCTTAAATCTTGATTCTGAAATTACTCGTTATACTAGTGATACGGCTTTTCATAGCATAGCCGAGGCCATGGATTTTTTAGAAAACTACAAAGATTACGAGCTTCATGGTTATGGGCGTTGGGCAATTATTGAAAAAGCCACAAAAGAAAGTTGGGGTTGGTGCGGATTAGAAAAACGCGAAAATGGTGACGTGGATATGGGTTATCGAATTTTTCACGATAAATGGGGCAAAGGTTGCGCCACCGAATGTGGAAAAGCTTGTGTAAAATATGCCTTTGAAGAATTGGAACTCGAAAAACTCATTTCTGAAGCTTTTACTGAAAACAAAGCATCTTTTCGAGTTATGGAAAGGATTGGGTTTAGCTATTGGAAAGACAGTAAAGACAATAATTACGACACTTTAGTTTATCATTTTAAAATTGAAGATTACAAAAAAACAAGTGACTAAAATCAGTTGTGCCAACACAACATTTAGTAAATTTGACTGGTAAAATATTTGAAGTATGTTGAAAATTTTTGGGGTTTTGATTTTGGGTGTGGTAATATTTCGAATATTCTCTAGAGTGAGACAACAGGGACCAAAAAAAAACAATTTTTTTAAAAGACGATTTGAAGATTAAAAATGGAGGCAAATATTATTGTTGGTGCAGGGTTAGTTGGGAGTTTACAAGCAGTTTTAATGGCCAAAAAAGGCTATCGAATCGATGTTTATGACCGTCGTCCTGATATTAGAAAAATGAAGTTTATTGGTGGCAAGTCCATCAATCTATCATTAAGCACAAGAGGCTGGAAAGCCTTAGAAATCGCTGGTGTTACTGAAGAAATAAAAGCCATTTCAATCCCTATGTTTGGGCGTAAAATGCACTCCGTAAATGGAGATGTTACTTTTCAATCGTATGGTAAAGAAAACGAAGCCATTTATTCAGTTTCTCGTGGTGAATTAAACCGTCAGTTGCTTTTAAAAGCTGACAAAAACCCCAATGTAAACCTTCACTTTAACGCCCGTTGTGTTGATGTGGATTTAAAAACTCAAGAAGTTACCTTTCAAAACTCGGATTCGGGTGAAATAGATATAATAAAAGGGGCTAGAGTTTATGGGACGGATGGGGCTTTTTCAGCTGTAAGAGCTAGAATGCAGAAAACCGACCGTTTTAATTATTCCCAAACCTACATGAAGCATGGATACAAGGAATTGATGATTCCTGCCAATGAAGACGGAAGCCATAAATTAGATAAAAACGCTTTACATATATGGCCACGTGGTCAATTTATGTTGATTGCTTTGCCAAATTTGGACGGTAGCTTTACTGTTACTTTGTTTTTTCCATTTGAAGGTGAAACGTCTTTTGCAAGTTTAGATTCTGACGAAAAAATAACTGACTTTTTCGAAAAAACTTTCCCAGATGCATTTTCTCTTATGCCATCCTTACTTGAAGATTATCATGCTAACCCTGCCTCATCTCTAGTTATTGTTCGTTGTGATCCTTGGACATGGAAAGACCAGGTTATGCTCATGGGGGATTCTGCTCATGCAATTGTACCTTTTTACGGACAAGGAATGAATTCTGGTTTTGAAGATTGCTCTGAATGGTGGAGGCTCTCTAATAAACATGGTGAGAATTGGAAAGGTTTATTTGATGAATATACCAATATAAGGAAACCCAACGGCGATGCAATTGCAGAGCTTGCCCTATTTAATTACATAGAAATGCGCGATAATGTTGGCGATAAAATGTTTTTGCTCCGTAAGAAAATAGAAAACCATATTTACGCAAAACACCCCAAAAAATGGGTGCCACTTTATAGTATGGTTACTTTTACTCACACTCCTTATGCGGATGCTTGGGATGTTGGTCAAAAACAGCGGGCAATTATGGATAAAGTAATGGCTAGGCCAGACATTAAAGAAACATGGGATAGCGCGGAAGTTGAAAAGGCTATTTTGGCTGGGTTGTAGATTAACCTCAAATTTATTATCGGCCGATTATTAACCATACTTATCATTTCACTTTGTCTACTATGTGGATTTTCTTAGGTATTTACTCCCTACCTAAAATACATAGCATTTTCAGAAAAAGAAAAAGAGTGCTAATTAGTTTTATTTCTTTGCCAAAATTGCTTTTTCACCATTTTCATAAGGAATGTTATCCAACTCGTGTTTCAGGCTGTCTTTCAACATCTTAAACTGAGGCATTAGGTTCTTTTCTATGGGCAAAGAAGGCGGCAATTTTTGTCTTCTGTGGTTTACTTGCTGTCCATTTTTCCAAAAACGAAAACAAACATGAGGCCCTGTGGCCAATCCTGTACTTCCAACATATCCAATAACTTGACCTTGCCTAACGAACTTACCTCTTTTTATTCCTTTTGCAAAACCAGTCATGTGCAGGTATTGCGTGGTATAGGTAGAGTTGTGTTTAATCTTTACGTAATTACCATTAAACTTTTTGTACCGTGCATCGCTAACTACACCGTCCCCTACTGCCAATATGGGGGTGCCTTTAGGTGCGGCATAATCCGTCCCTAAGTGTGCTTTCCAACGCTTTTGTACTGGATGATATCTCCTTCTGGTAAAACTGCTGCTAATTCTGCCATACTTCAATGGTGATTTCAAAAATGCTTTTCGAAGGCTTTTGGCATTTTCATCAAAATAATCAACGTGTCCTTTTTGTTCGAAAGGAAAAGCATAAAACAATTCGCCGTGATGTTCAAACAAGGCAGACTCTACTTTGCCAACTCCCACTCTTTTTTCTTGAACGTATTGCTCCTTAAAAATAACTTTAAATCGATCTCCTTTTTGAATTCGATAAAAATCGATACTCCAAGCGTATATTTCTGAAAGTTCCATGGCTAATGCTGGACTTACTTTTATATCCATGAGCGTTTGATACAACGATGAGTTTATTAAACCTGCAACTTCCCTTCGCACTTCTCGAATTTTTCTTTGTTTAATTTCCACAGCCATCTCACCACGTAAATCGTAAACAACATAAGAAATCGAATTGGGTTCATAAATAAAAAATTGAGCTTTTTCAGAACTATCCTTTTTGCAAAGAACCGTGTAGTTTTTTCCGCTATTTAGCTTTCGTAAACTAAATACTGGTTTTGCAACTTTAACCAGTTTATCAATTTCTCCCCATGGAATATGGTGCTTCAATAAAATTTCAGACAGCACTTGGTTTTTCTTTATCCTACCCTCTAACACAATAAACGAATCTAGGTTTAATCCATATTCAATATTAAGTTTTGGGGGTGGTAAAGTGTCTTCTGGGATTGAAATATCTGCTAAAGTATCATCGTCGTATGAGCAACGAAAAATTAGGGCACTTAGTATTAATAATACACTTCCAACAAGAGCCAGTTTTTTCCAATTCAGTTCCACGACTCAAAAATGACAATAATCCTTTGAAGGCGCTGGTTTCTATTATTATCTTGTAAACAAATAGATGTTTAAGTAAACTATAAGAATTAGATTAGAAAAATGGTGATGCAAAATCGATTTCTCCACTTATTTTTGCCACTTGAAACGGTATTCGAAAACCTTACTCATATCCAGTATTTTTCTAGGGGTATTCTTTTTTGGACACTCCCAACGGCTTGATTATAAACTAAAAGTGGGTGGAGTAAAACTCGGAGAGTTTAAATTAGAAAAACACGTTTTCAACGATACAACCATTTATTTACTCAATAGCAATGTGACTGTTAACCTGCTTATCTCCAAGCATATAGTAAATTATTCAAGCATTACAACCTATTACAAAGGAATATTAATAGAGGCCCAAGTAAAAGCTATTGAAAACGGAGAATTAGACAAAAACACGATAACCAAACGAATCCCAAAGGGATATCATGTAAGCAAGTATGATGGTGAAGAAAAGGAGGAATTTGATTTCTCTCATGCCGGGATAAAATATTCTTCCACCCGTTTGTTTTTTGAAAAGCCCTCTTTAATCGATTCCAGTTATGCGGAGTTGTATGGGAATTTTGGCTATTTTTCAGAAGAGAAAACTGACGTATTAATAATTACTAATCAGGCAACAGGTTCAGAAACCGTTTATTTTTATGAGAATCGTACGCCGGTAAAACGAAAAATCGAATATCCCATTGTAGATTTTGTGATGTATTTGATATGTGCAAATCCAAATATTAAAACCAAAGAAGAAATTTACTTGGAGTATTTTGGTAAAGAGAAGTCTAGCCCATAATTATTTCTAAAGCGTTATCTGGTATTTCCATTGCCGCTACAAACAATCCTGCAGCAAACATTTTATCATTGCCCGATGCATTTGAAATGGCCAACGGAAAACCCGTAACAGACAAAATTGCTAAAGAAGGAATTAGAAGTAGTACTCCGAAAATTGAAAATAAATTTGGTGATAAGTAAAAGACAAAAAGGGAAAGAAGTGACCCAAAAAAGGAAATTAAAAACAATCTTGATCTGTCATAACCTCCAATTTTCTTTGCAATAAAGAAGGCAAACAACGCCGTGATAGCGAGCACTACAGAAACGGAAAGTTCTAATGGAACGTTAATTTCTAACCCTTGTAATTTGGTTTTTAAAATAACTGGAAAAACATTGATAAGAAAAGCCAATATAAATCCTAAACCTGCACCGGATAGTAACACCATATGAAAGCTGCTTTTGTTATCGGATACTGCAATTGCCTCCGCACCAGCTTGGTCCATTTTAGAATAAAATTTTTGAAACATAAAACCAGATACTCCAATAAGAACCCCACCAGCAATAAAAGTTAAGGGTGCTCCTAAAAAATCGACCAATAAAATAATAGCTGGTTCTAAAGCAAATGCCATATCATTGGTAAGAATATATACACCCATAACAGCCGTAAAATGGGCTGCGGGAACAAATTCTTCTAAAGTTGCAAGAGCTGGCGCATAAAACAAATTCATGGAAATTAACCACAGTACAATCATTACAGGAAGAAAACCCTGAAGTGGAAGCAAAGCCTGAGGAGAAATGGTTGCGGCAACAGTCATGAAAATGAGTGCTGCTATCCCAACTCCAGCGGTGAGCATGGGTAATTTCCTGCTCCCTTTTTTTCTTAATCTATCCGCAAAGTAGCCAGCCAACGGAGGTACCGTTCCCATTACCAGCAACTTACTATATCCTAAAAGAGGTTCTAATTCTAAAAATCCAAAACGGCTCAACAATACGGGTTGGTAATTGTGGTAAGCAATCCAAGAAATGATAATTGCTGTGTTCAGAGCCACCAAACTCCATATTAATGGCCACTGGGGTTTAACCGTTTGTTCTTTTATCATGAGAATTTGTTTGGTGGGGTAAAGTTAGAAATATAATTTGAAGTCCACGAATCCCAAAATCAAAACAAATGAATAGAATAAGGTTGCCTTATCAATTTGCAGAGTCCGTTTAAAACATTCCCAACCATTTATTCTCTTCCACTTTCGGCAACACAGTTTTTACATTTTTATAATTTACCAACTCCGCTTTTGCAGATCCAACAAATAAATTGGCTTTTACTAAAACTGGAACTTTTGCAGCATCATCGGTAACCCAAATCTCCAAGTCGTCTTCGCTCTTAAAAACACGACCTTCTTGAACTACTGGAACGAATTTGATGCATTTGTATTTTCCCATTCCGACTTTAACTTCATCTTTACCAACATATTTTACGTAAAACGGAAACATTTTATAGTCCATAAACGCATTGATTTTAAAAATCTGTCCTGGCTTTGCATTTGTAAAATCAAATGCTCGTAAGTAGTAAAAAGAAGACAACATATCTTGTACGTCTTTTGGGGTTTTAATTTCTCCTTTTCTAAGCGTATTTACCTTTTCTTTTTCTGGTACGAAATGATAATCGCGATCAATTATATATCCGCCTTCATTTACTCTCCTCCTAAATTTTCTTGGAGCCAAAGTTTTTTCGTCAAGGTAAGTTTCGTAAACATCCCTTACTGTATAAAACCATTCAAAAACACTTAAAGTCTTTCCTTCTCCATACATGTGAAACACTGATTTTCCATCTATGATAGTATCCTGTTCTTTTACAGTTAGCTTCGCCTCTCCAGCATTTATCAATCCATAATGAACCAAATAAGTCAGCTGTTCTCCTTTTTGAAATGGAGTGATTTTCGATTTTTCTAATTTTGGAAAACTCTCTGGAATTTCTTCGTATAGGATGGCTTTGCTAAATCCAAATAATAAAAATAAGGTAACAAGTAGGACTGATATTTTAAACGCTTTCATAATGCTAAATTTAGATATTTATACTAGCATTAAACAAAAAAGTGTGCCAAAAAAAATTACCCTCGAATATAAGCTCGTCTTACTCGCTTAGAAATATTGGTAAGCACTTCGTAATTTATGGTCTTTAGCTTTTCAGCCATTTCATTTATTTCGTCTTGATGGTCAAAAATCACCAATTCATCTCCAACTTTTGCGTCTATATCCGTTATGTCCACCATGCACAAATCCATACATATATCTCCTACAATTGGCACTTTTATACCCTTCCATTTCAAATGCCAGTTTTCATTTCCAAGTCCTCGATTTAATCCATCGGCATATCCGATAAAAAGTGTAGCAATTACAGAATCTCGTTTGGCAGTCCAAGATCGATTGTAGCTAACAGACTCTCCTTTTTTTATTTTTTTAATCTGAGAAATTTGGGTTTTCCATCGGTATACATTTTCAAGTTGTGCATTATTTGAAGACATTCCATAAAGTCCTATTCCTAATCTCACCATCTCAAATTGGGCATCAGGGAACCTTTCAATTCCACCAGAATTTAAAATATGACGCATAATTGAATAACCAAGTACTTCACTTATTTGTTTAGTCATTTTCAAAAATGTTGAAACTTGGGATTTGGTATATTCATCAAAATTCTCATCTCCGCTAGCCGCCAAATGGGAGAATACAGATTTAACTTTTACGGCTTCGGTATCTAGAAGAACTTCAAGTAATTCTAGTAATTCTTCTTCCCCAAACCCTAGGCGATGCATACCAGTATCTATTTTTATATGAATGGGATAGGGCTTATGGTAAGATCTAAAAGTTTTAAGCGAGTCTAGAAAAACGCTAAGGCTTTCAATACTATATATAACAGGCTCTAAACCATATTCAATCAGCTTTTGGAGCCCTTCCTGTTCGGGGTTAAGGATCATAATTTCATGCTCGATTCCTGCGTCTTTTAATTCAACACCTTCATCAATACAAGCAACAGCCAAATACTCAACTTTTTCCTTTTCAAAAAGTTTGGCTACGTGCCTTATACCAGCTCCATAGGCAAAAGCTTTAATTACCATTACGAATTTGGTGCTTTCGCTTACAAGGCTTCGGAAATACTGATAGTTGTGTAAAATAGCTGAAAGATCAATTTCAAGAACAGATTGCCGCGTTTTATGTGGCAATAATTTCATTCTTCTTGTTTTTGGTTTTTTTGGTTTTGCTCTTCTTTTTTGGCCTCTATATATGCTTCTCGAGAAAGTGGAAGGTAGGATTCGGTAGCACCTAATTCAACAATTTTATCGCTCTCAGTTAGTCTATAAGAGTATTGTGCTAGTCCGCCAGTACGAACGCAAATTGCGTGAACTTTGGTCACGTATTCGGCAATTGCCATTAAATGTGGCATTGGCCCAAAAGGTCGTCCTTGAAAATCCATATCGAGCCCGGCTACAATTACCCGTACTCCTTGATTTGCAAGCTGGTTACATACATTCGGCAAATTATCGTCAAAAAACTGTGCTTCATCTATACCCACCACTTCTACATTATCTGCAAGTATCAATATATTGTTAGAGGATGGCACTGGAGTACTAGGTATTTCATTAGCATCGTGCGATACTACAGCCTGATCATCATAGCGTGTATCAATTGCCGGCTTAAATATTTCTACTCTTTGTTTGGCAAATTGAGCTCGTTTCATTCTACGAATTAGTTCTTCAGTTTTGCCTGAAAACATGGAGCCACAGACGACTTCAACCCATCCGACTTTTTGCTCTTTCGTTATTTTATTTTCTAAAAACAAGCTATTATTATAAGGTCACAAATCTAATACAATGAGCTGCGAATGTGTCAGAAAATATGGGGTAAGATTTTTGTTTCTCTTGGTTGGAGTTTACCATAATCCCATAAATTTGTGAAGCATTATGAATGAAGAAACATTAAAGATTGCCAAAAAAATTGAAAAGCTCAAACGGGAGTTTTCCATGTTACCTAAGTTGTCGGAAAGATATAGCAATTTGGAAATTGAAGAATACCAACATTACCTTTTAGAACTCGAAGAATTGCTTATTGTTTTCAAATATTTAACTCAACAAAAGCCAATTAATACTGCTTCCCTTGCCCAAATTGAAGCTCCCAAAGAAATAGTAGAAGAACATGAAACACCAGAAAAGGAGATTGCAAAGGTAGAAGCTGAGGTGCGGGCAATATCAGAAAATGAAACTAACGAAAATGATGACCTTGAAGATGTTGCAGTCCAAAGTTCAGATGAATTAGAAAAACAAGAAAGTGATAAAGAAACTATTGAAGATAAACAAAAAATAATAAACGACGCCATTGAAGATGCTAATGTAGATTCTATCGCAGAGAAAGAAGAAACTTCTGAAAGTGAAAATTCAGAAGAGAAGTCTTCTTTAGAAATGATAGAAACAGGCTCTTCCTTAAACGATCAAATAAAACACGCCGACAATAGTGTGGCTACAAAATTTGCAAAACAACCTATTGGTGATTTGCGCAACGCTTTTGGGCTTAACGAAAGGTTTTTGTTTGCCAATGAACTTTTTGGTGGGGATGGACAGGAATTTATTCGCGCATTAAATGAACTCAATCATCTAGATAATTTTGAAGATGCTAAAAAAATGTTAGGAGCCCGTTACGAAAAGCAGTTTGCTTGGAAAAATGACGACGAAACTGTAATTGCTTTTGTAGAAGTCGTGGAAAGGAGATATCTTTAAAACCATGCTGACTCTCGTACCCACTCCAATTGGAAATTTAGAAGACATCACCCTTCGCGCTTTACGTTTGCTAAAAGAGTGCGATGCAATTCTCGCAGAAGATACTCGGCAAACCATTAAACTCTTAAAGCATTTTGAAATAAACAAACCTCTTGTGGCTTTCCATGCTCACAATGAGCACAAGGCACTCCACAATATTGTGCAACGTTTGCAGGGTGGTGAAGAATTAATAATGGTAAGTGACGCTGGCACTCCCGGCATTTCTGACCCTGGTTTTTTGCTGGTTCGTGAGTGCATTAAAAACGATATTGAAGTTCAGTCTTTACCCGGAGCAACTGCCTTTGTGCCTGCTTTGGTAAATAGTGGCCTCCCCAGTGACCGGTTTGTTTTTGAGGGTTTTTTACCCCACAAAAAAGGGCGGCATACACGTATTGAAAACTTGAAAGAAGAAGAGCGGACCATAATCTTTTATGAATCTCCCTATCGTTTAGTAAAATTACTGACCCAATTAAGTGAAGCGTTTGGAGAAGAAAGACAAGCTTGCGTAGTTCGAGAGTTAACTAAAATATATGAAGAAACTCGAAGAGGAAGTTTAAAAGAACTCTTTGAACATTATTCTTCGGGAACTGTAAAAGGTGAGATTGTGGTAGTGGTTTCAGGGTGCTAAGCGCATTTTAAGATGTTTTGATAAACCTTTAGGCAACCCACCGATTATAAGCTCAAATTCACAACTTGATTTAGCCTCTTTATAAATTTCTACTTGACTTTATAGGGACCTTGAACTTACATTTACTTAGAATATAAAACTCCAATTTATGAAACCTCTTTTTGCATTTGTAACACTAGTTCTATTGCTTTTTTCTTCTCAATTTGTATCCGCTGGCCTCCCTTTGGGCGGAAACATTAAATACAAGTCTTTGGGTGGCAACAAGTATTATCTTGAAACAACTGTGTTGATTGATTGTAATGGTCCTCAATATGCGACCACTTCAATTTATATTTAACCTAGTGCGAAGTAATAGATACTACTGAAGTTAAAATAACAGCAATTTGTCTCGGGGTTTCGGCCTTTCATTCGTCAAAATCAACAATTAAAATTTTCCCAAATCCAACTAGCCAATATTTGAATTTGAAAAGTGAAGGAGAGAAAATTGAAAGCGTAAAACTTCTGAATTTAATGGGGCAATTGATTCGAGAATATGAAATTAATTCTGAAAATGCTATTTTAGATTTGGGAGATATGGCCTCAGGAAATTATTTGACTCAAGTGAAAAGGAAAGGTAGCCTTGAAACTTTTCGGATTGTAATTGGCTATTAGACTGATTGTTTTTGTTAGGGTAGTTGTGGAATAAGTTTTTACTTGTTATTCCATTTATTCTTCTAGCTTTTTACTTTTGTTTTACTCTAATTTGGAGCATAGAATAAAGTGGAACTTTTAGAAACATCTATAGAATATTTAAAAGGAGTTGGCCCTAAAAGAGCCGAGCTACTCAAAAAGGAACTTCGTATTTTTAAATACAAACACCTCTTGTCCCATTTTCCGTTTCGATATGTCGATCGATCAAAATATTATACCACTAAAGAAATTAATGGCGAGCATAGCCAAGTTCAACTTCGTGGAAAGTTAGGAAAGATTGAAATGGCAGGTAAAGGCCATAAACAAAGATTAGTCGCTGAATTTATAGATTCTGAGGGATCAATTGATCTAGTTTGGTTTAAAGGAGCACGTTTTATTAAACCAACCCTAAAACCCAACATAGAATACGTTGTGTTCGGCAAACCAAATTTCTTCAACAACAGATTCAATATTGCGCACCCTGAAATTTCGATTTACGAAGCAGAAAATGAACAATTTAGCTCCAAGCTACAACCCATTTACTCTACCACAGAAAAACTTTCTGGTTTTGGCTTAAGTAGTCGAGGAATTGAAAAATTGTTGCGGAATTTAATTCCAGAAATTATGGGTATTCTACCCGAAACTTTGAGTACTTCAATTGTAGAATCCAACCATTTAATATCTTCTAAACAAGCATTAAAAGAAATTCATTTCCCTAGTGGACCAGAGCTTTTGCAAAAGGCTTTAGTCAGGCTTAAATTTGAAGAATTATTCTTTCTTCAATTGCAAATACTAAGAACTCAGCTAACTCACAAATCCAATGTGAAGGGGTTTATATTTGACAATATTGGAACTCATTTTAATGATTTCTACAAAAACAATTTGCCATTTGACCTAACAGGAGCGCAAAAAAGAGTTTTAAAAGAAATAAGAAAAGATTTTGGCTCTGGAGTACAAATGAATCGTTTGTTACAAGGAGATGTGGGCAGTGGAAAAACCATTGTTTCGCTAATGTGTGCCCTTATGGCGATAGATAATGGCTTTCAGGCTGCATTAATGGCTCCAACCGAAATACTTGCGCGGCAGCATTTTGCGAGTTTATCTGAAATGCTACAAGGCACAAAAGTTAGAGTCGGAATTTTAACAGGATCTTCGAAAACTGCCGAACGTAGAGACGTGTTAACTGGCACTGTTCAGGGAGAGTTAGATATTCTTGTTGGTACTCATGCCCTATTGGAAGATCGAGTGCAGTTTAAAAACATAGGGCTAGCTATTATTGACGAACAGCATAGATTTGGAGTAGAGCAACGATCGCGCTTATGGAAAAAGAATGATGCACCGCCTCATGTGTTGGTTATGACCGCCACTCCAATTCCACGTACCTTATCCATGACTTTATATGGTGATCTAGACATTTCAGTTATTGATGAATTACCTCCAGGAAGAAAACCAATTAAAACAGTTCATAGAACCGATTCTCAGCGTCTTCGAGTATTCCAGTTTATGCGGGACGAAATTGCAAAAGGACGCCAAGTTTACATGGTTTATCCATTAATAAAAGAAAGTGAAAAATTAGATTATAAAGATTTAATGGATGGCTATGAAAGTATTGCCCGAGCATTTCCATTACCTGAATTCCAATTAGCCATTGTGCATGGTAAGATGAAACCAAAGGACAAGGACTTTGAAATGCAGCGTTTTGTTAGAGGTGAAGCCCACATTCTGGTTGCCACAACAGTAATTGAAGTTGGGGTAAATGTGCCAAATGCCAGTGTTATGATTGTTGAAAGTGCCGAGCGTTTTGGATTGTCCCAGTTGCATCAGCTACGTGGAAGAGTTGGGCGGGGTGCCGAACAGTCTTTCTGTATTTTAATGACTGGCTATAAAATGAGCGCTGAAAGTAAAAAACGAATGGAAATAATGATACAAACCAATGACGGATTTGTTATTGCCGAAGAAGATTTACGTCTTCGCGGAGCAGGCGATTTAATGGGCACACAACAAAGTGGAATTTTGGATTTAAAGGTTGCTGATTTAGCAAAAGATCAACAGATCTTGCTTTTAGCAAGAAAAAATGCTTCCGAATTGCTGGCAAAAGATCCCAATTTTCAAGATTCTGAAAATGCCTCTATTCTAAAAGAGTTTAAAAATATCTTGAGAACTAAACCAAATTGGAGTAGGATTTCTTAATAAAATTTTTCTCTTGGTAATGATATAAGATGAGCTCAATTGAAAACGGAACAAGTGTCTGTTTTATAAGGCATTAACGGCCCCATGATGATCTGGGTTTATTAATGCTCCATTTTTTTAAACGAATGAATACCTTCCTTCGGTTTTTATTTCCTTAACCATTTATTTACAACACCACGGTTGTCAGCTATCCATTTTGAAGTAGCTTTTTTATACTCCTCTTCATTTTTGGTGTCTTTCATTTCCAATAACAAGCTTGACATTTGGCCTTCTGAAAAACTAATTCGTTTTATAATTTCGGCAACTTTGGGGTTGTCCGCTTCAAATTTTGATCTTCCGTAGGCATGAATTTCATCGGTTTCTCCAAAATAAGCACTGGTATCCTCTAAAAATTTCAGGTCAAAATGATTTACCATCCAATGAGGAGACCATGCAGCCATGACAAAATTTTCTTCTTTATCTACCATCATTTGTGCACGTTCTAAAAGTTCGTCTTCTTCTAATTCCATGATTTTTGGGTGCATTTCGTAATTCCTAAATGCTGTAATTGCCGAAATCATAACTCCTGCTTCTCGTTTAACTCCGTAAAATACATTTCCGTAAATAGAACTGTCTGCTTTCATTTGAGAAACAGAGTCTAACTCAAAATATCGTGGTACTGCCAAACCCATTTTACAGCCTGCATATATTTCTCCTAAGTCTTCTAATCCCTGTCTTTCGTAAATGTAAACATAATGTGCATCTTCCCAAGCATCCATGTACAAGTCAATGCTTCCGGCAGACATTTGCTTGAAAATATTCTCAATTCTTTCGTCTTTAATAACCACCTTAAATCCCTTTTCTTCCAGTACGGCTTTCGTAACATAGGTTAATCCTCGGTTAAGAGTCCAAGCTTCATTTCCAATAATTATTGATTTTCGCGGTTCTTCACAAGACTGAAAAAACAACAGTCCAACTAAGGATAATATGGGTAATAGGGGGGCAATTCGTTTCATATTAATTCTAATTATATAGGATTGCGAATTTAAGATTTTTATTCCTGTTTGAGCTCACCAAATATCGAAGCCTCTTGTTGTTAAATATTTATTTTTGCAGTCTCTAAAAGGAGATACGATTATGAAAATTTCTTACAACTGGTTAAAGCAATATTTAGCAATGGATTTACCAGCCGAAAAAACTGGTGAATTACTTACTGACAGTGGACTTGAAATAGAAGGCATTGAAACAGTTGACCAAATTCCTGGTGGATTAAAAGGGCTGGTAATTGGTGAAGTAATGAGTTGCGAAAAACATCCAAATGCCGATCGATTAAATAAAACTACCGTAAATATTGGAGAAACTGAATTACTTTCTATTGTTTGTGGGGCTCCTAATGTCGCAAAAGGTCAAAAAGTTGTGATTGCCTCTGTTGGTGCAACACTTTACCCAAATAGCGGAGAACCTTTTGAAATAAAAAAATCGAAAATTAGAGGTGAACTTTCTCAAGGAATGATATGCGCCGAGGATGAAATTGGACTCGGTGAATCGCACGATGGAATAATGGTTCTGGATGGAAACGCTATTGTTGGAACACCTGCTGCATCTCACTTTAAAATTGAACAAGACCACATTTTTGAAATTGGATTAACTCCCAACCGCGCTGATGCCATGAGTCATTATGGAGTTGCACGAGATTTGGCAGTTGTACTCAATCGCTTTGGAATAGATCATGGAGAGTTGAAACTACCAGAAGTTTCTAATTACAAATCAGATAACACGACAAGCCCAATTACTATAGAAGTAAAAGATACCGATGCTTGCCCGCGTTATGTTGGTATTTGTATTGAGGGAATTGAAGTAAAACCTTCGCCAGAATGGTTACAAAAAAGACTAGTGTCCATTGGTTTAAAACCCATAAACAACATAGTGGATACAACCAATTTTGTATTGCACGAACTAGGACAACCACTACACGCATTCGATTCGGATAAAATTGCAGGAAACAAAGTCATTGTAGGGCAGTTGCCTGAAAAAACGAAGTTTAAAACTTTGGATGGGAACGAAAGGCAATTGTCAGACAAAGACCTAATGATTTGTAATGAAAAAGAAGGAATGTGCATTGCTGGTATTTTTGGGGGACTTGAAAGTGGCGTTTCTGAAAACACGAAAAACATATTTTTAGAATCGGCTTATTTTAATCCTGTTTCGATTCGAAAAACCGCTAAAAGACATGGATTAAATACAGACGCTTCCTTTCGGTTTGAAAGAGGAATTGACCCGGAAATAAATGTATTCGCTGCTAAAAGAGCTGCCATAATAATTAAGGAAATCGCTGGCGGCAAAATTACTTCTGATATACTGGAAAGCTATCCCACTAAATTAAACGGGTTTAACGTTTCGTTTAGCTATTCCCATTGCGATAGATTAATCGGAAAAGCTATTGATCACAACCTAATTAAATCCATTTTAACTGACCTTCAAATTGAGATTAAATCGGAAACTGAAAAGGGCCTAGAATTATATGTTCCTGCGTTTAAAGTAGATGTAAAAAGAGAAGCCGATGTCATAGAGGAAGTCCTTAGAGTTTATGGATACAATGAGATTGAGTTGCCACAAAAAATGCACATTTCACTAACTCCTTCTCTTAAACCTCAACCCGAACAAACCAGAAATGCAGCACTTAATTTTTTGGCCAATAATGGGCTTAACGAAATAATGTCTAATTCCTTAACCAAAGCTGGGTATTATCCAGAAGGGCTAAGTGCAGCTGTTGAAATACTAAATCCTTTGAGCAAAGATTTAGAAGTAATGCGCCAATCCATGTTATTTTCTGGATTAGAAACCGTTGCCTATAATCAAAACAGAAATGAGGCCGATTTAAAGTTATTCGAATTTGGAAAAACCTACCAGCAATATAGTGATGGAACTAAAGAAGAACAACATATTTCCGTTTTTCTTACCGGAAATAAAACTAGCGAAAATTGGAATTCCGATTTTGAAAATCAAAACTTTTTCACTTTAAAAGGTTTGTTAGAAGGACTATTTAAAAAAATAGGAGTGAGTAATTTGGGCGTTCAATCCAAAGAAAGTAAAAACGAAGAATTGGATTTTGGCATTCAACTGTCTATTCAAAAATTGAAAGTCGCCGAATTTGGATCTGTTTCGTTAAAATCATTGAAGCAGTTTGGAATAAAAAACGAAGTGGTTTACGCGGATATAAATTGGGACAACCTTTTTGAATTGGTAAAAAGAAGTTCTGCCAAATACCAAGAAATCCCAAAACACCCAACAGTGCGACGAGATTTGGCTCTTGTTGTTGACAAGGAAACTGACTTTGAGTCTTTGAAAACCATAGCTTTAAAATGTGAAAGGCAAATTTTAAAAGAAGTTGGTATTTTTGATGTTTATGAAGGCAAAGGCCTGGAGAGTGGTAAGAAAAGCTATGCCATGAGTTTTAGGTTTAGAGACGAAAATAAAACCCTTACCGATAAAGTGGTTGATAAGTCAATGAAACGGATTTACGACCAACTAGTAAAACAAGGTGGAGCCAAACTAAGGTCAGGGGAAATCTAGACTTTCCTCATGTTTTGAAGGATCTTTACATTTTAACTTTGATTTATAAAGTCAAAAGAAATGAAAGAAAAAGCTGTTTTTATTGGAGACCTACATTTTGAACATAAAATGTGGAAGAGAGAGTTGAATTTTTGCAAAGACGAATTAAGTTTTCTTAAAACTAGATAGGAAGATGTTGTTCTGTTTCATGAAAACGAAATGAACATGATGCGTGAAGTAGAGCATTTTCAAAATCAATTTACCCACGACATCAACAAAAAAGAACACGAATTGGCTGAGTTTGCAAAAGATCATTCTGTTACAATAGATCATATTCACTTGGACGATCACGCGGGAATTAAAAATAATATGGAAAGTTTTGCGAAAAACTACAACATCATGAAACAAGAGTTTAGGCAGTTTTTAGCTATGTGGAAATAGTGGCTTCTTAAAATATTACGTTTGTTTTTTTAAAAAGACGGCCACAATATTATGAATCCACTAAACATTGACACAAAATTCGAACAAGAAGATTTTTCTGGAACTTCATTTGGAAAAGTAGAAATGGATAATTGCAGGTTTGAATCCTGCAATTTTTCAAATTCGGATTTAACTCAAGTTGAATTTAACGAATGTGAATTTATAAACTGTAATTTCAGTATGGCTGAAATTAGAGACACCGCTTTTCGAAACGTACATTTCAATCAATGCAAGCTAATTGGAATTCGCTTCGATTTATGCAAGCGGTTTTTGTTGAGCTTTCACTTCCAATCTTGCGAATTGAGCTATTCTTCCTTCTTTAAATTAAACTTAAAAGACGTGGTTTTTCGAAAGTGTAAATTAGTGGAAGCTGATTTTACGGAAGCCAATTTAAACAAGGCAAGTTTTGAGGGTTGCCATTTATCAAGAGCTACATTTAGTAATACAAACCTAGAGGGCTCGGATTTTAGTACTGCTATAAATTATTCTATTGACCCTGAAATTAATAAAATCTCTAAAGCCAAATTTTCAATGGACAGTGTACTTGGTTTACTCGATAAATATGATATTAAGGTGAGTTAGAAATTTAAAACCCTAAACCAGCCAACAAATCTTCATCCACCAAATTTGGAACGGTAACTTTTAATTTCGGTTCTTTTTCCATCGCTCGTTTTATAGCGAAAATAGCCGGCTCATTTCGTGCCCAACTTCTTCTCGCTATTCCATTGTTTACATCCCAATGCAACATCATTTTAAGTCGTCGGTCTGCATCACCACTTCCATCGAGTAACATGCCAAAACCGCCATTTATTACTTCACCCCATCCGACGCCTCCGCCATTATGCAAGGAGATCCAGGTAGCGCCACGAAAACCATCACCCACAAAATTTTGCACTGCCATGTCAGCAGTAAATTGCGATCCATCATAAATATTACTGGTTTCTCTAAACGGAGAATCTGTTCCGGATACATCATGGTGATCGCGTCCCAAAACTATAGGTGCGCTTATTTCGCCTGTTGCAATTGCCTTATTAAATGCGGCAGCAATTTCCATTCTTCCGTCGGCATCTGCATATAGAATTCTAGCTTGTGAGCCCACTACTAGTTTATTTTCTTGCGCGCCCTTTATCCATTGAATGTTATCAGCCAACTGTTGCTGAATTTGTTCTGGAGCGTCTTTCTTTAAATTTTCCAATACTTCGCAAGCAATTCTATCCGTTATTTCCAAATCTTTTGGGTTGCTAGAAGTACAAACCCAACGAAATGGTCCAAAACCATAATCGAAACACATAGGCCCCATTATGTCTTGAACATAAGACGGATATTTAAAGTCACCATCGGGCTTCATAATTTCTGCCCCGGCCCTATTCGATTCTAATAAAAATGCGTTTCCGTAATCAAAGAAATAAGTTCCGTTTGCAACACATTTGTTTACTGCAACCACATGTCTTCTAAGCGTTTCTTGCACCTTTTCTTTGAAAAGATCTGGCTGCTTAGCCATCATTTCGTTCGATTCCTCAACAGTCATTCCCATCGGGTAATAACCCCCAGCCCAAGGATTATGTAATGACGTTTGGTCTGAGCCAAGGTCCACTAAAATTTCTTTTTCCGCAAATTTTTCCCATATTTCCACCACATTTCCTAAATAGGCAATGGACACTATTTCTTTTTCTTTTTTGGCTTTTTTTACTCTAATAACTAGATCTTCAATGTCTGTAACAACCTCATCGACCCAGCCCTGAGAATGTCGAGTATGAACAACTTTTGGGTTCACTTCTGCGCAAATAGTAATACAGCCTGCTATGTTACCAGCTTTGGGCTGTGCGCCACTCATTCCACCAAGTCCTGCTGTTAAAAATACTTTTCCCGCCAAACCCTCTCCATGCTTCGAAATCATTCTACCTGCATTCAACACGGTTATGGCTGTTCCATGTACAATTCCTTGTGGGCCAATATACATAAACGAACCCGCGGTCATTTGTCCATATTGCGTTACACCAAGAGCATTGAATCTTTCCCAATCATCCGGCTTCGAGTAGTTTGGCACCATCATTCCATTGGTAACAACTAATCTAGGAGCATCTTTATGAGAAGGAAATAAACCCATGGAGTGACCGGAATACATCACCAAAGTTTGCTCCTCGGTCATTTCGCTTAAGTATTTCATTGCCAAGCGATATTGAGCCCAGTTTTGAAATACGGCGCCATTTCCACCATAAGTAATTAACTCATGAGGATGTTGAGCTACAGCATAATCTAAGTTATTGCTAAGCATTAACATTATAGCTCCAGCTTGAGCACATTTATATGGGTATTCGTTAATGCTTCTGGCCGTTATTTTATATTCAGGGCGAAATCGATACATATAGATCCTTCCAAAATCCTTAAGTTCTTTGGCAAATTCAGGAGCCAAAATTGCATGATGTTTTTTTTCAAAATATCGGAGCGCATTTTCTACGGCCAACATCTTTTCTGTACCAGAAAGAATGTCCTTTCGAATTGGAGCGTGGTTTATTTCTGGGTCAAACGGTTTAAGCTCAGGTAAATTCTCAGGTATTCCTTGTTGTATCTCCTTCTTGAAAGTCATTCTTCTTCTTTTTATCATTAAATCCATAGGGGCAATGCTTACACCCATTTTTACAGCAATAGCCTCTTTTTAAATGATATTTTTCAGTAAATATTAAATATCCATCCGGATGTTTATAATAGTCCTCCGGGTCTAATTTGCTATACGGATTAAAGGCCTCCACTGAGTGCAAAATTAGTTCAAATTTCAATGAACCTATTAAGATATATTTTATAGCACTTATCGAAAAAGATATATCACCTTTGCCACCTAAAAAATTTGAAATGAACATCAGTATAAAAGACATTCTTTCGGTAACTCTTATTTTATTTTCGGTTATCGATATTGTGGGTTCTATACCAATTGTGATTGATTTACGGAAAAAAGAAGGTAAAATTCATTCCTTAAAAGCGACCATTGTTTCTGGTATTTTAATGATTGTTTTTCTATTTGTAGGCGTTCAAATCTTAAAGCTTTTTGGGCTTGACCAAGAGAGTTTCGCCATTGCAGGAGCTATTATTATGTTTTTTATTGCTGTGGAAATGATTTTGGGAATTACCCTATTCAAATCAGATCCAACTACAAAAGGCATTGGTTCTATTGTTCCACTTGCTTTTCCTTTAATTGCTGGCGCCGGTACACTTACAACTATTCTTTCGCTAAGGGCAATTTACAGTTTAGAAGATATTCTTATAGGTATTATTTTAAACTTAGTTGTCATTTATATTGTTCTCAAATCGACCACATTTTTGGAAAAGAAAATTGGTCCTGGTGGGTTTATGATTCTTCGTCGTGTTTTTGGAATTATCCTTTTAGCTATAGCAGTTAAAATATTTAAAGAGAATTTATTGTTTACAGCTAGAGATTTCGTTTTGCAAATGGGGTAAATCTACTTTTTGAGTATTTCAAATCCGAATCGGAAGCTTTTTTATGTCTATACCTCTTCAAATTCCGTCACCTCTTGAGCAACTAAAAAGTCCTCTTTTAGAAAAGCACGAAATAGAAATCTGGATAAAACGGGACGATTTAATTCACCAAGAAATATCCGGAAATAAATGGCGAAAATTAGAGCTAAATATCAAAGAGGCAAAACGAAAGAAACTTCCACTTTTGACTTTTGGAGGCCCTTTTTCAAATCACATTGCAGCAACTGCCTTCGCCTGTAGCTCTTCCGACATAAAAAGTATTGGAATAATAAGAGGTGATGAGTTTTCAGAACTAAACCACACCCTTGATCTTGCCAATAAAAATGGAATGCAACTTCATTTTGTTACCAGAGAAGAATACCAACTAAAAAGTGAACCCGCCTTCCTGCAATCTTTACATGAACTGTTTGGGGATTTTCACCTCGTTCCTGAAGGTGGTGCCAATATTGAAGGAGCAACTGGTTCACGAAAGATTAGAGAAGAAATTCAACAAAAATTTGATGTTTTGTGTTGCACTGCTGGAACAGGAACTACAGCATCTGGAATATTAAGCGCCCTAAACACAAACGAACAATTAGAAGTATACCCGGCTTTAAAGGGGGGCGGATATTTGGAAATTGAAATTTTGAAGGTGTTACAACTTGAAGATTCTCCTAAATTATTGGAGCAAAAAAAGAGTCAGTTAGAATTAATAAACGACTACCATTTTGGGGGCTTTGCTAAGCTCAAACCAATGAAAGAATTGGTTGATTTTGTAAATTGGTTTTATAAAG
>CAWUST010000040.1:0-32321 GCA_963925495.1 uncultured Flavobacteriales bacterium | reverse complement strand
AGACTTAATCGTTGACTATCCGTATTGTCCATAAAAGAAGAAAGGTTTGCCGTTTTGGCGCCACCAGCATCTGTAACTGAAAGTGTGGTTCCACTTAAAGAAACAGCTGAGTTTAATTCGTTTGTTGAATCATTATCGTTATTTGGACCTCCTCCTGGCAGCGTAATGCTGTTTCCGTCTGAGATAGTAAGTGTTGAACCTGAAATACTTAAATTTTGAAATTCATTGGTAGAATCGTTGTCATTGTTCGGACCTCCACCTGCTGGCAGCGTAATTGAATTTCCTTTTGACAACGAAAGAATGCTTCCGCTAATAGAAAGTAATTGAATTTCATTGGTACTGTCGTTATCGTTATTTGGGCCACTTCCTGATGGAAGTGTAATGCTGTTTCCCCCTGTAATACTAATCGTATTACCAGTTATAGACAAAGTTTGACTATCTGTATTGTCTAAGTAACTTGCTAAGCTCACAGTTTTACTTCCGCCTGCATCAACAATTTGCAAATTATTAGTTGACAATGAAAATGAAGAAATAAGTTCGTTTGTACTATCGTTATCGTTATTCGGACCACCACTACCTGTGGATAGAGTAACGCTATTCCCACCTGCTATACTTAAGGTCGCTCCAGATATAGAAAGAGTTTGACTATCCGTATTTGGCGTATTGTAGGCTCCCAAAAAAACCTTTCCACCATTACTTAAATACAAGGTATCGTTTGTTAAACTTATTATTTGAGCATCGGTATTGTCTAAATAAGAAGCCAAACTAACTACTCCACCACTATTTGAAAGGGTAATATTATTTGCGTTTAAAGTAATCGTCTGTAATTCATTGGTGGAATCGTTATCGTTATTAATTCCTCCACTTCCTCCTGTTGGAAGTTTTACAAATCCACCACCATTACTCAAAAACAAAGTATCGGTTGAGAGGCTCATAACTTGAATTTCGTTACTTGCACTCGTGTCGCTATTATTTACGTTAGCCGCATACAAAGCATAAGGCACAGAAACTAGTTGGGCAAAACCCATTACTTTAAAATTCGAACCTCCAGTTGGATCCAATTGAATCTTAATTACATAAACATCTTTCCCCCAATCAATGGCATTAATGGAACCCATTTTATTAGTACCATTTCCAATATGAAGGTTTACCAATCCAGCACCATTTGTATTTACCGCATGTTGCTCTTCATAAACCATAATTCCAACAGAAAGTCGTTCATGAATGGAAATCTTCAAAGACACATTTTGATTTTGAATAATTACCCCATTTGCATCACGCAAAACAGCTTGGTAATTAAAATAATTTGGTGCTTGACCAAAAGAAGATAATGTGAAACCAATTAAAAGTGCAAGAAATAATATTTTTTTCATCTTTCTGTTTTTATTTTTCTTAATCCATATTAAACAACATTTGAAAGGCTTACACCCTCAAAGTTCAATAATAAGATTTTACATTTTTGTTATTTTAAATACTTTAATTTCTAAATTATCGGTATTATATACCCTTAATATATAGCTGCTAACCGGGTATGTAGTTAAATCAATTTGCTGATTCTCGAAAGGGAGAAACTCATCTAATTTTACACCTAACAGACTATAAATTTCAGCTTTTATATTTTGGTTGTCTTTGTTTTCTCTAAGATCGATATTAATAAATCGAACGGTAGGGTTTGGCCATATTTTAACTTCAAAATCAAAAGTGGATTCTTCTGCTAAAGGAGTAATCCAAAAATAGATTTGTTGAAAGCCTTCAGAAACGGCTGACTCATCGCTAGAATCTACCATTTGTTGTATGGCAATTTCTCCAATTGTAAAACTTACAGAGCCGTCTTTTGTTTTTAAAACTTCCCCAGCAGAACCAACGACTTCAAGGTTTCCAGAAGTTTGAGCAAAGGAGATTTGGCAGAATGCTACACAAATCACCCCAATGACTATACGTTTCATTTATGATAATTTAAGGTTGAGCAAGTTAGGGAAATATTTGATTGATTTTAAAAAGTTAGCTTTTCAATTTCTATTATAAGAAATTGAATAAGAGAAACTCCATTTTAAGAACTGCCCAATATGAGTTAAAACCTAGGTTATAGAAACAGAAAAATGGATATGAGAATGCCGAAAAAACATTCCTAGTTTCGGGAAAACTTAAAAAGTATAGCCTAAATTAAATGAAAAATTCACCATAAACTCGGTTCGTTTGTCTACGTCTAAAAACTTTTTTGGGCCAAGACCCAACAAAACTGAAATACCAAAATTCTTTCCAGCTTCAATACTAAACCCGTTATAATAATATAAACTAGCATAAGGGCTGGAGGTAGCAGAATATTCATCTTCTAATCCCCCTGCTACAAAAGCACTTTTTTCAAGATAGAAGATATTCATTGATCCTCCTTCTATTCCTAAACCAGTAACATAAGAAACTAAATGTTGCCCTACAGGATAGAATAAAACATCCATTTCTAAAGAAACTACTGCTTTTTGGTCAATAGCTGAAGGAAGGTAATAAGAAACATTATCGTCATTTCCGAATCCGGTTTTTACAGCTACTTTTACATTTGGATATTCATAATTACCATTATCATACATGATAACAAGAACTTTCTTTTTATAAATTAGAATATAACGGACCATCAATATTATCTGATTTCTGTTATTTTATTTTTTCTGAACCAATTTCCTCTATTTTACATTCATTTTTTTTTACCGTTTTTTTTATAAATTTCACCTTGAGTAAAACACAAATTTGCAGCTAGAACATTGAATACAAGTATATTTATTAAAGTTTTTATATTTCTAAAAATGATATTATAAGTTAAAATTGAAATTTACAAATGGCATAACAAAGGATTAGGTTCCAACAAAGCGTATAGTCATTTTTAAATTTGCATATTTCGCAACCGCAAAAAAAATCATTTGCATTATTTACAATTAGCTTTGCTGCCAATGGAAAAATCAAAACGAATATTAATGGTGTGTTTGGGAAATATTTGTCGATCGCCATTGGCCGAAGGTATATTGCAGCACAAATTAGACAAAACAGCATTAAACGCTTCCGTTGATTCTGCAGGAACTGCCAACTTCCATGTTGGGCAAGAACCTGACCAAAGAAGTGCAAAAAGTGGATTAAAACATGGTGTTGATATTTCTCATCTTCGAGGTCGTCAATTTGGAGTTGACGATTTCGACAACTTCGATCAAATTTATGTAATGGACAAAAGCAACTACGGCAATGTGGTTTCTCTTGCCAGAAATGAAGACGATAAAAACAAAGTGGAAATGCTTTTAAACCTCAATAACCCTGATTCTTTTGATGAAGTACCTGATCCATATTTTGGAGGCGAACAAGGTTTTGAAAACGTATATCAAATGCTAAATAACGCTTGTGAAGTAATAATTGGAAGATTGGAAAATGAAGGCAAACTATATCTTATTCCTTGTGGGCTTGGAGGAGAAAACGAAAGTCTAATCTTAGCTCCTCAAACCGTTTCTATTGCAAATGAATTGGATGAGTTTATTGTAGAAAAAGAAAAAACAGCACGGCATTTTCTGAAACGAATCGGTTACGAGAAACCTCTTAACGACCTTATCCTTCATCCACTAAATAAACACACAATTGAAAACAACCTAGCGGGATATTTAAAATCTTGCAAAAACGGTAAAGACATAGGTTTGATAAGCGAAGCAGGCTGTCCTGCTGTAGCTGACCCGGGAGCCGCTATTGTAAACTTGGCTCACGAGGCTGGCATTCAGGTTGTTCCATTGATTGGCCCCTCCTCTATTTTATTGGCACTTATGGCAAGTGGTATGAGCGGACAATCTTTTGTTTTTCACGGGTACATTCCTAAAGATAAAGGGGAAAGAACTAGATTTATCCGAAGAATGGAGTCCGACGCTAAATCGAAAAAACAAAGTCAAATTTTTATGGAAACTCCTTTTCGAAATAACCAAATTTTGGAAGAAGTTTTAAGTACATGTAGCTCGCTTACTAAACTTTGCATTGCCTGTAATATTAGTACATCAGGCGAAAGAATTATTACTAAAACAGTTCAGGATTGGAAAAAATCGCAAATTGATTTACATAAAAAACCTACGGTTTTTGTTTTGTATTGAAGAATAGGGTTACTCCTTTTAGTTCGTTTTAATAGTGGTCGAATCTAATCAGAACAATTAAAGCGAATAACTTAATTTCTTTAAATCTTTTTTTGATTGTCACAAGTCACAATTAAAAGGCTCTAAAATTTGACTTACACCTAAGGAATTCAATCTAATTTTACGAAATTTAAATTTTAGAATAAAATATGCCATTTTCATCCCTAGGACTTCCCAAATATTTTCAAGAGATATTAATCCAAGAAAACTATACTAAGCCCTACCCCATTCAAGAAGCGGTAATACCAGCAGTATTGTCCAACCACGATATTCTTGGAATTGCACAAACAGGATCGGGTAAAACAGCAGGTTATGTTTTGCCATTATTGACCAGTCTTAAAGGAGTTAAAACATCAAGCCCAAGACACATTAGTGTATTGGTGTTGGTGCCAACTAGAGAATTAGCCATTCAAGTAGATACCGTTTTTAGACAATTTGGTCAAGTTTTACCATTTAAAATGAAATCGATGGCAATTTATGGTGGTACATCCAAAAATGTACAAATGATGCGCCTCAGCAACGCCAAAATATTGATTGCAACACCCGGACGATTATTGGATTTATTAAGTTCAAATTCTGTTCAGCTTTCTGAAGTAAAAACCCTCGTTTTGGATGAGGCAGACAAAATTCTTAATCTTGGTTTTAAGAAAGAAATGGACGAAATATTTAGTTTTTTGCCAAAAAAAAGGCAAAATTTATTGTTTTCAGCCACATTGAGCCCAAATATAGAAAACATTCAACAAGTCCTTTTAAATGATCCTTTAGTAATTCAAATTGAACCTGAGAAAGAAAGCATCGAGCTTATTAAACAAATAGCTTATTCTGTTTCTGATGAACAAAAAGGTCCCTTACTGCGCCATTTAATTAAAAGTAAAAATATAGAGCAAGTTTTGGTCTTTACATCTTCTGTTCATCAAGCAGATGTGGTTACCATAAAATTGAATAAACACGACATCCAAGCAAGGGCTATTCACGGTAAAAAAAGTCAAGGTTTCCGCGTAGAGACTTTAGGCCTTTTTAAAGCTGGTAAATTAAGAGTGCTTGTAGCCACAGATTTACTTGCTAGAGGTGTTGACATTCAAACCTTACCCGTAGTTATAAACTACGAATTACCCCGATCACCTAAAGACTATGTACACCGAATAGGCCGAACAGGAAGAGCTAAAAATCACGGCGAAGCCATTTCATTCATCTCCGAAGACGCAGAACATCATTTTAAAATTATACAGAAAAAAATGAAAAAAACGGTTGAGGTTATTCCTGCTCATGAAATATTGTAGCAAGCTAGACATTAGCTATTAGCCACTAACCAGAGGCTAACAGCTAATAGCCAATTACTTTCCAACAAAAACCTCGGCTTTCCTCATCAAAGGACTCAAATACTGGTCGTTTTCTACAAAAGGAACTTCCTCTCTAAAATCCGCAATACATTTCTCTATTCTCACGGAAGATTTTAATGGTCGTCTGAATTCCATAGCTTGTGCAGCATTCATTAACTCAATTCCCAATACACGCTGTAGATTTTGAACCACTTTGTAGCATTTTGTCGCAGAATTAGCTCCCATACTTACATGGTCTTCCTGACCGTTGCTACTATCAATAGTATCCACTGAAGAAGGTGTACAGAGCTGTTTGTTTTGACTAACAATACTTGCCGCTGTATATTGAGGAATCATAAATCCAGAATTTAACCCAGGGTTTGCTACCAAATAAGGCGGTAAATCACGTTGACCAGAAATTAATTTATAACTCCTTCTTTCTGAAATTGATGCTAATTCAGCACATGTAATCGCTAACAAATCCAGCGCTAAAGCAAGTGGCTGTCCATGGAAATTTCCTCCGCTTAAAATCTTATCTTTTTCAGGGAAAATTGTAGGGTTATCGGTAACTGCATTTACCTCATTTTCAATTACTTTCTCTATGTGTTTTAAACTATCCTTTGAAGCTCCATGAACTTGTGGAATACATCGAAATGAATAGGGATCCTGAACGTGTTTTTTGTCCTGTCTCATCATTTCACTTCCTGTAAGATATTGACGAATATTCTTCGCGGTTTTTAACTGTCCGGTATGATTTCTAATAATATGAAGGTCTTCGTCAAAAGGTTCTGAACTGCCGTTAAAAGCTTCTAACGAAATAGAGGCAATTAAGTCAGCTCGTTCCGATAGTTTTTTCGCTTTTAAATATTCCCAAACAGCATAAGCATTCATGAATTGAGTGCCGTTTAGCAAAGCCAGACCTTCTTTACTTTGTAAAACAAGTGGCTCCCAGCCAAACTCTTCATAAATTTCGGAAGAATGTTTTTTACGTCCATCGTGATATACTTCACCTTCGCCTATTAATGGTAAAGCCAAATGTGCTAAAGGAGCTAAATCACCTGATGCACCTAAAGAACCTTGTTGATACACAACTGGCAAAATGTCGTTGTTGTATAAGTCTATCAAACGGTTTACCGTAACCAATTGAACTCCAGAATGCCCATAACTCAAACCTTGAATTTTAAGTAAAAGCATAAGCTTTACAATGGTTTGTGGCACTTCTGCTCCCATTCCGCAAGCATGAGACAATACCAAATTTCTCTGCAATTGATTCAAATCCTTTGGCGAAATTGTTTTGTCATGCAAAGAACCAAAACCCGTATTGATACCATAGATAGGACTATCTGAGTTTTTTAGTTTATTATCGAGATAGGTTCTGCAGATTTGAATTCTATCTTGTGCTCCTTCACCTAACTCTAAATAGGCATTCGTTGCAAGAATATTTTCAATATTCTCAAGAGATAAATGATAAGCTGAAATGTTATGTACTTGCATAATTATTTAAGTTTTTTAATGAGATCAGAAATAGAAACTTCCCACTGGTCTCCTTTGATCATATCTTTTACCGTCAGTAAACCTGACTCAATTTCTCTGTCACCGACCAAGGCCACAAAGGGTATGTTTTTATCGTTGGCATATTTCATTTGTTTTTTCATTTTGGCCAAATCTGGATAAACTTCTGTATTAATTCCTTCCAAACGAAGAGCATAAGCCCATTTCACACACTGTTTGGCTTCGGTTTCTCCAAAATTGACAAACATTAATTTAGTTGTTTCAGATACTTGAACTGGGAACAATTCCTTATCGAGCATCAAATCGTAAATTCTGTCCGCCCCAAAAGATACTCCTACTCCAGAAACATTTTTTAAACCAAATATTCCGGTCAGGTCGTCGTATCGTCCACCTCCGCATATACTGGATGGGAAATCTGGGTGAACCACTTCGAAAATAGCTCCAGTATAGTAGTTAAGTCCACGGGCAAGGGTTGGGTCAAATTCACAATTTTTCAGTCCCAATTCTTTGGCATAATCGAAAATAAAATTGAGCTCTTCAACTCCCTTTTGACCTACTTCCGAATCTGAAAGAAAACCAGATACCGATTCTAAACTAGAGTTTTCGAACAAAACCCCCAATTGACTAATTGAGTCATCCGATAGTCCTTTTTTCCGAAGCTCTGCCTCAACTTTTTCTCTGCCAATTTTATCTAATTTGTCTAGCGCGACAGTGATACCAATCAATTTTTCTGGCTCTCCAATAACTTGAGCTATGCCCTCCAAAATTTTTCTGTTGTTAAGTTTTATAGTGGCTTCGGGAAGCTTAAGTTTAGTAAACACTTCAGAAACAAGTTGTATCAATTCCACTTCATTCAATAATGAATCAGAACCAATCATGTCTACATCACACTGGTAAAATTCTCGATATCTTCCTTTTTGAGGTCTATCGGCGCGCCATACTGGTTGAATTTGGTAGCGTTTAAATGGAAAAGAAAGGTCGTTTTGGTGTTGTACAACAAAACGGGCAAATGGAACTGTAAGGTCGTAACGAAGTGCTTCTTCAGAAAGTTGAGCCTCACTGTCATTACTCAGAGCTTTTTTCAATTTATCTCCCCTTGCTAATATCTTAAATATTAGCCTGTCTCCTTCTTCCCCATACTTTCCCATAAGAGTTTCTTTGAGCTCCATAGCTGGAGTTTCAATGGGAGAAAAACCGAAGGTATCAAACACATCTTTTACGGTTTGGAAAATATAATTTCTACGAGCAACTTGCTCGGGTAAAAAATCACGTGTTCCTTTAGGAGTATTGAGTTTTGCCATTTTATATTTATACCCGAAGGAATAATGTCCTTCCTATTTTTGTTTCGCGAATGTAGTTCAAGCAAGAGATTTTAAGTAATTTTTACAGTGGCTTTTTAAAAAAAATATAAAGAGCTTGTATGATGGAAACTTACATTCTTGTAATAATCCACTGATTTTCTTGCCTATTTTATCGTTATTAAGCTTAGTTAGTTATTTTTATTTTACAATTTATTAGATATTCACTAAGCTTTAAGCTCTTTCCTATTCCACAATCCTAACATACATTTGCCTTCCTTAGACAAAAGCACATGAATCCATTCAAAAACAAAAAAGAAGAGCTAGAATTCAATATGAATGAGGATGTTATGAAACAACTGATTTCAAAAATGAATAGGAAATTCGCGAAAGTTGAATTGGGTGGCGGGCAAAAAAAGATTGACAAACAGCACCAAAAAGGAAAAATGATTGCCCGTGAGCGGATTGATTTTTTACGGGATCCAAAATCCAACTTTATAGAAATAGGTGCTTTTGTGGGTGAAGGAATGTACGAAGAACATGGCGGTTGCCCTTCTGGGGGTGTTGTTGGTGGAATTGGATATGTAAGTGGAAGACAATGTGTAATTGTAGCAAATGATGCAACTGTTAAGGCAGGCGCTTGGTTTCCAATTACTGGTAAGAAAAATCTTCGTTTTCAAGAAGTAGCCATGGAAAACCACATACCTATTATTTACTTAGTAGATAGTGCTGGGGTTTTCCTTCCTATGCAAGATGAAATATTTCCAGACAAAGAACATTTTGGACGCATATTTAGAAATAACGCTAAAATGAGTGCTATGGGAATTACTCAAATAGCAGCTATTATGGGTTCTTGCGTTGCGGGTGGTGCTTACCTTCCTATTATGAGCGATGAATCTTTAATTGTAGATAAAACCGGAACCATATTTTTAGCCGGTAGTTATTTAGTAAAGGCCGCCATTGGTGAAGATATTGACAATGAAACACTTGGTGGAGCCACAACACACTGCGAAATAAGCGGAGTTACTGATTACAAGGCAAAAGACGACAAAGATTGTCTTACGAAAATCAGAAACATTATAGATAAAATTGGACACTCTGAAAAAGCTGGTTTCGATAGAAAAAAGAATCTTAAACCAAAAAGAAATGCACGAGATATGTATGGAATTATGCCGGCTAGTAGGGCAAAGCCATACAATGTAAATGAAATAATTGAATGTCTTGTAGACGATTCAAAATTTGAAGAATACAAAGAGCTATACGGCAAAACTATAGTTTGTGGCTATGCAAGAATTGATGGTTGGTCTGTTGGTATAGTTGCAAACCAGCGCGAATTGGTGAAATCGAAAAATGGAGAAACGCAATTCGGAGGAGTTATTTATAACGACTCGGCAGACAAAGCAGCTCGATTTATTATGAATTGCAACCAGAAAAAAATACCGCTAGTTTTTCTTCAAGACGTTACCGGATTTATGGTGGGTTCTAAAAGTGAACAGTCCGGAATAATAAAAGATGGAGCAAAACTAGTAAGTGCCGTTGCTAATTCTGTAGTTCCTAAATTTACAATTATTACCGGTAACTCTTATGGCGCAGGCAATTACGCCATGTGTGGTAAGGCTTATGATCCAAGACTTATTGTAGGCTGGCCAACTGCAAAGGTTGCCGTAATGGGTGGGGCTCAGGCGGCAAAGACATTGCTTCAAATTCAAGTTGCTGGAATGAAATCACGAGGTGAAGAAATTTCTCCGGATAAAGAAAAAGAGATTTTAGACAAAATTACAAAAAAGTATAATGAGCAAACTTCACCTTATTATGCCGCTTCCAGATTGTGGTTAGACGCCATTATTGACCCTGTAGATACACGAACATGGATAAGTATGGGAATAGAAGCTGCGAATCACAATAAGGATATTCCTGTTTTTAACCCGGGAGTAATTCAAACTTAAAAAAACAAAAGTTTCTTAAAAAGCTTTGAATTGTCCGTTTTACTTCACAAAATAGCAAATTATAAGCCTGCCATAAGGCTATATTTGGCGCTTCTAAAAAAAAATATGAGAGTTTTTATTTTCCTTCTACTAATGACAATTTCTTTTTCTAGTTTTTCTCAGTTAAAAACTGGAGTTAAATGGATGACTTTATCTGAATTAGAGGTTGCCATGACAATAGAAAAGAAAAAAGTATTTATTGATTTATATACAGATTGGTGCGGATGGTGTAAACGTATGGATGCAACCACTTTTACAGATCTTACAGTTGTTGATTATATAAGCAAAAATTATTATTGTGTAAAGTTTGATGCTGAAAGAAGAGACACAGTTACCTTCAATAATTATAAGTTTTACGATGTATCTCCTACTTCAAAACGTGGTACAAATCTTTTCGCATACACTTTGTTGGAGGGGAAAATGAGCTATCCATCCTTTGTAATGTTAGATACAAGTTACAACAGGATAAATGTAATATCCGGATACAAGACACCAGAGCCACTTTTAGGAACATTAATATTTTTTGCGACAGACGAATACCAACGATACTCCAATTTTATTTACGATCAGTTCCAAAAACAAATACAGGCTACACAGCCTAAATAATTGTAAATTACATGTTTTCAAGAGGTCAATTACTGTTTGCCACCATATTCTTAGGGATTTTTGTTATCTCGATGGTATTTCTATATCGAAAAGATTTAAAACAAACAGCTAGAACATATAAAGGTTCGTATCGTATGTTTATCTACATTGGTCTTGTATTAGCATTCTATTGGATTCTCTCAAAAGTCATAGGTTAGTTTATAAAATTATCTTTTCGATTTCCATCGGATTGATGACCCTTTATGGCTGTAAACCTAACGATAGCTTAAAAACTAACAAAGTTCTCCCCTATTCTTATGATCTTGATTCTATAAATTCTCGTGGACATTTGGTGGCGTTGGTTGATAACTCTACTACGAGCTACTTTTCATATAAAGGCCAACCTATGGGCTTTGAATATGAATTATTAAAACGATTTACTGAAACTCAAAATATTGATTTAGAGGTAAAGGTAGTCTACAGCATGGACGAAATAATTAATATGCTAAATGAAGGTCAAGGTGATATTGTAGCGGCAAATATTACGATCACTAAAGACAGGGCTAATTTGGTTACATTTTCGGAGCCAATACTTAAAACGCGACAAGTTTTAATTCAAAATCGGAATAATAAAAATAAAATTAAAAATGCATCCGAGTTAGGCGGTAGAAAAGTACATGTTAGACGAGGATCTTCTTTTTACGATAGATTAAAGAATTTAGAGGAAGAAATTGGACAAGACATTGATATTGTTTTACTCAGTGATTCTAACGACCACGATGTTCTGAATAAAACCATTCAATTAATTGATCAGGTTTCAAAAGGAAATATTGAGTTTACAATAGCGGATGAAAATATTGCAAAAGTTCAAAAAAAACTGCACCCAAATATTGATATTCATGTTGCAATTAGTTTCCCTCAAAACATAGCATGGGCAATGAGACAAGGCGATACTAATTTGCAAATTGCTGTTAATAATTGGCTCAGAAAAGAGAAAAAAGGAAATGATTATTATACCATTTACACTAAATATTTCAGAGCCAGAACTGTACTGAAGAAAAAACTGAAAAGTGAATACAGCTCTCTTATAGGAGGAATTTCTCCTTATGACGATCTGATTAAAAAATATGCTAAGACCATAAATTTAGATTGGCGGTTATTAGCTTCTCAAATATACCAAGAGTCTAAGTTCAACCCAAATGCCAAATCATGGACTGGAGCTAGTGGCCTTTTACAATTACTACCACAAACCGCTATGGCCTATAATGTAGATAGCACTATGTTGAATAACCCTGAAGCAAACCTAATGGCAGGCACCAGTTATTTGAAATGGCTTGATGGAGTTTGGACTCAATCTATTACAGATAGTTTAGAAAGACATAAATTTGTTTTAGCCTCCTTTAATGTTGGGTTGGGGCATGTTATTGATGCTAGAAACCTGACTGATAAATATGGAAAAGACCCTACTCTTTGGACAGGTAATGTAGCTGAATTTATTCAAAAAAAGTCGGAAAAGAAATTTTACAGCGATGAAGTATGCAAACATGGTTATTGCAGAGGAAGCGAACCTTATGCTTATGTTCAAGAAGTTATGGAAAGGTATACGCATTATGTAAATCTGATTAGAAGAGTAAGGCAGTAAAACTTTTATTGTGTTTACTATTTAAAATTAATGGTTTTAGATATTCATGGAAAAGCATAGAAAAGAGAAAGGTTAAACGTGAAGAAGTCAAGGGTTTTAATCGATCTTCCATCTGACAATTGAATGTACATCTTGCATCTCTCAACAAACGAAGGTGAACAATACGTCAAATTAATATAGGACTAGAATAAAGTAAATTCGTTATTTTTGCAAGACAATAATTTACAAATTATGAAAAAGACACTAATAAATATTCTTCCGATTTTAATGCTTGCGGGCTTTATGTTTCTTGGTACTAATTTGTTAGCTGGCCCTCCAGGTGGTGGCGGTGGTCCTGGTGGAGCGGGTGGCTGTATTCCTCCTCCATGTGTGCCAATTGATGGTGGAATTTCTATATTAATTGCTGCTGGAGTTGCTTTGGGAGGTAAAAAAATAAACGACCAACTAAAATCTAAGGGATAATCCCTTTATGAAAAAACTTTGGGATAATCCACTTTTCCGATTTGTAGTATTCGCCTTTTCCCTTTACATTTTTTGGTTTTTAATTTACGATAATTGGCTACAACCGAATCGTACTATTGATACTTGGGTAATTGTATCTATTATAGATCACGTTGGTTTAGTTTTACAATTATTCGGTTTTGAATCAGGTTCTTCTAGTTATTACGGACCTGAAATTAGAACAATCGGAATTGTTGGTTCCGATGAAGTTTGGATTGGTGACTCTTGTAATGGAATAAAACTGTTTGCTCTGTTTACCGGATTTGTTTTGACTTATCCTGGATCAATAATAAAAAAGCTTTGGTATATTCCTTTTGGAATTATTACTATCCATATTTTAAATGTCTTAAGAGTTGTTGCACTTACTATTATTGTAAAGTACTATCCAGAAGCTTTAGACTTTAACCACACCTACACCTTTACCATTTTAGTTTATTCTTACGTGTTTGTTCTGTGGTATTTATGGGCCAATAAACTTTCAGATAGTGTTCAAAAAGGCTAAAATTATAATCCTTGGTATTTCCCTCTTTTTTGTTGGGTATCTTCGAGAGTTTGTTTTTGAAAGTATAAACTCCCGATTAGGATCTTTAAGCACCCAAAAAATTTCATTCGAACTCACTTCATTCTTAAGCGTTCTTAATTCCTGGAGTTATAACAACCTCTATATCTTCAAATATTTTCTAACTTTTCTATTTGCTGCCATTTTTATGGGACTCAGCTTAGTCTTGGTGAAAATTATATTTGACAAAAAAGAATACTTAAAAATCACTGTATTATTCTTCACAGCAATATTTGGTTTGTCTTTTATCCTTTTTGGAATTGGATATATTACAGGATTTATAAAGGAGGGGTATACTGTATCCAGATATATTATAGAATTTATTGAATCTCCTTTAGCTCCCTTTTTTCTAATATCAGCAATGCACCTTTATAATAAAAGTAAAAGTTAAACTGGTAATAAAACTGGAGCTGCCTGTTTATAAAAATTCCTCAATACCCAACGTTTTAATACTTCTACATCTTGGTCTGACAATAAAGTTAATGCCTTTCTGAGTTCTTTTTGAAATAGTCGAATGTCAAAACTCACTTTACGTAAGATGGTTTTGGTGTAAATTAACAATTTTCTACGGCTCATAATATTGTGTATTATTACCTTCCTTATGGGTCTACCAAATTAGGGAATTCCAACAATTGAGCGTTGTTAAAAAGAACAAATATTATGAACATGTCATTTATCTAGAAATATATTTGCAAAAATCCCCCTAATTTGAGACTACTTATTTTACTTATGATTCTCTTGTTACCCTTTGGCTCAGTTGCCCAAAAGAAAACTAAAAAAGGTGTTTATGACGAGTACTGGAAACAGCAAGACCAGCTGGAGAAATTTGATTTAAAAAGCAAGGAAGCACATAAGCAATTTCAAGATGGAAAGTTAAAATTGGCATTATTGACCTATAATGAGGCTCTAAAACTAAATCCGAAAGACCAAAAAACAATTGCCAAAATAAGAGATATAAAAATTCTGTTGCAGAAAAAAGAAACGGAAAAACTAATAGTAGAACAACTGGATACTATAAAAGATACAATCCCTCCAGAAATCGTGGTTCCTTCAGTTGTGTACTTAAAAAAGGATACAGTTTTTTTAGAGAGCAATGCTGAAGAAGAGGAAGAAGAAGTAGAAATAGAAGTTGAGCCCAAACCTATTACAGAATCTAATCCACCGGCAAAGGATACTTTGATAATTGCGAAAACAAAACCAAAAGCCACTCTAAAAAAACAAAGTGTTCCACAAAAAAAGGAAGAAGTAAAACCGGTAGATAAACCTTATAAAAACACTGAAAATTTTAGAAAATATTTAGCGACTCTTTACAAAGAAGGTTGGACAGAAGAAAAATTAGACGAAAAAAACAAAAAGATTGTAAAGAGAGTTCATGTTTACGGAGACCGAGGTGATGAATACCAGCAAGTAACCCACCATTATGGGGCTGTGTTCTATTTTAAAAATGGATTGAGTATCACTTACGGTACTTGGGTTAACGAGACCAAAGAAATGAAGTAAAACGGCTTGTAGTTTTACGTATCCAATAAAATAAATGAACTTAAACCTGATACTTGCCCTTTTAAATCTAGAAGAGCAAATTTTCTTTTTTCTTGAATTCTATACTCTGAAAGGTAAGCCCAGACTCCAAAATAAATTATCCAAATTAATACTAAACCAATATCTATTTCAATTTTAGAACTTATGTAATCAATTCTTAAATCCATTATTTTCGATTTGATTTCAGCAGAAATATCACTTTTTTCTATTTGTTTCAAAAATCGTGACAGCTCAATTTTCAACGCCAGCAGTTCATCAACTGTCACTTCACCACCTGCCAAATGACGATCACATTCGGCCGCAATAAAATTCAAGTATTTTGTACAAGTTAAAACACTCATTACATTGGCTTTTTGATTAAAAGTTAAATCAATAAATTATCAATTTCCAAATAAGCCTTTTCCTTGTCTTCTTCAGATAACCAGCTACCCTTAAATCCATTTTTAGCCAATATTGATAATTGATTATGTGATAAGTCTAAAGCATTAGCTATTCCAATGAAATTCTCATTCATATACCCTCCAAAATAAGCTGGATCGTCAGAATTTATAGTTACCAAAAGCCCTTTTTTCATCATTTCTAGAATTGGAAAATCCTTCAATTCTGATATTACTTTCAGTTCCAAATTAGAAAGTGGACATAATGTTAAAGGGATTTGCTTTTCTGATAAATACTCAAGTAAATCTTCATCATTTATACAAGCGTTTCCATGATCTATTCTAGTAACGTTCAATAATTTAATTGCTTCCCAAATGTATTCAGGAGGACCTTCTTCTCCAGCATGTGCTACCGTTAAAAATCCTTCTTCAATAGCTTTAAAAAACACTTTATGAAACTTAGAAGGAGGGTTTCCTTTTTCAGAAGAATCTAGGCCTACTCCATCTATCCATTTTTTATATGGAAGAGCTTCCACCAAAGTTTTAAAGGCTTCCTCTTCACTTAAATGCCTTAAAAAAGACATGATTAATTTAAAGCTTATACCTAATTCCTTTTTCCCGTGTTCTAATGCAGAATGAATTCCTTTTATAACAAATTCGAAAGAAACTCCCCTATCCGTGTGTGTCTGTGGATCAAAGAATATTTCGACGTGTTTTACACTTTGAGAATTTACCTTAATAAGATAAGCCCAAGTAAGATCATAAAAATCTTGTTCTTTTAATAACACATTGGCTCCGGCGTAATAAATATCTAAAAACTCTTGAAGGTTTTTAAACTGATAGGCATTTTTCACTTCTTCAATCGAGTTGTAAGGAATTTCTACTTTGTTTCTCCTTGCGATTTCGAACATAAGTTCTGGCTCAAAACTCCCTTCTATATGTAAGTGCAATTCGGCCTTTGGCAATTTTTCTATAAATTCTTTTGTCGTCATTTGTTTTGTTTAATGGCTTTTTATGGATTGGAATTGTTTTTTATGCCTTAAAAATTTAGATTCTAAGAATTTATAACTCAGCTTACTTAACAACAATGTTAAAATAAAAACTAAACAAGCAACTATCAATTCACTCCAAAAACTAGCCCGGTAATCTATATTTAGTTTTCTACAACTTAAATCCAATATTTTAATAGCAACAGGATGTAGTAAATAAATACCATAGCTTAATCCGCCCCAATAAGTGGGAAAACTATAGTTGCCTAAATTTAAAATAGATTTGTTTTTTGTGAATGCTTGTGAGGCAATTATTGATGCAAACAAAAAGCTGGAAACAACCCTTGAAAAAGGATTACCATCAATTCCGAAAATTAGATTTACACAAAATAAGAGAACTAAAAATGTGAAAATAAATAGCATTGTATGACTTAGAGTATTTGTATTCTCGAAGGCCTTTCTTATTTTTTTAGAATATATTGTCGCATAAGCAAATAGCCCGCCCATGACAAGATCAACTAATACAGAAAAAGTATGTAAATAGTTTAAATAAGGCACATTAGCATTTTCAACTCTAAACCAAATGGAAAAGAGCAGCAGACCAGATATCAATAGCAACCAAAACTTTTTTGGAAGCAAAAACACAAGAGGCCAAAACAGATAAAACTGCTCTTCAATTGAAACCGACCAGTTAATGTTTTGAAACATGCCATGAATTCCCTGCCCAGATTGGTGAATTTTAATTAAATCGAAATTACTCAGAAAACTCAAGTGCATGAAAATGTTAGAATAATTAGTAAACTCAAATCCGAAGAAAGATTTCACACCGTTAAAAATCACGAACCAAAGAACAACAACGGCAAAATACAAAGGCCAAATTCGCAAGAAACGACGAATGTAAAAGTTCTTTAAATTTAGTTTTCCGGTGGTTTCAACTTCAGTAATAATAAGATAAGTGAGTAGAAAGCCACTAAGTACAAAAAACAACGAAACCCCTATTCCACCAGTAGTTACAAATGTAATAAATTTAGATAAAATTGGATTTTCAACTTTAAACTGATAGGAAAAAGGAATAAATGCATGTTGAAGAAAAACAAACATGGCTCCGATAAACCGAATGGCATCTAGGTTTTTAAAATAAACAGATTTTGTTTCCAATTTGACTTTCTACTAATATTTGAATCCGTTTACTACCCCCCGAATCAAGCTCAACAATATTAATGTTATTTAATACCCAATTCATTTTGGTAAATTATATATTTGAACTTCTTATTTTATAAAAATTTTAAAACAAAAATTATGTCTTTTAAACTCCCTGATTTAGCGTATGATTATAGCGCATTAGCTCCAAATATTGATGCTATGACTATGGAAATTCACCACAGCAAACATCATAATGGATATACTACTAATCTGAACAACGCCATTGAAGGAACTGGCGGAGAAGATAAATCTATTGAAGATATCCTTGCCAATATTGGTGATTATAGTACTGCTATTAGAAACAATGGTGGTGGTTTTTATAATCACAGTTTATTTTGGGACATCATGTCACCAAATGGTGGAACTCCAGGTGGAGATGTTGTTAAAGCGATAGAAACCGATATAGGTGGATTCGAATCTTTTAAAAATGCGTTTTCAAAAGCTGCGGCTACTCGATTTGGTTCTGGTTGGGCTTGGCTTTGTGTAAATGGCGGAAAGCTTGAAGTATGTTCTACTCCAAACCAAGACAATCCACTAATGCCGGATGCTGGATGTAGTGGAACTCCTATTTTGGCTCTTGATGTTTGGGAACACGCTTATTACTTAAAATATCAAAACAGAAGACCTGAATATATTGAGAATTTTTTCAATGTTATTAATTGGGACGAAGTAAATCGTAGGTATTCAGCTGCGAAATAAAAACTCAAAAACTTAATACAAAAAAAAAGCCTCATTCAAAATTTTTGAATGAGGCTTTTTTTTTCAATACGATCCACATTCCTTGTTGTGGAGTGAAAAGAATTGTTCAATTACGTTCAACCTCCAACTACTTTATCTCTTTCTCCATAAAGGCACTCACAAATAAGGTATTACCAAGTTTAGGTGACTGACCAAATGTATCTGTTTCATTTTCTGTAAGCTGTTCGCTGGTATATCCTAAAATAGTAAGGTCAGCATCCGCAGATTTCTGTTCTATTACAGAAGAAATTAGCTCTCCTTCTTGTGGAATAAGCTCAATATTTTTCTTGCTAATTGGTAAACGACCAGATTCAATAACATCCATCAATCGTTTAGTTTTCTCTTCCAATTGTCCTTTCATATAACCAGAGAATATTTTTATTTCACAACCCTTCCATTCAGAATGCCCATTAAGAATATAGGCCATTAGAATCATCATATTCGAGTTTTCTACGTCCCGTGCTGAAATCCAAACATGAATGCTTTTGTGCCTTCCAAAACCTTTGTATGTAGTTCTCAACACACAAACATCAAAATTGGTTGCATGTAGTAAATTGTAATTTTTTACTACTTCATCCAAATGCTTTTCTTCATCATCTGGAAATTCAAAAATAATTAAGTTATTACCTTTTCCAGAAACACCGGAAAGCTGAATACTTTGGGCAATGGCACTGGTATATGAAGGGGAAACAATGGTATCTAAATAAACCTTAGAATTTGTACCTCGAATAAGGCTCACCAATCTTCTTCTTGTAATCTGTGAAAATCGATATGTTTTTTTATCTAAAAAACCTTCAATAAAATGAATGTATGTCCCAAAACCATGACGCTGACTCAGCCAACGAGTTAAATCTAATGCAGAAGTACGTTCAAAGGTTTGTCCTGAAACACAAATAATAAATGGTCTCCATCCTTGTTCTTTGCTTGAAGAACGTTTTTGAATGTAAACCATAATTTCTCTATTGAGTTGAAATAAAACCCCACGTAATAGCTTGGCTACATCTTCTTCTGTATTCCCTACTTTGGAAGCCCATAAATAGATAACGGCCATTATTGAAATGGAAAGAAAGGCATAAATAGTGTTCATCTTAAACATAAGATAGAAGCACAATACAGCGCCAAACAAAGAGAAATACCATTTTGATTTAAATGTTGGCCGATAACTCGGGTCTGCTGCAAAATGTTCTAAAAGACTAATCAAACAAATTGCGCCATAAGTAACCATGAAAAACATGGAAATTATTTGAGCTACTGTATCTAATTCGCCAATAGCAATGAATAAAAAGGCAATGGCGCAGGTTAAAATAGTGGAATTAAACGGTTCGTTAAACTTTCCTTTTCCTTTTGAAAACCAAGAGCTTAAATTCGCAGGAAAAACTTTATCACCACCTAATGCCTGCAAAGTACGTGGAGCAATCATAATAGATCCAAGAGCAGATGAAATAGCGGCGCAGCCCAAACCAATGGGAATTATTGGTTCCCAAATGGCGATTTTCCCCATTATTAAAACATCCGTATTTCCTAGGTCTTCTAAACTTGCAGAATAAAATAGTTTGAAAGCCACCGCCACATAAACAATAATGCCTGTAATAGTTGCCCAAAGTGTACCGTTTGGAATAGAAATTTTTGGGTTTTTTAAATCACCTGACAATCCCAAACCAGCTGCAATACCAGTAAATGCTGGGAAAATGATGGTGAAAACATAAAAGAAATCGTCTGGACTTTTAATCGTTTCTCTAATGTCAAGGGCGGGTTGAGAATACACTTCGCCGGCAAAAAACATGGCAAGAGAAACTACCAAAATAGCCACTACTAAATAAAGAGCTTTAACTCCAATATTTGCCCCTTTTGTGAGCATGAGAAGAGCCAACAGTGCCATAAAAACCAAACCAGCAACCGTATTTGAAACATAAAAACCATAATGATTAAAAATAATTTCACTTATTGGTTCAAAAGAAAAGGCAAAGGCTATCACATAAAATGCAACACTAATGGCTTGCGAAAAATACAAAGCAATTCCTATTGAAGCTCCAATGTTGAGTCCAAATGATCGGGATATCATATAGTAAGCTCCACCTCCTTCCACTTTTGTATTTGTGGCAATTTCGGCAACTGCCATTGCCGTTGGAATAGTAACTAAATGACCAAGTAAAATAATTGCTAAGGCACCTATAAGTCCAACGTTAGCAACTGCATATCCAAATCTCAAGAAAAGTATAGCACCTAAAATGGTACTAATTGCGGTCATAAAAACGGGAAGTGTTCCCATTGAACCGCCGCTATTGAAATTTTTATTCATAGTTTTTTATTGTGCCAATAATAAGAAAAAATGAGGCTTGTTTATTCATTTTAGATTTGCCTTTATTCTTAAATTTTTTAGTCATTTTCCAACTTTTTGAACGATTTATTGTATTTAATTTGGAAAAAATAAAAAATGAATTTATTGAGGCTGGTGCAAACTTTTAGGATATTATAAATATGAAATCCGCTTTTCAATGTAATTTCACCACAATTAAATCAAGCTGAAAAAATATGTCTAAAACAGTCTCATTAGCAATAGGAATAGGCGGAGCAAGAGGTATTTCTCATTTAGGAGTAATGAAATATCTAGAAGAAAACAATTATCAAATTAAATCGGTTTTAGATTCTTCTATTGGCTCACCCGTTGCCTTATTTGATCAACTAAAAAAAGCTCCTAGATTTAAAGAAATTTCATCATGGATAATGTATAATGTTAGTAACAAAGCATTTGATACTATGCAAAGTACAATTGCAATACAAAAAATAGCCGCCTACCCTCTGGATATAGAAATTATTATTGCACGAAACGTATGTGGAACTTACGATTTTGATCGTTCTCAAGAAATGATTGATTTGAGTTACCAAAAAACTTTAGAAACAGTCATTTCTCATTAATTTTATTCCATTGATAAAATCAATTTTAATAGCTTGTGTTAGCGCTTTTCTTTTGTTAATGGGGTCTTGTGAATCCAAAGACAATACCAATAATTCGAAGGTAAAGGAGTTGAATGATGAAAAACAGCCCAATAATATGGTTTGGATTCCTGGAGGGGAATTTACTCAAGGAGCAACCATTTCAGGTGAATATCGAAGAGAATATCCCGCACATAAATCACGAGTAAATAGTTTTTGGATGGATAAAACAGAGGTAACTAATTCTCAATTTTCAGAATTTACCAAAGCAACTAATTATACCACAACTGCGGAACGAGATGTAGATTGGGAAGAAATAAGAACTCAAGTTGCTCCTGGCACTCCCAAGCCTGCAGATAGCATTCTTCAAGCAGGTTCACTAATTTTTTCACCACCCAATCATAAAGTCCCTTTAAACGATATTAACCAATGGTGGAAATGGAAAATTGGTGCCAATTGGAGGCATCCTGATGGCCCAGATTCTGACATTGTTGACCGAATGAATCACCCAGTGGTTCATGTTACTTATGAGGATGCCCTCGCTTATTGTAAATGGAGTGGAAAAAGACTACCAACTGAAGCGGAATGGGAATATGCTTCTCGAGGAGGAGTTGAAAATACACGCTTCGCATGGGGCAATCTCGATCCTATCAAGGACAATTCGAGTAGAATTCAATTGACGAACATTTGGCAAGGGGAATTCCCATATGTCAATACATTAGAGGATGGTTATTATGGCACTGCACCCGCTGGACAATATCCGCCAAATAACTTCGGGCTCTACGATATGGCGGGTAATGTTTGGGAATTGTGTTCTGACTTGTATGCTGTAAATTACTACGATCAAATTAAGGGAATTACGTTGTGTGAAAATCCAAAAGGGCCTGACAAAAGTTGGAATCCCCAGGAACCTTATACCATCGAAAGAGTTCATAAAGGCGGCTCGTACTTATGCCATGTTTCCTATTGTGAAAACTATAGGAATAGTGCAAGAGAAGGGATTTCGGAAGATACAGGAATGCGGCATCTTGGGTTTAGATGTGTAAAGGATTAAATTATCCTCCCATATCTCCGCCTTCAAATTCACCTCCGCCAAATCTAGTGCGTTTTTTCTGCCAATTAGCACATCTATTTTGGTAATTAATTTTAGTTGAACGTCAGCTTTTTCTATCATAACATTGGAAACAGCCTTAATTTTTAGAGATAAAAACTAATCTGTAAATAGTAAACTACTTTAGGAACTTTTAATTCAAATAAACCTTTATAATCGTTTTTTCTGCCAGCTATTATTAGAGAATCGGTTACTGAATAAACTTCAATTGGTGTATAAGGGAGCGGATGTTTTTTCTCATTGACAACTTTACTAAGAATAGATAGTTTGCTTCCATTATCGTTTAGTACTATAGATCTATTTTTTCCACCTCTTTTTTGCGCAACTAGGTTTGTTGGAAAAACAATAATTCCCAAAAGGATAAAAACAATAAAAGAATTGAAATTCATGGATAGAAGAAAAGCGCCAAAATCGTTTAATTTTATATTTAACAGACAATTAAATTCTAAAAAAGTGATTATGTTTCGCTTTGGAATTAGACGATATTAAACTAAATTTACTTTTACATTTTAGTTTATAATCTTCTACTCTTGGACTGCCACACTTTTAACCAGACTAATTCTACTGGATTTTTTCTTATCCGTATACCTAGGATCTTCAGTTGTCTCTAACATAATTTGTCGGACAACTTCCAAACTATAAAACCCAAATTCCTCGACTACCTTACCCGTAATCGCATAAACCCCTCGCCCTCGAAACGGAAACTGAGCTATTACTTGCGGAAAATGAACCGTATCAATCCAATGCCCCGCAGAGTCAATAAATGTTCCGAAAACCATACGATCACCCTTGCTTGTTTTAGTCTGTTTAATCGTAACCATATAACCTAAAATAGTCATATTTTTATTTAAAAACTCAGGCATGTCTGCAGCCAAGAGCTTATTCTTGGGTATCTCACTTAAAAGCTCAAAGGGATTAACCAGAGGGAAACCTAGTAATTCTATTTGGTCAAAAATCATTTCCATACGGCTGACTTCTAAACTGGGCATTTTGTATTCTTTTCGTTTTACTTCAAAAAGTTCATTACGTATAATTTCTCTTTTCTTTTCTTTACTAAGCTTCAAATGAGCCTCCCAGAGCAGTTGCCTTTTATTTTTACCTGTAAATCGAAAAGCGTCTATTCGTATCAAAATAGTAATCTGTTCAATAGAAATAGCCACTCTATCCACAAAATCGTCGAAATTTTTATACGCTCCATACACTTGGCATTCAACTACTATTTGCTCAGCTACCCTACTCTCTAGCTCATTAACCCTATTCATTCCCAAGTAGATATCTTTTCCATAAATAGTGCTCTCGTACTCCGATTTATTTACACAAGGTGCTTCAATATTGGCTCCGTGCATTTTGGCTTCATGAATGTAAAACTGAGTACGATAAAATCCACCCCCGTTGTTAATTACACCCACCATAAACTCCAAAGGATAGTGGGCTTTGAGGAACAAACTCTGGTAACTTTCTACTGCATAACTAGCCGAATGACCTTTAGAAAAAGCATAACCAGCAAAACTTTCGGTCTGCCTCCATATTTCAGCAACTTCGTCAAAAGGATACCCCTTATCAGAACAATTGGAAAAGAACTTCTCTTTCGCTTTTTGGAACTCCGCATGCGATCGGTATTTGCCCGACATTCCACGACGTAGAACATCGGCTTCACCTAAAGTAAGCCCAGCGTAATAGTGTGCAACTTTAATCACGTCTTCCTGATATACCATTACACCATAGGTTTCTGGCATAATGTCCAGCATAACTGGATGAGCAGTTTTGCGTCGTTCCGGGAAACGATACCGAAGAATGTATTCTCGCATCATTCCACTTTTGGCCACTCCCGGGCGAATTATAGAACTGGCTGCTACCAGTCCCAAATAATTATCGACTTTCAGTTTTCGTAAAAGCATACGCATGGCAGGAGACTCAACGTAAAAGCAACCAATTGCCTTACCTTCTCGAAGCATTTCTCGAACTTTTTTATCTTTCTTGAAACGTTTCATATCGTGGATGTCGATTGCTGGCTCTCTTGGATTATTGATTCGCACTAGCTCCACCCCATCCTTTATTTTACCTAACCCCCGCTGTCCTAAAATATCGAACTTATATAGCCCCAAATCTTCTGCCACAACCATATCGAATTGTACTGTTTGAAAACCCTTAGGAGGCATAAAAGTGGGAGAATAACATTGGATAGACTTTTCAGAAATCAGAATTCCACCTGCATGAATACTTAGGTGGTTTGGAAAACCTTGAATCAGAGCAGTATATTTCATAACCAACTGTGCCAAATCATCAAGTTTACCCAGATTGCCTCGAGCATGTGCTAATCGATCAATTTCATGCTTAGGTAAACCAAACACTTTTCCAAGTTCTCGTACTACTGCTTTATATTGAAAAGTGCTGTAAGTAGCAAGTAATGCCGTATTCGGAAATCGTTTGAAAATGTAATCCGTAACATCTTGCCGGTCTCTCCACGAAAAATCAATATCGAAATCGGGTGGGTTTTGTCGGTACAAGTTGATAAACCGCTCGAAGTACAAATCCAAATCTATGGGATCAACATCTGTGATTCGTAATAAATAAGCAACTATACTATTTGCGCCACTCCCTCTTCCAATGTAAAAGTAGCCCTTACGTCGAGCATAATTCACAATATCCCAATTGATTAGAAAGTAAGATACGAAATTTTTTTGTTCTATTATTTCTAGTTCTTTATCAATTCTAGAGAGAATAGCCTTCTCTGGTTTATCGTAACGGTAAGCCAAACCATCCATAGCCAATTTACGCAATAGCTTTTGATCCTTGGAAGCCGAACCCGTATAAGTTTTCAGGTTTTTACCTTCCACCTCTTCCGTACCATTTCCGCCATTAATATTAAACTCTATTGAGCATTTTTCAAGTAGCTTATTAGCGTTTTTGACAAGGTGAGGTAAATCTGAATAAGCTGCCTCTATTTTTTCTGGAGAAAGGAATAGTTCAGTCGTTGGAGCTACCTCTTCGGGAGATAATTTACTGAGTAAACAATTATTATCAATGGCCCTTAGAAGCCTGTGGGCATTATATTCATGTTTATTTCGGAAAGTGGCGGTCTGCAATGCAACTAGCTTTTTCTTTTTGTCATTCCATTTGGATAGCTGCAATTTTATAAGGTCTTGCGAACGGACCCCCAGTAACTCATTATCTCGCAATTTTCTACCTTTATAATTATGAAAGGGATAAATAACAAATACATTCTTAAATGAAGGTGCTCGAGGTGGAATCTTCTCTTTTAAGTGCAAGTGTTTAGTCAGGTAAATATTGATTTCCTCAAATCCTTCGTTATTTTTTGCCAAAGCCACAAATTGCTGTTGAGCTCCATTTCTAAAGTCGATTCCCAATACAGGTTTTATTCCATATTTATGCGCAATTCGTACGTGATTCAAACTTGCCGAAGTACTATTAATATCCGTTAACGCCAACACAGAAATGCCCCATTCTTTTGCTTGTTTCAGCAACTCTTCAGGCGCTATGGCACCGTACTTAAAGGAATAATAGGTGTGGGTGTTTATATACAAGATTTTTTATTTGTTCTTATCCGTCATTCTGAAGCCGTAGTCGAAAACGAAACGAAGTGCGTATTAAGACAGGCGTTCAGAATGACGACTTCGCATTATTATTGGCGACAATTTGCAAGTAGTATTGGCGGTTCTCCGCTAAAACGTCCTATTGCTTTAGCTTGCATCCCTGATGCACGAACCACGGCTCTATCTCCATATCGTATTCTCATTTTATCCATAGCCTGATAAAGGTTCACCATTTCTTCTGAGTCTTCAAAAAGATTTATCTGATGGCCTCCACCCACTAGTGAACTGTAACGCACACCGATAAGTCTTACCAGTAAACGGCGATTATACAATCGCTTAAAAAGCTTCTGGATAATAACGACCAACTGGTGGTCGGAAGCAGTATAAGGAATCCGTTTTTGCAGGGTATGTGTATTGAAATCAGAATAACGTACCTTTACTGTTACACAAGAAGTTAGCTTATTTCCACGCCGCAATTGAAAAGCCAAGTTTTCGGCCATCGCCGTCATTATCCCTTTGAGTTTTACCACATCAATAGTATCCTTATCGAAGGTGCGTTCGGTAGAAATAGATTTCCTCTCTACATGTGGAGTTACTGGTGAATTGTCAATGCCATTGGCTTTTTTCCAAATTACGCGACCACTTTTACCAAAGACCCGCTCCATCATTTCAATGGGCATTTCCTGAACGGTTATTATTTTTTTTACCCCCAAATTACAAAGGGTTTGATAGGTTTTATCACCTACCATAGGAATCTTCTTTACGGAAAGAGGCGCCAAAAAAAGTTTTTCATTCCCGCTTTCAACCAAAATTTGATTGTTGGGTTTCGCCTCACCAGTAGCCACTTTCGATACGGTTTTATTGGTTGACAAACCAAAGGAAATGGGTAGGCCTGTTTCTTTGATGATACGTTGCCTAAGCTCAGAGGCCAATTTGTATGTACCAAAAAAATTATCCATACCAGTCATATCAGCATAGAATTCATCAATCGACGATTTTTCTACAATAGGCAAACTTCCCTGTAGAATTTCGGTAACCATTTTAGAATACTTGGTATAGTTGGATGTATTGCCTCGAATAATAATTGCTTCAGGGCAGAGTTGACGAGCCATTCGCATAGGCATACCAGAATGAACGCCAAAAGTTCGCGTTTCGTAGCTACAGGCTGCTACCACCCCACGATCACTTGTCCCGCCAACTAGTATAGGTTTATTGTTTAACCTACTATCAATTAACCTCTCTACGGACACAAAAAATGTATCGAGGTCCATATGAACTACTTCGTTTTTATTTGTTCGCACTATCTATTGTTCCTTTTATAAAATGTCCTCATACATATCCCTCATTGTTGGGTTAAACTCTTTTATCAAATCCAATTTCCATTGCCTATGCCAAGTCTTTAATTTTTTTTCTCGTGCAATTGCTTGTGTTGGCGTTTGAAAAGCATCAAAATAAACAAGATCAATCACGTTGTATCGTTTAGTGAAACTAGGAGCCTCTCCTGCTTTATGCTCTCCTATTCTTCGTGCCAAATTATTCGTCATCCCAACATAAAAAGTCATTCTGTTTTTGTTCGAAGTAATATACTCTCAATATTCCCTCATTTAATAATGTCATTCTGGAACCTTCCTCGAAAACGAAGCGCAGCGAAGTAATGAGATAAGCATTCAGAATGACGTTGCGTATTTAAGACAGACTAGTGGCGAGAAGCTAATAACTAGTTTTTCAAAGGGCTCATCCCATCCACATCGCGTTTCATTTCCATAACCAACTGCGTAAGTTCGCGCATGCCCACTGGCTGAAAGTTTCCATCTGGTAATTGAAAACTCGTATAGCCCACTGCTTTCCAAACCTCCATAACTTTATCGGCTGCAACAGTATAGGGATCAAACTCTGGATTATCAGATTTTAAAAGCAACTCCTTTTTTTCTTCCAAATGATTGATAACACGTTTGTAAACCACACCATCCTCTTGGGTGAGCAGAACATAACATTCGTCACTACGAATGGTTTTCCAGTTTTGAATGTACTCGCAAAGCACATAGGAACCCGATAATAGCGGCAACATACTTTCTCCTTGAATTTGAAATACACGATAGGTACGATCTTGTGGTAACTCGGGATAAGGCATCATAAAATGTGGAAGTGTTTCTATAAAATCTATATCGCCATAGCCTGCCATATACCCCGCAGCCGCTTTTACAGGCACCAAACTCACGAGTTCTTTGTCTTCATCCCTATCTATAGCAATGGGTAAAATGCGCAACGAATTGCCCGGCATATCCACCTTATACATTTTTTCACCTTTTCCTTTACTTAAATCTCCGCTAACCAAATCATCGAGTGAACAACCAAACTGCTGCGCAATAGCAAGTAATGTTTTCAGCTTAGGTTCTGCTCTACTTTCCTCATAGGCTCCGATTAACGATCTATTTACTCCAATTTTTTTTGCAAAATCAACTTGTGTCAAATTTTGATTCTTCCTAATGTACTTCAGGTTCTGAGCTATATTCATGACTGCTATCAATTAACTTAATTACTAATATAATTAGAATGCTAATTTAATTAGTTTTTTGTTTTACGGAACAAAAAAATCAAAATATTTTCAACAGATTTTTTCAGCACTTTTGAAGCAATGAATAAATACTACGTCCTCTACAAGCCTTTTGGTTTTTTAAGTCAATTTTCTGATGAAGGTGGAAACTCTGGACTGGGGCAAATTCTGAATGTAGAAAAAGATATTTATCCTGTAGGTAGACTCGATAAAGATAGTGAAGGTTTACTTCTATTAACTAATGATAAAAAACTGAACTACAAATTATTAAACCCAGAAAATGAACACGAAAGAACTTATCATGTTCAGGTCGAAAAAGAGATGAAATCAGAAGCTATTTCTCAACTAGAAAAAGGAGTAAACATAAAAGTTGGCAAAAAGAGGTACGATACACTTCCGGCCAAAGCGAAGTTATTGGAAGGAGAAAATTCACCTGAATTCCCCGAAAGAAATCCACCAGTTCGATTTCGGAAATCAATACCGACAAGTTGGATAGAAATAAAATTAATAGAAGGTAAAAACCGACAAGTGAGAAAAATGTGCGCCGCTGTAGATTTTCCTTGTCTAAGATTAATTAGAGTTTCAATAGAAGGTTTAGAATTAGGAAATATGAAAGTTGGAGAAATTCAGAAAATAGAGTCGAAAGATGTGATTAAATTGTTGAAATTATAAAAAGCTTCTAGATTCTAGCAAGTAATTTCAAAAATTACAATAGCCTCCAATCGTATTTACAAATTGATCAATAAATTCTTGTTTTCGTTTTAACCTATACTGCATTACCCACCTAGGATGTGGTAAAACCTCGAGCTTATCAAAATACCCTTTCTCTTTATTCAGCTTTTCCAAAAACTTCATGTTCTTACCCTTGCCTATACAAAAAGCGACATCTGTACGTAAGAAAGGCAGTTGTTTTTCGAATTGTTGAATTATATAGGGTTTAAGCTCATGTTCCAATTCTTTTATGTCATAATAATTCAAGTTAATTCCATTTTGAGTAAATCCCAGAGGAACAACAGAGGTTATGTAAACGTAATTGTAAAAAGAAGCAACTCCTCCAAAAGCTTCAATAATATCATAAACAAAACGAGAAGAAAGCTCACGTTTTTTGCCAAATGTATTTTCAATTCCACATTGCTCTTCTAAATTAACTGAATCTGTAAACCCAATTCCAGTTAGACCAGAACCCAACCTTCCTGGATTAATACCAATAAATGCAAGACGATTGTTTGAATCAGAATAATACTTGGTGTAAAAATTATTGACTAAATCTCTTGTTTCTAAATTCCCATACGGATTCATGGTTTCAACGCCTTCCGTCTTGAGGACCGGCTTTTTGAGATTTAAGAGAAAATGAAGTATTTGTTCTGATATCATATTCGTAATAATACCAATAATTTCTAATTAATTAATATTAAATAAAAAAAATCGCAAGTTTTACCAATTAAAAGACGCCAAACTCTTACAAACAATAATTCATCGAAATGTTTAATAGGTTTATTCAAAAAACAAAGAAACATTGCTTTTGTTTTCCTAAAATCTATTTAAACACTAATTCGCACTATTATTACTAATTAAAATCTGTAATAAAAATCCATTAACCACGCTTTAAAAAATCTTACTTTCACGCCGCCTTTTCGGACACAAATTCACTAGATAATAAGATTATGATTGAAGCTAAAAACGTTTCGCTCCAATATGGAAAACGAATTCTTTTTGATGAAGTAAATATTAAATTTCACGGTGACAGTTGCTATGGTGTTATTGGTGCGAATGGCGCTGGAAAATCTACATTCCTGAAAATTTTAACGGGTGAAATTAATCCAAATACAGGAGATGTATTTTTAGAACCTGGAAAGCGAATGGCAGTTTTAAACCAAAGTCACTCCGAGTTTAACGAAGTTAGCGTATTGAATACGGTTATGATGGGTCACGAAACTTTGTGGAGCATTATGCAAGAAAAAGATACTATTTATGCTAAACCTGATTTTTCAGAAGCTGATGGAATGCGGACTGCCGAATTGGAATCAGAATTTGCTGAAATGGATGGCTGGAACGCTGAAAGTGATGCCGCTTCTTTACTGTCTGGCTTAGGAATAACCGAAAATGAACATTACGCTTTACTGAAAGATTTAAGTGGTAATCAAAAAGTTAGGATTCTTTTAGCTCAGGCATTATTTGGAAATCCAGATGTCTTAATCTTAGATGAACCTACCAATGATTTGGATTTAAAAACAGTAGGTTGGTTAGAAGATTTTCTTTTAGAGTTTAAAAACACCGTAATTGTGGTTTCTCACGATAGGCACTTTTTAGATACAGTTTGCACCAACATTGTTGACATAGACTTTAGTAAACTTAACTCCTATACTGGTAATTACACATTTTGGTACGAATCGAGCCAATTAGCTTTAAGACAAAGATCTGTATCCAACAAAAAAGCTGAAACTAAGAAAAAAGAATTACAAGATTTTATCCTGCGTTTTTCTGCAAATGCTTCTAAGAGTAAGCAAGCTACAAGTAGAAAAAAATTGCTAGAAAAAATTAATGTGGATGACATAAAAGCTAGTAGCCGTAGATATCCTGCTGTTATTTTCACTCAACTTCGCGAAGCTGGAAATCAGATTTTGGAAGTAAATGATTTGAGCGCTAGCCGCCTCGATCAACAATTGTTTAAGAAGTTATCCTTTCAAGTGAACAAAGGAGATAAAATTGCAGTACTTTCTAAAAATAGTCTTGCAGTAACCACTCTTTTTAAAATTCTGATGAATGAAGCGAAATCGGATACAGGAGATTTTAAATTCGGACAAACCATTACCACAACATACCTACCAAACGAAAACGAGGAGTTTTTTAAAACTCAAGATAGTTTAATTGAATGGTTACGCCCATATTCTCCAGGCGAAAAGGATGACGTATACATTCGTGGGTTTTTAGGTAAAATGTTGTTTACTGGCGAAGAATCATTGAAAAGTGCAAGTGTAATTTCAGGTGGAGAAAAAGTTCGTTGTATGCTCTCTAGAATGATGCTTAACCAAGGCAATATACTGATTTTGGATGAGCCTACAAATCATTTGGACTTAGAGGCCATTCAATCGTTGAACAATGCATTGCGCGATTTTAAAGGAACGGTAATTTTCACCTCTCATGATCACACTTTTACTCAAACTGTTGCCACACGGATTATTGAAATAGGTCCAAATGGCAATATGGACAAGGAAATGGAGTACGACAACTATGTTTCTGAGCCTAGACTGGTAGAACAACGAGAGGCTTTAGGATAAACTAATGGAACTAGACTTTATTAAGAACATAAATGAATTTAACGACAATGTCGTAAGGCTCTACAATTTTGATAAGGAAGAGGCGATTAAGTTTCGTGACTTGATTGAAGAAACAATAATTAATAATAGAGAGAAGTTAGACCTTTCACTTGTTGATTTTATTGAGCGTAGAAATTGTAATTTGATACTTGCGCTTTATAAAACAGATGAAGGAATTATTACTAATGACGAAAAATCATTTTATTGCGCACTCACATTAGGTTCATTCATTGACCTTGTAGATATTTTAGAGCCTTTTTGCATAAAAAATACCATAGGGCATGAGTATCTTTACGACATAGATAATCCCACTGATTTTTTGTTTTCACCTGCCGGTACTTGGTAAAAGGTATTACATTCTCTTCTTAACAAGTATTATTTTATAGGGTTACCTCCTTTAAATTTAATAGAATCTAATTCTAGAATTTAGGACAAGGTATCATTAGTCTGGTGCGT
>CAWUST010000039.1:0-50844 GCA_963925495.1 uncultured Flavobacteriales bacterium | reverse complement strand
ATCCTGAGGCTGTGTTCCATCTTCCTTTGGTGTTTGAAAAAAGGGCTTTCCAGCCTGAGGCTGTATTGTTATATCCTGTGGTATTGAAATATAGGGCCATTAATCCTGAGGCTGTGTTATAACTTCCTGTGGTGTTTTTATATAGGGCTTGACTTCCTGAGGCTGTGTTATTACTTCCTGTGGTGTTTGAATACAGGGCATACGAACCTGAGGCTGTGTTATTACTTCCTGTGGTGTTTGAATACAGGGCATGCGCTCCTGAGGCTGTGTTAAAATCACCAGTAGTAATTGACTTTAACGCAGTAGCACCTACAGCAACATTATACTGGGCGTTATTTGTTGTTGCAGAGGGATCATTTCCTATATACATAGAATTTGTTTCTACTAAACCATCGGAAAGACCGTTAACATTACCGGCACCAGCAGAAGCTGCCGCCCATGCTACATTTCCTGCACCATCGGTTGCCAATACTTGACCACTGGTTCCGTCGGTATTTGGAAATATAATTTCACCTGTTTTTAGTTTTCCTGAGGTAACAACTGAATCAATAGAACTATTGCCTAATTGAATCGTATTGGAAGCTTTTACAATGGCTCCAAACCCAATAGCAGTTCCGTTTGAGAGATTGGTGTCTGCAACATCTGCACTTGAACCAATAGCTGTGTTACCAGACCCCGTTTTATTGGTTTGCAAAGCTTTATTACCAAAAGCAACATTGTTGTTGCCAGAGGCAGTGTACTCCATCGCACTATGACCAATTGCTGCATTCAAATATCCTGTGGTGTTACTATATAGGGCTTGCATTCCTGAGGCTGTATTCGAATATCCTGTGGTGTTAGAATATAGGGCTTGCATTCCTGAGGCTGTATTCGAATATCCTGTGGTGTTAGAATATAGGGCATAATATCCTGAGGCTGTGTTCCATCGTCCTGTGGTGTTTGAATATAGGGCCGCATATCCTGAGGCCGTGTTATAACGTCCTATAGTGTTTTTATTTAGGGCCTGAAATCCTGAGGCTGTGTTTTGTTGTCCTGTCGTGTTTGCGCCTAGGGCCTGATATCCTGAGGCTGTGTTTCTAGAACCTGTAGTGTTTTTATTTAGGGCTTCATATCCTGTGGCTGCATTATAGGATCCTGTGTTGTTTGAAGCTAGGGCATTTCTTCCCAAGGCTGTGTTTTGCCGACCTGTGGTGTTTGAAAATAGAGAGTAATATCCTGAGGCTGTGTTTTCACTTCCTGTGGTGTTTGAAAATAGGGCTTGCACTCCTGAGGCCGTGTTTTCACTTCCTATGGTGTTATTATATAGGGAGTAATATCCCGAGGCTGTGTTTTCACTTCCTGTGGTATTTTTATTTAAGGCTTGATATCCTGAGGCTGTGTTATTATTTCCTGTAGTGTTTTGCAATAGAGTATTAAATCCTGAGGCTGTGTTATTGCTTCCTATGGTGTTTTTATTTAGAGCATTAAATCCTAAGGCTGTGTTATTTCTTCCTGTGGTGTTTGCATTTAGGGCATACGCTCCTGAGGCTGTGTTTCCAGCTCCTGTGGTGTTTTTATTTAGGGCTTGAATTCCTAAGGCTGTGTTTCCACCTCCTGTGGTGTTTGAATATAGGGCTAACGATCCTGAGGCTGTGTTTCCAGCTCCTGTGGTGTTGCTATTTAGGGCATTATATCCTGAGGCTGTGTTATTGCTTCCTGTGGTGTTACTATTTAGGGCATTAGTACCTGAGGCTGTGTTCCTAATTCCTGTGGTGTTTGCATTTAGTGCAAACGCTCCTGAGGCTGTGTTATCACTTCCTGTAGTGTTTTGCAATAAAGCATTAAATCCTAAGGCTGTGTTATCTCTTCCTATCGTGTTTTTATTTAAGGCATTAGTTCCTGAGGCTGTGTTATAACTTCCTGTGGTGTTTGTCTCTAGGGCATAAGATCCTATGGCTGTGTTATTATTTCCTGTGGTGTTTGAACGTAGGGCTCCATTTCCTAAAGCTATGTTAGTTGCAACATTCCCAGAACCTAGACCAATTTTAACGCTATTTACAGTTAAATCAAAAGCGCCTAAATTTACTGCTTGTGTTGCGCCTAAATATGGAACTAAGCTGCTAGTATTTGTAGTTTGAAAGCTTAGATTTCCACTACCATCGGTTGTCAATACTTGGCCATTTGTACCAGCAGTGTTTGGGTAAATAACATTGCCCAGTTTTAATTTACCTGAGGTAACAACTGAATCAACAGAACCATTGCCTAATTGAATCGTGTTGGAGGCTTTTACAATGGCTCCAAACCCAATAGCAGTTGCATATGAGAGATTGGTATCTGCAACATCTGCAATTGAACCAATAGCTGTGTTACCAGACCCCGTTTTATTGGTTTGCAAAGCTTTATTACCAAAAGCAACATTGTTGTTGCCAGTGGTAGTATTCTGCATCGCTCTAAGACCAATTGCTGCATTCAAATATCCTGTGGTGTTTTGGCCAAGGGCTCCATTTCCTGAGGCTGTGTTTCCAGCTCCTGTGGTGTTTTGGCTAAGAGCTCCATTTCCTGAGGCTGTGTTATTACTTCCTGTGGTGTTATAATTTAGGGCTTGATTTCCTGAGGCTGTGTTATTACCTCCTGTGGTGTTATTAAATAGGGTTCGATATCCTGAGGCTGTGTTTCTAGAACCTGTGGTGTTTGAACTTAAGGCTTCCGCTCCTGAAGCTGTGTTATCAACACCTGTGGTGTTTGAACGTAGAGCACTATATCCTGAGGCTGTATTAGAACCTCCTGTGGTGTTATTCTGCAGGGACGTCCATCCTATGGCTGTGTTTCCAAACCCAGTAGTTGTCATTTGCATAGACCCAGTACCAACAGCAGTATTTCTTGTTCCAACTAGAAAGTTAGTAGATACTATATTTCCCAGAACGCCAAAACCAAAAGCAGTATTACTACCAGTTCTAACTTTACCCTGTCCAATGGTTAAACCGTTTACAGTTAAATCGAAGGTGTCTAGATTAACCGCTTGTGTTGCACCTAAATATGGAACTAAGCTGCTAGTATTTGTAGTTTGAAAACTTAGATTTCCACTACCATCGGTTGCTAATACTTGGCCAGTTGTACCATCCGTGTTTGGATAAATAACATTGCCTAGTTTTAATTTACCTGAGGTAACAACTGAATCAATGGAACCATTGCCTAATTGAATCGTGTTGGAGGCTTTTACAATAGCTCCTGCCCCAATAGCAGTTGCATATGTGAGATTGGAATCTGCAACATCTGCCTCAGCTCCTAAAGCAGAATTGTTAGTTCCAGTTTTATTAGATTGCAGTGATTTACGACCAACGGCTGTGTTATTATTTCCTGTGGTGTTTTGCACTAAAGACTCTACTCCTAAAGATGTGTTATCATTTGCAGTAGATCTTTGCAGTGCAAACCTGCCAAAGGCTGTATTATTCCTTCCTACTTTATTAGCAGACAGAGCTTCTTGTCCAAGAGCACTATTATTATCCCCAGTAGTATTCTCATATAAAGCTCCTGTACCAACACCCACATTATAAGAACCGCTTGTATTAGCAACAAGTGCATCAGTTCCGACACCTACATTATTCAAAGCACGATTAACACCACTTTTAACAAGATTATTTGGTTTAGCTCCTAAAAAGAGATTTTTGTTAGTGTCATTATAAGCATCTTCAAGAGAGTCAATAGCAATGCTAGCTGCTTCAAACAACTTATTTAACGCTATGCCTTGCCCGTCCGAAATTAAAAGTGAATCATTACTTACATTTATTAAAATATTCTGGATCTCATTGCTTGAACTTAAATCGCCGTCTGCTGTTATGTGTGTTTGCAAAGCAGAGCTGTCATTTTTTATTCTAGTGTCGTAATCACTCCTCGCACTATTCAGTCTTGCACTGTCATTCTTAATTCTGGTGTCGTAATCACTCCTCACACTATTCAGTCTTGTACTGTCATTCTTAATTCTAGTGTCGTAATCACTCACCGCACTATTCAGTCTTGTACTGTCATTTTTTATTCTGGTGTCGTAATCATTCCTCACACTATTCAGTCTTGTACTGTCATTCTTAATTCTGGTGTCGTAAACACTCCTCACACTATTCAGTCTTGTACTGTCATTCTTAATTCTGGTGTCGTAATCACTCCTCGCACTATTCAGTCTTGTACTGTCATTTTTTATTCTGGTATCTAATCCTAAAATACCAAGATTATTAGCACTGATTTGACCTTGTACATTGGCAGAATCAATTTTGTATTTCGCTAAATGGGATTTTAATTCTACATCCATGGCAAAAACGCTCATATCTACACCCTGACCATTTGTCAACTTTAAAGAATCCGAAACTGAATCATAACTTAAAACTTGAGCATCAGTATTATCTAAATAGGCATCGAGTTTTATAATTGTTGCTGAACTGTTAGCGGTTATGACCAAGTTATTACCCGTAATCCTCAAATCCTGAATTTCATTCATTGAATCCGCATCAGCATCATCAACGTTGACCGCAGTTTGAGCTATTCTAGCGTATTGAGCATAAGGAACAGTAAGAAGTTTAGATTCACCTATGTCCAAAAATCCGTTTCCATCATTCAAATTCAATTGAACAAGAATAAAATAGGGACTAAGCGTGCCTAAGTTCCAATCTATGGTTTTAAAATCACCAACTATAATTGAAGTTCCTAATCCAATTTCCAAATTCACTAACCCCAATTGATTGGTTTGGAAAATATGATTCTCTTCATAACTAATTGGAAACGACTTTCTATAAATAATAAATTTTAATTCTACATTCTGATCGCCCAGAACGTTTCCATTTGCATCTCTAATAATAGCTTGGTATTTCATTCCATCAAGAGAACTCTGACCTAACGAATAAAAATTAAACCCAATAGCAAAAAGAATGAATACTAAAAGTAATTTGAATGTTTTGCTTAAGTTCATAATAAAGTACGTTAATAAGGATGCAATATACTAGTTTTATCTTGTTTTTCAATACATGAAAACCTGAGAATGGATGACAAATATACCAAGTGCAAAGAAAACAATCCTACTAAATATAAGACAAAATAAATTTGGAAATGGTTGGGGTTAGTTTCCGTAAACTATTTAATGCATAAAAAGACCCTTAATGCCCTTTAAAAATAAGATTTTTATTTTTTATCTAAATTAATCAAACACCATTAATTAGTTTTGGACCTTTCATCAAAAAACATCATATTCTTTGTATTGTATTATTGATATAGAAACAAATGGACTAAGCAGTAAACGTGGAAAAATTACGGAGATTGCCATTTACAAGCATGATGGAAAAAAAATAATTGATAAATTCCAAACCTTAATCAATCCGGAGACACCAATTCCCTTTGAAATAACCAGAATAACAGGAATTACTGCACAAATGGTCGAGAATGCACCCAAATTTTATGAGGTGGCGAAAGAAATTCTGGACATTACTGAGGGCTGTGTATTTGTAGCACATAATGTAACCTTTGACTACAATTTTGTTCATGAAGAATTTAAGACCTTAGGTTACGCATTTCAGAGAAAAAAACTCTGCACGGTAAAACAAAGTAGATTATTACTGCCTGGCCACAAGTCCTATTCACTTGGTAATATCTGTAACGATCTAAATATTGAATTAGAAGAGAGGCATCGAGCAGCAGGAGACGCCATGGCAACCGTTTATTTATTCGAAAAACTTTTAGCCATTGATGAATACTTAGGGACAAAAAAGAAGCTAGAAGAACAATTATCCAAATACCTTCATTCCGACTTAGATATTCGAAAAATACTAGACGCTCCCACTCAAACTGGCATTTATTATTTGTTCGACAACAAGCAAAACGTAATCTATATAGGAAAAAGTGCCAATATTCGAACACGATTATATAATCACCTTCGCCAACCTAAAACCACAAAAGCAATAAGAATGCAAAATGAGGTAGCAGATATTGACTTTGAAATAACCGGTTCAGAGCTTATGGCTTTGCTTCGTGAATCAGAAGAGATAAAAAGACTAAAACCTAAATTTAATATAGCACTTAAAAGAAGTAGTTTCCCATTTGGATTAACCGCGGAATATGATTTATTTGGTTATAAGCATTTAGGTATTGTAAAGCACAATAAATCACACAAAATTTATTCTACTTACTCCACAAAAAAGTCAGCAGAAAAACAATTAGAAAAGCTCACCAAAGAATTTACTCTTTGCTTAGGTCTTTGTGGTCTTCAAAAATGCAGTAATGGTTGTATTACAAAATCAGTAAATGAATGCAAGGGGGCTGCTCTCTGCCAAGAAGAGTCGGAAACCTACAACTTACGTGTTGAAAAAGCATTGAATTCCATTTCATTTAAAAAAAAAGACATGCTCATTATTGATAAAGGGAATGATGTTGATGTGCATTCTGCAATTCTGATAAGTAAAAACAAATTTGCTGGATACGGCACATTTACTCCGGATATTCAAAATAACCCAACCGAAATACTCGAGCAAATCGAATACAAAGAAGACAATCCAGATAGTCGACATATAATATCTTCTTATCTTAAGAGTAAAAAAATAATTAAGCTAATTGACCTTTAAATAAAGGAAATAGACCAATCGTAAAAAAACTTATTACAAGCCTAATATATTTCTTCAGATTAAAAATCTTATAATTGCCTATATGGAAGAAAATCTAGCGGTGTGGAAAACTAAAGTCCATGATATCATATTTGGACACGAAACTCCAGCAGGAAAAGCTTTCGATTTAATCTTACTTTTTGCTATAATTAGCAGTGTAGCAGTTTTAATGCTGGATAGTATTGAAGAGCTAAATAAAGATTATGGAGCTCTTTTGAACGGTTTAGAGTGGATGTTTACCGGTTTTTTTACTATAGAATACATTCTTAGAGTAATGACAGCTAAAAGACCAAAAGTTTATGTGAAAAGTTTTTTTGGTATAATTGATTTAATATCAATCATACCAACATATCTAGGCCTTTTTATGATTGGCTCTCACTATTTACAAATTATTAGAACTTTTAGATTACTCAGAATCTTCCGAATACTCGGGCTTTCTAGTTATGTTGGGCAAGCTAATGTATTAGCAGAGGCTTTAAAAGCCAGCCGTCAAAAAATAATTGTTTTTTTCGGAGTTGTATTTAGCATTAATATACTCATAGGAACACTGATGTTTTTAATTGAAGGACCTGATAATGGTTTCACGAGTATTCCAACAAGTATATATTGGGCAATAGTAACTATGTCAACAGTTGGTTATGGCGATATTGTACCTCAAACAGCCCTAGGCCAAAGTATTGCTTCTGTGGCCATGATGATAGCTTATGCTATAATCGCAGTACCAACCGGTATTGTAACTTTAAATCTGAAAGATGCTCAAGACAAGAAGACTGAAAAAGAAAAACAAGAGAAGCACTTTTGTAAAAAGTGCAATAATGAAATTTCAATAGATTCGAAATTTTGCTCTAAATGCGGAGAGCTTCAAAATTGATTGATTGATACGTATAGCTTAGAAAGGGATTCCGTTTCAATAATTATAAACAACCACTCATAAAGTATAACTGAATTTCCATTATTTTTTCTGAAATTTTTACGTTCGTTTAATTAGAATTATTAGATTTGGACAACTTAAAAATTATATACTATGAAAAAAATATTTACTTTTTGCCTAATGGCTACTTTATCTTGGGGCTTACAAGCTCAAAATTTCTCCGTAAAAAAAGTTTACGTCTATGATGATATAACAACGAATCCACCCCATAAAGTTTCTGGGGACTCTATCATTTTAAATGATACGATGTCATTTGGAATTAACCTATTGAACAATGGCTCTCAAATTTTGGGTCCTTTAGATACAGCGGGTTTTCGATTTAGTGTTGATGGAAAAGTAATTGGTTTTTTTGGAAAGGTTAATTTCGGAAATTTAGTTCCTTCAATTGATGGTGATTTTGTCCTCAATGAAAAATATGTATTTACAAAAGTAGGTAAGGTGAAAGTTTGCGCCAAAATAGTTCATACTTCCGTTGGTAATAACTCAAACAATGACACAGCCTGTAAAGTCTATACTGTAGTTCCACCTGCAGGTGTACTTTTAACTTCTTTTACTCCTAATGAAGGATATAGAGGTTCTCAAATTGTTTTAAAAGGATTTAGATTTGGTGTTACTGCAGCAACGAACGTTGTTAAAATAGGAACAATTACGTGTACAGTGGATACTGCTTCTGCAACTCGATTAGTTGTAACCCTTCCTGCAACTGCAGTTACTGGTAAAATATCAGTAACGGCGGGTGGTAAGACAAGTACTTCTAGGATAGATTACAATGTTCGAATTCCATTAATTAATTCTTTTTCACCTGACTCTGCATTTATTTCTGACACAATTCGATTGCTTTGTTCAGAATTGTTAGATCGCCCAACGGTTAGGTTTAATGGAGCAAAAGCAGGTGTAGTTATTTGGAGAGGTGATACTGTTTGGGCTGCAGTTCCTGCAGGATCAACAACTGGAAAAATAAAATTTGAATATCCTACAACTTCGGCAACTAGTGCTAAGGATTTTATTATAAGAGCTCCAAAGGATACAACTGATACTTCAATTTCCGTAACTGAGATCGCTAAAATAGAAGCTAAAATTTGGCAAAATGGAAGTACTCTTTCTATTTCTGAAATAGTTGGTGATTATGATTTGAAAATCCTAGACTTAAACGGAAAATCATTTTTAGATCAAAGTTTAAAAATGGAAAACACAAATGATGTAATAGAAGTTGATATTTCGACTCTTACGCCAGGTGTTTACATTGCTATTATGGATAACGCTTATTTTAAATTCGTTAAATCAGAATAAAAAAAGCAAATAAATTTTAAATTAAAGCTCCTGAAACGTTTGTCGATTCAGGGGCTTTTTTATTTTTACAAACTCAAAAATCATAAACTATGAAAGCACAAGAAGCCTTATCCTTTTTAAAAGAAGGGAATTCAAGATATACAAATGATAATCTGACTCACCCAAACTCAGATAATAATAGAAAAAAAAGTCAAACAGGTGGGCAAACCCCATTTGCAATTATTTTAAGTTGTGCAGACTCTAGAGTTGTACCAGAATTAATTTTTGATCAAGGCATCGGAGATCTTTTTGTGATAAGAGTTGCAGGTAATACAGCCAATGCTTCTTCTATCGCTTCGATTGAATATGCTGTTGCTCATTTGGGAACAAAACTTATTGTAGTGCTTGGTCATGAAAGTTGTGGTGCTTGCGGAGCTGCTATTGCCGGTGGAGACAATGGCCCGAACTTAAATCACCTTTTGAAAATGATAAATCCGGCTGTTGAAAAAAGCATTAGCAAAGAAGTTAATGACGTTGTAAGGATAAATGCAGAATTACAAGCAAATGATCTTTCCAACAATTCTAAAATAATAACTGAAGCCGTTGAAAAATCAGGAGTAGAAATAGTTTCCGCATTTTACAATTTAAACGGTGGAGGAGTAGATTTTTAATAGGCAATTCGTTTACTTTTGGCGTCCTTAAAAAAGACGAAAAATTCAAAAAAAAATGAGTGTACTTGTTAATAAAAATTCTAAAATAATTGTTCAGGGATTTACTGGCAGTGAAGGAAGTTTTCATGCCGGTCAAATGATTGAATATGGAACTAATGTAGTAGGTGGAGTTACTCCTGGAAAAGGCGGACAATCTCATTTAGACAGACCCGTGTTTAACACAGTAGCTGATGCTGTGAATGAAACTGGAGCAGATGTCACTATTATATTTGTACCACCAGCTTTTGCTTCTGATGCAATAATGGAAGCTGCAAATGGAGGAATTAAAGTAATTATTTGCATTACAGAAGGTATTCCTGTCTCTGACATGGTTGGAGTAAAAGAATATTTAAAAAATTACGATTGTCGACTAATTGGCCCTAACTGCCCTGGAGTTATTACTCCTGACGGAGCTAAAGTTGGAATTATGCCTGGCTTTGTTTTTAAACAAGGTAAAATTGGTATCGTTTCAAAATCTGGTACTCTTACTTATGAAGCTGCTGATCAAGTTGTGAAAGCTGGATTCGGAGTTTCTACTGCTATCGGAATTGGTGGGGATCCAATTATTGGAACTTCAACAAAAGAAGCTGTTCAACTATTAATGGAAGATCCAGAAACAGAAGCAATTGTAATGATTGGCGAAATCGGGGGAAACTATGAAGCTGAAGCAGCCAAATACATTAAAAGTATTGGAAACCCTAAACCTGTAGTTGGTTTTATAGCAGGTCAAACTGCACCAGCAGGAAAAAGAATGGGTCATGCAGGAGCAATCATTGGTGGAGCAGATGATACTGCAGAAGCTAAAATGAGAATTATGCGCGAATGTGGCATTTATGTTAGTGAATCTCCCGCAACAATTGGTTCAACTTTGGCAGATGTACTTAACGCCAAGTAATCCATTAAAAAAAATAAAATAAAAAAGGGGCTTTTGCCCCTTTTTTATTTTACGAATAGGTTATTTTTGAATGAAATTACGAGCTAACTTTCTAATTTCCATAAAACTCCGGCGCGATTCCCTTCTCATCAAAACAAATACCAAAAGATTCTAATTCTTTTAAAATCGGCTCATATATTTCTTTAGAAACCGGTCTGTTAATTCCTGGTTTTGATATTACTTTATTCAAAATCATTTTTGTAGCAATGGCAACTGGCAAGCCCACCGTTTTCGCCATAGCAGTATAAGTCATATCTTCTCCTTTTACTACCATGCTGGATGTCAACATTTTCATTTCACCTTCCAGATTCTTCCAACCCATTTTGTGCCACATTACAATCATGTCTTTGTCACTTTCTTTTAATGTCCATTTTTTTTCTAAGATAATCTGAAGAATTTGTGCGGGCGTTTTATCCTCACTTATTCCGATCGGGCAATCATCGAAAATGCCTAGCCAAATAAACTTGTCTAAAATTAGGTCATCTTGAGGGATATTAAAATAATGTCTAAGTTTTAATTCTACAGAATTATGGGGATCATAAGCTAAAAATGAATTTACAAATTCTCTATGACTCATGTCTTTAGAACCTTCCATAACATAAGAATCATCTGTAGCTCCGAGTTTTACGAATACATCCCATGATCGTGAAAACCCGGGCTTTCTCAATGTACCTCTATAAATTGTGGGTATATCATCTAATCCATAAACCGAGCGGTAATTCAATGAATCTCGGTTTGCATAGCCTTCAAATTTACCATGTCCTTCAATTTCAATAAATTCTGTTCTTCTAAATAATTTATTGTATGGAATGTACTTGTATTTGCCTTCTTGAATAAATTTTGCAGCACTACCCTGCCCTGCTAAAACCACATTTCGCGGATTCCATGTAAATTTATAATTCCAAGGATTATCGTCGCTTTCGGGAGCCACAAGTCCACCAGTAAATGATTCAAACAAAAGCATCTCCCCGCCGTCATTTCTTATTTTGTCTATAATTTTCATGGCTGACATGTGATCAATTCCTGGGTCAACCCCAACTTCCATCATGATGGTAACTCCTGCCTCCTTTGCTTTTTGATTTAATGCTTCTATTTCAGGAGAAATATAACTTGCCGTTACCATGTTTTTCCCTAAAGAAATACAATCTTCAATAACCAATTCATGGAAGCGAACCGGTAACATACTAATTACAATATCTGCTTTCTCTATCTGCTCTTTTCGAAATGCAGCATCTTCAATATCAAAAGAATGAATACTCACATTTTTATGTCCATTTGTTTTTGCTTTGGCAAATTCCATATTTCTTTCCACCAAAGTAATGTGCCAATTCTCTGATTCGCTTTCCTTTAATAAATATTGGATTAAACTAGCTGTTGATCTACCTGCTCCTAGAAGCAATATTTTTTTCATCATAAAATGATATTCAATTCAAATTTGAGTTTAATCCATTTCTTCATAATTTTTTCGGATTAAGTTTGCATCACAAATTTGCTCACTCACTTCCATTTAATAATAATAAATCATGACAACTTCTTCACAAGTTAACAACAGCAAATATTTAAAATTTGCCTTTTATAGTATGGCAATAGCTGTACTATTCGGAGCTCTTGCCGCACATGTGCTAAAAACATTTCTGCCGCCAGTAAAAATTGAAAGTTTCCAAACCGCAGTCCACTACCAAATGATTCATTCAATTGCCATAATTCTAGTCGTTTTGCTTCAAAAACATGGATTCGAAATCTCAAAATGGAGTTACCGTCTTTTTCAATGGGGTATTTTTCTTTTTTGCGGTTCTATATATCTATTAAGCACAACTCTTATTCATGGATTTGAAGCCATCCGTTTTATTGGACCAATTACACCAATAGGAGGCTTGCTTTTTATAGCCGCTTGGGCACTTACTGCTCGTTCAATAGCCAATAAATAACAGCATTTATTAACCATACTTGTTAACAATGTGTACTACATTATTTAAACATTACGGCTTTATTACCCTTACATTTGCAGCCTCAATTCAGAAAATGAAAATATTATGAATGAAATAGGACTGAAAGCAGACAATGCAACAGTTGAAAAGTATGGAATTAAAGGTGCCACGGTACATTGGAATTTATCTCCATCAGAACTTACAAAAATCTCGCTTGACTTAGGGCAGGCAGAAGAAACCAGTACAGGTGCAATTACCGTAAACACTGGAGAATTTACAGGCCGATCCCCAAAAGATCGGTTTATCGTTAAAGACGCAATTACTGAAGATGCGATATGGTGGGGAGATATCAATATCCCATTTGATTCGGATGCATTTGACAAACTCTACGACAAAGTAATTGACTATCTCTCAGGCAAAGAAATTTACGTTAGAGATGCTATTGCTTGTGCAGATCCGTCATACAAAATGAACTTGCGTTCCGTAAACGAATATTCCTGGTCAAATCTGTTTGTATTTAACATGTTTATGAGACCATCAGAAGAAGAAATAAAAAGCTTCGATCCGGAATGGACTGTGATTAATGCTCCTGGATTTATGGCAGACCCTGCTGTTGATGGAACTCGTCAACACAATTTCGCTATTTTGAACTTTACCAGAAAAATTGCTCTTGTTGGAGGAACTGGTTATACAGGTGAAATTAAAAAAGGCATCTTCTCTGCTTTAAATTTCATTTTACCTCATCAAAAGAACACTTTAAGTATGCATTGTTCAGCTAATATCGGCATAGATGGCGATACTGCTATTTTCTTTGGACTTTCTGGTACTGGAAAAACAACTTTATCTGCTGATCCTACTCGTAAATTAATTGGTGATGATGAGCATGGTTGGAGTAACGAAAACTCTGTTTTTAACTTCGAAGGTGGTTGTTATGCTAAAACTATTGATCTTTCAGAAGAAAAAGAACCAGACATTTTTAGAGCTATCAAACCAGGTGCGTTACTTGAAAACGTTGGCTTTAAAAAAGACACTAATGAAGTAGATTTTGAAAATTCTGACATTACAGAAAATACAAGAGTTTCTTACCCTATTTACCATATAGATAATATTGCAACGCCTTCTATTGGTAAAAATCCAAAGAATATATTTTTCCTTACTTGTGATGCTTTTGGTGTTTTGCCTCCGATAAGTAAACTTACTCCTGGTCAAGCTGCTTACCAGTTTATTTCAGGTTACACGGCAAAAGTTGCAGGTACTGAAGCTGGAATTACTGAGCCAGTAACTGCTTTTTCCGCATGTTTTGGCGCTCCATTTATGCCTTTACATCCTACTGCTTATGGCGAAATGCTAAGCAAGAAAATGCAAGATGCTGGAGTAAGTGTTTGGATGGTTAACACAGGTTGGTCTGGCGGATCTTATGGTGTAGGCAAAAGAATGAGTTTAAAAATTACTCGTTCATTAATTACTGCTGCACTTAATGGTGAATTAGAAAATGTTGAATACAATACTCACGAAGTATTTGGCTTGCATTTCCCTACTGAATGTCCTAATGTGCCAAACGATGTTCTTAACCCAAAAAACACTTGGAAAGACAAAGCAGCTTATGACAAAAAAGCAAATGAATTAGCCTCTAAATTTGTAAATAACTTCAAACAATTTGAAGTAAATGCAAACGAAGAAATAATGGCTGCATCTCCTCGAGTAATTGAGAATGCTTAATATAACACTTAGGATTTCTTAAACTTAACCTCCATTCTATATAAGGATGGAGGTTTTTTTTTACTTATTTTTTTATTTTCACAACATGCATAAAATATTTCATCCCTTTCCATTCGAAAATGAAATTTCAATTTCAGAAAGTGAATCCAAACATTTATGCCGAGTCATGAGATTAACAGAAGGCTCTCAAGTTCTCTTATTAGATGGCAATGGAAGTAAAGCTTTAGCAGAAATCACTTTGGCTCACCAAAAAAAAACGCAGCTTAAAATCATTGAGATTGATAAAATAGAAAAAAGAGGAAATTTCAATTTGACTATTGCCATTGCGCCAACAAAAAACATTGATCGATTTGAATGGTTTCTAGAAAAATCTAGTGAACTTGGAATTGACAGAATTGTTCCTTTATTGTGCGAGAGAAGTGAAAGGAAAATCATAAAACAGGATAGACTAAATAAAATTTTAATTTCTGCCATTAAACAATCCGGTCAATACTTTTTACCCAAACTTGAAGCTTTAACAACACTTCAAGAATTCGTTAAAAACAACAAAACAGGATTTATAGCTCATTGTGAAACTGAGGTAGAAACTCCTCCATTTACCGAAGTAATAAAAAGGCAAACAGACATTAACATACTTATAGGACCTGAAGGAGATTTTACTTCAAAAGAAATTAGCTTTGCTAAAGCAAATGACTACAACGAAGTAACTTTTGGAAAATCAATATTACGAACCGAAACTGCTGGTGTATATTGCTCGGCTATAACAAATGCACTTTTATGAAAAAAGCATTATTAATTCTTTTGTCTATTCTATGTTTAAACTCGTTTGCACAAGATGTTCAGTTAGGATTATTGAAATATAATGGTGGTGGTGATTGGTATTCGAATCTAGAAACATCGTTGCCCAACCTAATAAAATTTACCAATATTCAACTAAACACTAACATTAATATTGAGCAGTCTATTGTAGATGTTGGAAGCGAAGAAATTTTCAAATACCCTTTTATTCACATGACGGGTCATGGAAATGTAGTTTTTAGTAATGCAGACGCCGAAAATTTGAGAAAATATATGCTAGCCGGTGGTTTTCTTCATATTGACGACAACTATGGAATGGATAAGTTTATTCGCTTAGAAATTAAAAAAGTATTTCCCGAATTGGAATTTGTAGAACTCCCATTTTCACATCCAATTTATCATCAAAGTTTTGATTTCAAAAATGGATTACCTAAAATTCATGAACACGATAATGTCTACCCAAAAGGATATGGACTAATTTATGACAATCGTCTTTTATGTTTCTATAGTTTTGAAAGTGACCTAGGCGATGGTTGGGAATCCACATCAATTCACAATGATCCTGAAGAAAAAAGAAACCAAGCCTTACAAATGGGAGCTAACATTTTAGAGTACGTTTTTATAGGAGACAAAATAAAATCGAACAATCCGATAAACTAGTACAATAAAAAACAATAATCACTTTTTTACTTCATCAATAGAAATAAATCTGCAGCGCATTTATTAAAATGGAATTCCATTAAATGAAGATAATTATTGCTGGAGCTGGTTTCAGTATTTGAGTTTGGTATTGTAACATAGTCCTCTATACTTCCAAAAGGTTTCGAAACATAACTTAGAATCTGTTTTCTCCGTGGGGAAACTGGTTGCTATTATAAGGAGGTCAGGATTGTAAACGACTGCAAGGAGCTCATTCATTCAATGCAAAATAGCCGTATCTCAAATGAATTTGATCACCATAAGCTTCAGCAGAACTTAAGTCCGAAATCGAAAAAGTAACTTTCTATTTTTCTTTGGTAAGAAAACTTGTTCCTTCGTTTTTTCGTAAGAATCCCAGAAAACCGAATCCACCAAACACAAATAGGATGGTGGCTCTATAAATCATAACTTGAAAATTATTGATCGTCTCTATTGACTCTTAATTCTCTACCGTTTTTTTCTTTTCCCTTAAATGAAGATGACATTGTACTTGAATGTTTCTTATTAATATCAAAATAAGCATTCAAATTTCTCATTCTAACATCCAATATATCAGAAGATTGAATTCCAGATTCTTTACTAATGAATTCTGTTAAAGACGATCTATCCATTCCGTCTTTTTCACCTAGATTTATGAAAAAACTTACCGTATCAGCATCTTTTTTACGAGGTTTTCTTTCGCCTCTATCACGATCACCGTAACTATCTCTGCTTGGTCTTCTATCTCCACGATCACCGCTATCTCGACTTTGTCTGTCGCCTCTTCGATCATTTCTTGGACCTCTATCTCTATCACCTCTTCTTTCTCCGTCGCGACCTCGTCCTCTTCCTCGATCTCTATCTCCTGTATCTCTAGATTTTGAAGAATCGTTTAAGTCTTTATGGTCTTTTCCATAATTGAGTTTGTTCAACTCATGACTTACCAATTTATCAATTAGTTCATCGATTTCCATCCCTTCCCATGTTTGGTAAGCAGCGTCCAGAATTTCTTCAGTTAGATGAGGTGATTTTTTAGTATCTCTAATCGATTCAAAATGTAATTGCATTCGATTAATCTGTACATCAGATACCGATGGAACTTTTACTTTTTCAAATTTTACTTTTAATCTGTCCTCGTACTCTTTTAATTTATGTACTTCTCTGCTGTTTACTAAAGCTAATGAAATACCTTTTTTACCAGCACGGGCAGTTCGCCCACTTCGGTGAGTATAGTATTCACGAGAATCAGGAAGAGAATAATGAATAACGTGTGTAAGGTTATTTACATCAATTCCACGAGCAGCTACATCTGTAGCAACAACAACTTGCAATTCAGCGCCTTTAAACCTTCTCATCACTCGTTCACGCATAGCCTGACTCATATCGCCGTGTAATGGCTCTATTTTGTAATCGTCTTTGGCTAATTTTTCAGCAACGTTTTGAGTGTCCATTTTTGTTCTACAAAAAATAACTCCACGCATATCAGGATCACGATCTAAAAATCGTTTTAACCCTTCCATTTTGTCTGATGTTTTTAGCTGAGCGTATTGATGCTCAATATTCTTGTTAGTCTCTTCACCGCTAGTTACTCTAATCTCTTTTGGATCAGTCATATACTCCGATGCGATTCTTCGTATATCTTTAGGCATTGTTGCTGAAAACAACCAAGTCATTTTTTCATCAGGAGTAAAAGAAAGAATACTATCAATATCCTCTTTAAAACCCATGTTCAGCATTTCATCTGCTTCATCTAAAACTACCGCACCAATATGGCTCAGGTCAATTGCCTTACGTTTTACTAAATCAAGTAATCTACCTGGAGTAGCGACAATAATTTGAGGTTTAGATTTAAGTTCTTTAATCTGAGGAACAATGTTCGCGCCTCCACCATAAACAACTGTAACTTTAAGTCCTCTTTTGTATTTAGAATACATTTTAAGTTGTTCAGCAATTTGCATGCTTAGCTCTCTAGTAGGAGCAACAACTAATCCTTGGGTAACTTGTCTATCCGAATCTACGAAATCGAGAAGAGGGAAACCAAAAGCCGCAGTTTTACCTGTACCTGTTTGAGCCAAGCCAATAAAATCGGAATCGAATTTATTTAACATTGGAATCGATTGAGCTTGAATGTCTGTTGGATTTTCGAAACCTAGTTCCGGGAGAACCTTTACCAACTCTTCGGAAAGGCCTAAATCTGTGAAATTTACCACGTGTATGAATTTGGGCGCGAAAGTATGTCTTTATTAGTAGGTGTCGCTAACTATTTAGTTTTAAATAAATTAATTAATTTTTAAGAGCCTCTTATTTAATAATAAAATGGAATTTTATTTAGTATTACTCGCCAAGTTAATTGGTAGTATGATTCTTCCTTCTATTTTCGACTAAGGGCTTAAATACACTTGTTAAGCGATACGTGTATGTTAAGTTAACAAGAAAACTTGCATCTTCAGCGGCTGCCTTCCAATTTCTTTGTACAAACGAATTTGCAATGTCCGTCCAAAACAGGGACGGCTCTAATGATAATCTACTTCGATTGCCAGTTCTTAAAGAAGCGAGCATTCCAATTCGGATGGATACAAATTTTCTAGTTTCATCCCCTGAGATTAGCCCTCCACCGTCGTAATTTATATTTTCCACGGAATAACCTCCACCAAAATCATATCCCAAATTAAATTTTTTATTCGTATTCAAATGTTCGGCTATAATAAAAGAGGTAAAACTTGTAATTTCCCCATATCTATTAAAATTAATACTACTTTCCGTGAAATTTGTGCTTACGTGTTGAAATAAAATTTTCAAGTTAAAATAAGAACTGTCTGGTGTAAGCCTTAATGCTGCAGAATAAGATTGAGAAGCATAATAATTCATATTAGTACCTCCTTTCCATACTTCAATTAAGTAAGATGAACCCACTCCGGCTCCGAATTGGAAATCGAGATGTTGTGATGATACTGTTCCAATAGTGAAACTAAAAATTAAGGCTATTAAAATTGATTTTAAATAATTCATAGATTTCTTTTAATGGTTGTGTTTCACAACAACTCTTCCTCGAGTGTTTCCCTTAATGATTTTTAAAACATGGGCATCTAGTCCGATCAAATCGGTATCTAGTGCAATTTCTTCCAGATTTTCCGGTTTCCAAATGGTCGATAATTTTTCCCAAAGCAGCAAACGAGTTTTCATTTCAGTTTCTGCCGACTCCACCCCAATTAAATTTATTCCATTCAATAAAAATGGGTAAACCGTACTTTCCAATTTTGCAGATTCTACCAATCCGCAGACAGCAATAGATCCGTTTTTTCCGCAGGCAGCCATTAAAGTTGAAAGTGTATTTCCTCCAACTGTGTCCAATCCCCCTGCCCATTTACTTTTAGAAATGGGTCTTCTTTTTACATCGTGACAATAGTCTCTGCCTTCGCAACGAACAGCGCCGAGCAACTTTAAATAATCGTATTCATCTGTTTTTCCAGAAGATGCTACCACGCTGTAACCAGCTTTTGAGAAAATCGAAATTGCCATACTTCCAACACCACCACTTGCACCTGTAACCACTAATTCACCCATTTCTGGTTTTTGACCAGCCATTTCCATTTTATGCAAAGCCAAAGCAGCAGTAAAACCTGCGGTACCCATAATCATAACTTGGTGTAACGAAAACCCAGTTGGAAGAGGAACTACCCAGCCTTCTGGCACTCGAATATATTCTCCAAATCCGCCATCGGTATTCATTCCCAAATCATAACCCGTTACAATTACCTTATCGCCTTCTTTAAATTTAGGCGATGTAGACTCTGCAACAATTCCACTAGCATCTAGCCCAGGCGTATGTGGAAATAGTTTTGTTATTCCCTTGTGCCCTTTGCTAGATAGACCATCTTTATAATTTAACCCAGCATAATGAACTTGAATGAGGACTTCACCATTTGGCAAATCCAAAGTGTTTTGTGTTACTATTTTTCTTTCAAATTCTCCTTCTAGAGTTTCAAAAATTCGATATGCATTAAAATTTATAGTCACTATTTTTACTTTTTAATTGTAAATGTTGAATATTGAATATAATTCATTTATCTTTAAATCTCTATATTCACAACTCTTTTCACCCAATAATTCATTAAACATTAAACACTAAAAATTCAACATTCTTTTCACTCAGCTCCTGCAGCAATTTCCTCTACAATTTTCGGATCCAATAAAGTAGAAGTATCTCCTAAATTGGAAGTGTCCCCTTCGGCAATTTTGCGCAATATTCTTCGCATTATTTTACCCGACCTAGTTTTAGGCAAACCACTTACAATCTGTATTTTATCTGGCTTTGCTATTTTACCAATTTCTTCAACAACGGTTTCAATAATTTCTGCCTTTAGAACTTTATCATCATCTATTCTATCTCGTACAATTACGTAAGCATAAATGCCTTGACCTTTAATATCGTGAGGGTATCCAACAACTGCGCTTTCTGCAACTTGTGGGTTTCGATTTATAGCATCTTCAATTTCTGCAGTGCCAAATCGGTGTCCAGAAACGTTAATTACATCATCTACTCTACCAATGATTCGGAACATTCCGTTTTCATCTCGTTTTGCGCCATCGCCAGTAAAATAATAGCCTTTGTAATGACTAAAATAAGTGTTTTTACATCTATTGTGATCTCCGTATGTTGTGCGGAGCATACTTGGCCAAGGATGTTTTATTGCTAAATAACCTTCTTTGTCGTTTTCTTCAATTTCGTTTCCTTCCGAATCTAACAAAACAGGTTGAATTCCCGGCAAAGGATATCCAGCATAAGTTGGTTTATGCGGACCATGACCTCCAAGTGCTGAAATCATAATACCACCAGTTTCAGTTTGCCACCAGGTATCTACAACAGGGCAACGCTCTTTTCCTATATGCACATGATACCAGTACCACGCTTCTTCATTAATGGGTTCACCAACTGTTCCAATCACTTTAAGCGAATCTAAACTGTAGGAAAGTACATGTTCATCTCCTTGTGCCATTAATGCGCGAATAGCTGTTGGTGCGGTATAAAACTGATTCACCCCATATTTATCTATGATTTGCCAAAACCTACCTGCATCCGGAAAAGTCGGAATCCCTTCAAACATAAGAGTAGTAGCTCCTGCCAATAAAGGACCATAAACAATATAAGTATGACCTGTAACCCAACCAATATCTGCAGTACACCAAAAAATATCGCTCTCATCGGTTTGAAAAACATTACGGAAAGAATAATCCGCATAAACCATATAACCACCACAAGTATGAACTATTCCTTTTGGCTTACCTGTGCTTCCAGAAGTATATAGAATAAATAACATATCCTCGCTATTCATAGATTCTGCCGGACAATCGCTGTCCACTTTGTCTAATTCTTCATGCAACCAAACATCCCGATTGACTACCATATTTACAGCCCAATTGGTTCGCTGTACAACCACTACTTTTTTTATCGAAGTACAATCTTCCAGCGCTTCATCTACTACTCTTTTTACCGGAATTTCTTTTAATCCGCGATATAATCCATCAGAAGTAAGAACCATGGTTGCTTGTGCGTCATTTATTCTATCGGCAAGTGCATGAGCAGAAAACCCTGCAAAAACCACTGAATGGACAGCTCCAATTCTGGCACAAGCCAAAGTGGCAATAGTTAATTCAGGAATCATGGGCATATAAATTGCCACAACATCTCCTTTTTTACACCCGTTTTCTTTCAATACATTGGCAAAACGGCAAACTTTATCGTGTAATTCTCGGTAGGTCCAACGAATAAATTTTTCTTTGGGATCGTTTGGCTCCCAGACTAGGGCAATTTTGTTGCCTCTTTTGTCTAAGTGTCGGTCTAAACAGTTTTCGGTAATATTTAATTTGGCGCCTTTAAACCATTCAATTTTTGGTTCATCAAAATTCCATTCACAAACAGAATCCCATTTTTTTCTCCATCGAAAATTCTCAGCTACATCACCCCAAAACTTATCTGGGTTTTCCGTTGATTGAGTATATAATTCTTTGTAATGTTGGAATGAGTTTACACGGTACCAAGGAGTTTCCATTGTATTTGAATTTAGACTTTCAAATATAGAAAATGATGGGGTATAAAACAGTTTAATCGTACATGCAAAACTAGATTTTCATTGAAGTTCATTATCTATTCCTTCACTTCTTGTTTTACCGTTCTAAATCCGTTATTTGAAAATAACGCTAATTTATTTACTCGACCAGTATCTATGGAGTTATAATAACCGTACCACCAATACCCACCTCGAGAACATGCAACAACCCGATTGCCCGAATTTGTAAAAAAAATGATTTAACTCATCCAAGAAAAAAGTATCAAAAGCATTCCTTGTCACTTCGTTTTGGTACCACCTGGCATCCTCATGGGAATATTAAAATCTTCCATCGCATGAAGTAAAAGCGTTGGTTGTTTAATTGCTCTAAAATTTAAAACTGAAGAATCTGTGATATTCATCCAGTCTATCCAAAACTTTGGATAAACTCCTGAATATGGTGTATTGAAACTCCAAGTTCCATTTATGATTTTCATAAAATCGGCTATAGTACTAGTATAATAGGTGTCTCCTACAGAAAGTCACCTCCTTGGCTATGCCCTAAAAGAACAATACAGCTCGTACCAATCTCAGATCTTGTTTTTGCAAATTCAACGGCCTTTGATTACCCCTTGGTGGGTGCTACACCAAAATGATTTCGATAAGCACGGCTAAACGCACTTAAATCAGAATAATTTAGAATATATGCCAGTTCGCTAAGGCTATACTTCTTTTTCATAATTTCCTTTTTGGCAAATTCCATGAGTAATGTTTCTAATAAATCTCGAAAAGAAGTATCTTCATAATTTAAACGACGTTGTAAACTGCGCACCGATAAATTAAGTGCACGAGCTACATCCTTTACCATTGACCTATCTGGCAATGTGTCAATTATCACTTTAGAAGCCTTTTGTACGATAGTGTCACGAGAATGAAGCTGGTCTTTTCTATCCTCTGCAAATCGTACAAGATGTTTTAATAAATCATGATCGGATGTGGCAATTCTAGTATTTAGATCTTGCTTTTTAAATACAATGGAATTACGATAATCTCGAATAAATACGGGAGAATTAAAATACTTCTCCATTTTTTTAAAATTCACCCGCGGCTGATAATCCAATGTAACTTTAATTGGAGTGAATTTCTTATTGGCTAAAACTTCAAATTGTTTTAATAGAAAGGAGATAGAACCTTCTAAAGTATGCTGAAAAGTAATTTCAGAATCATTTCGCCAAGATCGATCACTATAGTAAACCAAATCGTAGGTGTATTCTGTTTCGTGCAATCGCATAGGCAAAGACTCACAACCTAACATGGCATACTCACAAGCAAATTGAAGTGCTTCTTTAATGGTGGAACTATTTTTCGCCAACTGAGTAACTAGACCAGCTGCCGATAAATTCATGCATTGAGAGATATGAATTCCTAGAAGCGGATCGTTAACCTGTTTTAAGGCTAACTCAAAGGTAGAATTGAATTTTTTGTATTCAACTTTTGAATCTACTTGTAAAAGCTGATCTTCAGTACAGCCGGTCTGATTAATTAAGGAAGAATACTCGGCCCCCCTAGAAGCGGACTGCAATATTGTATTGTGTAAAAACCTTCCATCAAATGGCATGGGGCGAATTTATACGGTGATGGCGTGTTATGACAATTCATTGGCGTTTAATGAATAACAACCCAATGTTAATAGGTTTATCTTTGAATATAGCTTGAAAACCGCGTTATATTCAAGTCCAAAAAAAACGAAAAACTCATTGAAATCTGAAAGTATAAAAGATAAAAAAACCTTCCGGAAAAGCTACCTCCCCAGAGGGAAGGGCGCAATAATAGATTTTATTGAAGGGGCTCACCGCGAAGAACATGACTGAATTTTGCTTAATATAAAATATTAAAAAAGAGAAAAATGTAGAAACCTTCCCTGCCTGTTATGAGCCAGTCGAAGAAGGGAAGATGGCTGTCAATAAGTCATTTTGAATAATCAAGGTATTTTAATTGACAGACGAAAAGGGTTAATTAATTTATATAAAGATGAAAGAAGGAAATAACAAAAGAAACATGAAAGAACAAAAAAAACAGAAACTAAAATTACCATAAACGCACCAAAAGAAAAAGCATAGGAAGTACTAACGAACATGGCCAATTATGAAAATAGGAATACCTTCGTGATACAATATAAAGGTGAAGTGAAAGTTGGGTGACGTACTGACAAACAAAATTAAAAATGATGAAAAGAAATAACTTTTAAGCCAAAATGAGTTTCTCCACCTCACTCCAAGGGAGCAGCCCCCCAATGTTTCTGTCGTCAATAAAAACGTCAGCTTTTATCAATCGGCTTTCACCATCTCTTATCTCGCCATCAGGGGTAGAAGCATTTACAGCGTGTAATTCTATACCGTTTTTTTCGCAATACTCAACGGCCTCAAAAAGTGTTTCGCCATTGCGATAGGTCCATAAAATGAGTTTATGCCCGGCCGCATGAATTTTCTTTAAAGTGGAAATAGCTCCTTGAATTGGTTTTCCAATTTTCGGATATTCATGTTCCACAATGGTTCCGTCAAAGTCAACTGCAACTACCATTAATTTCTAAAAATATTTACGATTTTACCCATAAATCCCTGGGTTAAAGCCTTTTCTTTTTCGTATAGTTTATCCTCCCCAGAAATCTTTTTTATTTCCTGCCAAGTTTCACCCCAACCCATTAATCCACCAATATTTTTATGGCTCACAAAAACTTCGCAGTTAATTTTCCTACTCATATTTTCGTCGTATTTTTCTTCCGGATAACTATTGTTTACCGCATAAAACTGAACTCCATTTTTACGGCAAAAATCTACTGCTTCTTCTAACTCATCCCCTTCTCTAGATGTCCAAAGAATTAATTGGTTATGTGCTTTTTGCATTTCTTTCAATGTTTCAAATGCGAAAATTTTCGGGTCTCCTATCTCAGGATAAGCGTCCTCAACAATGGTACCGTCGAAATCAATTGCTATTACCATACCTCAGGCTTAAATCATTTTTAAATAAATTCGGCAGAAATTACATTATTATTATTATCTAAATCATAAACATAAGGCGACCCAGTTGGTATTTCTCTTTTCAAAATTTCTTCGGGCGACAAATCTTCCAAGAACATAACCAATGAACGAAGGCTATTCCCGTGTGCAACAACCAAAATATTATTCCCTGATTTTAGCATTGGCTCAATATGCTCTTTGTAAAAAGGTAAAACACGTTCTCGCGTATCCTTTAAACTTTCCCCGTTTGGTGGTGGAATATCATAACTTCTTCTCCACTCAAGAATTTGGTCGTCTCCATATTTTTCTCTAGCTTCATTTTTGTCCATTCCTTGCAAATCGCCGTACATTCTTTCGTTCAAGGCTTTGTCCTTAATTACAGAAATTCCTCTTTGACACATCTCTTCTAAGATAATGTCTAATGTTCTATTTGCCCTTTTTAAAACCGAACTAAAGGCAGTATAAAATCGGAAATCTTCTAATTTCTCCCCAGCTGATTTTGCCTCCGCAACTCCCTTTTCTGTTAGGTCAACATCTACCCAACCGGTAAACTTGTTTTCTAAATTCCATTGCGATTGTCCGTGTCGGACTAAAACTAAAGTAGGCATATTTCTCTCTTGAAAATGTGAAACAAAAATAAACCTAAGAAGGATGAAGCTGTATGACTAATCTTTGGAAGTTTACCTTATTTTTAAACAGATTACTAATTGTTCAATTTTGGTGCTTTATTGACAATATTTGAGTTTTGTCGTTATATTTATAAACTGTAATACAACTCACAATTAAAATAAAATATCGTGTGCATTTTCGCAGCCAAAGAATAGTTTTATGAAATACCTACTTCCCGTTATCTTCATTATCGCTTTTACTAGGGGTATTGTAGCACAAGATTTTAATGATTTTGAAACGAAAAGTAATTCCTTTTTCAATAAATACGTTTCAGGTGATGTAGTTAATTATCTTGCAATTAAGTCATCCCTTTCAGAATTAGCTTCATTGATGAAAAGGATTGAAACAATGAATTTATCCACAGCCAATGACAATCAGAAAAAAGCATTTTACATAAATTCGTACAACCTTCTTGTAATTAACCAAATAATAAAAAATTATCCTACAAAATCGGTAATGGATATTACTGGTTTTTTTGAAAGTAATACTTTTAAAGTAGCAGGAGAAAAAACTACACTAAACGATTTGGAGAATAAAAAATTAAGAGGGGTTTATAATGATCCTCGTTTCCATTTTGTATTGGTTTGTGGCGCTGTCAGTTGTCCGCCAATAATAAACGAGTCATACCAAGCAAAAACAATTGACGCTCAACTAGAAAGGCAAACTAAAAACGCTATAAATAACCCAAAATTCATTCAAGTTAATAATGGAAAGGTAAAAATTTCAGAAATTTTTAATTGGTATAAAACCGATTTTACCCAGAATGGGAAGTCTGTAAACGATTTTATAAATAAGTATGTAAACACAAAAATTTCACCTGATTTAAAACCGAGTTTTTATAGCTACGATTGGAATTTAAACGAAAGTAAAAACAACAAAGGAGAAATGCTTATCCCAAATCTACCTTCTGGAGGAGTAAATCTTCAAACTTATAACCCCGGTTCTTTATTGAAAAAAGGCCAAATGGATATCACTCTTTTTAATTCCATTTATACCGAAAATGAAAATGACTGGATTGGACAAGTCTATGGTGGCTATAGAACCACTTTTGCTACTGCTCTTTTACAATACAGTTATGGACTTACAAAAAGTGCCCGATTTAATGTAGGCTTGGATATCAGTTTTAGGGGATTTGGAAAAAGTACAACCAATGACGATTACGGTAATATTTCTCGTGCTTTTGATTTTGAGAATAACGATACTACTCGAGTAGGTGTGGCTTACATCGCGCCAAAAATTAAATTCCAACCCTTTGAAGATGTAGATGAATTTACCCTTCAAAGTTCGTTTCAAATAGTGCTTCCCAAACATTCGGAAGGATATACAAACCCGGATGGATCTGGTAATGGGAATCTATTTTGGATTGAGTGGGACAGGTATGTATGGTGGACTCAATTATTTTATTCTAAAACATTTTTAAACGATAAATTTCAAGTTTTTGGCGAGGTCGATTTACTGTTTCGATTTGGAAAAACAAAAGCACAAGTAACAAATTATGACATACCTTTAAGTTTGTTTTTAAGCTGGTTTCACACCAAAAAACTCGCTGTATATGGAATGTTTCAGCATGTACCTCGTTTTATTTATGACACTAAAAACCCAAGACTGAATGACTGGGTGATTGCCGCAAATTATACACAGCTTGGAGCGGGAATGAAATATCAAATTGCTAAGTCCATAAACTTAGAACTGCTTTACACTAACTTTTTCAGGGGAGTAAACAGTGGTTTAGGTGAAACCTATAACCTTGGAATAAAATATATTTTGAATTAAACGAAAGGCATTTTTACACTTGTGTCTTTAATGTTTTTCTGGCGTTTTCAAGAGCCCACTCGTGTTTTTTATGAAACCACCACCCCCTTGTCATTTGTCCCATTCCATCATCCACTTGTCAAATAACTCCCATTTACCAGGCCGCGGAAACCATGTTATCGACATCTCCTAAGCTTATGAATGCCAATCCAATACCAACTGAATTATATCGAATGTAATACCAATATCTACTGGACATAAAAAGAGTTCCTCCTTTTTATAGAACAGCATACCGGCCTCTTACACCTTGTAAAACAGGTGTTTACCCTAATTCGGATCTTTAATTTCTACCCCAGTATGCCGGTAAATGAATATCTGTATAAAAGCTTATCGTAATTGGGGCTGAACAAAACCACTTTTTTATCTCCCAAAAATTCCGTTAAAAAGACGTTGGAATTATCCACATATCGGTACATTCTAGCTACTGCATTGTTACGGTATTCCTAAACTCAAAACTAAATTATTATGGAAATTAAATATTGATTTTGGTCGACTAAAAGGTATTAATTAATCCGTGTCTTTATTCTATAACTCCATCACGAAAAGCTTTTTCCGAGAATTTGTATTTTTTTTCGTTGACTTCAAAAAAGGACTCTGGTATACTAACTACCTTTCTACTGATTACTTCGTAAACAATATTTTCGTTCCTTAATCTCATTATCAGCCCATTTACAGGCAAAAAACCAATTGGTGAAACAGATGCTGATACCATGAGGTCAACCCAAACATAATAGGTCTTACGATTTACATCGTCGTAAATTATTATTTTTTTCGTCTTTCGACCTGCAATAACCTCTTCAACTACTGTACTTTCCCACCGGTAGCGTTTTTTCATTGCACTATAAACGATACAGCACGTACTGTCTTTGTATTCATGTTTGTAACTCGTTTTTCCTTTTTTCCAAATCGTAGTTTTATCTTTTACTGAATAATCTTTCCACGTTTTGGTGCTATCATAAACAACATATACAGCACGATTACCATAAATAAACATTCTATTAAAAACGACCATTGGTTCAGGTCTTACTTCTGGTCTTTTGGGATCTCTTCCAGATTCAATTTCTATTCTATAATCTATTTGGAGAACTTCAACTTCATTTTGAGAAAAAACAGGATAAAATAATAAGATTAAAAACGCGGATAAAATTAATTTCGAAATAGGAATCATGTTTTGCTATGAAAAGTCAAATGTAAAAAAGCAAGCTACCTAACTAAGGTAAAATATCCTTCTTTAGAAATTACTTCATCTGCGTAAGATTGTGCTTTGGCATAATAAACGTAGGTTTCCATGTTTTGAAGTTCTCCTTTGTAGTATCCATCCCAACCGGGCGTTTCTTTTGTCGCTTCAAAAACTAACTCTCCCCAACGATTAAAAATCTTAAACTCCAATAGATTTTGAATTCCCCATCCATTAGGAAAAATAAAATCGTTAATCCCATCTCCATTCGGCGTAAACACTTCCGGAACATCCAATGAAAATTTAGGCTCTACCTCAACTCTAAAAGACTTTTTAGTTTCAAAACAACCTAAACTATCTGTTACGAATAAAGTGTAAGTTGTGTTTTTTAGAGGTTTTGCCACGGGATTTGGGCAATCGGAACAAGATAACCCAGTAGGTGGTTCCCATCTGTATTTAGATCCATTGCTAATATTAGGGATAAGCGGAAATTCTTCACCAATAATTATAATTTTATCTTCGGGCATTGATACCTCAGGAATTTGCTGAACATAAACAGCTACGTTGGTGGTGTTTGTACAATTATTAGAATCCGTCCCAGCCAAGAGATAAATATGGGATTCATTAAGTCCTGCTTTTGGGTTCGAAATTTTATTGTTAGTTAATCTAAAATCTGGTGTCCAAAGATAACTTAACGCTCCTTCTGCTTGCAATTGTGCGCTATCTCCATAACATACTTCCAAATCACCTGAACCAAGCACATCTGGTAAAGGAAGAACCAAGACTTCTCTTGAAGCAGTGTCTTTACAACCATTTTTAGAATTCAAATAGATAAGTTCAACTGGGTATTTACCAACTTTTAAAAATGTATTTTCCGGATGCTGAACACCTGAGTTGTTCCCATCTCCAAAACTCCATCTCCAAGTATCTCCATCAACTGACTTATCTTCAAATTTAGTTGTAAACGGCTCACATCCAAAAGAATCTACATTAAATTTGAAGTTCGCGTTTACATCTTCTACCAATATTTCTTTAGTGAAAAACTTTTTACATTCTCCTGCTGAGTCTTTGAAAAGAAGAATGGTCAATAATTTTCCAACTCTGGAATAACGATGACGCAAGGTATCTACTTCTTTCTCAGTAACATCTACTCTTCCGTCTGCAAAATCCCACGTAAGTGACCATGTATATTGATTACTTGTATCGTGTACAAAAATGATAGGATCATATTTGCATAAGGTATCCGGAAATACAGAAAACCTAGAATATGGTCCTCTAATTTCAATGTGTTTTTTATAAGTAATTGAATCTGTACAACCATTGGAAGTTTCCACAACTACCTTAATATTAAATATTCCAGGCTGCAAGAACGTTTTGGTCAAAGAATCTTTTAGCGGACTTCTAATGGACGGGTTTCCATCACCGAAATCCCATGTACGCCAAGTTATTGAATCGCCTTTTGAAAAGTCATCGAAGAATATGGTTGCCGGATAACAATTTGTATCTCGCAAGGAAGCAGTAAAACCAACTGAATCTATACCTTGTACACTTATTGGGATTATCATGGTGTCTGCGCAAGGTGCCTCCGTAACTACGTATTTTGTAAGAAAATTTCCGGAACTTAAGAATTTGTGTTTTGGTTCATCTACATTACTTGAATCGCCATCACCAAATATCCATAAATGAGAAATATTAGAAGGCAATCGACTGTCAATAAAGGTGATTTCATCCCCTCTACAAAGGGAAGAATCAGTTATTTCATAATTAGCCCTCAAATGGACGACTATAAGTGGCAGTATTTTTTCTTCTAAACAACCCAATGCATTTCTAGCATAAAGCTTAATAAAGGAACTATCTGAATTTATTAATGAATTAGAGTCAATTGATTTTATGGGTAAGACAAATTTATAATTCAAATTGGTATCCGTACTTATTATTGAGTTTCCAAAAGACCATCGGAATAGATTAATTGTGGTATCTGGCCTACTCAAATTTAAGATCGTAAGACTATCACCATTGCAAATAACTGGTTTATTAATTTTAAAATTTAAGTTCGAAGTAGAAACAAAAATATTTTGAAAGGTTGTATCTCTGCAACTATCTGCAGTCAAAATAATTAACCTGACTTTAAACTTTCCTGATTTATAATATCTGTGCTTTGGCTTACTCACATAACTATCGACTTGGCCATCTCCAAAATCCCAGAAATACCTACCGGCTATCCTTCCTTGAGATGCGGTTGCATCAAAATATGCATCTCCACTTTTGCAAATATTCGAATTGTTAATTTTAAAATGAGCTTTTAAAAGTGTAGGAGAAAGCTTAACTACACTAGAATCTACACAGCCTGTGGAATCATTAAAAACTTTTAAAGTAACCTTATAAGGAATGTAATGTTTGTACTTATGGAATACAAGAGAGTTAACTGAATCTATGCCGGTAGTGTCACCAAAATTCCAATAAAATCGTGTATAAGACCCTCCTATTCCCAATCTAAATGTTTGATTGAGTGGATTGGCACAATCGGGGTGAGATATAATACTAGAAATTGGACCGCTAACATACAAATATTTTGAAACCGTATCTTGGCATGTAAAATTCCAAACAACTAATTTTATTTTTAACCTTCCCAACAAGCCATAGCCATGTTTTGGGTTGATTAGAGTAGAGTATGTTCTGTCTCCTAAATCCCAATTATAGCTGTCTATTTTCCCTACATCCGTGCTTAGATTAGTGAATTGAACAGTGTCGCCATAACAGATAGTATCTTTACTCATTCTAAAGTCTGCCTTTTGCTTTTCACCAACCTCATAAGGAATATTGTGCGTGTATTTACAACCGTTAGAATCTATTACTGTTACCGTAGCCAAATATCTTCCACCAATCGTTTTCCTTATCACGTTTTTAGGTGTTTTTAGGTTACTAGTGTCTGCAGGGTTACCTGTGTTGAAATTCCAACTCCATTTTACTGCAGGAAAACGCAAACATGGTAACACATTAAATGTGAAATCGGTAGGAACACATGCGTTAGTTGACTTTACTTTACCTACTAATTGATCGTTAAATATAGTAATGAATTTCGTCTTAACTGCCTCACAACCACTACTAGATTTTACGGTGTAGTTTACTTTCCATTTCGAAGTAGCGCAATAACTTTTAGGGTAAACATAGGTAAAGTTTTTACTTGAACTATAGACGTGCGTCAACCTTGTCCCCATATCCAAATGGAATTTCGTTGAGCTGATGTTTCCTTGACTTTTGTCTTTAAATTCAATTGTATTGGGATCACAAATATCTTTTTGAATAATATCAAAATCAGAAATTATTTTTTCTACATAAACTCTTTTTGTGATTGAATCAACACAATTAGTATCGGAACTTGCAACCAATTTAATAGTAGTATAACCTTCTTTAGTAAACGTTACAGTTGGACTTCTCTTAATACTTATTCCTCCATTTCCAAAAGTCCATTTAAAAAATTTTGCGCCAGAAGAAATATTAATTAACGAATCGCTTCCAAAAAGACAAAGGGTATCTGGAATTATAAAATCGGCGCTTACACTTCCAATATTTACATATTTTTTTCTTGTACTAGTATCCATACAACCGTACTTATCTGTAACAATTAATTTCACATCAAAACTGCCAGATTTAGTATAATTATTTGTTGGGTTTTTTGATGTGGAAGTTTTTCCATCTCCAAATAACCAGAGATAAGTAGTAGGATTTCGAGAGGTGCTTAAATTATTAAAAGTAGTTTTTAAGGGAGGCAAACAATCAACTCTCGGAGTTCCAGTAAAGTTTGCCTTGGGAGCTCCAACGGGTACATTAAATGGTTTCGAAGTACTTGCACATCCATTGGTATCAATAACTGTAAATACAATGGAATAAGTTCCAGGAAATTTGTACTTATGATTCGCATTTTTACCTGAACCAGGTGGACTTAAATCACCAAAATCCCATTTATAAGTTTTTATAGGAGCATCACCTAAAGTTGATTTGTCTGTGAAATTTACTTCAACTGGAATACATTTAGAAATTGTGACTGTAGAGAAATCTGCGACAGGAGACTTGAACAGTGTTAAATAGGTTGTTTTAGTGATTGTACAAGTGTCTATTCCATCAGAAACTGTCAGCGTCACCGTGTACACTCCTGGTGTTGCGTAAACTCGACTGGGATTTTTAAGGTTTGAAAAACCTCCATTTCCGAAATCCCAATTCCAATAAGTAATACTTCCTGAGGTAATTGTACTTAAATCAGTGAAAGAAATTTGTTTTGGGGCACAAGCTCTTGTTGTATCTGCAATAAAATCACAATTTATTTTAGCAACACTGCTCAACCCAAAAAGAAAGAAAATAGTCAGTAGTATTAGTTCTTTAATTGACATAGTCCAAATGTAACCTAAAGGAAGGTTACAGTTTCCTATTAGTTTTATCAATGCCTACTATTAGTTCATGAAATGTTCATTCCCACAATCTCTAATTGGAAAAAATTAGTTTTATTTGAAGCAATGATAAAATCAGCATATATCACATTACTTATCGTTGCGCTTTCTTTTGCTCAAAAAATTGGTTTTGGGCAAGATGTTCACTTTACCCAGTTCTACCTAAGTCCTCTAACAACAAACCCAGCTCTTACGGGGAACACCGAAGCCGATTGGAGATTAACCGCCAGTTTTCGTAACCAATGGAATACAATAGGTAAACCCTATACCACTACCTCCATTGGATTTGAAAGGAATTTTTATTTATACAGCGAACAATTTAGTGGTGGCTTAGTTTATCTTCATGATCAATCTGGCGTAGTAGATTTAAAGTACGATAAGGTAATGCTAAGTGGTGCTTATCATAAAACATTTGGGGTTCACTTATTTTCAATGGGCTTTCAACCCGGAGTTGTTTTCAAATCCATTAATTTAAATGGAACTAACTTGCCCGAGCAATACGACAGAAATACTGGAGGATTCAACTCGAACTTGGTCAGCAGCGAACCTTTATTAATTGAAAATCTCACATTTTTCGACTTTAATGCTGGAGTAAATTACATACTAAAATTGAAAAAAATAACCACAAATTTAGGTTTTAGCATGTTTCATTTAAACAAACCAAATGAATCTTTTTATGGCCAAGAAAATGAATTGCCAATACGAAACGTACTTACGATTGGAGCAGAATGGTCAATTTCCAAAAAAATTGTTTTGTACCCTCATTTTCTTCACATGAACCAAAACAAAACATCTGAAATGCTAATGGGATTGAACTTAATGGTGCTTTTAGAAAAAAACAAAACAATGGCCACCGGAGCTTATTTTGGTGTAATAATCAGAAATGGTTTACAGCGAAATACAGACGCTGCTATTGCCATTGTTGGACTAAAATTTAAAAAGTTAGAAGTTGGATTTAATTATGATTTTAACGTTTCAGAATTAAGAGCAGCCACTAATAGCCGAGGGGCTTACGAATTTTCAATAGTATATACTGGAGCGAGTTCTGTGCTCCAAAAAACTGCAGTACCTTGTGATCGTTTTTAGATTTCTATTTTCTTGTATTCTATTTTTCAGTCTATCTGTTTATGGACAACACCACCATGTAAAATCCATGAAAACCAATCACCTTAAAAAACAAGTAAAAGGGGCGATTAGGGCAAATGATTATTATTCTCAAATAGATTTTTTAGTAGAACTTACTCAAAGGAAACCAGAAAACTTAAAATATAAATACGAACTGGCAAAAGCTTATGATAAATCACGAGATTATCAAAGAGCATTGGATGAATATTCAAAAGTTTTTTATGCCGATCAAGAAAAATATGCCATTGCCATTTATCACATGGGGCGTATCATGAAAACTCGAGAACAATACAAAATAGCAACCTTGTATTTTAATCAATTTATAGACAAACACAATAATTCGAAAGAGAGCCGTCATTATAAAAAATTGGTGAAAGCAGAATTAGAAGGATGCAAACTGGGCTTGCAAAAATCAATGGATGCTCCAAATACAGGAATTTTCCCATTAAAGGGAAATGTAAATCGATCTAATATAGAATTTTCCCCAAATATTATTGATAACAATACCATTTGGTTTGTTAGTTTACCTAGCGATGAAATAGTCTTTTTAGAATCTGACACAATGCCGAAACGACGAATTTATGCAGCCAATGAAAGAAATGGAAAATGGAACGTAGATAGTTTACTTTCTCATCCTTCTAATTCTGGCAAGGAGCACATAGGAAGTTTTTCACTTTCGAAAGACAAACAAAGAATGTATTTATCTCTTTGCAAACCAAATTGGCAAAACAAAATGGTATGTAACATTTATCTAAGTAAACTAGAAAATGAGGGTTGGGGAGAACCGGAAATATTACCAGAAGAAGTTCATCAAAGCAACCATACCTATACACATCCATGTGTAGGAGTATCATCGAAAAAAGATAGGGAAATAATTTACTTCGTAAGCGATAAAGAAGGCGGAAAAGGTGGATATGACATTTGGTACACCCGTTACAGAATAAGTAAACAAAAATTTGACAAAGCCAGAAATGCGGGCTCTAAAATAAACTCCATTGGAGACGAAACGACTCCCAGTTTTGACTTTTTCACTAATAAACTTTATTTCAGTTCTAACGGACGAGCAGGAATTGGCGGATTCGATTTATTTGAAGCCGTAGGTGAACGTTCGAAATGGATATATCCTGCAGTAAACTCGGGGAAAAACATAAATTCTTCTTATGATGACATGTATTATGTTGCTTTCCCCAAGAACAGATCGCGTGGTCTTTTGGTATCCAACCGAGAAGGGAGTATCGACTTAAAACATCCCCATTGTTGCGACGATATTTTTGAGGTAAACTGGAAAAAAGTTATAGAGGTTGAATACAATCTAACGTTTGTGGACGAAAAAACTCAAAAGCCACTAAACAATGTTGAGTTAATAGTTACCGTTAAAGATTCGCCAGATGGAGGAATTATTGTTTTACAAAGAATTAGAACGGATATTATGGGGAAAATTCAATTGAACTTACAACTAGGAATTGATTTTCAATTAATTGCAGACTCCGATATTCATTTTAACAAACAAATTCCTGTCTCAACTAAAGGATTGGTTGAGTCTTCAAAAAAAGAAAAAACCATTATGCTTTCTGCAATTCCAAAAGATGAAATAATTATTCCTAACATTTATTATCCATTCGACCAAGCATATTTAACACCAGAAGCAAAAACGGCAATTGATACTAGTATTTATGAATTGCTTATAGAAAACCCAACATTAATTGTAGAAATTGGGTCACATACAGACAGTAAAGGAACTGGGAAATACAATCAACACCTGTCTCAAAAAAGAGCACAGTCGGTTGTAAATTACTTGGTTGAAAAAGGGGCAAACAAAAAAAGACTAGAGGCAAAAGGGTATGGAGAGTCGAAACCAATAAAACCAAATATACTTGCAGATGGCAGTGATAACCCAAAAGGCAGAGCACGAAATCGAAGAACTGCCTTTAAAGTTATTGGAGAGTTGGAAATGGATGTTTATTATGAAGAAGAATAATATTTCATACTTAAAATTTAACTAATTCCCTCTATTTTCGAATTGGAAATTCGTGCTTTATTATAATTCTTAAAAAAAACGAAACTTCGGGTTAATAAATTTATTTATTATTTTGTTCATTATAATCCAGCATAATTAAATTTGTAGGGCTTAATACCAAAAAAAATGAAAGTAGTTTCAGTTTTAATTCTTGCTCTATTATTTAGTAATTTATCCTATTCGCAATACGAAAGGCTGCCAAACCAACTATTTTACTATTGGGACCATACTCCCCTAAAAAATGTAGGCGGAACAGATTTCCCAGCCTATGACGAACCAAATCCAGATCACTTTTGGACTACAACCAATCCTAGTACAAGAACCATTCAATACAGCCCAACAGTAATGAAAACGACGGACGCTTACAAAGGCCCTTATGCCTGTTTAATGCGTTCTACAAAGTTCTTTTTGGGCATTGCTGCAGGAAGCTTAATGAGTGGCGATTACAAAGGCGGAATGGATCCCGAAAAAGCCGTTTTTTTCGGTAAACCTTGGTCTGGCCGACCAGAAAGATTTGTCGGTTTTTACAAGTACATTCCTGTTGATAATGATTTTTGTCGATCTTTTGTTTGGCTATTCAATAATAAAAGTGGAACTAGAGATACCGTTGGATTTGCTGCTTTTCCTGAAGCCATGGCTAAAAAAACGGTAACAACTTATACTAAGTTTGATATTCCAATAACGTATTATAATAGTGACAAACCCGATTCCATTGTAATAATGTTTACTGCAAGTGCGGATGGTAAAAACTTTAATGGTGGTGATGGCTCAGAACTTTACATTGATAACATAATGTTACTTCATCCTGGTGAAACTTCTGTAAATAATAGTAGCAAAGAAAACGCTCATTTTTGGGTTTACCCAAACCCAACAACTGAAAAAATCAATTTTACAATTGACCTTGCTTTTACGGATAACTCTCAATTAAGCATCTTTAATGCGCAAGGTAAATTAGTTAGGTATGAGATTATCAAAAATGAATTTAATGAATTTGATGTTCAAGATTTACCGAATGGATGTTACTCCTACCAACTAAAAGATGATGATGCCCTAATTACAAAAGGTAAATTCTTGAAAAATTGAAATTCCATATAGTTTTATTATCCATCCTTTTGGCATTGGGTAGCTCCAACTGTTTAGCCCAAGAAAAAAAATTTACATTCGGGCCTAAAGTGGGATTTATGTTTGGTGCACCCATACCACATGGTAAAATCGAGTCTATTGATAGCACAAAAGGAACACCTTTAATCGGACCAAATATTGGCGTGTTTTTTTTATACCAATTTGCTCCAAAATGGTCACTTTGGGTGGAAGGGAACTACAATAGAAAAGCACTGGAATATAGTGCAAAAGCAACCAATTTATATTATGTAGAAGAAATTTGTTTTGATTTATCAAATGGAACCCGACGTTGCGGAGAAGTAGAAACGTTATTTAATGGAACTACTTGGGGGAGCTTCGACAATTGGTATTTCGAAATTCCTGTTCTAATTCGTTACTCTTTAAATGACAAATGGCATTTGTTTGCGGGCCTATATTATGCTTCATTGAATAAAAGTTCAAGTAAGGTTTTTTATAATGGTTTTGCTGGTGCATCAACTATTCCTTTACAAGATGAAAGAGATTTAAGTGATAACATGAATAAACACGATTATGGTGTAAACCTTGGGTTTCATTATCAATACAAACCAATTTTAGTCGATTTTAGAATGAGTTATGGATTTACTTCTATTTTCAATAAAGAGTACAAACCAATTGATTATCCAGTTCGAAATGTGTACGCTCAACTTTCTGTAGCTTTTCAATTTAGGTACAAGAATGAGCTTGACCCTAAATAACCCTAACCACACCAATTCTTTTGGCAATATATTACGAATTGCTATTCCCTTAATGATTAGTGGACTTTCTATGTCCATAGTGAACCTAACCGACACCATGTTTTTAAGTCAATTGGGAGCAACGGAATTAGGTGGAGCCGGAAATGCACTCTTACTTTTAACCGTATTGTTGGTTATTGGAATGGGTTTTAGCACTGGTGCTCAAATCATTTTAGCAAGAAGAAATGGGGAAAGAAATTATTTTGCCATAGGCTCCATAATTCAACATTCATGGATTTTCATGCTAATTTGGAGTGTAATTGTCATACTTTTTTTATTTTTTGTGCTCCCTCTTTTTTCTCATTTCATTATAGATAGCGCGGCAATAAGGAATGTAATTCATGAATATTTAAATGCTAGATCCTGGGGCATTATTTTCAATTCATTGAATATCGTTTTTGTGGCATTTTTTGTAGGAGTAACTAAAACAAAAATCATTGGGTTTATCACTCCGTTAATTGCTGTAGTTAATATAGGGTTGGATTATCTCCTTATTTTTGGCGGTTTTGGCATCCCAACTTACGGTGTGGCTGGAGCAGCTTACGCCTCAAACATTTCTGAAATGTTGGGAACGCTGATCTTCTTTTTGTTTGCTTTTTTTGTATTTAAACATTCTAAGTATAAGCTGTTTGTTTGGCAAGGGGTTGACTGGAAAAGATACCGTATTATACTTAAAATAAGTAGCCCAGTTATGATTCAAAATTTCATTGCTTTGGCTGCTTGGTTTGTCTTTTTTACTTTAATAGAACACCTTGGAGAAAAAGAGTTAGCAGCATCTCATATAATACGAAGCATTTATATGGTTCTTATTATTCCCGTCTTTGGATTAGGAGATACAATCAATTCACTTACAGGAAACCTTTTGGGCCAAGGACATTCTAATTCCATTTTTCGACTACTTAAAAACACGAACATAATTGGCTTTTTATATTGTTTAGCTCTTCAGCCTCTCTTTTACATTTTTGGTGAGCAAATCTTCGCTCCATTTACTTCTGACCTCCAAATCATTGAAATGGGTTTACCTACTATGAAAGTAGTGTTTTCGGCATTATTCATTTTCACATCTATTATTGTAGGTTTCAGAGTAATATCGGGAGCGGGAAAAACAATGGTAGGATTAGCTATTGAGTCTTTTACGGTAGTTATTTATTTGTTAAGCGCTTGGTATTTAGCACAGCTTCCAGAAGTGGAACTTTATGTTGTATGGTTGAGTGAATTCATTTATTTTGGCCTTTTCTTATTAATGGTTTATCCTTACCTGTGGTGGGGAAACTGGAAAGAATTGAAACTATAATGCGAATAATATTTTTAGGAACGCCTGACTTTGCGGTTGCTTCGCTCCAAGCTTTGGTTGAAGCAAAAAAAAACGTTGTAGCCGTTGTTACTATGCCTGATAAAAAATCTGGGCGAGGAAATAAAATTCAGCAATCACCTGTTAAGGAATACGCCTTAAAAAATGACTTGCAACTATTCCAACCTACTAATTTAAAAGATGCCGACTTTTTAAAAGAACTTAAAAGTTATAATGCCGATATTCAAATTGTAGTAGCATTTAGAATGTTGCCCAAAGTGGTTTGGGATATGCCAAGGCTAGGTACATTTAACTTACATGGAAGTTTATTACCACAGTATCGTGGGGCAGCTCCCATTAATTGGGCAATAATAAATGGAGAAGCTAAAACCGGAATAACTACCTTTTTTCTAAAACAGGAGATAGATACTGGAAATATTTTAAAGCAAAAAGAAGTTACCATTTCTGAAAATGACAACGTAGGTTTAGTTCACGATAAATTAATGGAAATAGGGGCGGATATGGTAGTAGAGACCTTAGGTGATATTGAGAAAGGTATAATTGAAGGTAAGCCACAAGATGAATATCCAGATAAAGAGCTAAAAAAAGCACCAAAGATTTTTAAACCCGATTGCAAAGTAAACTGGAATTTAGGTTGTCTGCCTATTCACAATAAAATTAGAGGGCTAGATCCATATCCGGCAGCTTTTACAAGAATTAAACTCGGTGAAAAAGAATTGGGAATGAAATTATTTTTTCCTACAAAAGAATTTTACGCTAATTCTACTCCAAAAAAAGTAGTACAAATAGAGAATAAATTTGGAATTGAAACGACCGATGGAATTGTTTGGATTACCGAACTTCAACTAGAAGGAAAAAGAAGAATGAAATCTGCAGATTTTTTACGTGGTATCTCCGAGAAAATAGAAGTGTTATGATTTTACGTAATGGTACTTTTTATTCCATTTTATTGAGCGTTTTTATATTTAGTAATATTCAAGCTCAAGAAGTAAAATATTTGAATGAAATACTTCCGGAAAGTTTTAAAGAAAACGTTACAGTAGAAAAATTAAGTTCGGATAAAAACCAGTCTTCCTACTTAATTTGGGTGAACGATTCGGTAAAACCGCATTACCATAAAAAGCACTCCGAGTTTATATACATTGTTGAAGGTGGTGGAACTTTCTATTTGGGAAGCAGAATAATAGAAATGAAAAAAGGCGGTTTTATACTAATTCCGGAAGGAATTATCCATTCTTTTAAGCATAAAATAGGCGAAACGACTAAAGTTTTGTCTGTTCAAACGCCAGAATTTTTCGGAAAAGATCGTTTTTGGGTAGAAAAAAAAGAGTAAAGTTGGCGTTTTACCGATTTTCGCAGCTTGAAAAATCGATAAACATGCCGTTATTTCGACGCAATTGCCCAATTGGCGTACATTTCAGACGTACTTATTAACAATCGACGGCTTTTATTAACAAAATCGCTCTATTTAAACGCTTGTCCTTGACATGGCTTGATTTTCATATACATTTGGGTCACGAATTATTTAATTATTAACTAAAAACACGAAAACAGGATGAATAAGTCTGAATTAGTAGAAGCAATGGCTGATGGATCAGGAATCTCTAAAGCCGATGCAAAAAGAGCATTAGATTCTTTTATTGGAGCAACTTCAGGAGCTCTTAAAAAAGGTGACAGAGTAGCATTAGTTGGATTTGGATCTTTTTCCATTTCTGAAAGATCTGCAAGAACTGGAAGAAATCCTCAAACAGGGAAGGAAATCCAAATCGCAGCTAAAAAAGTTGTAAAATTCAAAGCAGGTGCTGAACTTTCTGGTTCTGTAAACTAAGCTCAAAAAACAAATTTTTAAAAGCCTTTTAGCTCTCAGAGTTAAGAGGTTTTTTTTTGCTTATTGGTGTCTTCATTTTATTTAATTTCGAAGATTAAAATTTGGTCAGTTTAATACAAGATTATACTATGGGAAAAGGAGATAAAAAATCAGGAAAAGGAAAGAGATTCAAAGGCACTTACGGAAAATCTAGAACCAAAACCTCAAAAATAAAAAACCAAGAAGAATTAGCAAACTTGAAGAAAAAAGCTGCATCTGAGAAGAAAAAAGCTAAAGCAGATGCTGCTGAGGCAAAAGAAGTAGCAAAAGAAAAAGAAGTGACGAAAGAAAAAGTAAAAGCTCCGGCTGCTAAAAAAGCTCCGGCTAAAAAGGCGCCAGCTAAAAAAGCTGCAGCTAAAAAATAAAAATCTATTCTGGTTAAAAAAAAGCGACACTGCAATTGCAGTAGTCGCTTTTTTTATGCGGGGTTTTTATCTAGCAATCTAAATTTTCCTAACATAGCTAAAGATTCAGTATCTGAGCCTACACTAATATTCAACTTGCTTAAGACACTTTTACAACCAAATAAAATTGATTCATTTTCATAAAAAGCATCACGAGAAAAATGAATAAATTTTAAAACCCTAAAGGCATTGAACCAATTATAAAATCGTTTTGAGAAGGAACTTGTGTTTGTTCCGTATTCCAGCATATCTTTAATTCGGACCTCAAAATCATTTTGTTCTAAAAAACTTTGTATGGATAAAGGCAAGGATTTCAAAAAAGTATTATCGTATAATTTATTGGTTTCGTATTCTTTTAAAAACAGCTCGATAAAAATTTTGACATCCTGAAAGGACTGAAAACTATAAGTGGTTTCCATCTTGTCGCCATCCAAATATTCAAGCATAGAACGACCTGTACCAAATGGAACTCGGTCGCTTGTTCTTGGAGATGGAATAACTCGGGTGCTGTTAATTTCCATAAAATCCCCCAATTGAATAATCTTTTGAAGGAAATAGAAATCTTCTCCAGCTTTTCGTTTGTTCATACCACTTTGTTTTTGGTATGCCCATGTTTTAACCGCCATACTTGATCCTACTGTATGGAAAGCCTGAGGATGTTCTGTAAATTTAAATGCCTGTCGATAGTAACGCAAAAACAATTCATATTGGATTATTCCATCATATATATGGGACTGAAATTCATCACCGTCATGAGGATGCTCATAATAAATAGATGCTCCAGGAGCTTTTCGGTTTTGTGAAAACGAATTGTAAATCTCAGAAAGATAATTGGAGTCGCATTTTGAATCTGCGTCAAAACAAATGATTACGCCTTCTTCATTTTTGATTTGATTAAATCGGTCAACCGCCTCATCCATTCCAATTTTACGGGCTAACCCAACACCTGCATGTTTTTTTGGAAGATCGTTATTTAGATAAAATAGGTAATCGATATTTTCTTTTCGGTTTTCTTGGGACCAAGTTGTTGCCAATTCAAGAGTAGAATAATTCAGGTTCTTTATTTCCTCCTCCGCATCAAAACCTGCATTTATAACAACAATTACTTCTACTGCAATTGAAGGAGGGATTTGACAACTAAATAAAGCGTTTAAAGAAGAAATCAAATCCGGTTCATTATGACAAGGTATCACAACAATTAAAGAAGTATTGGATTTTGGAATCGAATTAAACAATCGTTCGCCAAATCGATAATTCGAAAGGTAAGAATTCATTAGGGTGCAATCCTTTTGATTTCCCATTTAGAATTCGCATCCTTTTTGTAAGTAATTCTATCGTGTAACCTAGCCGGTCTTCCCTGCCAAAATTCAAAATAATTTGGGATAATTACATAGCCTCCCCAATGCGGCGGACGCGGAACATTCTCTCCAAATTTTTCTTTAAACATTTCAATTCTATCCAACAAAACTTGCCTTGAATCTATTTCTCTACTCTGTTCTGAAGCCCAAGCACCAATTTTACTCTCAGTGGGTCGAGCATGAAAATAAGCATCCGATTCAGCATCCGAGAGTTTTTCAATTTTTCCTTCTACTCTAATTTGCCTTTCCAATTCAGGGTAAAAAAACAAGGCACTAATGGAATTGTTCGAAGCAAGGTTACTCCCTTTTTTACTATCGTAGTTGGTATAAAAACGAAGTCCATTTTGATCGATGCCACGCAAATAAACTACCCTTGAAGATACCGTATTGGATTCACCAATGGTTGATATATTCATTGCATTTGGTTCAGGAGTTTGGGAATCAATTGCCTGTTCAATCCATTTCTCCATTTGAGAAATTGGATTTTCATTCACTGAGTCCTTATTTAGTCCCTTCGAAAGGAACTCGTGCCTAACTTTATTTACAAAATTGTTAACCAATCCCATAGTGTGAGTTTCTATTTTGAAAAATCAGAAATCGTATTCGTTATAATATCAACACATTCATTCAATTCCTTTTCTGTAATAACCAAAGGAGGAGCAAAACGAATAATATTTCCGTGAGTAGGTTTTGCTAACAATCCATTATCTCTAAGTTTCATACAAATATCCCAAGCAGTAGAACTGTCTTCCGTATCGTTAATTAAAATGGCATTGAGTAAACCTTTACCTCTTACACTTAATACTAAATCGTTTTGTTCGGCAAAGGCAGCAATCTTTTCTCTAAAAATAATACCCAATCGTTGCGCGTTTTCTGCTAGGTTTTCATCTTTAACTACACTCAAAGCAGCAATTGCAACTTTACAAGCCAATGGGTTTCCACCAAACGTAGAACCATGTTCGCCTGGCTTGATACACATCATTACTTCATCATCACATAAAACTGCAGAAACAGGTAGTACTCCACCACTCAAAGCTTTTCCTAAAATTACCATATCCGGTCTAATACCTTCGTGATCACAAGCTAACATTTTTCCTGTTCTTGCAATACCAGTTTGAACTTCATCCGCAACAAAAAGCACATTTTTCTCTCTGCAAGCTTCTTTACAAGCAGCCAAATATCCATCAGCAGGAACAAAAACACCCGCTTCACCTTGAATCGGTTCTACCATAAAAGCGCAAACATTAGGATCTTGCAAGGCAATTCGTAAAGCTTCCACATCGTTATAAGGTATTCTTTCAAAACCAGGAGTATATGGGCCGAAACCTTTAAAAGAATCTGGATCTTCGCTAAAGGAAATAATAGAAATTGTTCTTCCGTGGAAATTGCCATCGCAAACAATAATTTTGGCTTGATTTTCAGGAATTCCTTTTACATCATATCCCCAACGACGAGCTAATTTTAAAGCAGTTTCAACAGCTTCTGCCCCCGTATTCATTGGCAATATTTTATCGTATCCAAAAACGTCGTGCATGTGTTTTTCAAACTCGCCTAACGAACTGTTGTAAAAAGCTCTTGATGTAAGAGTCAAATTTCTAGCTTGTTCTGTTAAGGCGAAATTTATCTCAGGATGACAATGACCTTGATTTACAGCACTATACGAACTAAGGAAATCGTAATATTTTTTTCCTTCAACATCCCAAACATTTACACCTTGACCGCGATGCAAAACCACTGGAAGTGGATGGTAATTATGTGCACCATATTTATCTTCTAATTCTATGGCTCTTTCGGAAGTCATTTTCTTTGATGTTTGAGCAGTATCTTGCATAATCAACCGGTAAAATTTAGAAGACAAATATACCTAATTTTGCTGGCTGTATGGGAAGTAGAAAAGGTAGATTGCCTCTAATAGAAGGACTTGAAATAGTAGATGCTGGAGCAGAAGGAAAGGCAATTGGAAAGTTTAACGAAAAAATAGTTTTTGTGCCCTATGTGGTTCCGGGCGATGTAATTAATGCTCAGGTTTTTAGAAAAAGAAAAAACTATTTAGAAGCTAGAGCGGTTTCTTTTGAAAAACTGTCGGATAAAAGAACAGAACCAATTTGTGAGCATTTTGGACTTTGTGGGGGCTGTAAATGGCAAAACCTAAAATACGAAGAACAACTCTTTTACAAACAAAAGCAAGTAACTGACCAATTGACCCGAATAGGGAAAATTGAACTTCCTGATACTAATCCAATCGTGCCATCAATGGAAACTTCTTATTACCGAAATAAATTAGAATTTACGTTTTCTGAAAACAAATGGATCACCGCTGAAGAGATGGAAGAGGGTATTGAAATTGAAGAACGACGAGGAGTTGGGTTTCATATTCCTGGAAGGTTTGATAAAATTTTGGACATCACAAAATGTCATTTACAAAGTGATTTTTCAAATACCATACGCGATGCTGTTAAGGCTTTTGCATTTGAAAATGATCTGACATTTTACAACTTAAGAGAACATCGTGGCCTTTTTAGGAACCTAATAATTAGAAATACCATATTGGGAGAAACAATGGTCTTGGTTTCATTTGGGGAGAATAACCCCGAGCATATCGAATTAACAATGAGTTTCTTGAAGGACAAGTTTCCCGATATTAATGCATTAATGTATGTGATAAACGAAAAAAAGAACGACACCATTTACGATTTAGATGTGGTAAGTTATTCTGGTAAAGCTTTTATTATGGAAGAAATGGAGGGACTCAAATTTAAAATTGGACCCAAATCATTTTTCCAAACCAACAGCAAACAAGCCATTAAGCTTTACGAAATCACTAGAGATTTTGCTGGTATTACAAAAGAAGACGTTGTTTACGATTTGTATACTGGCACCGGAACTATCGCCAATTTTATAGCGCGATCGGCAAAAAAAGTAATTGGTGTAGAATCAGTTCCTGATGCTATTGAAGATGCCAAAATAAACTCGGTGGAAAACGGAATAGAAAACACCGTTTTTTATGCCGGCGATATGAAGGATATTCTAAACCAAGAATTTTTTGCGCAAAATGGCAGTCCTGATATTATTATTACAGATCCGCCGCGAGCTGGAATGCATACAAAAGTGGTAGAAAATATCTTAAATTCTGGAGCAAAACGAGTTGTTTATGTTAGTTGTAATGCAGCAAGCCAAGCACGAGATCTGCAAATATTGGATGAAAAATATAAAGTGAAAAAAGTGCAACCTGTAGATATGTTTCCACATACTCATCATGTAGAAAACATTGTTTTGTTGGAATTGAAATAAGGTTAAACCATTTTATATGATTATTTTTATTTTGAGGAGGGTTAATCGAATAAATTTTATTCTTCTTACCTTATTTTGAGGCAATAGAATACATCTAAAAAAAAATAAACATGAATACTATTTTAAAAAATATTCTTGCCGTTGTAGCTGGAATCGCAATTGGCAACATCGTAAACATGGGATTAATTACAATTAGTCCTTCCATTATTCCGCTTCCCGAAGGAGTTAACCCAGATGATTTTGAAAGTATGAAAGCAAATATTCATCTTTATGGTCCTCAACATTTTATAATGCCATTTTTGGCACATGCTTTAGGGACTTTAGCTGGTGCTTTGATTGCTGTTGGTATTGCTGTAAGTCATAAAATGAAATTTGCAATTGCCATTGGTTGTTTTTTCTCACTTGGTGGAATAATGATGGTGTTTATGCTCCCTGGAACCCCAACGTGGTTTATTGCTTTAGATTTAATTGTAGCATATATTCCAATGGGTTATTTAGCTACTAAAATATTAAAGGCTTAATCTAGAAGCTCTTTTAAAACTTCGTAAGCAGTTTCTGCCATACGATTTCCCTTGTTATCAAGTAATGGATTAATTTCTACAAATTCTAGGCAAGCTGTTTTTTTCAAATTCATAAAATGTTGGATAATCGCCGTAGCTTCTTCTTGATCCAATCCTTTTTGAACAGGAGTTCCAGTTCCATAAGAAATTAAATCGCAATCCATGCTATCTACATCAAAACTGATATAAATCAAATCACAATCCTTTAGTTTAAGTTCAGCTTCTTTTAGACAAACACCTAAACCTCTATAGCGCAATTCGGCAACTCCATAGTTTTTTATTCCATGCTCTTTGGCTAAATTATCCTCTGGGGCTTCCGTGCTTCTTACCGAGAAAAAAACAACATCTTCGGGTTGTATTTTTGGTTGTATCCCTCCAATATTTTTTAATTCTTCCCAATGTCTCAACTCTTTATCCGAAAGGGTGTTAATCTGGTTTTCAATATTATCGAACCCTAAAGAAAGCGCAACTGGCATGCCATGTACATTTCCTGAAGGTGTTGTATAAGGAGTGTGTAAATCTCCGTGAGCATCTACCCAAACAACTCCTAATTTTTTATTTGGAAAAGCTTTCTTAATTCCTGCAATTGTACCTCCCGCATTGGCATGATCGCCAGAAATAACTATTGGGAAATTCTCGTTTGTTTTTAAAGTATTTGCAACAGCACGTGAAAGCTCCTTGTATACTTCAACTAAACCTTCAATTCTTATAGCATTTGGAGTATCGATATCAGAATATAAAAACTCATTTTGATCTTTTAAATCAATAATTTTATGTTGATCAAATATTTTGCTTCCATCTTTAATTGCCGCCCATTCCAAGGCAAGTGGCCCAAAGCTTGAACCTCTTGTTCCAGCAGCAATTTCAGATCTCATTCTAATAAAAATAGGACTCTTTTTCATAGTTGTATTCTTAAAGGATTACCACAAAAGTAATTTTATTGAATTAAGTAAGTTAAATCTATATTTGAAAAACAAATGCAAAGGACAATTATGGAATCAAATTTAGAAGTAGTTAAAAAACTTTACACCGCCTTCAAATCAGGCGATGGAAAAGTGATTTCTCAAATTTTCCAAGCTGAGATTGTATGGGAAAAAATGGAGGTTTTCCCGCACAGAGGAACTCGCATCGGAACTAGTACAGTATTTGAAAAAGTTTTTGATATGTTTACTATGTACTGGAATAATTGGGGCTCAGTTCCTGCAGTTCCTGAGCAATTTGACGCTTCGGGAAACAAAGTTTTTGTTACTGGATACTACCATGGCGTTAGCATTGAAAGTGGCAAAGAAATGCACGCACCTCTAATTCATGTTTACACATTAAAAGGTGGCCTAATCAATCATTTCAAACAATATATGGACACTCATTTAATACAAAGAGCTCTAGTAAATGACTAAACCTGGTACATCTACAGATCTTCTAAAAACTGAAATAGTACTTAAAAACGAAGAAAATTTAGAACGAATTAAAACCTGTTTGGATCAACTCAATGAAAATCAAATTTGGCACAGATCAAACTCCCATACAAATTCTATAGCCAATCTCATCCTGCATCTCAATGGCAATATCACCCAATACATTTTGAGTTCTCTTGGAAAGGAGCCTGACGAAAGACAACGTGCGGTGGAGTTTTCAATAGAAAAAGGAACAAATAAAGAAGAACTTATCCTCCTTATTTCCAAATGTATTTCTAAAGCAAATCAAGTAATTAGAGAGACAAAAGAACAACGATTATTAAAAGAAGAAATTGTACAAGGTTTTCGAATGACTGGATTAAGTAATTTGGTTCACGTTTGTGAGCATCTCTCCTACCACACAGGGCAAATTGCTTTACTTACTAAGATTATAACGAATCAAGACCTTCGATTTTACGACAATTTGGACTTAGACCAGACGAATTAAAACGGCGAAAACTACAATTAATTAAAAATAATCAATCCTTCTCCAAAAAAAAAGATATATTTGGCGGAATGGCGGATAAATCACCCCATTCGTTCATAAAATAAGATTAAATTATGGGAAGACCCCCTACAAGACCCAAAGCCCTCAAAGATGGCTACTATATTGAAGTACGAAACAAAGGCACCAAGTCGGGTGTGAAAATTCGTAGAGACAACGAAAAACAAATGAAAGATGCTGTTCAGGAATATCGGAGAACTAAGGAAGTTATTATTCTTGGCGAATCGGTTAAGGCGAAGTTTATTAATCCTGCCATCCACGTAAAATAGTCGTCTAATTATAAAGCTCACTGACTTCGGTTTGATTATTCAAAAAATCAATCGTTTACAAGAGTAAACTCATAATTTTTCTCATTGCATAAATCTCTTCAGAGAACCTTATAATTCAGACTTGAGTTTGAAGCTTCATGGTTATGTTTGTGTTTTAGACAAACAGCTATGATTGAAAAAGTAAACTTTGGAAATGCATTCGACTCTATTTCAGACTATTGGTCGCCAAAAATTGCCGGTGAACTAAATGGACAACATGTCAAACTCGCTAAATTAAAAGGCGAATTTGTGTGGCACAAACACGACCAGGAAGATGAACTTTTTTTGGTTATTTCAGGTGAATTGATTATTGAACTTCGGGACAAAAAGTTGGTTTTAAAAGAAGGAGAAATGGTTATTATTCCGAAAGGAGTTGAACACAAACCCGTGGCCGAAAATGAAGTTGAAATTTTGCTTTTCGAACCTATTTCCACTGTAAATACAGGAGAGGTGAATTCAGATTTAAGGAAAGAGAATTTGGATTGGATATAGGGTGAATCTAGATTTTTAAACTTCCATAAATAAGTAAATAATAACGGAAAACAGATTATGGCTAGATCACCATCTTTCTCTCCACCAATTTGCAAACAAATTATTCATTTCCATTTGGTTATATAAAATAGAGTCTCAGTTGACTTTAAGCTATCCGTTTAAAACGGATAAAAACGACTAAGGCTAAAGACCTGCTTTTTATAGCCAAATTTCACCAAGACTAATAACAGGTTTATCGCTTTAGAAATGATGTAAAATTAATCCTATAAATCAACCTTTAATCAACTGAATTACAGTATATAATAAAATACGAATTGGTTTGGTTATATTTGTTTTGCTATAAGGCGGATATAGGTAACGTTACCTATATCGACTTGTTATGGGCAAGTTTAAAAAACGACACAGCGGAATGAAACAAACAAGAGAACCACCGATAATTGATACATCTTGACAGATTTGAATTTAAAAAAAGGTAATTATTATAAAAAAAAGTGAAGTCCAGAAATCACTTAAAAAAACGGGGCGTTATCTGAAAAGCCTTATGAGTAAGAAAAAAAATAAAATAAAATGGATAATAAAACTACAGGTTATGTATTAAGCGTTGTGGGTATTGTTAATATGATACTTTTCAATGGAATTTCATACAATATAATACCATTCATAACATTTTTAGCTATCTCTGCTTATGGAATATTTTTACTAAGCAAAGAGGATACTCCTATCAAAACATTATTTGATAAAATTAAAAGTAATAAATCTTTAAATAGTCAAAACAATACCAGTAATCCAATTGAACCTTCTAATGAAAATTTAAAAAATAGTAAAGTAAATTACATTGCATTAATTGCAGCAGGTTTAGCGGCTATTGCCGTTTTTTTACCTTGGGTTGAAGCGTCTAGCTCAGCAAGTTTTGGTGGTTACAGTGCTAATTATTCATCAGGAGGGATTTCTGGAATTTCAATTGGTGGCGGTATCTTTGGACTGCTATTAGCTTTAGCAGGTGGCTTTATGGCATTTAAAAACATTAAATGGGCTTTTATTGCCGGTGCAATAAACTTTATTAATGGACTTGGTTATATGCTCGGATGGTTTAGTGCTGGTGGCGGAGGAAGTTATAGTTCAAGTTATGGTGGCGGTTCGGCTAAAGCTAGCGTTGACCCACAAATTGGATTATATCTCTTTGTCCTCGCCTCTTTAGTTTTTGTGATTTTTACTCTGAAAAATTTAAAGGCAACTAAAGCAGAATAAACAAAACCAGCCCATAACAATGTATATGAAAAATAGGCGAAATAACAGTTAATTCAAAGCTTTGATTTCGTATCAAACTGTGTGCTTAACCCAAAATTTAGGGTTTCGAAATCGCCTACTTTTCATATACTAACCGTTGTGTGTAATATAAATAACAAATGAGTACAAAAACCTTATAAATGAAAAAAATATTTGTTCTAATTCTTTTGGTTAACTCTATTTTATTTTTGTCAAAGTGTGAAAAATACAATGACGATATAAATGATTCAGCCGTA
>CAWUST010000038.1:0-38453 GCA_963925495.1 uncultured Flavobacteriales bacterium | reverse complement strand
TGAGACCGTTGCAAGGTAATTTCATATTAATTTGTTCGTAAAATATAGTTTAATACTGTGACATACAGTCGGTTAAGTCGTATTTTTAATTCATGAAATTAATAAAAGAACACACATTTGCTGATGATGTTTGTGATTTGCGAACAAGGAAAATCAAAAAGACATTTTTCACTCAAATGAACACCTTGTTAGACTGGAAAAAAATCAGTTCGATAATAGATGAAGATTATAAGAGAGGGAAAAGTGCAATAGGAAAGCCAAGTTATGATGGCTTACTACTTTTTAAAATGTGCTTATTACAAACATGGTACGGGTTAAGTGATTATGAAGTAGAAGATCGAGTAAATGATAGTATTTCATTCGGATATTTTTGTGGACTAACCATAGAGCAGGCTTCACCAGATCACAGCACTTTAAGCCGTTTTAGAACCGCATTAACCAAGACAGGAACGTTTGGAATTTTGTTTAAAGAGATTAATAGGCAGCTAGAGCACCATAAAATAATAGTTAAAACTGGAGCTATAATAGACGCTAGTGTAATTGACACTCCATTAAGACCAAAAGGGAAATCAAAACATAAAGTAACTCAAGACCGAGAGGACGAACAAGAAATAGAAGTAAAAAAGGAGTATGCCGCAAGTGTGGACAAAGATGGATCCTGGTTAAAGAAAAGAGGAAAATATCATTTTGGCTTTAAGAAACATCATGTCACTGATGAAGAAGGCCTTGTGCTAGGTGTTTTGACAACAAAAGCAAGCACTAATGAAATCGCAAACCTTGACGAGGTTTTGGAAACAGCAGACTTACCAAAAGACATTCCTTTAAAGGGAGACAAAGGCTACCAGTCGGTAAAAAATGAAGAGATTTTGAAAAATAGAAATTTAAAAAACCACATTCTAAAAAAGGCCAAGAAAAATAAACCGTTAACCAACTGGGAACTCAAGTTCAATAAGCTAATCGGAAAAACGAGGTTTAAAGTAGAAAGAACATTTGGCGGAATTAAGAGATGGTTTTCAGGAGGAGTGGCAAGATACAGAGGAATTAGTAAAATGCATACTCAAAATTTAATGGAAGCAGTGTGTTACAATTTGTATCGAAGTCCTGGGATACTTGCCTCTAATAGTAAAAATTAAAGATAAATGAGATCGGAAAACGTCCATATTTCCATTAAAATCATTGAAAAAATGAAAAACGAATCTAGTAATTGATTTTTTAGGCCTAGAATTTTTTATTTAATGGAAATCTGGGCTTTTGCAACGGTCTTAACATTTACTTTTTAATATGAAGTCATTTATAAAGATAAAGCTTGTAACACTCTTACTTTTAGGATTAGGCGTTAATTATTTATCCGCCCAAAACATCCAAGGGCAAGTGATTGACTCCATTACATTTGAGCCCTTACCTTATGTCAACGTAAAAATAAAAGGAACTTTAATCGGTACTTTAACAAACACAAATGGAAGGTTTAATATCAGCTTGTCCGATGCGAAAATCGAAAAGGATAGCCTTGAAATCTCTTTTTTAAGCTACAACAAAAAATCAATTTCCTTAAGTTCTTACAAGGATTCCATACTAATAAAATTATCTCCAACTGCATTTACACTAAGTGAGGTTATTGTTTCGCCGCAGCCACCTGAAGAGTATATCAAAGAAGCGATAAAACGAATCCCTGAAAACTTTGCAAATCAACCACACAATACAAGAATTTATTTCCGGGAAGTGATAAAACTCAATGGAAAGTACTTGAATTTTACGGAAGCCATTTTGGAAGCTTACAATTTACCTATTACAGGAAGTATTAATGACAGTTCTCGCCTAAAACTTATTGCCCTACGTCATATAAATGAAGAAAACGAGGCTGTAAATTCAGTAAAAGTAAAAAGGAAAAAGAAAAAGCAAGATGAAATTGATTCAATTATAATTAAAGTGGCAGAAGACATGGCAAGGCAGGGAGGTCCATATATGCTTTTAGATTCTAGCTTGGTGCGCCGTTGGTATAAATACGATACAAAACAAGTTCTAGGCGATTATCATTTTAGGTTTAAATCTGTTTTACCTTGCCAAGAGCGAAAGCTTTTGGATATTTCTTATGGAGATAAGAAAAAAGAGAAAAAAGATAAAGAACATGGAAACGTTTACTTAGAGGAGAATTCCTTGGCAATAGAGTCTTATACTTATGGATACAAAACCGTTCCGGCTGCAATTAATGCTGCATTATTCGTCTTTGGCTACCGCATTAATGATTTGAATTTACAAGTCAAATCAACCACTCAGCCTACCGATAGTGGATATATTGATGACCTAACCATTTTAAGAGCTGATATAGGTATGGAAAAACTGAAATTGTTTAAATCCAACATTCCTATTAAATTTGAAATGGAGGCAGTTATGATTGTTTTGGATTATTCTATTCCAGCAACCAATCTATGTAGGGATGGAAATATATTAAAAAGAGGAAAAGCCCTTTACCAACAAGGAAAACCAAACCCTAATCATCCAATTTGGGAAAAATACAAGGGGGTTATTCTACCAGAAGGAAAAGTATTTTAGGAGTAACGGAAACCCATTCACTGATAAACTGGCTGGAAATTAGTCATCCAGTGAATTTCCAATTACAAATAATCACAAATTTTTTAATCCTACATTTTCCAGTTCAATTCTAGAAACTTCTTTCAATTCCCCATTTTCTTGCATTTGAAGTAGCTTATCTAAATCCACGCCTAAGTTTGCTTTATAGTTAACGTAATCTTGGAAAATGTAGCCAGAATCTATTTTATGCCGTTTGTTTACTGCACGAAAACGCACTCCTCCACCGCTCGTTTGGTATGAATAAGCAAAGTAGTCGAGTTGAAAGGTTTTAGTATTTATCCAATAACGAAACTGATCCTGATGATCTTCTCCTCCACCTTCTTGTTTAAAGCTGACTTTTACTAAAAAATATTCACCATTTTTTGTTTTTTGTTTCCTTAAATAAGATAAAATTACTGCCTTATCAGAGAGTTTAAACGGAAGCATAGCAAAATAGAACACAGAATTTAAAGAATTACTATAGCCATTTATCCGACGTTCGGAAAGCTCCACCTTTTGGTTATTAATGGTACGTACAAATTCTGTGTTATTGAGTTTGTCGAGGTATAATGAATCTCCTTTTTTAAACTGACGAGACATTTCAAAGTTCCCACCTTCAAAAACTCCCTTGTAAAGTTTGTTTCTAAAAGTAAGGTTCAAAGTACTAGAATCAATTGCACCACCATGGGCCTTTATGCATTGCGACAAAATCCATTTCGCCGAATCAATTGCCTGAATTGATGGCGTTTGAGCGTAAGCAGAGCATAACCCACCAATTGTAAATAAAAAAAAGTGGATACTATAGATCCACTTTTTCCTTGTGCTGAAATACTTTATCAAAATCAATTAATTTAAAGCAACCTGAACCGAAGTATGGTCCCAAATTAGGAACATAAAACCATTTTCTAATTTAATCGTAAATTTTTCAGTCTGATCCGGAATCATTCCTGGCTTTACTTCTACACGAAGAACATCTTTTTTGTCGCTGTATTTGTAAGCGCCCCACTGATCCGAAACCGAATTGAATATAATAATCCACTTATCTTCTCCTGGAATGGTAAATAAGCTGTATTTACCTGCTGCTAGAGTTCTTCCTTCGACTGTAATGGGGTTATTTATCTCAAAAACAGTAGCCTCATTTGCACCAGTTCTCCAAACCTTATCGTAGGATACTAACTTTCCAAATATTTCTCTGCCTTTAACTGAAGGACTGCCGTATTGCACTTTTACTTTTAAGTCTCCCATATCCATTTCGGTTTTCATTAATGGACTTGCCCGTGGTTTATCTTGTAATTTTTCCAAATCAGAAGAATTGTTTAGAGTATATAAACAATTTAAATATCTAAAATCATTGGATAAGGCCGCCAATCCATTTGACAAATCTTTAAGACCTTTTGATGATTTTTTTGAGTTTTCTTTTAGTATTTGATTACCTGAAGCTTTTTCTTGGTCTTGAGAAAACAGACCGTTTAGTCCGATGAATAGGGATAGGGTAAATACAAGTATTTTCATAGTCTTTATTTTGTTTAATAATTTAACGTTCAAACTTATACAAGGTTTTGGTAGTAAATTGTTAAATCTTGTACAAAACTAAAACAGACCGAAGGGTTTGTAAGACCTTTAATTATCGTATATTTGCGACCGATTGGTTTGTAATCGACTTATTTAATTGATAATCATATACTTGATAAAATGAACAAAGGCGAGGAGACAAGAAGTTTAATCATCGAGAAATCAGCGGAACTTTTCAATACCCTAGGATATAATGGTTGTAGTTTGAATGAAATAATGGAAGCCACGCAATTAAAGAAGGGCGGGATTTATAATCATTTTAAAAACAAAGACGAAATTGCTATGGCAGCTTTTGAGTTTTCCTACTCGAAAGTTATAAAACGTTTTAAGGAACACATTATGAAGGAAAGTTCATCTTATAATAAGCTACTTGCCATAATTGAAGTTTTCTACAGTTTTGGTGCCAATCCGGTAGTAAAAGGTGGTTGCCCTATTTTTAACACCGCAGTAGATGCTACTGATTCTCACCCAATTCTTCGAAAACGAGCACAGGAAGCAATAAACACTCTTTTGAAATACGTAGAAATAAAAATTGAAGAAGGGAAAATAGAAGGAGAGTTTAAATCCAACGCAAAGGCACCCGAAACGGCTCTTCTGCTAGTAAGTGCTATGGAGGGAGCATTAATGGTTAGTCGAGTAAACGATAGTACAAGAACGCTCAGAACCGCCGCCGATCTAATGAAAACACACCTAAAACAAAATATTCTTATCTAATGGCAGAAAACATCACGCCCTCTAAATCAAAAAAAGTTAGTACTCCCCTACCCTTTATAATTCTACGAGCCGTATTTCCTTTGTTAGAAATTGCAACCCCAAAATTGGCTAAGTTTATTTTGGTTCGATTATTTTTCACTCCTTTCCATTTTAAGCCACGCGCTGAAGAGTTAGAAATGAAAGCAACTGGAAAACGATTTCAATTCGATGTAAACGGGAATCAGGTTGTCGCATATTCTTGGGGAAAAGGAAAACTTGCTCTGTTATCCCATGGCTGGAGTGGCAGAGGAATGCAATTACGAAAGTTTATTGAGCCTTTGGTGAAAAACGGATACGAGGTAGTTACTTTCGACGCACCCGGTCATGGAGAAAGTGAAGGAAAAAAGAGCAGTTTAATTGAGTTTAAAGACACTGCAGTAGAACTCGCAAAATTGAAAGGTAAAATTACGCTTGGAATTGGACATTCTTTAGGTGGTGCAGCATTAATATACGCAGCCAAAGAAGGATTAGAATTTGAAAAAATAATAACCATAAGTACTCCTACGATTCCTGAATATATAATTGATGCTTTTTTAGCAAGAGTAAATGCTAGTTCAAAATCTTCTTCTGCCATTGATGAATATGTTTTAAAACGAACGGGCGAGCATTTCGATTATTACAGCGTTAGTATGAACGCTCCTTTTATAAAACACATTCCTATTTTGGCTTTCCACGACAACAACGACAGTGAAGCTGGAATAATGCATGCACATCGTTTAAAGGTTGTGCATGGAAATACAGATTTTATAGAAACGAGTGGCTTAGGTCACAATAGAATATTGAAAGATGAAGGGGTTGCTGAAAAGATTGCGGAATATACTTCCGAGGCTATTCCACTTCAAACTCACTAAATGATAATTCTCAGGATTGAACACTATATTGCCTTTCCATGAAAATTCAGTTTCCTGAAATCCAATAAAATTGATATTCGTTCGTTTCGCCGTTTCTGTTTATTCCCGATTTAAAATAACGAAAGAATTCGGTTCGAATTGAATTTTTTCCATAAAGATGGTAAGAGAGGCCTTGAATTAATAGCAAACCCTTAATTCGCAGTTACCGACATAAACTTAATACGCATTAAACGAATTTCGTCTTCACTATAATCTTCATCTGCTAATTCTTCCATTGCTTCTTCAATGGTTCCGGTTTCCGCATCATCTTGAAAAAATTCGAATATCTCGTCTTGCTTATCCTCGTCCATTACCGCATTTAGGTAATAATCTAGATTCACTCTTGTACCAGAATCCACAATGTTTTCAATTTCGGTAAGAACTTCATCCATTGTCATGGTTTTAGCCCTAGCAATGTCCTCCAAAGGTCGTTTCCTGTCTATATTTTGAATAATATAAACCTTTGTTCCTGATTTGTTTATAACCGATTTTACAACGAAATCTTGTGGGCGTTCTATATCATTTTCTTCCACATAATCTGCAATGGCATATATAATTTCAGATCCAAATTTCTTGGCTTTACCCATACCAACTCCTTGAATATTGGTAAGCTCTTCCATGGTTATAGGATAGGAAGATGCCATTTCCTGCAAAGAAGTTTCTTGGAATACAGCAAAAGGAGGTACTTTCTGTGATTTAGAAATACTTTTTGTAATGTCTTTCAGCAGTTTGAAAAGCTTTTCATCTGCAACTCCGCCTTGTGCTTTTTGATTTAATATTACACTGTCATCTTCAGCTCGTGTTAAATAATCGTGATCAAGAATTATCGTAAACTTCCCTGGTTTCTCAAGAAATTCGCGTCCAGAATCACTTAATTTAAGAACGCCATAACTTTCAATATCCTTTCTTAAAAGTTTGGACACTATAACTTGACGAATAACAGCCATCCAAAATGCTTGATTGCGATCTTTGCCTTTGCCAAAGCAAACATTTTTATCGTGTTTGTAAGATTTTACTTCTGAATCAGAAACACCTAAAAGCAACTTAATGATATACTTAGCCTTAGCTGTCTCACGTAATTCTTTAACACAGTCTAGTACCAATTTAACCTTATCGCCACCTTCTTCTCTTGGTCGGGGATTTACAGCATTGTCATCCATTTTTGCACCATCTCCGGTTTCTTCATCGAATTCCTCACCAAAATAATGAAGTAAAAATTTTCGTCTTGACATGGCCGTTTCTGCATACGCAACAACTTCCTCCAACAACTGACGACCTACTTCTTGTTCAGCAACGGGTTTCCCCGCCATGAATTTCTCCAACTTTTCAATATCTTTATAATCGTAAAAGGCTAAACAATGGCCTTCACCATCATCTCTTCCTGCTCTACCTGTCTCTTGATAATAACCTTCTAGACTTTTAGGCATATCATGATGGATAACAAAACGAACATTCGGTTTATCGATGCCCATTCCAAAAGCAATTGTAGCTACAATTATATCTGTGTCTTCATTTAGGAAAGCATCTTGATTAAAAACTCTTGTTTTGGCATCAAACCCAGCATGATAAGGTAGAGCCTTAATTCCATTAACTTGTAATGTTTCCGCTAATTCCTCTACTTTTTTACGACTTAGACAATATATAATACCTGATTTTCCAATTCTATCTTTCGCAAAAAGGATTATTTGTTTCAACACATCTACTTTTGGGCGTACCTCATAAAAAAGGTTGGCTCTATTAAAAGAAGCTTTAAAAACAACAGCATCCGACATATTCAAGTTTTTTTGAATATCCCCTTGTACTTTAGGAGTTGCAGTTGCCGTGAGAGCCATTACAGGAATTTCTTCACCAATCCCTTTAATCATTTCTTTAATTCTTCTGTATTCAGGTCTGAAATCATGACCCCATTCCGATATACAGTGCGCTTCATCAACAGCAACCAAGGAAATAGTAAGTTCTTTAAAGAAATCAATGGTTTCCTTTTTAGTTAAAGTCTCTGGTGCTATGTAAAGTATTTTTGTTAGACCAGCCCTCAAATCATCTTTCACTTGAAGTTGATCCGTCTTATTTAAAGATGAATTTAAAAAATGTGCTATACTATCTCTTTCCGATACTCCTCTAATACTGTCCACCTGATTTTTCATTAGGGCAATCAAAGGAGAAATAATTAGAGCAGTTCCCTCCAACATTAAAGCAGGCAATTGGTAGCACATCGATTTACCACCGCCAGTTGGCATAATCACAAAGGTGTCCTTTCCGTTTAAAACGTTACGGATTACGGCCTCTTGTTCACCTTTAAATGAGTTAAAGCCAAAGTGTTTTTTCAGCTCTGCATTTAGATCTATCATATCTTGGAAATCGCTATTTCAAAATGAAATAAAATTAAACTAATCTTATGAATTACCACAAAATTATTTTACTCATAATTCACTTTTTTTTAAATAATCTATAAATCAATTTTAGTTAAAGATTTAACGCAAAAAAAATTGTTAATTCAGTACTCTATTAATAGCAGAATAACATTCTCTTTTTTTTTAGTTTTGCAGTAAATAAAATATAACGATGAAAAACAAAAAAAATATCTGGATTTTCCTTTCATTAATTACCATAGCAGCTTTAAGTAGATTATTACCTCACCCACCAAATTTTACGGCTATTGGTTCTATTGCTTTATTTGGAGGAATGGTTAGTAATAGTAAGTACATGAAATATTTGCTTCCTATTGGAGCTCTTTTACTTTCTGATATTGTTTTGAGTTTAATTACACCTTATAGCTTTTTTCATTCTAGCTTTATTTGGATTTATTCTGCCTTTATACTCCTTGTTGCTTTGGGTTCTTATTTCAAAAAAGTTTCAGTTAGCTCTGTCTTAACCGGTAGTGTTTTATCCGCTACTTTCTTTTTCTTATTCACAAATCTTGGAGTTTGGATGAGTGGTACTATGTATCCAATGACTTTTACTGGATTAATTAGTTGTTATGCCGCTGCAATTCCATTTTACGCTAACACTTTAATAAGTACTGTATTCTTTAGTGCAATATTATTTGGAGGTTATTATTTTGTTGATTCTAAGTCTTTAATTGGCCAAAAAGTTTCTAGCTAATTATCGTTAGGATAGGATTACTAGATAATCACGCATACAATTTTGCCTTCTTAAAGGCAATTACAGTTATACCCTTTTCTTTATTCTAAATATACTACTATGAACGAAGCAATTAATCAAGGTGATGTAAATTACACCATTTATAATGGAATTGGCACTATTGAATTTTCGCATCCACTCAGTAATTCCTTGCCGGGCAAAGTTCTTAATAAACTTGCAAATACTATTATTGAGCTTGGAAAAAATGAAAGTGTAAAAGTGATTATTCTTAAATCTACTGGCGAACGAGCTTTTTGTGCCGGTGCTTCTTTTGACGAGCTTATTTCTATTAATGATATTGAAACTGGCAAGGTTTTCTTTTCAGGATTTGCAAATGTTATAAATGCTGCCAGAAAATGTCCTAAATTTATTATTGGACGTATTCAAGGAAAGGCCGTCGGCGGAGGAGTTGGACTTACCAGCGCCGTAGATTTCTGTTATGCGACGAAATTTGCATCTGTAAAATTGAGTGAATTGGCTGTAGGAATTGGTCCTTTTGTAGTTGGGCCTGCTGTTGAAAGAAAAGTTGGGGTAAGTGCAATGAGCATGTTGGCGATAAATGCTACAGAATGGTACACCGCAGAATGGGCAAAAGAAAAAAGCCTTTATGCTGAGGTATTTGATTCCATTGAAGAAATGGACCAAGCGATTGTGGTATTAGCCGAAAAACTTTCTAAATCGAACCCAGAAGCCATGTGCCTACTCAAAAAAGTATTTTGGGAAGGAACAGAACATTGGGATATTCTTTTGAAAGAAAGAGCTGCAATGAGCGGAAAACTAGTTCTTAGCGACTTCACAAGAAACGCCATTAGCGCTTTTAAAAAGAAATAACCAAAGCAAGTTCTTTTTGTAGTAATAAAGAGTCTTACGGATTTAGATTACATTTTAGAATCCACCAACTCCATTATTTCATTTTCGAGCTCGGTGGTTGCATTAGCAATTTCAGTTGCCTTTCCCATTATATTCTTTACAAAAGATGCGTCGTTTAGTCCAGAAGCGTTAATTTTCACATTTAGAAACGCACCCAAAACTGCTGTTCTTGCGCACAATGCTCCTACTCCTGCATCGGTTATCGAATTAGGATTTCCAATTTCAGCCATAGCTTTAATAACTTCCATCGAATTATAGCTTTGAACCATAACTTCTAACGGAACTTCAGTAGCATATTTTGTAGCGTTTTCAATCGCTTCTTTTCGCGCTAGTTTATCTTCTTCCGAATCTTTTGGCAAACCAAAAGCGGCCATTATACCATTGAATGAATTTGTATCTTCATCTACCAATCGTAAAAGCTCCTGTTGTATTCTAGTCCCTTTTTCTGCCCAATCGGAAAACTCTTTCCATCTGGTATCCCAGCCTCGTTTATGCGCTGAAAGGTTGGCTACCATTACAGCTAAGCTAATCCCTAAAGAGCCAGCATAAGCAGAAATTGAACCTCCGCCGGGCGCCATAGACTCACTAGCTGTTTCATTTGCAAAACCAGTCAAAGTCATGTCTACAAGCCCTTTTTCTTGCCCTTGTTTTAGCTTGTATTCTATGATTTTTTCATTGGGATCAAAGGGTGCTAAATCGTCTAATCCTAGTGATTTAACTGCAATTTTTATAATTTCACTTTCGGCAATTCCAGTTGAGCGTTCTTGTTTATTTAAAAAATATTTTCCTGCATCCAACATGGCTTGTAAAGGCACCAATCCAATTAATTCTGAACCGGTTACTCGCAAACCTCTACTATCTGCGGACTTACATGATTCATCAAAAACTTCATGTATGGAAGCTATTTTAATATTGGTTAAGTTATAAGATATTTGAGCAATACCATATTCATCAATGTACCAACCAATTCCTTTTACGCTTTTAAATTTACCTGGAGTTCTTACCGGTTCTCCATTTTCATCCGATACCAGTTTACCGGTTATTGGGTCACCTTCTCTTTTTAATCGTCCAGCTTCTCTAATGTCAAAGGCAATAGCATTGGCTCTACGGGAAGATGTTGTGTTTAGGTTTACATTATATGCTACTAAAAAATCCCGAGCTGATATGGCCGTAACTCCTGTTTTCGCAACATTTTCATTAAATTCTGCTGGTCCGAAATCTGGTTTCCAATTAGGATCTACTAATTTGTTTTTCAACCCCTCGTATTCCCCTTCACGACAATTGGCAAGGTTGACTCTTTTTGTCTCTTTGGCGGCATTTTCATAAAAATAGCCCGGTAAACTTAATTCGTCTCCAACTCTTTTTCCAAGTTTATGAGCATATTCCACAGTTTCTTCCATGCTTATGTTAGAAATTGGTACAAGAGGACAAACGTCAGTAGCACCGAAACGCGGGTGCTCACCAGTTTGATTTTTCATGTCAATTAGTTCAGAAGCTTTTTTAATTAATAGAAATGCTGCTTCAATAACTTGTTCTGGCTCTCCTACAAAAGTGATAACCGTTCTATTGGTAGCTTTTCCAGGATCAACATCTAACAAACGAACACCCTCAACAGTTTCTACAACACTACTTATTGCTTTTATCTTAGCGGTATCTCTACCTTCACTAATATTGGGTACACATTCTATTAACTTCATCTATTATCATGTTTTAAAGAGGGCGGCAAAAGTAGGTTTTGAAAGAGGATTGGTCGTTAATCGGAATTGTATATTTTTGACCTTATTCGTCATTTATTCTGAAGTAGAAACGTTGGAAAATCAAAATGAAATTAGGTGGAAAGACAATGTACAAAGAAAAGCTTATGTGCTTGGTCTTGAATTGAAAAATGAACTGAGTTTAAAAATCAACCATCTATTAAATAGCAGTTTACCTGTTTTAGGTCAATATTAGTTTATCTACTACTAATTTTATTTTTTTCTTCGACTGCGAACTTACACCAGCATTATTAGCATATTTCGTCCAATTACGAATCACTTCCTTTACTTCTTCAATAATTTCCGTAGTGTTTCTTACGCCGAAAACACTTGCCAACTCTAGAAGGTGACTTTTATTTGGGTTTAAACTTTCGCCTCCAATAAGAGTGCTATGATACCCATGCGATGAAGAGGAAAAAGTTAAATCATAGGCAGGTGCAAATTCCCACTCGCCATTTTCTGCCATCAAGAACGAGAAATTTTTACTGTGGTCATCTCGATTATGCGAATAAAGATTAAATGCTGCTAAACGAAGAATTTTACGATACGAATTCTCATTCCTTTCTAATTGAAAAACAGCATCCATTAAATGGCCGTAATCTAACTGACTCTTTTCAAAGTCGTCATGCAAAAGGCCGGATGCAGAATGTAAATGAAGGCGTTTGTTTCCAATTCTATCAAATCGTTTAGTCGCAAAATAGACCTCATTCGATTTACCTGTAAATAATTTGCTTTCAGAAATTTCTATACCAGCATCCTTCGCCATCAAGTAATAAGCAAATTCAATATTCGCTATATCGGGTAAATCGAAAGACGAAGGAAATTTGATCAACCAATGCTCAAATCCATTAGGCAGCTCGTTTGTAGGGTAAATCAATTCTTGGGTTATTTTATTAAATCCCAATTGTATTTTTGGTCGAGCCCCCCCAGATGAACCACCTAATTCATAAAGAGCTTCAATTATACTCGAACTTGCACCACTAATTATGGACTTTGTTTCATTAGCTATTTTGTCTAACTGTATTTTCTTGTTTGTTATTTGTGTATTCTCCGGGCAGGGATGATAAACTAATGCACCAGCCCCTTTTAACCCAACAAGAGACAATCGATCTAAAGGGTTTAATTGATTTGTGTTTATTCCTTTAGATAACATTGCTCTGTCCAACAATAGTTTCCCCCAATTATCGGGTAAGGAATCGTAAAACAATCCAAAAAGTCCATCAAATAATTTAGGATTTCCAGATTGAATCTGCGTATTAAATGGCAGTTTAAGAGGAGATAAATTAAATCCTTTTTGAGTGAAACTACTTGAATACTTAAAATGAATTTGCTTGTTTTTAAGAATCAACTCTCCAACTTCTATAATTGGCGCTTCTCCTCCAAAACACAATCCTACATTTATCTTTTCAGTTCTCATATCTAATTACTTATTACTAAATAATTCTTTTAAACTTTGCCTCTCCTCCGCTTCAAATAAATTTTCGAATTCTGATAACTTGCTTAAAGTATGAGCGAGGTATAAAAGTGAAGAAAAGGAAATTTGTCCAATGCTTTCAAAGCGTTTTAAACTTCCCAAAGAAACTCCCGATTTATTTGCCAACTCGGCTTGGCTCCATTTTTTTTGTTTTCGAAGTTGTTTCAATTTCAAGGCAGTTTCCTTTAGAATATCAGTAGGTACTTTATTAATTGAATATTTACTCATTTGGATAGTATATTAGCCAAATATACAATATATAGTTAGTTTTAGTTAATATAATAGCTACAATTCTATACTAATACTGATTGATAATCGTTTTTTATTCGTTATTGGGGCCTTGCAGTATAAATACTTTTATTATTAAACCCTTTTTATATGCTCCAACGCTAATGACAGTCCTGTTTCCAGAAGTCCTTAAGCTACATTTTGTCTACAATATACTAAAAGTGGATTTATCCTAACCGATAGCACAAAAAAAAGCCCTCGTTAAAGGGCTTTTCATTTTGGCCAAATACCTTTATTAAGGTAAATACAATCCAGGATATTCATTGACATTAACCTTTGGCAATTGCGCACCATATTTAGCATTTATACCATCTATAAAATGATTTGCTGCAATGGCATACCCTCTGGCTGTCAAATGAACGCCATCCAAAGAAAAAGTTCCTCCAGATACATAAGTTGTGGTATAAGTCACATCGTTGAATATTAACCCATTGTTATTGATGTCAGCAAATTTTGTATTCATATCAACATGCGCTAAATTGTACTTAGCTGCTTCAGATTTAATGTGACCATTGAAAGAAGAGGTAAGTGATTTAATCTCATTGATTTCAGAAATGGTAAGTATATGCTGAGACAATACAGGATTAACCTCTGTCAATGCTTTTTCAATGGGATCGGTGAACGGATCATAACCACCAGATCTGAAAATCCCATACCCCGCACATTTTATTGAGTCTTGGGGGATCGTTAGAAGCACAAATTCATCTTTTGTAATTAACCTCCAACCCAATGGATTTGTCGCAGTAGAATCAACTTTTATGATAAGAGCATTTTGCCCAGTTACATATGGAACGCGGTATTGTTCTCCTAAACCAGCTCCAAATACCGTATCAACATAATTCCCAATCTTCTCAAAAATTATTTTTAAGTTATTTGCAGTAGCCTCATCCAATGGAATTGCATCAAAAGGCACTAAAGTAAAAAATGGCAAAGCTGTGATGTCTGGAATATTTGCAACAATACCTTTTGCCCCACCAGCAGTCAACTTCTCTAATGCACTGGAATACGCTGTGCTAAAGTCACCGTAATCAGTTGGGGGAATAACCCCTCCTGAAGTGGCATGTTCGAGTACATCGTTGTTACCAATCCAAAGACTAAAAAAAGTAGGACTTAGTTTCATCGCATCCTCAAGCATTGTGGCATTCGGATCACTTGCCATCCGCACATAATATGGATTGGCCGTTCCAGATATTAAATTAACGTTACCAAATCCCGAACGATCAACATCAACCAATTTAGAACCTGGGACACCAATATTATGGAAAGGACCTGCCGAAGCATAAATATTAGCCAAAGTAGTTGTAGGAAGATTCGGAATTTTCCCCGGACCTGTACTTGCTTCTCCTCTGCAATCCGTGGAACTCACAAGACCATACTTTTGATCCTCTATTATTAGACCACCTGAAATAATACCTCCATATTCATCTGCCATCAGTGGCTGATTGAAGATAATTCCAGAACTTGAACTCACCTTTTTCATTTGTGCAGCCAACATACTGGGATACGAATTAGTCTGACCCGAAATACACAATGCATTATCAGCATAACCTGCTGTTAATGAATTCCCTATTGCGACGTAAGTCTTGAAATTAGCTGTTCCTCCAGAAAATTCTAAATCATCAAATTTCGACTTGCAGGCTACAAGTGAAAAAAGCATTATTGTTATTAGTATAATATTCTTTTTCATCTTTCTAAATTTTAAAATTTATAAGCTAAACCAATACCTGGAATTACAGCACTTGTTTTATAATCTCCTCCAAAATTACTTGGAGCATAAGTGACGCCTGTTCTTTTTAAACCATGTATATAAAGAAAAGAAACATCAATTGATAACCTTTCAGTTGGCATATAGCTTAAACCAGCAGTAAACCCAAGGTTGTCCATATTTGGGGTTTCGGGAGAAAAATAATCATCTTGTATTGGGGAAGGATCATAATAAAAACCCAATCTTGGCGTGAACATATCATTTAGTTCGTATTCCGCACCAATTCTAAATGCCAAGGTGTTTTCGTACAAACGAGGATTATGACTGTCCTCTAAACTAGAAGTATTAGTTTTAAAATCAAATATTAATGAATCGTAAACTGACCACATTACGTAATTAACTTCAACCGCCAATTTTAATTTTTCAGTCACGTCATATCCTACTCCAAAATTAATGGAGCCAGGCAAATTAAGTGTAGTCGAAAACTTATTTTCAGCAGGAAAACTAGATGCTAAAGCTTTCGGAACACCTTTCATTTGAACATCTCCACCTTCGGCTTTCATTTTTATTGCCGTTTTATAGGTTAAGCCCAAATGAAATTTTTCAGCTACATCAGCATAGATCCCAATATTTCCACCAAAACCTTTCGCCTTACTTTGCAAGTTTACGGTAGATGTTGCATCCCCTACTGGCAAAGGTAATGCTTTGTTTATTTCTACAGAACCGGTGGCATAAATGAGACCAGCGCCAATTCCGATATTGTCCGTTATTTTATATCCTATAGTAGGCTGAATAAAAATTGCTTTTAAGGCTATATTTTGAATAAGGTATCTTCCTTCCCAATCATCATCCCATTTTGCCGAACTTCCAAATGGTGTGTAAACACCTATTCCAATCGATAGTTTTTCTTTTATTATATAATTAAAATAAACTGAAAAGGGAGTCCCAATCGGATTATCAGAAGTGCTGTTGTAGTTAAACTCCTCATTTTGAAATGCCACAGTTGAAAAAATTGGACTTACCCCAAAAGATAAGGCCACTTTTTTGTCTAACATAGGTAAAGCACCTGGGTTAAAGTATATACTAGCTGCATCTAATTTAAACGGCGTACCAATATGAGCCATTCCTGTTTGCTTTTGCCCTTGTAAAGCAACTTGAAACCCACCAGCAAACGAGCTAGTAAAAATCCCGATTCCTAAAACGATTCCTAAACATTTTTTCATACTACAAATATTTGAATTTTAAGAGTGCAAATTATTCATTCTGAATGAATAATTTACAGCTTGTTAATAAATTATTGTATCTACATACTAAACAAGCAGGATTTACAGCCTTTTTCCATTCAAAATAACGGTTTCAACATGATCGCCACCAAAACTATAAGGTATAAAAGAATAAGAAGGTATATTATTGGTTATGAGTACGTTTGCTTTTTTACCTATTGCTATACTGCCTAGTTCATTGGATAAATTCATAGCATAAGCACCGTTTAAACAAGCTGCATTAAAAACTTCTTTTACTTTCATTTTCATTTTAACACACGCCAATGACATAACAAAAGGCATTTTTCCAGAAGGAGTTGATCCAGGATTGTAATCGGTTGCCAATGCAACAGAAAGTCCTGAATCAATCATTTCTCGTGCTGGAGAATATGGGATCTCTAAAAAGAATGAACAGGATGGCAGCAACGTGGCTATCGTACTTTTGTTTTTTAATAACTCAATTTCACTTTTATCTAAAACCTCTAGGTGATCTACAGAAAGGGCATCTAAATTTACCCCTACTTCTACCCCACCAGAAATGGTAAATTGATTAACGTGGTATTTGGCTTTTAATCCTGCGTTTTGTCCGGCTTCTAAAATGCGTTTGGTATCATCGTTATCAAAATATCCTTTTTCACAAAAAATATCAATAAAATCGGCCAGTTTTTCTTCTACAACTGCTGGTATAATTTCATCAATAATATGTTTTACATAACCTTCCTTATTTCCTTTGAATTCGGGTGGAATCGCGTGAGCAGCTAATAAAGTTGATTTAATGGTAAGTGGTGTTTCCTCTTTTAATCGCTGAATAACTCGTAACATTTTAAGTTCACTTTCTAAACTCAAACCATAGCCACTTTTTATTTCAACCGCTCCAGTTCCTTGTTTCATTATTTCATTGGCACGCTGCAAAGCTTGACCGAATAATTCATCTTCACTAGCCTTTCTAAGTTTAAGGGCAGAGTTGATTATCCCTCCTCCGGAATTGGCTATTTCTTCATACGTTTTGCCGTTCAGCCTATCTACCCATTCGTTTTCTCTATTTCCATAATAAACTATGTGTGTATGCGAATCGCAAAATGCAGGTAAAACTGTTTTTCCTTCTGCATCAATCACTTCAAGATTTGTCCAATCGGTAATACCCTTCCAATCTTTCATTTCACCAAATCCTGTGATCAAATCTTCGTCAATGGCTAGCCAAGCGTTAGAAATTGAATTCAGCTCATTCATTTGTTTTCCAGAAACCCGAAGTTTTTCTTCTCCAACATATTCAACTAAAACTAATTCTTTAATGTTTTTGATTAAAATTCGCTTCACCATAATGCAATATTAAAGAAGTTTATAGTTCAGAGAATCATCAGTCTGAGGTTTCTATCTTCAGAAATAAGATGTAATAATTAAGATTGGTTTTTAATAGAACTAGACTTATTCCTTTAGTCGGATAGTACAACGAAAAATAAAAAGTCTTAAAAATTAAAAAGCGTGAATGGGTAATAAACATATGAATGTTACAACGTACTCTTAACTATTTTTCTAGAACTAGAATACTATTTATGTGAAGAAACAAATTTGATGATAGGCCTATGATTTATTCATAACACTAATTTTGAAAGCTCAAATTAAGTTCATGAAATTATTTTACATTCTTATCACAGCATTATTAATCTCTCCAATTGCAGCAGCTCAAAACCGAGACGATTTTTTTAAAACAATTCCCCTTGTTGATGCAATTACTCCAACTTGGGCTAAGTTGATGTATTCCAAAAATCCAAACGTAGCTAAAGTTGAAGATATGTTTATGGATTTTTACCATAAAAACGAGTTTGTAAAAACGATTCATACTCAAAATCACAAACATTGGATTCGACAAGTTGAGCCATTATTAAACGATCAAGGGTTTATTGTTGTCCCTAACAAAGCTCAGGAAGATGCCTATTTCAAATCCTTGAAAGCTAATTATCAACAAGGTGCCAGTAGAAGCGTTGCAGGTTCACAAAATGGCTGGGTATCTATGGGACCTTTTGAAACCTTTAAAAAGAATACAACCAAAGCGATTTCATGGCATAAAAACGTTTATTCCATTGACCAATCTATGTCTAATCCCAATGTATTAATCTGTGGCACAGAAGGTGGCGGAGTTTACAAAACCATTAATAAAGGAGCCAGTTGGACTTTAATAAGTAAAGGAGAGGTTTTTTCAGGGGGAAACTCAGCTGTTGTAATTCATCCTAAAAATTCTAATAAATTTTTAATAGCTGCAAATAAAAGAATTTACCAATCTTTAAATGGTGGCCAGTCCTGGGTTGAACGTAAAAACACAAATGGAACCGGAAACGAGTTTCAATATTCACCTTCTGATACCAACATTATTTTTCACACAAGTAGTACTGGGCTTTATAAGTCCATTAATGGAGGAGCAACTTGGTCCCAAATATATACTCAAGCTTGTTGGGATATTGATTTTCATCCTACCGACTCTTCCATTGCTTATTTATTAAAATCCAATCCAACTGCGAAAAAAACTGAGTTTTATCAAAGTAGTAATGGTGGAAATAATTGGGTATTAAAAACAACGGGTTGGTACACTCCTTCTAACCTAAGTTTTGCTAAAGAAAGAGGTGGTAAAATAGCAGTTACCGCTGCAGCGCCCAATATAGTTTATGTATGTCTAATTGGTGAGGCAAAACAAAATGATGAAGGATGGATTGGAATTTATAAAAGCTCGAACAAAGGCAATAATTGGACAAACTCATCCGGGCAAGATGGTGGGCCTTACACCAAAATAAATGATACAACTAACTGGAATGTAGCAGCTTACAAAGGAGGGTATCATCAAGGTTATTACAACTTTGACTGTGAAGCATCAACGCTTGACTCAAATAAAATTTGGGTAGCGACTATTCGATTAAGTGAGTCAAAAGATGGCGGAAAAACATTTAAATCTATCGGCGCTGCTAATTCAACTCGTTTAACCGATTTCCATGCTGACGTTCAAGATATTGAAGTAAACGGAAACGATGTATGGGTGGCTTCCGACGGGGGCATTAATTTATCTACCAATGAATTAACCACACATGTTGCCTTAAACAAAGGAATACAAGCTGCAGATTTTTGGGGATTTAACACTGGATGGAACGAAGACACATACACTGGTGGAAAATATCACGATGGCACCTCTGGGTGGTATGAAGGCTACGGTTCTGGAAAAGCATATAATATTGGAGGTGTTGAGGAAGCCTCAGGTTACGTGCACCCTATTGAGAATAGAAAACTAATATACAGAACACATTACGCTAGTTCAGTTTCTCAAGTAAATACAATTCCTAAAACATTTGGAGGTAGCATTAAAGTTGGTAACGCCTTCCCTATTCGACCTAATGAGCATTATCTAACTGCTGAAAGAAGTGGTTTCTATTTTGACCCGCGGTATGCCAATCATATTTATACTGGCTTAAATCATGTAATTTACAAATCAAAAGATGGGGGAAATTCTTTTGACAGCCTTTTTGCCTTTTCAAATCCGAAAGGTTTGGTGTATGAAATAGAAATTTCGAGAAGTAATCCAAATATCCTTTACGCAGTTTACAATCCTCTTGGCGGTTATTGGAATCCTTGTGAAATATGGAAATCGACTAACACTGGTAAAACTTGGACAAAAACTGCAACCCCTGTTGGAAACAATAGAAGGTTCAGAATATCAATACAACCTGACGATGGAAACAAAATATGGATTTGTACACCAAGAGGCGTAAACGGCCAAAAAGTATATTACAGCAGTAATGGAGGAACGGCATGGGTAAACAAAACCACTTCTGTATTGAATAATGAAAACCTAGAAGATATATATTACCAAAGTGGAGCAAATGATGTTGTTTATGTCGTCTCTCAAAATGGAGTATTTCATTGGGACAAAAACACTTCAAATTGGGTGAAATATTCCACCGGCCTTCCCCTTGTTGCAAAATCACTGCAAATAAATCCATTTTATCGAGATGGTGAATTACGTCTAGCATCTAAAGGAAGAGGAATATGGGCAAGAAAAATGAAAGACACTTCATTTGCGCCTGTTGCTCAGCCGATTACTTACTCCGATTCAGTGTTTTGCGCAAGAGATACTGTGTATTTTGATTGTTATTCTATATTAAATCATCAAGGCGCATCTTGGACTTGGAAATTTTCTCCGAAACCTTTTTTCGTTAGTGATACGTCAACAAGAAACCCTTTTGTGATTTTCGGAAAAAGTGGAAGCTATACGGTTACCCTTGCTGTTAAAGATGGAAACAATAAAACCAGCAGTAAAACCATAAGTAACATGGTGACAGTTGGGAATAAATGTAATCCGGACACCGTTCCTGGCTCTGCGCTTAAATGCAATACAAAAGCAGCTTACGTTTCCATACCAGATTTAAAATTGACCCAAGTAGATAGTTTTACTGTTTCAGCTTGGATAATGCCTTATGGATTACAAAATAATTGGGCCGCCATACTTATGGACGATAACACACAAGCAGGACTTAATTTTTATAAAAGCGGTTGGAAACCAAATCTTCAACTTGGATATCATTGGCCTGGTGGATCTTGGTCATGGACAAGTGGGTTATCAGTTGATTCTTTGGTATGGTCACATGTAGCCATGGTTGTAAAACCAACGGGCATTACCATATATGTAAATGGAATTGGTTCAACGCATGCAAGAACTTTGTCTAAAACTACAATTACCTCTATGAAAATTGGAAGTTATAAAGCCTGGAGTAGCAGAAATTTTTACGGATTAATTGATGAAGTAAGTGTTTGGGACAGAGCTTTATCACAAGAAGAAATAAGAGAAATAAAGCACCTTACTAGAACTGGTAATCAGTCTTCTACTAATAACCTAAAAGCTTACTACCAATTCAACTTTGCTGAAAATTCAATAGTTATGGATAAAGTTGGTACCAATCATGGAAACTTAATAGGTGCCGCTAAAAAAGTAATATCAACCGTACCAGTTGGTGGAGGAACAAGCGATAGAATATTAGCAAATTTGGGTTCAAATTATTTACTAACCAATACCGCAACTGAAATTCAGTTTGGAACGATCAAACCAAACGGTGAAATAGTAGTTACTAGAATTAATCAGTTACCGGACAGTATCCCTACAAATAATCCGAATGCCCGATGTTATTGGATTTTAAACAACTATGGAACAAAAAATTTCAGTTCTATCTTAAACTTAAAACTTTCTTCTGCAGTTGGGCCACCTTTTAGAAATCCCCAAAATGTAGAATTGCTTTCAAGATCTGAAAACGGACACAAAAACAATTGGACAAGCAAATGCATGGCTGGCAATTTCAATCAAAATAAGTTCAATTTTTTAAGCAGTTGTTCTATTCGTAACTCTCAACAATTTTTTATTCAATCTAAAAATAGTAAAGCAATTATTGGAACAATGGTTACAAACCAAAATAAGTTGAGCATTTGCGACAATGACAGTGTTTTTCTTGGTGGAAAATATAGGAATACGGCAGGCTCATATTACGACACCATAGTTCTTGCTCAAAATAAAGATAGCGTGACCATTAGTATTTTAAGTATAAATAAAACTGCAAAAACAACGGACAATCAAATGGCTTGTGATTCTCTAAAATGGGTGGATGGTATTACATATTATGAGAAAAACAATTCGGCACAACATCTACTCACAACCAAATTTGGATGTGATTCTTTAGTAACACTAAATCTTATAATAAGAGGCAACTCTATGACCGATTCAATTGAAGCTTGTAATGAGTACAAATGGATAAATGGCATAACTTACTCTGAAAGCTCCGATACTAATAAAATAATATATACCAGCTCTTTAGGTTGTGATTCTACTATTAATTTGATTCTAAAAATTAAAAAGATAGACACTAAGATTAAGCGTGTTGGAGATTCACTAAAGGCAAATGAGCTTCAAGGAAAATATCAATGGTTGGACTGCCAAAATAATTATCTAATATTAAGGGGTGATAGTTTTCCTGCAGTTTACCTTTCCAAAAATGGTAGTTATGCACTTAGTATTTCAAAAAATGGATGTGTGGATACATCTAACTGTTTATCCATAGAGAATGTAGGATTGAATGAAGGTCAACACAATGGTTCTTTCCACGTTTACCCTAACCCAACAAGTGGAAAAATAGGAGTTGCTTTAGACAAAGATTATGATTTTATTGTTACAAAACTTTGGGATACAAATGGCAAATTAGTGAGCATGAAAGAGCATAAAGAAACAAACTTTTTAGAATTAGAAATTAGTGGAGCTGCTGGTACTTACATATTGGATGTTATTGCTAATGATAAAACCAAAACGAGTTTTAGAATCATTAAAGAATAAACGACTAGTTTGAATTTTATTTTTTAGGTGATTAAATCAAAGTTTCACTGAAAATTATAGTATAAAAACAACTTGGTTTTCATGAAACAATGATGGGGGGAATTAAATCAAGATCAGCACTTTCGGTGTAAATATTATTAACCCGATTAATGCCGAAATAAAAGCGGAGACCAATACCCCGGCAGCAGTCAAGTCTTTTACTTTACCAATAGTTTTGTTTTCTTCTTTGCATACAAAATCGGCGAGATACTCTATGGAAGAATTAAATAATTCAGCCATAAAAACCAAATCAATATAAAATAGAATGGTAATCCATTCCATTTTAGAAATGCAATGTAAATAAGATAGAACTAAAGCAAGAATAGAAGCTATCAAATGAATTCTAGCATTGTGTTCCGTTTTTAAAAGAATTTTAATTCCATTAAGGGCATAACCAAAACTCTTTAGTCTATCGGAGAATGAAAACGCTTTTGAGGTTTTTTCATTATTACTTGGAATTGTAAATAAAATAACGTCCAAAGCACAAATAGTTCTTATTAGAAAGAGTTGATTAATTCAAAAGCTCTAAGAGCCATTGTATAGTATTATATAAAACTCTGTTTCAAATATTACTTTCGTTTCACTATTACTCTATATTTGGCCACTGAAATGCAAAAGCGAACCCTCTTAAATACAAGAGCCTTTGAACTAACTGTTAACCGCCTTTGTTTCCAATTAATAGAAAATTATCAAGACTTCGAAAATGCCATTATAATTGGAATGCAGCCACGTGGAATTAATTTGGCTGAACGAATTATTAGTAGGCTTAAAGAAATAAAACCTGAATTTGATATTCCAAGCGGATCATTAGATATTACTTTTTATCGTGATGATTTTAGACGAGGAGAGCAACCATTAAAAGCCAGTAAGACGGAAATGAATCACTTAATTGAAAATAAAAAAGTGATATTAATAGACGATGTGCTTTTCACAGGTCGTAGCATACGAGCTGCAATGGACGCCCTACTCGACTATGGAAGACCGTCACAAGTCGAGTTGTTGGTTCTTATCGATAGAAGGTTTAGCAGAGATTTACCAATTCAACCCAACTATATTGGAAGGCAAGTGGATTCCATTTCATCGGAACGTGTAGAAGTCAGGTGGAAGGAAATTGATGGAAAGGATTCTGTAATATTATTAATGAAAAAGAATGGGAGTGAGTGAGCTGAGTGTAGAGCATTTGCTCGGAATAAAATACCTCACACCAAAGGATATTGAACTCATCTTTGAAACAGCTGATAACTTTAAACAAGTAATTAATAGACCCATAAAAAAAGTACCAACTCTTCGTGATATTACCGTTGCCAATTTATTTTTTGAAAACTCAACTCGTACTAAACTTTCTTTTGAACTAGCCGAAAAACGATTATCAGCTGATGTTGTAAATTTCTCTTCTTCGTCTTCTTCAGTTAGTAAAGGAGAAACATTGGTGGATACTGTAAATAACATTTTAGCCATGAAAGTGGATATGGTAGTCATGCGCCACCCTTTTCCTGGAGCCGGTATCTTTCTTTCGAAACATGTTAATTCTAAAATAATAAACGCTGGCGATGGGGCTCATGAACATCCAACGCAAGCTCTTTTAGATAATTATTCTATAAGAGAAAAATTAGGCGAAGTAGCAGGAAAAAAAGTAGTAATTGTAGGGGATGTTCTTCACTCACGCGTTGCTTTAAGTAATATATTTTGCTTGCAAAAACTTGGAGCACAGGTTAAGGTATGTGGGCCTAAGACAATGATACCGAAGTATATTAAGTCTTTGGGAGTGGAAGTTGAATTGGATCTGAAAAAAGCATTAGAATGGTGTGATGTCGCCAACATGTTACGCATTCAACGGGAACGCTTAGAAATTAATTATTTCCCTTCTACAAGAGAGTATTCCATGCTTTACGGACTAACCAAAGAAATGCTCGATAGTCTAGGTAAAAAAATAATAGTAATGCACCCTGGCCCTGTAAATAGAGGTGTTGAAATAACTAGTGAAGTTGCTGATTCTGAACACTCAATAATATTGAATCAAGTAGAAAACGGGGTAGCCATTCGTATGGCTGTTCTTTATTTATTAGCGCAAAAAATCAAACATCAATAAGTTAGCTTTTAATTTTCAAATATTTAAATTACTTTTGAGACTTGTGCTTTGGATTAGATTAATATGAGTTTTAACGTTGATAAATTGGACAGATTTACTGTCATTAAATTACTAGGACCTAAGCTTGACAGTTTAATTTCTCCTGAATTGAAAAGTCTGTTTACAGACCTTTCTACTGAAGGAAATAAAAATTTGATTTTGGACTTATCCGATGCCACCTATTGTGATAGCTCAGGCTTAAGTGCCATTTTAATTGGAAACAGACTTTGCCAAGAACAAAATGGATCCTTTGTTGTATCTGGCTTGAACGACATAATCCAAAATTTGATAAATCTCAGCAAATTAGATAACGTACTTGCTATAACGCCTACTATTGAAGAGGCTAATGACTTAATAATACTAAGCGAAATAGAAAAAGAATTCAATTAAAACAAAAAAAACTAAAACTATGATAAGAAAAATTACTCTTTTATTGACTGCCATCTTTATCACAAGTCTTGCATATTCGCAATGTACTCCTGATTTTACTTACAAAAATGTAGGTTTTTATTCTAGTGCTGGAAAAAATATATTACCAGATGCAATAATCGGTGTTAATTATAATGAAGTTGTGACTTTTGTTGTACCTAAAGATACTATGAGCTTTAATATTGATTCTGTTGTTTTGAAAAGTGTTACTGGAATGCCAAATGGCATTGTTTATAGTACAGCTTCTAATACCGTTCTAGGAGGTACATCAGGTTGTGTATTATTACAAGGAAAAGCTACTGGAAAACCTGGTCTATCGAAAGTAGTGTTAAATACAGAATTATATATTACTGGGCTTCCAACACAAAATTATCCTGGGGAACTTACCTTGAATGTAATTTGGCCAGTTTCAACAAAAGAAAGCCTTCTTATCAATTCTGATGAAGTTGTTATTGCTCCGAATCCTGTTAAAGGAAAATCTACTTTTTATTTAAATAATAAAATTAAAGGAAAAGTTGAATTGAGAATTCATAATCTATTGGGCGAAAAAGTATTTAGTACGATTCACTTTGCTGAAGAAATCAATTCAGAAATAGAGTTTGATGCTTCCAATTTGCCTTCAGGTGTTTACACTTATTCTTTAATTTCAGACGGCTCTAATTCAATAGGACGAATAATTATTGCTCAGCAGTAAGAATGGCAATAAGCGTAACGATTTTAGGATCGAACTCTGCTATTCCTACATTAAATAGAAGACCTACTGCTCAATTGGTTAGTGTGGATCAAGATTTCACACTAATTGATTGTGGAGAAGGAACTCAAATTCAACTTCGTAAATACGGTATAAAATTTCAACGTATATCTCGAATTCTAATCAGTCATATGCATGGCGATCATTACTTTGGTTTAATAGGATTAGTGAACACAATGCACCTGCTTAGCCGAGAAAAGGAACTCCACATTTACGCTCCCTCTTCCCTTCAAGAAATAATTAATCTACAACTTAAAGCAGCTAATTCTCACTTGAGGTTCCCTGTAATTTATCATGAACTAAACACAAAAAACTTGGGCGTTTTTTTTGAAAATAATAAACTCACCATTTCCAACACAGCATTGAGTCATCGTATTGATTGCTTTGGATTTATTTTTCAGGAAAAGGTAAAGGAATTGCGAATAAAACAATCGGCAGTTGACAAATATAAACTCAGTATTGAACAAATATTAAAAGTTAAAGGTGGCGAAAATATTACGCTCCCTTCTGATCGTATTATTTTAAACTCCGAACTAACCCTACCCCCTGCTCGTCCCTTGAAATATTCTTTTATTTCGGACACTAAACCAAACGCTAATTATTATGAAGCAATAAAAGATTCGGATTTACTATACCATGAAGCTACTTTTATGGCTGACATGTCCAAAAGAGCAAAAGAAACCTTTCACTCAACTACAATACAGGCGGCCGAAATAGCATTAAACAACCAGTGTGAAAAATTAATAATTGGACATTTTTCATCCCGTTATGATTCTCTAGAGCCTCTTTTGAACGAAGCTAAAGAGGTATTTAAAAATACTGAGCTTGCAGTTGAAGGAGCCGTCTTTGAACTCTAATTCTATTTGATTCTAATCAAAACTTCCATCAAAGTCATCGTCAAGTAACATAAGTGCTTCACTTAACTCGCCTAAAGTTTTTTGGTTTTTTTGTTTCTGAGCTATTTTCCTTCCTTGTTTAAAAATGGCAATAGCTTTTTCTATTTCATTTTGTTCTTCATAAAACCTACCTAATTGATAATAAGCTCCTAAATAATCTGGACTAACTTTAACAAGATCAGCCATTAGGCTAATTGCTTTATCTATGTCACCTATTTTGTTATACTCTAACGCTGCGGCATAATTTAGAAAAGGATCGGATTCGTTATTCGACAACATTTCTTTGATCAACTCTATTCTATCTCGCTTAATCATAACCTACAATAAATCATAATATTAAATACTTACTCCTTAATGAACGAAATTAGGCGTTGCAATTGAATCTCATTCTCTTTTTCATGAATTCCATTTCGTATTTGTTTTTTATCACGTACTGACAAATGCCAACTTAATGGAATTTCATTGTCATTTTTAGTTTTGAGAGTAAATGAAAATATTTCAATTTTATTTTTAATTTCATCGTCAAGCAATGAAAATAGATCCTCTTGTTTTAGCCTTTGAAAATTGAATAGATTTTGATATACTGATCCAACCGGACTTGAAAACGAATTGAATAAAGAACTGTTAGGATCGTTTTGAATGCGAATAGCATCTGGATTGTCAATGATTCTGATAATAGCTATTTTTTGTATGCTGGTATCAATAAATGATTTCATGGAATGTAAATATTGCATGGATAATTCGATTCCAAAATTATCACGTACTCCTGCGTCCATTACTTCCACACGTGGTTCCGATGGCAATGAAATACTGGGTAAAACATAAGGGAATGTAGCGTTCATTCTTAGTGCAGTTGTGTATTTTAAGCTATCCGCTTCCTGGTCTTTAAAAAAAGTTCTGAAATCAATATGAGCCATTCTGGAAGAAAATAATCGGGAATTAAGTTGTAAAAAACTGGTATTAATACTTGAAATAATCAGCCTTCGCCCATCGTTGCTAATTGTAGGAGTTAGCATTATTTCGGGTATAATCCCCTCATTTACATGTTTGTCGTAGTATGAAACCGGAACATCAAGAACTTGCTCTGTATTCTGAAGAAGCTGCTGTTCAAAATAATACCCTCTATCTTTAAAATAATCTTTTCTATTTATTTTTATTTTACGATAACGGAAGAAAAAATCATTTACCACCCAGGCAAATGCCAAAGGGTTTAAAATATCCTTTGAAATATTATCCGTTTTGTCTGATTTTACGGCCTTATTATTTAGAAATATTTTATTTCGTAAATACAATTCGCGATAATATGCAGCTCCTATAATTCCTCCTGAAGCCCCAGTAACTAGTGCAGTGTGATTATACACCTGTCCTTTCAAAATACTATCCGCAATCTGTAATACGTGAAAAGTCCACATTGCAGATCGAAGCCCGCCACCACTAGTATTTACAAGTACAAGCTTTTCATCATTGCCAAGCTTTGTTTGTATTTTTTGAAGTCGAGATATTTCTTGATTATAACTTTGTTGTTTCAGTGCAGCACTATAGCTAAAATCTTTTAAAGCTTCATTGTTATATTTTCTATAAGTTGAATAATCCAGTCCAAAAGCATGACTTTCAATACGATAAGCTTCCATTTTGGAAATTTCATTTGCCAACAAAAACAAAACTACAAAACCCAAAATACTCCACCCTTTTAGCCAATTATGCAAAGCCCCTGAAAACATAATTGCCATAGACAAAAGAAGAAATATGCTTGCTCCAGCAGGAATTTTAAAAAACGGAACCCCCATAAACCAACCTAATAACAACACACTAATTATACCTCCGATTTCAAAAAAAGATGCGTTCAAGTGATTTTGTTGAAATACCTTTTTTATTGTTTCTGCTTTGTAATGCTTGCTAGATCGTGCTCTTCTAATGGAAAAATTTCCTGCTATATATGTCTCTATTTTCCATTCGCTTTTTCTTTTGAGTAGTTCATTCCATTTTGGCTCTTCTCCTAAAAATTTTTGAATTGGACTAAAATTTTTAAATTCAAAATCAATTGGAATTTTCAAAATTTTGAAGATGCTTTTATTAGTCGAAATGAAATAAAACATACTTAAAATTACAAACAACGAATTTCCAACTACAAATCCAGCAACATTAAAAAACACGTCTAACAAATTGACAAGTTCATGAGTTAGCTGATAATTTACTAAGTTGTAAAAGTAAAAACCGTAAAATACCATTGGAATAATGAAATTGTTCAGGTTGTATTTTAAAAATGGTTTGCCAAGTGTTGCAATAAAAGGAAACCGAAACCCATTGATTATATAGCTACTAATATTAAATGCCATAAAAAATGAACCACAAGCTAAACCCAATATAACGTGCGAAATAAAATTTACTTCTCCAAGGTATTCGGGGTAAAGTAAAAGCTGCGGAACACCATACTTAACTGCAAATGATTGAGTAACTAGTCCAAAAGCAAAAGCCAAAAAAAGAAGTAGAATATGGTTGCGCTTGAGGTGGGCCAATAACAATTGAAAAGGGAAGAAATAAACTATCCCTAAAATCCAGTGTTGTATTTTACCTTTATTTACTGCCATTAATGTGTAAAAATTGCCGTTTTTGCTTTAAACTAAATGCAGATATACGGTTCAAAGTTTACATTACCGAACTAATTCTCTCTTTAAAAAATATATTATCGCTGTATTTGAGTAAATGATAAATAACTTGCTAATCTGAAAGGTTATTCTTTCTTTCTAAATCCATAAAATAATTGCCCAATAAACGTTTTAGGGAATTTTTCCATTTCAGGAAAACCAAGTTTTATATCTCTTCCATCATGAGGAATCGCAGCCGTACCAAATATATAGTCCCACAATGAAAGTGTAATTCCAAAATTAATTCCATTTTCTTTTCCTTTAGGCAATTCCCATACATGATGCCAAATGTGCATTTCAGAATTATTAAAAACATACTTAAGCGGCCCCCAAGGTAATTTGAGGTTAGCATGATTTAAATGGCCAATAGTAATAGCAAAAAAGTGGACCATATAAGCTTGTTCTGGTTCAAACCCACCAATTAACATTACTCCTAATGTTTTAAGTGGTTTGTAAAAAATGTTTTCCATCCAATGGTAACGTAAATGTGCAGCAAAGCCCATTTCAACAACAGAATGATGAACTTTATGAAACTGCCATAAAAACCGGAATCTATGAAGTAATACATGTGTAATCCACTGCACAAAGTCGAGAAGTATAAAAAACAAAAGGAGCTGCAATACCATTGGCCATGAACTCACATCAATTAGAGCAAAACTTTGGGTTGTAATCCCCATTCCTGTAAAAACATTTTCGAGAATTGCATACACTCCTGCAATAACTATGGAAAAAACAAAGAAATTAAAATACATATAAAAGAAATCGAGCCAAAAATCATGTCGAATCTTACCTTGATTTTTCCGCCAAGGAAAGGCTAACTCAAAGGACCAAACTAAGATCGATATAACCAATAGACCCCAAAAATAATTATTGTACCAAGAGACATTAAATAGTACACAGTCCCAGGTCCAGTTTAATGTTCCAATAAATGAATTTTTAAAGACTTCTAAATAACTTTCCAATTTCTAATTTTAATTTACACTTCAATATTTGTGGTACAAAGTTTATTTCAATTCTGAAAATTAATAATTAAATCAAAATAACAACTAAGTTCCTTTTTCTTTCTCTGTTGGCAATTTATCAAAATAACTCCACTCTATCCAAGAACCATCGTAGTTTTTTACATTTTTGAATCCTAAAATTTGAGTAAGCACAAAAGTAGAGTGGGCTGACCGAACTCCTGAATGGCAATAGATTACAATAGAATCATTTTTAGTGATTCCTTTTTCAGTATAAATTCCTAGCAATTTCTTTTTTGACTTTAACTTACTGAAGTTTGCACTTCCTATTTCCATATTTATACACTCTTGATAATCAGCATGAATTGCATTTGCAATATGTCCTTCCCGATAAGAACCATTTTTTTGTTGAGACCCATTAAATTCGCTGACACTTCTACAATCCACCAACACATTCTTAGAATTAATCATTTCCTTTTTGGCATATAAATCATGATTTTCTTTCTCTTCAAATTTAAATTTAGATTTAGTGAATTTCTCTTTTTTTGAGATCCTTACCGCCCCCGAGTTTCTTTCCCAATCGTAAATACCTCCATCGAGTAAGCTCATCTTTTTATACCCATAATAATGAAGTATCCACCACAAACGTGCGGCATCTACCTGCCCTTTAGCATCATACAATATGAGGTAATCCCCGTATTTTATACCAAGTGTAGAAAACAACTGTTCCATTTGGTTTTTAGTGGCCATCATACCCCCATATTCATAATTAGTAGTATCCTCCATTCGGGGACGCCAAATGTTTCTTGCGTTCGAAATATGTTTATTCGAATATTCATCACTGGGGCGCACATCAATCAATACTACTTTTAACCCTTTTTGCTGAAGTAGCATCAATTTACTAGAACTAATAAGAGGTTTAATTTTAAAATCAGCTTCTTTATTTTCATTTTCACAAGAAGTGACAATAAAAACTAAAACCAAATATTTTATTAAACCTAATTTCATGAATTTTCAGTCATTTAATTTTAGTTGCAAAATTAATCGCTTTTATTTTAATTCGTACCATTCTTCAACAACTAAAGCTTTTCGCCTTCCTTCTTTTTTAGGTGCGTAATATTTGCCTAGATATGCCACAATTTTATCTTCGTTTACTCCTAAATCCCACAAATTTTGTGTTTTTTGCATCCACTTTATTGTCTTGCGCCAAGTTTTTGCATCCATTCTGTTTTGAGTTATTATTTTAGAACTATGACAGGTTATACAATTTTGAATAACAATTCCGTAGCCTCCTTTTGCAATAAACCCAGTTGGAATATGAATTCCATTTTCCACATCACTTCCAAATATATCTTCGGTTTTTGGTTTATCTTGTTTTTGAACTACCACCACTTTTTTGTTTTCTGGTTTTAACAGAAAACTAAAACCACCAATAGACCTAAAAAAAGCAAAAAATACAAGTGCAGCCATTGAGAATTTTAAAAGCCTCAATGCATTGTCTAATTTTCTAATTGCCTTTGATTTCATTTAAAATCAAGTTACTTTAATTGCAATTCTATGGCAAGCATTATTTAAGTAACCTTTTGGATTCCAGCCCGGAACTATCATAGGTTGCGATTTGCCTAAAGAATCTGTTGCTTTTGCCCATACTTCGTAATATCCTTTTTTAGGGAAATTTAAATTAGCACTCCATTGTTGCCATGCTAAACGATTAGCCGCCATTTTTAAGTTAGCTTTTTGCCATGTTTTTCCAAAATCAATGGAAACATGCATTTCCTCCACACTTAAATCTCCAGCCCAAGCTTGCCCATTTATTTTTAAAGGTTTTCCAAGTTTTAGTATTCCGCCAGTTTTCGGAAAAGTAATTAATGATTTCACCGGCATACTTTCAATTATGCACATATCCTCATCAGCTACTTCACTTCCTGGAGCTATTTCATTACAAGGAATCCGGTAGGACTTGCCTCCCATTTTTGGCCCGTCGTGAACAATATTTCTAACTACCAATTTATTAAGCCATTTTCCAGAAGTAGAAGCTGGCCATCCTCCAAACACCAATCGCAGGGGGTATCCGTTTAGAGCTGGAATATCCTGATCGTTCATTTTCCAAGCAATTAACCCTTCTGCTTCTAAAGCTTTACTCATTGGCACACCTCTGCTAATCACTACCTTATTTGGATCTCCACTTAGGTGTGTATCAGCACCGTAATACGCGAGATAAACTGCGTCATCTTTAATTCCTACATCTTTTAAAACATCTCGCAGCCTGACTCCTGTCCATTTTGGACAACCGACTGCCCCTGTGGTCCATTGGTTTCCTTTAGCAGGTGGACTAAATTCTGCTCTTCCATTTCCCCCACACTCTATAGTAAGCTGATAAGAAACGGTTTCAAATTTTGATTTTAGATCGGCTATTCTATAGGTTTTCTTAGAATTAACAGATTCTCCTTCAATACTTAAAGACCAAGAATCAACATCTACTTCTACGGGTGGAATTCCGTTATTTCGGACAAAAAATTTATCGGAAGGAGTAATTATATCATTGAGTAAATGTGGAGGTGTTTCCGCATTAATAGGTCGGTCATTAAAAATAGTAAGGCCTGAATGTTTTCCTGGAATCTCAAATTCATCTTCGGAATTTGACAATAAAGCAGGAATCAATCCTGAAGGAAAAAAATTACCAAAAACCATTTCAGCACCTAAAATCAAACTCATACTTGCAAGTGCAGATTTTTGAATGAATCCACGCCTGGAAGATGAATAGCTGTTTCCCCAAAGTTCAAGCTCTGCTTTTTTCTGGTCTTGAGAATACAACTTGTGAATACCTATTTTTTTCTTACCCATTATTATATTTAATAAGGTTAGCAAAATACAATAATTGATTCCTTTGGGCTTTACACAAAAAAAACATTTATAAAGTTGGAGTAAGTTTATTCTTTTAAATAAAAAACAAACTCTACACGTCTATTTTTTGTGCGCCCAACCTCACTCTGATTCGAAGCAATGGGATCAGCCATTCCTTTACCCAATGAGCTAACCTTCCTAAATCCTAGACCTTTATTAATAAGCCATTTACGAGCCTCATTTGCTCTTTTTTCAGAAAGTGTTTTGTTGTATTCAACTTTTCCTTTTGAGTCTGTAAAGCCTTCAATAAGTAAAAATAATTTGGGATTTCTAGAAATCACTTGATATATTTCTTCCAAATTTTCAAGGTCAATTTCATCTACTATTTCAGATTTATCGTGCTCAAATTGTATGTTTAGAATTAAAACCAACGAATCGTTTCTTTGAATTACATGTTCAGCATCGAAATAACGAATTAGCTCATCCATCTCTTTTTTCATGTTCTTAGCAATATCCGTTTCCGATTTAAAAGAATTCCGTTTTAGTAATACCGCAGAATCGTAAGCCCCATCGCCTGCATCGGCAATTGCAATTTTTAACGAATACCTCTGCCCTGGCACTACCATTGATTCGGCTTTTAGCCAGGTTGTAAACCCATCGTATTGAAAATTATAGGCATATTCACCTAGCTCTTTTTCTTCAACATATTTTTGATTTTCACCTTTAATCCATCTGCCGTTCAAAATAAAATATTCGCTATTTTTTATTGAGTTCACATTATCCACAGTTACAGCCTCTTTACTAATTGGCAAAAAAGCTAAATTCTTTCTTTTTCCTGTTTCCAAATCAGTTAGTATAAATGCAAATACATCGTTTACACCGTGATTAACATATTCTGGGTACTCTTCAGAGGCAAAAACATATTGAAATTCGAAATGAGAACCTTCAGGAATAAATGTAAATTCCAATATACATGCATCCTCTGTTCTATTCTTGGCTATTCTAGTTAAATCAGCATCTCCGTTTCCCTGTAGGTTTCCAGTTATACGGGATGAATTGTTTGGCCCTATTGCATTTATGGCTTCCCCAGTAGCCAAAATAACTCCTTCTTTTATGTCTATATAATCTGAAAATTCTGTTTTAAAATAACCGAGTTGGCTTTTATGGCCCGTATATTTTACTTCTATTATTTTTAATGAAGAAGATTCACTCAATAGCGTTTTTTGAAGAAGAGTATCCGGTGAAACTTGAGAAGTTACGTGTAATTGTGCAACACTACTAAATTGAAGTACTAGGAATACAAGTAGAGCAATAGTTTGTTGCATGTGCCAAATATAATTCTGATAGTTAGTTTTATTTACACAAATAACTTTCCGGGGTTCAAAATACCATTTGGATCAAATAGATTTTTCACTCCTTTTTGAATGTTCATTTCTGCTTCGTTGAATACAATATCGAGGTAGTGTTTTTGAACGTATCCTATACCATGCTCTCCAGAAATAGTACCGCCCAAAGATTTTGTCAGGTGGAAAATTTCACGAATTCCGTCGCTGAGTTTATTGTTCCAGTCGTAATCAGTCATTTCTCCTTTTACAATATTAACGTGTAGATTTCCATCGCCCACGTGGCCATAACAAACAGATTGAAAGCCATACTTGGCCCCTATTTCTTTTACTCCTTTAAGTAATTTAGGCATTTCGTAACGGGGCACCACCGTATCTTCTTCTTTGTAAATCGAATGTTTTTTTACTGCTTCTCCTACTCTTCTTCTCAGCTTCCAAATGGAGTCTTTCTGAGCTTCATCGTCTGCAAATAGAACGTTTTCAGCACCAAAAGATTCCATAATCTCAGTTATTTGCTCGCATTCTTTATAAAGTACATCCAAATCGTTTCCATCTACCTCCACTATTAAATGAGCACCAATGTGGTCCGGAACTTCTATGGTGAAGTCAGCTACCATGGGAATGGTCCAATCCAAAGCATTTCGTTCCATAAACTCCATGGCACATGGCGTTAGTCCAGCTCGAAATACTGCTGAAGCAGCCTCACAAGATTTTTCTGGAGATGTAAAAGGAACTAGTAAAGTAAGTAGATGTTTTGGATAAGGAATAAGTCGAAAAACGGCTTTAGTAATAATCCCCAATGTCCCTTCACTCCCAACCATAAGCTGTGTAAGATTATATCCTGTTGAGTTTTTCAGTACGTTGGCGCCCGTCCATATAATATCTCCATTTGGCAAAACCACTTCTAGATTTAGAACGTAATCTTTTGTAACGCCATATTTTACCGCTTTTGGTCCGCCAGAATTATAAGCCAAATTCCCACCAATAAAACACGAACCCCAACTGCTTGGGTCCGGGGGATAAAACAAACCCAATTCTTTGCATGCATCATGAAATTCCAATGTAATTACTGCTGGCTCAACGGTTGCTTGGAGGTTTTTTTCGTCGATTTCTAGGATTTTATTTAATCGTTCTAAGCTCAGGCCTATTCCACCATAAATAGAAAGTGCGCCACCACTTAGACCCGTTCTTGCTCCAATGGGAGTAACAGGAACATTTTCTTTATTTGCTAATTTAAGAATTTCAGATATTTCATTCGTGTTTGCGGGCTTCACAACAACTTCTGGTGGAAATTCTAAATCTTCCGTTTCGTCTTTGGCGTATTTATCTAATGTGGTTTGATCTAAATAGAGGTTTGCTTTCCCAACAATATTTTCTAATATCGAAATTACATTTGGGGTGATCTTACTGAAATTCATAGAGCAAATTTAAGGGTTAGTGTTAGGAAAATATGCATACTAATAGCAATTACTCAACATATTACTAACTCCCAAATTTGGCGATTTCTAGGATTGATTAATAATTTCCGCCAATATTGACTTATTATTTTACAATATAAAATAATCCGAAAATAGCTTTACTCCTCTTATCTAACGGTTGCTCTAATCCTATTTAATGACTTTTAGCTAATCATATAAAAAAGATTCTTCATTTTAATAAACTCATTACCATCCCAAATAAATTCATCAGCTGATTTAGACCCAGCCAAGCTAAATCCACTTTCTTGATATACATGAAGAATAGTATTATCAACTTCATGAAAGTATATATTTTTATTAATTGAACTGGTTTTCAATTTAACTTCCTTTTCTATACTAGGTCTTCGATTTGGTTTATTTATGTTACGTTTATTGGGACTGAAATGCCAAATAAATAAACCAACAGATTTAATACTATTAATATTATTCGGATGATATTGATTTAACCAATTAAGCATAGATGGGGTTAAAAATGAAGGTAATTTGCTATCCATAATTTTTTTTATTTTTCTATTAATCTTATCATAAAATTAAAAGTCACAAGATATACGCCAATACCACATCCCAATTAGGATACTCATCAGATCCAAAATGCAACCGGCAAATCGGTACGGTTGAGCAGTTCCTCTTCCTGCATTATCCCCGCACTAAGGTCAATTTTAAACGTTCGAGTGGTATCCTTTTTCTTTTCAATAATATTCTGTCTGAATCCTGCACCACCAAGCAGCCTATGCTCCAATAATAATATGGCATTACTCTGTACCTGAGCAAAGGCAAATAGGCGGCTTTTTGCTGAAAAATTGTAGTTATACCTCAGCTGGCTAAATATACTATTGGATATTACCTGTTTACTTTCATTGATATACTCTCCCCCACTCAGTAATTTAAACGAGTTCTTTGCTTTTTTATAGGCAAAATTAAGAGAGTATTCCACCAGCAGCACGTCTGCATTCCCCTGTATAGAGCTGCCCATAAGCTCTGCAGAAACAGCAAAACCATCGTCATTATCTATAAATAATTTTTCGGTATTGACAATGGACTGAGCCACAGAAAAGTTGTAAAACAACAACGCTATAAAAAAAAGAAAGTATCTGTTCATATTTATTTATTATCGCAAACAAACTTAAAAAATTCCCAGATCATTACCATGGCAAGTGTATCGAGTTCGCAATATTTCAATAGCGCATTTTTAATGACCTCTCTTTCCTGATCGCTCATATTGGTATATTGAAGTTTAGCATAGGCAGATAAGGCCGCACTGCCATCGCTTATGCGGTCAATACCCGAAACAGAATCTTTTATAACCGATAGGTCAACTGCTGGTAGCGCATCATAGGGAGAAATATCCTTTTCTTTTATCCAAATATGATTATCAGGGAAATTTTTGGAGCTAATACCTAGCTGACCAATGGTCTGAGAGTATTTTTCATACAGATGATCACTAACACGAAGTACGGTTGGTAGTACCTTCTTAATCGAATAGGACCCTTTCATGTAGGGGTGATAAAAATATTTCTTTACTTCCTCACAAAGATCGATCATGTTTCTGTCTCCCTCCCATTGCTCAGCAGACTTTTTAACAGATTTAGTAATAGTTCTTATAAAATCTCTCAACTCTTCTTTATCAGGCTCATTTGAGGCTCCAAGCTGAGTATAAATAGCATTAAGTATCGTGTTCTCATGTTTGGCGAATTTAAACACCGAACCATTATCATTTGATAATGCCTCTTTCAGTATTCTTACAAACTCAAAATTCGGAAAGACACCAGGACTAGAATGAATATAATCGGATTTATGCGCAATACGACCACCTTCATAAACAATATGATGGGAGAATTGAAAAGCAACCTGTTCATAAGGCTTTCTTCCTTTAGTATAGGGCAATGCGGCCTGGCTGGTCTCAAAATCTATAAAATGAAGCGGGTATTTCCATTCGTTATTCATTACAGTAGATAAATTATCTATATCTAGGTAAAAATCCGCCTTTCCATTTTTGTTAAGCTCCAGTGCTTTTTCTACCTGTACCCACTGTCTTTCCTGATTGGTAAGATGATAAGGAGAGAAATCTGATCCAACATCTTCCTGTACAAGTTCTTCCATAAAAAATATACCACTTTCCAGTAATTTAGCTTTTCTAAAATTACCAATTTCAAAAATATTGGGCTTTTTTAGGTCGCTGTCGGTAAAGTTCTTCTGCTTTTTCCAGCATTCATCAAAACCACTTATAAGGTGCTGCGTTTCTTCATTGGTTTTAAACTCACATTTTTTACAATGCCATCCTATGGGCCAGTTAATCTTTTCATCTTTGC
>CAWUST010000037.1:0-19709 GCA_963925495.1 uncultured Flavobacteriales bacterium | reverse complement strand
ATTACTCGCCTTTAAAATTTGGTCTTCGTTTTTCTAAAAATGAATTTACTCCTTCTTGGTAATCGTAAGTCTGGCCGGCCATTGTTTGCAGTTGCTCTTCTAGTTTTAATTGATCGTACAAATTATTGGTAAATGAAGCATTTAACGCACGTTTGGTTAATCCCAATCCCTGAGTTGGCATTTTTGAAAGCTTTGTGGCAAGTTTCATACTTTCCTCCAGGAAACTTTCGTTTTCAAATACCTTGTAAATCATACCCATTCGTTCGGCTTCATCTGCTTTTATTTTATCGCCTAACATCATAAGAGCAGAAGCTTTTTGCCAACCAATAAGTCTAGGTAAAGTAAATGTTCCTCCACTATCTGGAATAAGTCCGATGGCGCTAAAAGCTTGAATAAATGAAGCCGACTTGGTAGCAACAACAATATCGCAAGCCAAGGCAATGTTTGCCCCTGCCCCTGCAGCGACACCATTTACGGCAGCAACAATTGGCAATTCAATCTTTCTTAATTTTTTAATAATTGGATTATAATGTTCTTCTACTATTTTCCGTAATTCTGGTCCTTCTTTAGATATCGCTTCTTCCAAATCTTGTCCTGCACAAAAGGCTCTTCCTTCTCCAATAATAAGAATGCATCGAATGGAATCATCGCTTTCGCATTTATCCAATGTGGATTGTAAGGAAAGTGCCATTTCCCGATTAAAACTGTTTAATTTATCGGGTCGGTTAAGTTTTATAACTCCAAGATTTTCAATCTGTTCAAGGACAATACTACTCATACTTCTGCTGTTTTAATTACGGTGGCAAGGTAGATGAAAGTTGTGAAAACCTTACTTAAACCATACGTTTTATCTTGACTTGAATATAGCTAGTATTTGAAATTAATAGCTCCAAGTCTCTACAATTAAAAACCCTGGTTCGAATTTCAAAAATTATTCATAAAATAAAAATGAGTAAAGCATTGGAAATAAAATACTTTTTATATTGATAAATACTGGTGCTTTCGGCCTCTTTTTTATGTACAAAAAATAAGTGAAAACTGAAAACAACAATTGAATCTACACATGTTTAAGCCTTCATTTCAGTTTAACCCAAACTTCCTCAAATGCTTACTTTTGCAGCCCAATTCACGGAATGAATCTAGAAGACGAAATACAAAAAAGAAAAACCTTTGCCATTATCTCTCACCCTGATGCTGGTAAAACCACACTTACTGAAAAACTTCTACTTTTTGGTGGAGCCATTCAAGTTGCCGGTGCTGTAAAATCGAATAAGATTAAAAAAACAGCCACTTCCGATTTTATGGAAATTGAAAAACAAAGAGGCATTTCAGTTGCCACTTCCGTAATGTCATTTCCTTACAAAGAAAAGATTATCAATATATTAGATACTCCGGGTCATAAGGATTTCGCCGAAGATACATACAGAACATTAACAGCTGTAGACAGTGTAATATTAGTAATTGACTGCGTAAAAGGAGTCGAAGCTCAAACCGAACGTTTGATGGAAGTTTGTAGAATGCGCGATACTCCTGTTATTGTTTTTATCAATAAAATGGATAGGCCCGGTCGAGATGCTTTTGAATTACTCGATGAGTTAGAAGAGAAACTAAAAATAAAAGTTCGTCCATTGAGCTGGCCAATTAATTATGGTGCAAGTTTTAAAGGAGTTTACAATTTATACGACAGTACTTTAAACCTTTTTGACCCCGATAACAAAACCAAAGTAAGCGAAAACATTGTTGAAATAAGCAACCTAGATGATACTAAACTCGAGGAAACAATTGGAGAAGAAGATGCCGATGAATTACGCGAAAATGTAGAATTGGTAGAAGGTGTTTATGATCCACTTGACCAAGAAGCCTATTTAGATGGGAAACTTGCTCCTGTATTTTTCGGTTCGGCACTTAATAATTTTGGCATAAAAGAAATGCTGGATACTTTTTGTGAAATTGCTCCATTCCCATTGGGTAGAGATAGTTCTACAAGAGAAGTAAAACCAAATGAAAATAAATTCTCTGGTTTTGTTTTTAAAATTCACGCCAATATTGACCCAAACCATAGAGATAGAATTGCTTTTTTAAGAATAGTATCTGGCAAATTTGAACGAAACAAGTTTTTTAAACACGTTAGACTCAACAAAAAAGTGAAATTTGCAAACCCTGCTACTTTCCTTGCCCAATCAAAAGCAATAGTTGATGAGGCTTTCCCAGGCGATGTAGTTGGTTTATACGATACTGGTACTTTTAAAATTGGAGATACTCTTACTGAAGGAGAAGATATGCACTACAAAGGCATTCCATCTTTTTCGCCCGAAATGTTTAAAGAGGTAATAAATAAAGATCCTTTAAAAACAAAACAATTGGAGAAAGGTCTTCAACAACTTACTGAAGAGGGAGTTGCACAGTTGTTTATACGTCAGCCCGGGAATATTAAAATAGTTGGTACAGTAGGAAACCTACAATTTGAAGTAATTCAATACCGTTTAAAAAATGAATATGGTGCCACGGTAGATTTCAAAACCTTACCATATCACATGGCGTGCTGGATTACCAGTAAGAATGAAGAGAAACTGAACCAGTTTATTCGCATCAAGGCGTCAGAAATTGCCACAGATAAAGAAGGGAATTTTGTATTTTTAGCCCCATCAGCATGGATGCTGCAAAAAGCCCATGATAATTACCCAGATATTGAATTTCATAAGACTTCAGAATTTAAGATGTTACTCGTATAGCGCCTTTTTGTTCGCTTTACTATTTTTAGGGAGCTGCAACCGTGAACCAGTTCCATGTATTTCAATTGAACCAAATACCATTCAATTGGGACAGGAAACGACTATTTCTGATTGTTCTGAGCATAGTTTTAATAATGAGCTTAAAACGGGCGAAGGCGGAAATTTCTCCAATATTACCAGTATGGAGTGGGCGTATAATCGGCCCGGAACCTATCAAATTAGCCTAAAAACATTTAGTAAAAAAGGGAATAAAGATGCCACTGAAACACAATATATTGTGGTTTCACCTCCCGATTCAAACAAAATTAAAGGAAGATGGAAATTGACCGTGATTGAACAAAGGGAACAGCTTTTTGTAGATAATAGTCTTGGTCTTTTTGAGAATAAGTTAGTTGATTCTGACACTCTAAATGAGACTTATTCTATTACACTCGATTCGCTTTTCGTAAAACATGACATTGATAATTTTCTATTGTTTTTGAATGCTTATGAGGTGGAATACGACTATAAAAACGCCACTATAAAAGTAGATAATAGTCTTTTTGAAATAGTTGTTTTCGAAGAAAATACGATGATTTGGAAAGGCTCATTTGTCAAAGGTTATTCACTATTATATTTGACAAAGATTTGAAAATCATCTATTATTCCGATGGTATTTACTATTTCCGTAAGTGCATTTAAAAAACAATAAACCGTTTTCGATTAGAGAGTTAAGGTAGTTACTCCGATACTGTTAAATGGGTTTTTACAGAATTGTAAACGCTTAAAACGTAACTTTTATTTCTCCATTGGCTACTTACTAAAAGGAGACCTTAATCCAACTTCGCCTGTTTCGTTTTGGTTTCTCACTTAACTATAAAAACTGACTTCGCAAAAAAACTTTTGCTTCTTTTACAAGTCTAACACCAAGCCATTACTTGCTACATTAAAGCCGGTGCTAAGAATCTCGTGTTGTATTTCACCGTCCCACATTGCAGGATTCGTGTGATTGAAGTGAATAAAATATATTTTGGCTTTTTCATCAGGTTCTAATTGACTGAATCTTTGCATACTCTCTTTTATAAAAGGATGGGGAATTTCACTCATATCTCTTCCTGGCAACTCACCATTACTAAAAAAAGTGCCATCTAAAAAAGCATAATCAACTGTTGAAATTAAAGAATCGATATTCATATCCCATTTTTCCCATTTGTCGATATCTGGAATAAATAAAGCTTTTTTATTTCCCGAATTTATTAAATATGCTGCAGTTTCAGAAAACTCATCCCGATGTGGCACTTGAATGGGAGTCACTTTTACCCCAGCCATTATTTCAACGGATTTTAAATTTATAAGAGGTTTTAGAACTATGTTTTCCAATTTTACAAGTTGACTCCAAGGGCCATTTTCCTGCAAAAAAGATTGCATACGAGGCATTACATAAACCTTTTGTTTATTTGCTCCCATGGCTTCTCGTCCTAAATGCACTAGTCCTGTATAATGTCCGATATGAGCATGAGTTAAAAAGATTGCTTCAGGAAGTTTTTGATTTTTATTTCCGATAGTCTCGTTTAACTTTTTGAGCTGAATTTTAAAATCCGGAGTAGCTTCAAACAACACATAATTGGAGTCTTGAACTAAAGCAAAACAAGTAGCTGGCTCCGGTTTTGGATTATTATGACAACACTTTTTATTGCACCCAGCCTGTGGATATCCAGCATCTTGCGCAGTTCCTAATATTATTATTCGACTAGTTTGCCCAAAAGAAATGCTAGAAAATAAAAGAACAAAAAAAGTAAAAACCCAATTCATAAATAAATGAATATTAAATGACTAAAACACCAAGACCGGCCTTCCTTTTAACAATTCTTCAAACTCAGGTGGTCCTTTTAAATTATTTTTTCTAAAATCGTCCATTTCATCTTTGGTTTTAGCTGAAAGAAGGCCTGTTAACTCTTCCATTGCCTCCATAGATAGTAAGTATGGTAATTCTGACACTAGCATTTTATCGCCCCTAAAAAGCCCACAAATATTGTACTCCTGAATGTCTGTTCTAGCCGTTCCTTTTACCACACATTTTGAAAACCAAGCCATTTCATCGTGCTCTCCTTCTTCCATTCTTTTGGCAGTATTGGCTGGTGAAATATATTTTGAAAAGTATTCCTCCATTTTAGCTTTCGAATCTTTGCTTATGGCTTCATTCATCTGTTGAGCACAAGTTAAACACATAGCATATTCGAAAAGCACATTTTCAAAAGTGTCATTTACTTTTTGAAATGATCGTTCTATTAAATATGGTTCACCTATTTCAGACTCCTTCACCTTTTTATCGCACATAATGCAACGGGTAAATTCTCCTAAATCATCTATAGAATGAAATTCTGGTGGAATGTCGACCTCGTTAGGCCAGTGAAATCTTTTTATATCTTCTTCCAAATTGAATTTATTAAGTATTGCCGCTAAAGTAAGGAAAGAAATTAATTCATGAACTTTATTAACCTAAGGAAGTAAATATGCCACAATTACATTATAAACTTATTATTTTGTAAAGAATGTAACATTCAATTATTGAATAAGATGTATTTACAAAATGATATTAACCCGGACTAGAAAACAAACTCTGCACAATTAAATTATTTCTATTATATAGCTTAAACTATTGGCTTTATCGAGTAGTTTTGACTAACTAAAATTATTTCCATGAAAAATTTATTACTCTCTGTTTTAGCTCTTGTCACTTTTAATGTTGCTTATTCTCAAGGTTCTGGTAAACTACTAGATTATAATGGCTCAAGCACATACGTGAACTGTGGAACCATAAACCTTAGTGGATCAGCTCTCACTTTGCAAGGTTGGATAAAAGTGGATAATTTTAATGCAGTCACTGGCGGTTCATCTGCCAATATCTCCTCTTTATGGGGATCAGAATCATCAAATACAACTCTTCTTCGACTTGGGGATGGAGCAGCACTAGCAAAAGAAAAGGTCCAGTTTGTAATCGGTATTGGAAGGCAATCTGAAAAGTTGAATGGAGTTACGAGTTTAACAACCGGAGTTTGGTACCACATTGCAGGTACCTACAATGGTAGTACTATGAAAATTTACATTAACGGAGTTGAAGATGCTAGTAAATCAGTATCTGGATCAATAACAACCAACGCCACATTCGATATTGGAAGAAACTATGCTAATACAAGAATCTTCGACGGACAATTCGATGATATAAGTGTTTTTAAATCGGCTCTATCTCAATCTACTATTAGAAACTGGATGTGTCAATCAATAAAAACTAGCCACCCAAATTACAATACATTAGAAGCCTATTGGAAGTTCGATAAAGGAACTGGAACTAGCGTTACCGATCATTCAACAAAAACTCATACTGGCTCATTCAATGGTTCACCCACTTGGGCTACCTCAAGTGCCGCCATTGGAGATACAAGCATTACGGATTTCGTTTCTCCTTTAAACGTAAAGTTGACCCATGCTAATGGTGATTCTATGGTAATTAGTAATTTAGTAGGCTCTCCATCTTCAGTACATTTATACTTAGTAAATAAAAAACCAAATGCCACAAGTTTTCCCTCAGGAATAAGTGTTTTTGATAGTACTCGTTATTGGGGTGTATTTTATGGAGGAGGAAACTCTTCTAGTGCCAGTATTAACTATTATTACTCCAGTAACTCACACTACAAAGCCACTGGAAGTTGCATGATTGATCTTGCAAAAAGAGAAGATAATGCAAAAACAAGCTGGACTGTTGTTTCTGCAAGCCAAAGCAGTAGTTCGTTAAACAAAGCAAGTCAGACCAGAAACGAATTTATATTGGTGTATCGCAGCAATAAAGTAATCCATAAAGATGCTTTCAAAACTATATGCAATGGGGATTCTATAACTTTAAAACACAACACATCTGGTTTAACTTATGTGTGGTTTAAAAATAATGTTCAAATTCTTGGAGCAACTAGCAATATTTACCAAGCTAAGTCTAACGGAAGCTATAACATGGTTGCGAGTTTAGGTTCTTGTTCCGATACAAGTTTTACTTTTAACCTAACAACAAAACAAAAGCCCGTCGTAAGTTTTCCTCCTCTTTCGGCTTCTTGCCCTAGCGTACTTTACGATACTATAAAAGGTGGTTTTCCAAGTGGTGGAGTATACATAAACACCTTTATGTCTGGGAATTTATTTGTTGTAAAAACGGCTAAAGCTGGCAATCATAAAATTCTTTATCAATATACTGACTCTGCAGGATGTTCAGATACGGCTTCTCAAATGAAATTAGTATATAATTACCCCATGATTTCTCTTTCTCCTTTACCAAAAATGTGCGCTGATACGTCTTCATTTAATCTGACAAATGGGCAACCAATGGGCGGGACTTATTTTGTGAACGACACTTTAAGTAATAGTTTTGATGTAAATACTCTTGGAGTTGGATCTCATAAAATCCGATACAACATTACGGATACAAACAATTGTAAAAATGCGGATTCCATAACTGTAACTGTTGTAAAACTTCCTTCAGTTGTCTTGAGTCTTTTTAGAAAAACGGCTTGTGAATACGATAATCCTATTCCTTTAGATGGACAAAATCCTACCGGCGGAACTTTTACTGGGTTAGGAGTTAATGGATTCAATTTTGAACCTAAAACTGCAGGTTCTGGAAAGCATCCTGTAACCTATACGGTTACAGATAATAAAACTGGCTGTAAAAATCACGCAATAGACTCTTTTCAAGTTAACCCTAAGCCATCTATACCATTGGTTACTCAAGTTGTTGATTCATTGAAATCGAGCAAAGCAGATGTCTATTTATGGTACGACGCAAAAGACAAAAGACAAACAGGAAATGGACAGTCTTTTAAACCAAAAAATAATGGAAATTATTATGTCGTGATAAAAAAACTAGGTTGCCAATCGGATAAATCTGAATTGGTAAACTACCAAGCTTTAGGCTTAAAATTCGCATCTTCGAATTTGGACGTAAGGATATTTCCTATTCCTGCAAAAGACTTCCTTTATTTAGAATCGAGTAAAAATATTAAAGTGAAAATATTGGATTTAAATGGAAGACTTATATTAGAAAAAGAATCAAAAGGAAATATTGCTATTTCGGTATCTGATTTTGAAAATGGAGTTTATATTTTGGAAATTAAAACTAAATCAGAAATAGAAAGAAGAAGAGTGGTTATTCAGAATTGAGAGAATAAGTCAATCAAAGTTCCTTTAAATATCCTTCTAATTTGGACAAATGGTTTTTCCATAGATACTTTTCTTGAGCCAAGGCACGTCCTTGATTTTGGATTTTCGCCCAAAGAGTTTTGTTTTTCAAAAGCTCTAAAGTTTGGCTTGTAAATTCTTCATCCGTATTTGCAATCAAAACCTCATTTTCGTGTTCTACCTCTAATCCTTCTGCGCCTATGTCAGTAGATACAGTAGGGATTCCACGATAAAGTGCATTTAGAAACTTAACTTTAATTCCACTTCCAAAACGCATTGGTAAAATAAAAACACGAGCTTTTTTATAAAACGGCTCCACATTTTCTACAAACCCAGTGAGTAATATATTATCGTGGTTTTCACAACGAGAAACTATTCTATTGTCGGCATCTTTACCGATGATATAAAGTTTTGTATCTGGCTCTTTTTTAAGTATTTCAGGAAAAACTTTATCCATAAAATGTATCAATCCGTCTACATTGGCTTCCCAATTGAGAGTACCTAAAAACATTATTACTTTCTCAGTATCTTCAAATTTGATTGTTTCTTCCAGGAGTAAATCATCTTCACCCAAATGATAGGTTTCTCTAAATTTAGTTTTAATAATACCCAAAGACATCAGCTGATCAATATCATTTGGAGCGGCCAATACTAAATCTGCACGTTTGCAATATTCCTTTTCAGCTCGCTGAATACGTTTACTTTCTAAATATAAAAAATTACGTTTTATTACCGATTTTTCAATTTTGGCAAACCTATTCCACAGCACAAACTCCGCGTTATGCTGGTGCAGTACTACTTTACCCTCAAAATTTTTGGGTACATATTGAAACATTTCATAATGATCAACAAAAAGAATGTCGATCCCTTTCAACATTTCTTCAATTGTTTTTTTTGCCTCGCTAGAATAGTTCCGATAAAGGTTTAAGGATTTATTGGTAAAATATGAGTTGACTAAAGCCTTATAGGACCTTCTAATTTCAAACTCTTGGTACCTAAAATCTTTAAGATTAATTCTTCTTTCAAATTGTCCTTTCCATTGAATGTCCTTCCCTTTAAAAAAACAAAACAGGCTCAACTCATACAACTTAGAATAATGATTAATCATTCTCCAGCTTTTTATCACACCTCCGCTCACCGGTGGGCAAGGCAATTGAGTTGTTATGTAAAGCATTTTTTGCATAATTCAGAAATAGAAAAAATAAAAATAAAGTTTTATACTAGAAGAGGAACAAATCAATGCTATTATTTGAAAGTAATTTTGGACCTTGCGATTTGCTGGTATTTTTTTATCAAAAAAATTCACTCCTTTAATTCATGAAAAGAAATATCTAAATTGCGTTCTGAAATTCAAAAACTTATTAAAATGAAAACCTTCTGTAAATCTTTGTTTTTATTAGGCATCGTTGCTCTTTTATTTAGTTCCTGCGAACCTTCAAAAGTGCCAGATTCGCAAGTGTCTGAGTCTTTAAAATCTAAAAATAAAAAGAAACCAAACGTTGTTTTTGTTTCCATTGACGATTTGCGACCTATGCTTGGTGCTTACGGAAACAAAGCAGTTAAATCCCCAAATTTGGACGCATTTGCCGATGTCGGTTTTACGTTTAGAAACACCTACTGCCAAGCAGCTGTTTGCGCTCCTTCTCGTGCTAGTATAATGACAGGACTTCGACCAGACTCCACTCGAGTTTGGCATTTAGGAGATAAATTTAGAGAACTAAAACCTAATGTTGTCACTATTCCGCAGCATTTCAATAAAAATGGATACCACACAGTTTGTATTGGAAAAATATTTCACAACTACATGCCCGATTCGGTTTCGTGGAATGAACCCGATTTGCGTCCAGCACAATACTTAAGGCCCGAATGGCTTAAACGTGATGGCGAAACCTTTTATGTAAATGAAGAAACTCAAAGACTGCAAAAAATTAAACGAGATCAAAAAATTGCCAAACGACCAAATTATTATGCAGATGGGTGGAACAATGGCCCCGCTTGGGAAATGGAAGATGTTCACGACAGCTTATATTTTGACGGAGCTCAAGCCGAACTAGCTAAAAGAACTCTTTCTCGATTGGCAAAAAAAGAAGAGCCTTTCTTTTTGGCGCTTGGTTTTTTCCGCCCACACCTCCCCTTTGCTGCGCCCAAAAAATATTGGGATTTATACAACAAAGACAGTTTGCCTTTAGCCCAAAATCGATTTCTACCTAAAAACTCACCTGAAATGGCTATGAATTTAACCTACGAATTACGTGGTTATGACGGATTCTCTCATCTACAACACCCTAGGAAATACAGCATTAGTGAAGATACTGCCAAGATCTTAAATCAAGGATATTATGCAAGTGTTAGTTATGTAGACGAACTTTTTGGACAAATAATACAACAGCTAAAAGACCTCGACTTATATGACAATACCATTATTGTAGTGTGGGGAGATCATGGTTGGAAACTCGGAGAACACAACAGTTGGTGCAAACAAACCAATTACGATATTGATATTCACGTGCCACTTATGGTTCACACTCCGGAACAATTAAATGCAGGGAAACAAAGTTTAGAAATTACAGAATTAGTTGATTTATTTCCCTCCTTATGCGATATGGCAAATATTGAAGCACCACAATATTTACAAGGAAACAGTTTTGTTCCTTTAATGGAAAGTCCGAAAAGAAAATGGAAAAAAGCGGCATTTAGCCAGTTTCACCGTCGCCCTAAGGTTACTCCTGATGGAAAAAGATACATGGGATATTCTGTACGCACCAAAAACCACCATTATATAGAATGGTTTTATTGGGACAATAAAAAAGGCGAACGAGGTGATTTTGTAACTGCCGAATTATACGATAATGAAAATGACCCAGAAGAAAATGAGAACATAATAGAACTAAAAGGTAACGATGCAAAAATTCGAGAAATGAAAACTCTTCTGGAAGAAGGATGGCGTTCTGCAATTCCTATACTTTAAATCCTAAAAGAAATAATTCTCACCCATTTACCTACTTATTTTCTTTCCATTTATAACACTTAAAATATGCCTCGAATAAAAGGAATAGAACACCAAGAATCCGAAGGTCGACTCAATGATGATATTTAATAATCCAAACCCATCCCGATAGCCATTGGGATCGCAAGAGTCTGCCGCGAACGCCTACTTCTCATGGCGGCGGGGCGTCAGACTGTCTAAAAAAACAATCTCTTTAATAATTACTTCATTCTGGTAATTTGAGTCAAAAAGAACTCCACTAATGACTATGCTCAGCTTCTTCCTTTTTCAATTCTGAAATTAGCGAATAAGCATTATTCATTGCTATTAAAGTTCCTTTTTCAAGTGGAGCAAGTAGTTTTATTTCTAGCCATTTTCCATCCTGAATTCCTATCCTCACTTCCAAAGGAGTAAATTTCCAAAATACCTGACTCCCATTATTGGTGATTTTTTCAGCGGTAAAAACCACAAACTTATCCCCTTCTCTTACCACTGCTTCTTCAGGTAGAGCCAACTCCTGCGTATCTTCAATTAAAATCCGACCTTCCACATACATTCCCGGTAATAAAACCCCTTCTTTGTTTTCAATTTCGGCATGTAAATGAATTGCTTTAGGGTTTTCTTCAAATGCTTTTCCTACCGAATAAATAACTGCTTCCAATTCTTTTCCAGATTCCGATTCTACTGAGAACATTACTTTCTGCCCTTCTTTTACTTTATAAATATCTTTTTCGTACACCATTAAATCGGCATGAATGTGATGAATATTTACAATTTCGAAGAGTTCTTTTTGTGGCTGAACATACTGACCCAGCTTCACCTGAACAGTTTGAATGTATCCATCAATAGGGCTGCGCAAGGAAACAAATTCCTGTATTTCGCTTTTCTGCAACTTCTTAATATCTAATCCCATAAGTTTAAGCTGAGCGTGGTATCCATTTACTGATCCTTTGGTAGATAGGAAATCCGCCTCTGTTTTTTGAAATTCTTTACCACTTCCCACCTTTTGATTGTACAATTTTTTTTGTCTCTGGTAATCTTTTTCTAAATATTGCAACTGATTCCAAGACTGTACATAATCGGTTTGTAGCTTTATTAAATCGGGATGACTAATCATTGCCAAAACCTGGCCTTTACTAACCTTATCACCTTCTATTACTTTTATTTCAGCAATGTTTGCCCCAATAATAGTAGAAACACTTGCTTCGTTTTGAGGGGGAACCTCTAGCCTGCCATTTGCTTCCACATAGCTACTCAAGTTCCGTTTTGAAATAGTATCTACTTCAATGGAGAATGCTTCGAATTGCTGCTGGGAAAAATATACCACAGGATCAGCACCAGCCCCATGATTGTGTCCACCTTCCTCATGCTTATGTTCACCATGATCGGCCGCATTGTTTTCTGAATTACTACTTTGACCGCAACTAGCCACCAAAAACCCTAATAGTAAAGTTGTTGCTACTGTTTTTAATTCTGTTATCATTTGTATAGTTTTTATTGTATTCAATTTTCTATTTATTATTCGATATTCACCTTACTGACCTACTAAATACTCCAAATCCACAACCGTCTGGTTGTAACCATTTAAAGTGCTTAAATAATTAAATTTTATTTTCAAACCTTGATTCAAACTTTGAAAATATTCGACATACCCAATGGCACCATTTTCAAAACTTAGTTGAGCGTTCGATATAATTAAATCCGCCTGTGGAACTGCCTTTTCTTTGTAGTAATTCAAACTACTTTGGAATTTTAAAACTTTTTGCAATCCTTGATTATATTGTCCTTGAAGCACATTCCCATAATAACTGGCTCGAGTTTCTGCAATTTGCATATCCAATTTTGCTGTTTGAATATCCGATTTGTATGACCCGTAAAACAGTGGAATAGATACTGTGGCTTTTATTCCGGAAAACCGATCCGAAGAAGTAGCCAGAGATCCAGATTCAAATGCATTTCCATTCATGGATTGATTAAAATAACCCAAGGATAAATCAGGCATCATTTTCGATTTTGTCATCGATTGTTTTGCCTCTGCCACTTGAATGTTCTGCCACGACAACTTCAACATAGGATTATTTTCTAATTTACTTGAATCAACCAATTCAGAAAACGAGCGTTCCGATAGCTCCGTGGGCACAAAGTTTAGCTGAGTGGTATCGTTCAACAATATTCTTAATTCCTGTTTCTCAATTTTAATATCTGCTTCCAAAAGACGAATTGAATTTTGAATTTCCATTACTCGAGTTTCGGCAGTAGCTTTTTCGAGATAAGAACTGGCTTCAACTTCATATCGGATAGTTGCGGCATGTAAAAATCGGTCATAAATACTATCCTGAAAAGTCAACATTTTTTCTTTTTCCAGTAAATAACTTAACTGAAACCACGACCGTCGAATGTATCGTTTTAAATCGTTTTTGGTAATGTCCAATTCCATTTTACTTCCGGCTACTCCAGCCTTAAGCATATTCTTTTTATTGGTGTAAACTGTGGGGAATTCTATGCCTTGATTTATTTCGAATGCCATATCTTTCTGATAACTGTTGTATTGACCATACTGAACTCCAGCCTTAGTTTTTCCGATATTCCAAGCTCCTTTTTTAGCTGCTTGTTTCAATTCTATATTCGTTTTTGCCGCTTTTACATTTCCATTATTTTCTAATCCCAATTTTAAGGCTTCCGTTAATGAAGTTACTGTTTTCGCATTTTGAGCCAATGAATAATTTGGAACTGACAAAACAAAGAGTAATGCCAAAACACTAGCCATGGCAGGCACTTTGGAAAAGGAATTATTAGTATTTCTTTTTTCTACCCATTGATAAAGAATAGGGAGTATAAATAAGGTTAGTAAAGTGGCGGTAATCATTCCACCAATAACCACGGTTGCCAATGGACGCTGAACTTCTGCCCCAGCAGACCCTGAGATTGCCATGGGTAAAAAACCAAGTATATCGGTTATGGCAGTAAGTAAAATTGGCCGAATCCTTCTTTTGGTTCCTAGTTTAATTCGTTCTCCTAAATTACTCATTCCGTCTTCTTTAAGCTCGTTCCAAGCACTGATAAGTACCAAACCATTGAGCACCGAAATGCCAAAAAGAACAATAAAACCAATGCCTGCAGAAATACTAAAAGGCATGTCTCTCATCCAAAGTGAAAACACGCCACCAATGGCCGAAAGAGGGATAGCTACATATATCATAGTTGTTTGTTTAAAGGATCCCAAAGCAAAATAAATAAGAATAAAAATTAACGCCAGCGCAACAGGAACAACGATTTTTAATCGGCTAGTAGCTCGTTCCAAGTTTTCAAAAGCTCCACCATATCGAATGTAATATCCTGGAGGAAGAACAAGTTTTGCATCTAGTTTTTCTTTTATTTCTTCTACCAACGATTTTACATCGCGACCTCTTACGTTTATTCCAACATAAATACGCCTATTGGTATTGTCACGGCTTATTTGCATTAAACCTGTTTTGTAAGAAATATCTGCAACTTCTTGTAATGGAATTTGAGAACCATTTGGCAAATTGACAAAAAGACCCTTAATATCATCAATACTTTTGCGATGTTTTTCATTTAGTCTTACCACCAAATCAAAACGTTTTTCACCTTCAAAAATCACCCCTGCCTTTCGTCCAGCAAAAGCCGACTCTACCAAAGTATTAAGGTCCGATACATTTAAACCGTATTGCGCCAATTTTCTTCTATCGTAATTAACTGTCATTTGAGGCAGGCCTTTGGTGGCTTCAACATGCATGTCCCCTATTCCCGGAGTTCCTTTAATTATTCGCGAAACTTCTTGCGCTTTAGAAGCTAATAAATCGATGTCTTCGCCGTACAATTTTATTGCTACGTCTTCCCTAACCCCTTCTAAAAGCTCGTTAAATCTCATTTCAATGGGCTGAGTAAACTCCCAGTTTATCCCCGGTATTTGGGTCACTCTAGCTTTCAGCTTTTCTACAAATTCCTCGCGACTACTTGCAGAAGTCCATTCTTTCATTGGTTTCATAATAACGAGAACATCCGCCAAGTCCATTGGCATTGGGTCAGTTGGTACTTCCGCAACTCCAATTCTACAAACTACTTTTTCCACTTCTGGAAAAGTTTCCATAATAGCTTTTTCAACTTTGGTAGTCGTATTGGTAGTTTCTGTTAAAGAACTTCCGGGTTTTAATATTACGTGAAGAGCCAAATCGCCTTCATTGAGTTTTGGAATAAACTCGGCACCCATATTTCTAAAGGTAAAAAGAGTAAGGGCCAATAAAACAACAGATAATCCAGTGAGTAGTTTCCCGTTTTTAAGCGCCTTTTCGAGTAAAGGTTCGTAACCATTTTCTATCCAAATAACAAATTTATCTCCTGCTGAAATTTTACTTGGATTTCCGATTTTTACAAACCAAGAAGACATCATTGGCACATAAGTCAAACACAAAATCATTACCCCTATCATGGCAAAAATAAAGGTGAGAGCCATGGGTTTAAACATCTTCCCTTCTACTCCTTCAAGTGCCAAAATGGGAATAAAAACGATGAGGATAATCAATTGCCCAAAAAATGCTGCATTCATCATTTTAGAGGAAGCTTCTTTGGCCGTTTGGTCGTTTACTTCGGGTGTGATTTCTATTTTGGATTTTATTTTCTGGTAGAGCATAAATACGGTGCTTTCAACAATAATTACCGCTCCGTCGACGATTATGCCGAAATCAATAGCGCCCAAACTCATAAGGTTTGCCCACACTCCAAAATAATTCATGAGAATAAAAGCAAACAGTAAGCTCAAAGGAATGGTAGATGCTACAATGAGTCCGCCTCGCCAGTTTCCAAGCAAAAACACCAAAACAAAAATGACAATAAGCGCACCTTCTAAAAGGTTTTCACTTACTGTAGAAGTAGTTTGAGAAATGAGTTTACTTCGGTCTAAAGTAGGAGAGATAGTAATTCCTTCTGGAAGCGATTTTTGAATTTTAGCCATTCTATCCTTTATGTTTTCTACTACTTCATTAGAATTAGCGCCTTTAAGCATTAATACCAATCCACCAACAACATTTCCCTCTCCATTTTGAGTAAGCGCACCATATCGTACTGCATTTCCGTAACCCACTTTGGCTACATCTTTTATCCTTATGGGAATGCCATTTACATTTTTAACCACAATGTTTTCGATATCGCTTAAACTTCTAAGAAGACCTTCGCCCCGAATAAAGTTTGCTTTGTGATCCTTTTCGATATAGGCACCTCCAGTATTTTGGTTGTTTTTTTCTAGGGCATGGTAAATATCCAAAAGGGTTATTTCAATTGCCTTTAATTCATTGGGGTCTACAGATACTTGGTATTGTTTTACATAACCACCAATTCCGCTTACTTCCACTACTCCAGGAACCATTGCCATTTGCCTACTTACAATCCAATCTTGCACACTTCTTAATTCACTCAATGAATACTGTTTTTTGTGTGCAGAATCCACATTCAAAGTATATTGATAAACTTCACCGAGACCTGTGGAAATGGGACCCATAAATGGTTTTCCAAAACCGGGTGGTATTTCGTCTTGAACTTGCGCCAGTTTTTCAGCCACCAATTGCCTTGGCAAATAAGTTCCCATTTCGTCTTTAAAAACAATGGTAACTACCGACAATCCAAAACGAGAAATAGATCTTATTTCGGTAACGTCTGGCAAATTTGCCATGGCAACCTCAACCGGATAAGTCACAAATTGTTCAATATCTTCTGTGCCCAAATTAGGCGCTCGTGTAATAACCTGTACTTGGTTATTTGTGATATCGGGTACGGCATCGAGCGGAACTTTTGTAATGCTCCATATACCCGCAGCTATCATAGCTAGTGTAAGCAGGGCTATAAATAGTTTGTTTTTTATGGAAAAAGATATGATGTAATTAATCATAATTTATGTATTGTATAAATCTAAAACAGGATATTATTTTGGGCTTTGAATAAGCAATCAAACCTCAACATTGAATTGGAATTTGTGTTGTTAAAAAACTTTCTTTTAAATCCTGTAATTCAAGTTGTTTGAAGAAATTCTAAATGAATTTACTCGACAATGGAAAGCAGAATTAAATTATTAAGGGGGAAAGAATCTTAATCAGAATTAAGCCAAAGGAGGGCCACGGAGAGGTAATTCGTTGATTAAGGGAGAAAAATAACCCGATACAATTACTACGTTATTTTTTGGTTTTGAAAGATTATTAATAGAACTCAAACTTGAAACAGCAACTACAGCAAGAATGGTTTGATTTTCAGTCACAAGTTTTTCAGCCAGTGGCAAATAATGAAATACTGAGCCATGTTCTTGGTGCTCCATTTCAAAAAGAATGCAAACCAAAAAGTCGTATAAGTTTTCATCCATGTGCGAACCATGACTTACATGTTGATGATTTTCCTCTGCATGCACATGTTCTGCAGCGTGTTGATGGTGATGATGACCCAAATCCGAATGTTCTACGAATGCCTCATTTACATCATGACAATGCGGAATGAAATTATGAGCAAAACCCAAGGAGTACACCAAGAGAAGCGATAAAGAAATTATAATCTTTTTTATTTGCACAGTTAACTAATTGCATCGCAAAAGTATAGAAAAAGAATAAATGAAACATTTAGAATGAAAAGTTACCTCTTTCGAACAATCAAAATTTCATCGTCCGAAAACTCCATCCAAGCCAAGTCATAATTATAATGAAAAGTTTTCCCTTTTGAGTTCACATGAAAATGAGTCAGGTATTTAAACTGGAATTTCTTTTTATCTAAAACAAGGCGAGCTACTTTTTTTTGTATTCCATTTTTTCCGATTATCTCTAAAAGTATAGAACGATTCCGATGAAGAATTCTATCAATTTCTAGCGTTTGTATGTCTGTCGCACTTCGAAGATTTATGTGGTAATAGTTTTTACAGGTAATTGAGCAGAACATTTTATCTGCTCTACCTACTATCAGTTTTTTACATATTTTACACTTTACTCCCATTCAACTACAACAAAAATAGACATTTAAGTCTTATCCGTTTATAACGGTTAAAAACGACTATTATTAATTTTCATTTTGAATTCCAACATTTTATTCCATTTTTACAGAAAAAAGCAATGGAACAGAAAACCAAATATGTAACTCTAAAGCACTTATTAATTGGGAACCAAAAACAGATTGGCCTTCAATTTTATCCCAATAAATTAATTCAAACTGTAATTAAAGGATTGCCTAATGCGAAGTGGAGCAAGGAATACAATATGGCATACATAGAAAACAAACCCAATAACTTGAATCTGATATTTACCGATTTTAAAGGAGTGGCCTGGGTAAATTGTAGTCATTTTTTTCCAAAACACGCTCAAACAAAACGAAACGAAGCTATTTCTGTAGATCAATATCGCAAACGTAAACTAGATAACGACTATAGGCCTTGTCCAGAAGAGTTTTTACAGAAATTAGAACTAAAACGCTATGCTCTAAATACATCCAAAACCTACATTGGAATGTTTGAGAAATTCATAAATCATTTTAAAACAACAGAACTATTAGATATTGATGAGGAAACAATAAGAGGATACTTGCAATCTTTGGTAACAGAAAGGAAATCAAATTCTTATGTCAACCAAATGATTAATAGTATTAAATTCTACTACGAAGTGACAATGGGCATGCCCAATCGATTCTATTCGGTAGAGCGTCCACGAAAAAGAGACACACTGCCCAAGGTAATTAGTAAAGAAGAGGTGAAAATGATAATTAAAAATACCAATAATATAAAACACAAGTGCATTGTTAGCCTGCTCTACTCTGCAGGTTTAAGACGAGGTGAATTAATCAGTCTTAAACTTAAGGACATAGACAGCAAAAGAATGGTAATTAACGTTAATCAGGGCAAAGGATACAAAGATAGAATAACACTCTTGAGCCCTTCTGTATTAGAGGATTTGAGGTTGTATTTTAAAGAATGGAAACCCAAGGTATATTTATTTGAAGGGCCATCTGCTAAAAAATATAGCGCCGAAAGTGTTCTGAAAATTGTAAAAAGATCAGCAAAAAAAGCCGGAATCAGAAAAGTAATTGGGGTGCATACCTTGAGGCATAGTTTTGCGACTCATTTACTAGAAGCTGGTACAAGCATACGTTACATTCAAATTTTACTTGGACACTCAAGCTCAAAAACGACTGAAGTTTACACCCATGTAGCCACAAATAATATAAGAACAATTAAAAGCCCTTTAGATTAAATATATTTGTATTTGACATAAGGCGGGTATAGGTAACGTTACCTATATCGAACTGTTATAGGTAATTAGTAAAAGCAAAGAAGTTAATATGGATGAATTAAAAGTAAATATTGAAATTGGAAACAATTTTCTAACTCCAAATGTGATTGGCAACCAAGGTTTAACTGCTCTTGAAGCAATAGCAGAACTTTTGGCAAATTCATGGGACTGGAGAATCACAAAAAAAAATCCAGAACAAAAAACCGAAATCATTATTGACCTAGAAGAAGATTCTATAGAAGTAATTGATAATGGTGTTGGTATGACGCGATCAGAATTAAACACCGGTATCAACTTAGCTGAATCAAGTGACGAGGTTAGACAAAAACTTAATGAAAAAGTGCGAATGGGCCGATTCGGAATGGGAATGAAGGTCGCCTCGCTTTCTCTTGGGTGGAAATTTACAATTACTACTATATCTGATACTAACCCAGAGAAGGAGAATGTATTTGAATTTGACTCGCGAATGCTTGAGGATCCCAAAAGCTCCTATTTGAATGAATTGAAGATAATCACCAG
>CAWUST010000036.1:0-30828 GCA_963925495.1 uncultured Flavobacteriales bacterium | reverse complement strand
TGACTTTGAATAAGTGTTTGTTGCTCTTGCATTGCTTTCACCAATGGAACAACAAATGTTGCATAACTCAAACTGTAGTTATCTCTTTCGTGTTGTGGAGCATTGATACCATTAAAATCATATCCTAGCTTTTTGGCTGCTAATTCTACTTCTTGAGCTATAAATCCAGTTTCTAGTTCCTGTTCTCGTTTGTGTTCTTCTTCAACTGAACGCTGGTTATCTGGTGTTTCTTGGAAATTGGCAATAGCATCCATATCAAGATTGTATGTTACAGGGCGTAGTGCCATAATAAAATCTAAACCAATTACTTTTTCTTCTATATTTTTCTTAAAACGTGCGTCAGAAACATTAGTCCAGTTTTGGAAACCACCAATAGCGGTAACAGTGCTATTACCTATCTGCACTTTTCCCTGAGCATTTGCTAATGCTCCGAAACCTATAGCTGTGGCATTGCTAAACAACGCACCCACCGTAGCACTGTATCCAATAGCTGTGTTATTGCTTCCTGTGTTGTTACTAAATAGGGCTGAATCTCCTATGGCTGTGTTTCTATTACCTGTGGTGTTTGTATATAAGGCTCTATTTCCTAAGGCTGTGTTTCTAAGTCCTGTGGTATTTTTATATAGAGTTTCAGTTCCTAAGGCTGTATTTCTATTACCTGATTTGTTTGAATATAGGGATCTATTACCTAAGGCTGTGTTATGATTTCCTGTGGTGTTTGAATATAGGGCTTGATACCCTGAGGCTTTATTTCTCTCTCCTGTGGTGTTTGCTTGTAGAGCCTGATATCCTGAGGCTACGTTATATTTTCCTGTGGTGTTTGCTTTTAGGGCTTGATATCCTAAGGCTGTGTTGGTAAGGATCCCTCCAGCTCCTACGCCTACTGTTAAACCATGTATTTGAGCATCATTAGTAGTGATAAGATTATTTCCATCATTAAGCACATTACCATTGGCTATCCAAGTAGTTCCGTTATGTCTTAATGTTGCATTAGCTGAACCAGGAATGGCTGCTATTCCATTAGTCCAAGAAAGAGTTCCAGCTCCATTTGTTGTCAAAACTTGATTCGTAGTTCCGTCTGTGCTTGGATATGTTACAGCTCCTGCTTTAACAGTACCACCAGCTTCAATAGCACCGCTAGTAACCATTTTTACAACAGAAGTATTTCCTAATTGAATAGTATTATTTGCATTAACTTTTGCTCCATTTCCAATTGCAGTTGCATTGATTAAGTTTGAACTTTGCACATCCGCATTATATCCGATAGCTGTATTATTACTTCCTATAGTGTTTACTGCTAGCGCCCCATCTCCTATGCCTGTGTTAAATTTCCCAATGGAGTTAAGATTTAGGGCATTATGTCCTAAGGCTGTGTTTTTCTCTCCTGTGGTGTTTTTATTTAGGGCATACGATCCTGAGGCCGTGTTATAACCACCTGTGGTGTTTTCCTCCAAGGCATCCGATCCTGAGGCTGTATTAGCAATTCCTTTGTCGGTTTTCCTTAGGGCATTAAATCCTAAGGCTGTGTTTTCATTTCCTGTGGTGTTGTTATTTAGGGCATGATATCCTGTGGCTGTGTTCTGATTTCCTATGTTGTTTGCATACAGAGCTTGATATCCTGAGGCTGTATTAGCTCTTCCTGTTGTATTTTTCATTAGGGCTTGATACCCTGAGGCTGTGTTGGTAGCAACCCCTCCCGCGCCTCTACCTAGCGTTAAACCATTAATATTCATATCTGCTGTTGTTGTTACAGTAGTGCCATTATTGCTTAGATTGAATGTTGCTATCCAAGTAGTTCCGTTATGTCTTAATGTTTGAGTTGCAGTACCAGCAACTAATGGACCTACTGCTCCAGTATCACCTTTTAACCCCTGAATACCTGCAACACCAGTATCGCCTTTTAACCCCTGAATACCCTGAATGCCTGCAATGCCTGTATCGCCTTTTAACCCCTGAATACCTTGTATTCCTTGAATACCTGCTATGCCAGTATCGCCTTTTAACCCCTGAATACCCTGAATACCCTGAATACCTTGTATACCCTGAATGCCTGCAACGCCAGTATCACCTTTTGGTCCTGCTATTCCACCAACAATGCTGTCTGCTGTATTGGCATGTAAAGCGTATGGCACGCTCATTAACTGGCTAGTTTCTGTTACGGTATAAAATAGTCCACCTGTTGGGTCGGCTTCTGTTTTTATAAAGTATGGACCGTTACTCCAATCTATACTGTTAAGTGTACCAAAAAGAACTGTTCCGCTTCCAATCTCTAGACTTACCAATCCATTCAGGTTAGAAGTTGGTGTTTGTGTTTCTACATAAACTGCGCTGCCAAAAACTGAACCTTGTACTATACTTAATTGCATACCTAATACCTGGCTAGTTAACAGATTATTATCCGCATCTCTAACTACCGCCTGATAACTTAGCTTTGCCGGTGCCTGTGCAAAAACTGCTGATGTGATTACTACTGCTACTATAAGAGTGTAGAATCTTTTCATAACGTTTTAATTTTTAATGATTCCTTTTCACAAAAGCAGAGGTAAAAAATTTTCATAATCGATTGATACAATAAAATAATTGTTTCAAGAAAAATGAGTTTGCATTTTCCATTAGCAAATGTATTTTTTTTTTACAACATTTGCGGGGAATAATAAAGATAATCTGATTGCTGCACTATAATCGTTGTCCAGTTTTTTAATTCTGGATAAAACAAGATGCTCATTGATTTTTATTTTAGTAATGGTCCAAAAGAGCTAGCTAAGTTATTTAGAATCCAATTATTTATAATAATCGGGTTTCAGTCGCTTTTTTTTTGCGATAAGTTCTTAAATAAATTGTATTCAATAGTTTCAGGAAGATTTCGTTCTTATATTTACATCATAAAAATTTCGCTATGTTCAAAAACAAAACCATTTTTATTACTGGAGCTTCAAGAGGAATAGGAAAGGCAATAGGAAAGCGCCTTGCGCAGGAAGGAGCGAATATTATTGTAACTGGAAAATCTTCTGAACCGCATCCTAAATTAGAAGGAACGATTCATACTTCAGTTTTGGAAATGGAAAAAGCCGGCGGAAATGCTTTGGCTATTGAAATGGATGTAAGGTTTGAAGAGCAGGTGAAAAGTGCAATAGAAAAAGCTGTTCAAACTTATGGAGGAATTGATGTTTTGATAAACAATGCTTCTGCAATTAGTTTGCAAGACACCGAACACTTGGAAATGAAGCGTTACGATTTAATGCACGACGTAAATACACGTGGAACGTTTATGGCAAGTAAATATGCCATTCCCTATTTAAAAAAAAGTGAAAACCCACAGATATTGAATCTAAGCCCACCATTGAATATGAATCCCCAATGGTTTGGCCCCCATGTAGCTTACACTATGGCAAAATATGGAATGAGTATGTGTGTGTTAGGCATGAGTGAAGAGCTTAAAAAACAAAAGATTGGAGTAAATGCTCTTTGGCCAGCAACAACAATTGCTACTGCAGCAGTTCAAAATTTATTGGGCGGAGATGAGGTTATAAAAAGATCAAGAACTCCTGAAATAGTTTCTGAAGCAGCTTTTTATATTCTTAAAAGAAATAGTGCAGAAAACACTGGCAATTTTTATATCGATGAAGAAGTTTTGGCAGAAGAAGGAATTACTGATTTAGAAAAGTACAGAATTGATCCTTCGGTTGATTTGTTGCAAGATTTGTTTTTGTAGGTTAGCATACTTTCTTCTAATTACTGTTATCGATGAATTATGTAGTCATTTTAATTGGAATAGTAATTTTTACTGGGGAAACCAAAAAAGTTCAAATGATGAAGTAACTTTTTCTGAATTTTTCTTTATTCTCAAATTATATTTGAAAGGCAATGTTGCAGTTGTGCATATTCTAACATGACTTTTGTTGGTGCATTGTTTAATCATACTAAACAATTATAAAGCTTTCTCCATTTTTAAGTTTTTAGAAAGCCTTTTACCTAATCCAGATTATTTCCATTTATGATTTTTATAATCAACTGTTTTATAGACTAATTGACTTGAAGAGCTATCGTATTTGATATAAGTGTTTGCAAAAATGAATCAATTCCGCAAGCCAAAGGAGTAATCAGAACAGTTAATTTGAAGTTGCCTACTGTTATAATTATATTGTAAAATCAATTAATAATTCCTTTATTCCCATTCCATTTCTGGCATCCAACCAGGAGTATAACTTGCACCATTAGCTTGCAGTTGTCTGTCTAGATCTTTCAATTGAGTTTTAATGCTTTTTAATTCATCCATTACAAAATTGAGATCATTTTTTGCAATTTCCACTTGCTCCATTTGAGTAGAAGTAGGAGCAGAAGTAGTTCTCCATAAATAATATACTACTGTTCCCAATCGAGTATTAATGGATGGAGAGGTTTCAAATTCTCGTTTAGTTAAACTGTTATCACCATATAATTTAATACTTATTTCTTGAAGATATTTTTGAATGCTAATCACATCTCCTAAAAGTTTATTATCTACTGCAGCAGTGCTAATTATTGCAGCTTCCATGTACTTAATGCGTTTGGTAAAATCATTGGTTACTTTGTTTGCTTTGCCCAATTTGTTTCTTAAAACAGCAGCTTCTCCTGCAAATAACTCTATGGAAGTTCTGTTGAAACCAATTTGTTTATTTATCTCTAAAAACTTCAGATTAAAACTTACTGGTCGAACTAGTTCTGTAATTTTCCCTCGAATTACTTGGTTCATTGATACAGTGTACTGACCGGGTAATGCCATTCTTCCATAATCATATCCTTGGTAAATACTTTTTGGTTCTCTGGATTTTAAGCTTACCGGCGATTGAGATTCTAAACGTAAATCCCAAACTAATCGTTTTATTCCAGATGAATAGCCTGTTTTAATTTTTCGAACAACCTTTCCGCTGTTGTCCGATATAGTAAAAAGTAAATAAGGTTTTTCTTCATTATCTTCAGCCCTCATTTCATTAAACGTAGGGTAGGGAACCGCACTATTATTTTTGATCAACTCCTTTTCATTTTCTTGTCTTATTTTTTTAAGTGATTTTGGCGCTTCTTTAATATAATAAGTAAATACTGCTCCTATTCTTGGGTTTGGTGTAGTAAAATATGCCTCACCTTGAAATGTTTTTCCACGTCGACCTAGCTTTGCTCCTTCAATATACATTTCGCCATCCTTAATGGAGTAGATTTTAGCGACATCATTTTCCAATCCTTCTTCAGATATTTCTCGCAAGGGTGTATAATTATCCAACACATAAAACCCACGACCGAAAGTCCCTAGCACTAAATCATTTTCTCGTTTCTGAATTTCCATATCACGAATGGCTACAGTAGGTATGCCACTTTTTAATTGTGTCCATTTTCCACCACCGTCAACACTTACAAAAACGCCAAATTCGGTGCCCACAAATAATAGATTTGGGTTAATATGATCTTCAGCAATGCAATAGGCAGATCCACGTTCGGGTAAATTTGAAGTAATGGAAGTCCAAGAAGCACCTTTGTCTCTACTGCGATAAACATATGGTTTAAAGTCTCCGTTTTTATGGTTATTGAATACTGCAAAAACAGTGTTTTCACTATGACTTGATGCCAAAACCATGTTTACATACGTTTTGGATGGTACTCCAGAAATACTTTCTATCTTTTTCCAATTAACACCTGCGTCAGAGGTTATTTGAATTAGCCCATCATCTGTTCCCACATAAACCAGGTCTTCTTGTTTGGGTGATTCAGAAAGTGCAACTATGTTTCCATAAATAGTGGTCGATTTGTTTTTAGCAACCGCATCCATACTCCACACTTTTCCCATAACGGGCAAAGTATTTCTATCTATTTGCCTAGTTAAATCTCCACTAATTGCCTTCCAAGAATTTCCTTGATCGTCACTTCTAAATAATTTGTTTGCAGCAAAATAAAGACGTTTGTTGTTGTGTGGAGAAATTATAAGGGGAGCATCCCAGTTCCACCTGTACGCTTTTTCATTCTTTTTCGGGTAAGGTTTAATGTCAACTTTTTCGCCACTAGCTTTATCGTAGCGAACTAGATATCCATACTGACTTTGAGCATATATAATGTTTGGGTCTTTTGGGTCAATGGCGGATTCAAATCCATCGCCACCTTTCGTCACAAACCAATCTGAATTTGCAATTCCTCTTTGGTCGTTAGTTCTTGAAGGACCCATTAGAGAAAAATTGTCTTGAGTTCCACCGGCAATATTGTAAAAAGGTTCGTCGTTATCCAATGCAACTTTATAAAATTGAGTAATAGGTAGGTTTGCTTTAAAGTCCCATGAACTTGCTTGGTCCCAAGTTTCGTAAATACCGCCATCGCAGCCCATAATATAGTGTTCTTCATCATTTGGGTCTATCCACATGCAATGGTTGTCAACGTGTTTGTTTTTCTCTCCTAAATTGCTCCATGAGGTACCGCCGTCGTTGCTTACTTTTGCCCAAGTGTCCATGCTGTAGAGTTTATCGAATTGGTGTGGGTCGCAAACTAGTTCCACATAATAGTTTCCTGAAGAAGCATATTTGTTTACTTTTTTCCAAGAAGCTCCACGATCTGTGGATTTGTACATACCTTGAGTTTTTGGAGTTGCTTCTATCATAGCATAGAGTACGTCCGGTTTTTGCGGAGAAATTGCAAACGCAATTCTACCTACATCTCCTTTTGGTAATCCGTTGCTGAGTTTAGTAAAGTTTTTTCCACCATTCGTTGATTTGTAAATCGCCGATTCAGGACCGCCACTTATATAAGTCCAAACATGTCTGGCTCTTTGGTGAGCTGTTGCATATATAACATCTGGATTTCTTGGGTCAAAATGAACTTCATTAAATCCAGTATTTTCACTTACATCCAAAATTCTATTCCAAGTTGTTCCCCCGTCTTCGGTAAGGTAAAGACCTCGGTCTCCACCTTCTTTCCACAAAGGTCCATAAGCTGCAACAAATACTCGATCCGAATTTCTTGGATCTACTTTTACCATTCCAATATGCTCGGAGTTTTTGAGTCCTACATTTTTAAAAGAGTTCCCTCCGTCAGAAGATTTGTATATTCCATCTCCATAAGCAACAGAACGCTGGTTATTGTTTTCGCCTGTTCCTATCCAAATTACATTGTGATTGTTTGGATCAATTGTAACACAACCGATGGAGTAGGACCCTTGATCATCAAAAATGGGCTGAAAAGATGTTCCTGCATTTGTTGTTTTCCAAACTCCTCCTGATGCTGCTGCTATATACCAAGTACTGCTTCTGGTTGGATCAATTGCTATATCTGAAACTCTGCCAGAAGTAAGCGCAGGGCCCACATTTCTGAATTTCAGTGCGGATAGGGTTCCAGAATTAAGTTTTGATTTCTCTTTGTTGTCCTCATTGTCTTGAGCAAAAAGAAAAGAGGAAAAAAGTAAAGCAAACAGGATAACAGACAATTTTTTCATAGAATAATTTTAAGATCTCGAAAGTATAAAAGATAAAGAGGTGTAACGTGAATTTTCTGATGGGTGGATTAAAGAATTTATTTTTAATTCGATATTTTATAGCACAGAGTTTAAAAATTTAAGCAAAAAAAAGGAAGCGTAAAACGCTCCCTTTTTATAATGATGATAAATTGTAGTTTATTAATTAACCATAATTTTTCTTGTAGAAATACCTTCACTAGAAATTATACTTAGCGAATAATATCCTGAATTCAAATCAGAAGTAGAAATTGTCACATCTTGAGTATTTGAATAATCACTTGTGTAAACAACCTTTCCAGTTAAATCATGAATTGTAACAGTAAATGAACTAGAAGCATCATCTAAATGTATATTCACATTATTATTTGTCGGGTTAGGGTAAACATAAATAGCATTATATGACTTAGCATCTTCTTGAATTGAAACATGAACTCTGTCATAAGTTGCTTTTACATTATTATCCGTCATTGCTTTCTTAATGGCAGCAACAGAACCTTTAGCTGCTGTATGAATAGCTCCGTAATCGAACCAAATAACTGAACTTTTTGCAGCGTCAGTCATATCTGGCATTAGCAAAACACATTGAGCAAAATTTCCATTACCAAAAATTGGGTTTATATCAGACCAGTAATAATCTCTAACTATACTTCTACCACCGTCAAGATTTCCTTCAAAGCCTGCGTCAGGATATGTAACACCTTCGTCTGTTTTGAACTTTGTAATACCAGCGTTGTCATTAGTTGCAGCTTTGTTACCATCTGGATCGGTCATATTTAACCCTAGAACAAAAAGTTCGTTCTCATTTTTCCCATAATCAAGGTATAATTGTTCCACTTTTGGTGCCCAAACTTTACAGTTAAAACATTCTACCCACCACAAATCAAGAAGTACTGCTCTACCAGATTTAAAATGAGAATAAAGATTAAAGTCTTTTCCATCATGGGTTTTAATTGTTAGATCACCCACAGTACTGCCAAGTCCCGTTTGCGCAATTGATAATGTTGACACTAATAGTGCAACTAAAGTTAACGAGTAAATTTTCTTCATAGTTATTATTTTTTAAATAAAATTATAGCCAAATATAGTGAAAATTAAGTGCCGTTTTTCCTAAATATCAGGGACATGTATTCGAAAAAACAGGTAAATGCAATTTGTAATTAAAATATTCAAAGGATAATGGTTTATCCTGCTTGGAAAGAGTGGCTAATTGAACGAAATCACGAATTTTAAATAAACCCAAAACAGTTAACTAAAACGTCCTTCTCGATTTGGGAAGATGAGTTTTTAGCTTGTGTGAAACCCGGAAGGGGGTTGATTTTGGTGAATCCGCTTTAAAACCCGTTTCTATTGAGTCAAAGGCGGAACATATTGTCCAAATGAAAAGGACTTAAGAAGTATAATAATTAATTTAGAAATAGAATCTTCGAAGAAATATTACTCAACAATTAGTTTATGTACCTGATAATTAGACCCGTTTTGCAAAACAACAAAATATAAACCGGGCTCAAATGGTGTTACATTTATTTCATATTCAAATGGATCATTACTATCATTCAATTCGTGTTGAACTATTGTCTCGCCCAATAGATTCACGATAGAAAGGTCATATTTTGAGTTTTTAGAAGCATCAATTGAAACAATTACGGCATCCGTTGCAGGGTTGGGAATAAGACTAAATTCTACTTGAGTTTGATCTGAATTTAATTGACCAAGAGAGCTTCCCTTAACGGACTTAAAAGTTAAGGTATCCGCAAACGAACTGTTGTTAGGATCTGAAAAAGCAATGCTCATAAATTTATTTTCAATTGCTGTTTCTGTCCTTGCGTCAAGTACAAAAAACCAAGAATCCGTGGGAACTAGATCTTTACAGCTTCCTGCAGCTGGATAAACTTCTAAACAGCCATTACAATCGCAAAATTGAATGAACCATCCATTTGTACCTTTAAAATCATCTCTAAAGATAAAGTAGTCATAATTTATATTATTTGAGGATTCATTTTTTATAATTGCTTTTGCTTCATTTAAGATTTCTGCACTCTCGTTAATTACCAAATCTATGGTGTCGTTATTAAAATTTATTTGTGCTGAAGCTGAAATACTTATTCCCGCAATTATTATTAGTATAAAGTTTCTCATATCTACTTATAAATATAGTATGCGAAGTTAATAAAAGAATGGGTGTTCGATACAATATGAGTTTAATTTGAAATAAACTATTCTGGTTTTGTATCCGGATCATTGACTTAGGTCTGCACACTAGAAGACATTGGTTAAAAAAAGTATTGTACCCATCTTTTGTGTGTTACAAATATTGAATCCCTGAAAAATTGAAGTTCAGGATTTTAAAAATTTATCGCGCAATTCAAGACAACTTCAATACTATTAAGCTAATTAAAATAAGAGAATTTACTCGTCAATCTTCATAACATAAGCATCGGGCTGCAAATTCTTCATTTGAGGCAGAATAGCCTGAGCTTGTTCTGGCGTTTTGTAAGGGCCAACGTATACCTTGTATAATGATTTTCCACTAGAAAAATACTTAGGAATCCAATAAATACCAGCATCAAAACCCAAAGCTTCAAGAGCACTATAGTTCATGTTTGCTAATGGTTTGTCACTATTTGCACTAAAAGCAACAATCCAACATGGGATTTCAAAATCTCCTTTTTTTCGAATGACTTTGCTCAAGGCTTGTTTTTCTTGCTTTTCGTTATTTTCTTTTGTGTTTGCATTTTGGCTATTGTCTTCAGAATTAGATTCACTTTCATTTCCATTCATTTCGCCGTCCAAAGAGTTTTCTTCAGTAAGGCTAGTCTCACGCATATCATCTTCTTCACTTTCCGAATCTTCTTTATCGTTCATGGTTACATCTCCAGCGTGGGCTTCACCTTCTTCTTCTGTTTTTGATTTATCAGAATCTGACAAAGCTTCAACTCCATTTTGGTTATTTTCTTTTTCAAGAATCTTATTTACCATATAATATCCTATGGTTCCAATGCCTACAATAAAAATAATTGCCATAAATACTACTAGTATTTTCCGTTTTTTAGACCCTTTATCTGGAGGTCTTTTGCTTGGAGGGTCCGTGGGCTTTTCAGGTGGTGGAATTGCCGCAGCAGAGATTTTAGTCTCTTCTTTTTTAATACTTGCTTTTTCAATAGGGGCGACCGCTTCAGGAGGAACACTCGATTTTATTTTTTTAGAATCGGAATCATCTTCATAAACCAATGCGGACTGAACATTTTTTATCGATTCAACCATAGGGGTTGTCAACGAATCCTTATTAGAGGTGGTTTCTGGTGCTGATTTAGGTGTTGTTGGATTAACAACAGGAATTGGAGTAGGGGTTTCTTTTTTAGAGTCAGTTGGAGTAATAGGTACGATAGCCTCCGTATTAGTAGATTCATCTTTAGGTTTATCTACATGTTTTGAAGTAGGTTTTGCCACTATTTTTCGTCGCTTAAATGCTGGATCTCTATCTCTTCCCGAAGGTGCCATAATATTAATTTTATGAAGGACTGCAAATTAGAACAATTTAAAGCAATTGACAAGGGATTAATTTTTCACAATTCTTCCTCTCCATGAATTTTTTGTAGAAAAAGCAGTAAAAACGATATAAATGAGATAAAAAGGATAGAGAAAAGAATTTAAGACAAATGGAATCGTCTGGAAAGGCTTATTAATTAGTGTGTAAAATGTTTTTAGGAGAAAATAATCTGCAATAAGCTTTAGAACAAAGAGTAGTAAAAAAAATTCTGATTTAAAAAGAAGAATATATATTAATATTAAGTTCGTTAAAAAGCCAAAAGCCGCAACTATTTGATAAACCAGATCCTGTATGGATGAATTTTTAGAAACCCATCTTTTACGCTGTGCAATGATGTTTTCAAGGCTATTTAGGCTTGGAGTAGAAACACAAATGGAGCTATTAATACAATAATCTATTTTACTTTTATCTCGAATTGCTGCTTGTAAAAGAAAAATGTCATCACCTGAACTCAAATTTTCATCCGTCCTTTTGGCTTTAGTGTTTTCATAAAACGACTTTCTAAAAGCTAAATTTGATGCACTACACAGAATAGGGGAGTTCTGGCTAGCCATTCCAATTCCAACCACCTGAAGGCTTGCATACTCCATAGAATCGAATTTGGATAAAATGTTGCTACTTGGTTCGATGAAAACCGGAAGTATGAGTAAGTCGGGATTTATAATATTTATGAAATTGTAAATGCCAATTAACCATTCAGAGTCGGCTGTGCAGTCTGCATCCGTTTGAATAATAAAGTTTCCCTTAGATTGAGAGACACCAATTTCAATTGCTTTTTTTTTACCGCCACCAATACCGATTGGTATTCTTGCCAGTTTTGTATTTATTTTTGAATTAAATCCAATAAATTCTTCAATAATTTTGCGTGATCCATCATTACTCTGGTCATCAACCAGTATTATTTCAAATTTAAAGTTAGCAAGACTTTGGTTTTTGATACTCCTTAATAGATAGGAAATTCTTTTTTCTTCATTTCTAAACGGTACAATTACGCTCAGAAATAAATCACTCTGTTCATTTACTTTTCCAGTTAAAATTGTACTGAATTTCTCCTTGTTTTTTCGAAGCCCCTTAGATAACCAGATTGTGAAAAAGCAGTAGAGGATTAATATAATAAAGGTTATCCAAATCATTTTTCCTTGGATTTGAAAATTTTACTTTTAAAAATTAAAACACTTCCAAAAATTGCTGGAATAACTAAATTAATAGCCCAAATAACTAATGTAGCACTCAAAATTCCAATATGGTTATTCGATTCTAAGCCAATAATGGTAAGCGCTACAGCTTCTCTTATCCCTAAATCGGCAAGAGCTATACTAGGAATAAATGTCATGGTGAAAAAAGTAAGAGGGATAAGAACAAAACCTGTATATAAATCGATATTCACTCCAAAAGCAAGTAAGAGCAAAAAGAGCTGGGTAGAGTAAACAACATATCTTAAAAGGCTTAGAAAGAGAATATGTATAAGTTCTTGAGTTGTATATCGTTTAAAGAAGGTGACATACTTTTTAAATCGCCGAATTGCTTTTATTTTTTTTAATAATCCTAAAAGGGTAGGAGTGCTAATAAATAAAATGAAAAGGGAATATATAAAAACGATAAGAATGGCAAAAAGGGAATAACTTAACCAAGCAGTAGATTCTGTTGCCAAATATTGAACGAAATAAAAATAAAATGAAATAGATCCAAAAATGAGTGTGGCAATAATTTGCCCTATGCTGCTTATAAGAGTAGAAAGTGCAGCTTGAATTCTGTTTGCGTGTTTAAGCAATAACACTCTACCTGCATATTCACCAATTCTGTTTGGGGTAAAAACACTAACCGTAACTCCGGCAAGAACTGCTTGTAAAGAATACAATAGAGAAATTGGTTCTAATTTTTTAATTAAAATTTGCCATTTTCTACTTTCTAAAAGCCAGTTAATTGGCATTAATACAAGAGCCAAAGACAAATAATACTTTCCTTCTGAAGTAGTTAATGCGGATAAAAGTTGAAAATGAATGTCGGTTAAATTATGATTGTTAGCAACCTTGTACCAAATGGCGGCAAACAAAAGCAGAATCACCCCAATTTTGATAATATATCCTATTCGTTTTTTATGGTATTTAAGGGGCGTCAAGGGTTTGAAAATGCAAACGCAAATTTACTCAATTGGATAAAGTAATATTAGGCATTGATCCGGGAACCTCAATAATGGGTTATGGCCTTATTCATGTCAAAGGAAAAAAAATGGAACTCATTAATTTTGGGGTTATTCATTTAAGTAAATTAGAAGATCATTCCGATAAATTGAAGCGAATATTTGAACGAACTCTGGAAATTATTGATGAATATCATCCCGATGAATTTGCTGTAGAAGCACCATTTTTTGGAAAAAATGTCCAGTCTATGTTAAAACTAGGTCGGGCACAAGGAGTTTCAATGGCCGCTGCACTGTACCGCAACATTCCAATTACAGAATACGCCCCTCGAAAAATAAAACAATCGATTACTGGAAGTGGAACAGCTAGTAAGGAACAAGTTGCTGCAATGTTAAAATCTCTTCTGAAAATTGAAGAAATGCCAAAACACTTGGATGCTTCTGATGGTTTAGCCGCTGCAGTTTGTCACTATTTTCAAGGTGGCGGAAACACAGGAACTAAAAAATATGGAAGTTGGAAATCTTTTATTTCCAATAATCCAGGAAAAGTTAAATAATCTTCCAGCAGAAACATTTTATTTTTAAAAGTTATCCAAAGAAACTAGTCGCATAACATCCAGACATTTTAAAGTTGTTTCGGCTCACACGAAAAAGTTGGGGAAACGTTTAGATCTCTTTTTTGATAGCTTCTGCGATATCAATAAATTCTTGGGGTTGGAGTTTTAGTTTATTATTGGCGAAATTCATGTCATCCATATGATTAATGGGAATTAGATGAATGTGAGCATGAGGAACTTCAAGCCCTATAACAGCAACACCAACACGGTTACACGGGAAAGCTTTTTCAATAGCCTTGGCTACGTACTTAGAAAATGAAAATAATTTTGAATAAGAAGAATCGTCTAAGTCAAATAATTTGTCTACTTCTTTTTTAGGCACAATTAAAGTGTGTCCCTTCTGAAGTGGAAAAACGTCTAAAAATGCCACGCAAGCTTCATTTTCGGCAATTTTATAACTTGGTATTTCGCCATTAATGATTTTGGTAAATATGCTAGGCATTTCGTGAGATATCCAAAATTTTAAATGTCATAAGTCCTGCAGGAATTTTGATTTCAGCTATATCTCCAACTGATTTCCCAAGTAGGCCTTGACCAATAGGTGATTCTACACTTATTTTTTTTGCTTTTAAGTCTTGTTCATTTTCTGCAACTAACGTGTAAGTCATTTTCATTCCGTTGGCAGTATTTTCTATTGTAACTATAGATAGGATCAAAGCCTTTGTAGTATCTAATTGACTTTCATCAACTAAACGTGCGTTACTCAATAGGTTTTTTAGTTTAGAAATTTTCATTTCTAAAAGCCCTTGCGCTTCTTTAGCTGCGTCGTATTCAGCATTTTCTGAGAGATCACCTTTATCTCTGGCTTCTCCAATTTGTTCTGAAATTTTCGGGCGTTCAATTTTTTCAAGATGACTAATTTCAGCTCTAAGTTTAGCCATTCCTTCAACTGTGTAATATGCTACTTTCCCCATAACGAAATATATTCGGATTAAAACAAAAAAAAAGAATCTCCTACAATGTAGGAGACTCCCAATTCAATATTCAAATGTAATAATTTTTTATAAACTCAAACGAATTCCAATGTTGTGATTGCCTGCAAATGGATTTGTAGTTTGGTAATTGTAATCTAAAGCTATTGTAGTTGAACCTTTTCCAAGTGGATATTCAAATGTTGCTCCGAAAGTAGGGCCTGTAAAAACAGTAGTTCTTTCTCCAGCCTTCAGAATACCATCTTCATACATATATCCAGCTCTTATCATAACCATTTCTTTCCAAGCATATTCCGCTCCCACTCTAACTTGGTCTTTACCAAAAGAACGAGAAACAAATGTTCCTGCCAGAGTAAATCTGTCATTAGAAACACCAGTTTTACCAGTTGTGTCTGTAGGTTGTCCAGCGTAAAAATCATAACTAAGCCCTATTTGCAATTCCGCGGGCATTTCAAAACTTTCTGATCTTGAATTAAGAGTAAATTCTTTGTTGTCATATTCAGTTTTAACTGTGAGCCCATCTCCCGTATATTTCATCTTGGGTCCAACATTTCTAAGTGCAATACCAAATTTAAGATTATCGTCTTTACCTGTTATATACCTAATACCAACATCAAAAGCGACTCCTTGTGTTTTAACATCAGCAATAGATTCTGATATTACTTTAACGGCAAATCCGCCATAAATACTATTTGAAAATGTTCTAGCGTAAGCTAAATTTACTGTTAAAAACTGCGGAGAATAAATCCCTATTCCTCCTTCTGGCTTATCAACTGTAGTTATGCCTATATCTCCAAATGACATATTAGTTATTGCAATACCAATAACATTAGATTCACCTACTTTTTGAGATAATCCAAATGCATTAATATTAGCCGCACCACCCATAAATGAAGTGTATGCATATAATATCTCCGTTTTTTTTGTAAAAGCTAATCCGGAAATGTTAGATGCTAAAGACTCAAGTCCAGTTATTCTAACAGAGTTTGCAGTAGCCATACCACTGCTTCGTGCCCAAGGATTCAAGCTAAGTTCGTGTGCTCCGTTTTGTCCAATACGGTCTTTGTTTCCTGCAGAACTGTCTAAAGCGGTAAAAAGTAAAAGGCTCGAAACCAAAATGCCAGTAAGTAAATCACATCTCATATTTATATTTTGCGAAATTTAAAATAATATTTTAAAAGTTATCTAAATCTACAGGTCTCATAATACCCATCCATTTAAGTACTGTTTCTCCTATTCCTGGAGCTTCAACATGAATAATATATACACCCGAAGAAACAGGAACCTTAGATTGATTTTTCAAATCCCACTCCAGTGAAGTGACTGAATCATCATCTTTTTTAAGTATTCTAACTAAAGTACCGTTAATAGTGTAAATTTTAACGTTTACAGTTTTAGGCAGATTGATAATTTTAATGCGATTATCAATTTTATCTATCTCATATTCTGAATAGGCATAATACGGATTAGGCACAACTCTAATTTCACCAAGTAAACCTTCTAGAATAGTAGAGTTGTTGAAAGAAGCAGCCAAATCAGAGGTAGAGAAGTTGTAAAGTGGACGACCACCATTTATAACCTTCATTAGAACATTGTCAGAATCATTTCCACCATATTTAGAATCCTTATATTCAGGAACCCATTCTGTACTTGAAGCAACAAAGTGTTGCCCAGAATAGTAAACAGAATAGTAAACAGAATCAGTATTATTCACCACTTTAATAACATGTTTGTGCTTTACGGGACCAGCATTAACATAATATTCTTGTCCAACAACTAGCGGGGTGCCAAAACTAACATAATCAGAACCGGCTCCTCTATTTCGATATGGCTTGTCCATTCTAACTTTGACAGTTACATCTGTTTTAAGAAGAGTTTGATTATATGCTAAAAGAGGGAATAAAACGTACATTCCTGAACGGAAAACATCCATAGCATCATTCAATTTCGGTAAATCAGATTTATCTGAAGCTGAATACTTAGTCAGATAACCGTGAGTGTTTTTCATTTTTTCATAAATGAATTTCCCATTGTCATAAGCTGGCATTCTATTCTCAGGTTTGTTTTGCTCGAAATTATAGAACTTGATATTTGGAATTCCCACTCTATTAGGATCTGCCATATCAATATTAAAGATCTCATCTTCTACATCGTTATTTCGAAACACATAAATCATGTGCACTCCACCTGCTCTTGTTTCATATGCAGGACCTTCAACTAGGTTTTCTGTTGGGTTCCACAGCATATCTCTACCATTCTCGGCAATTAACCAAGAATCCTCGCCAAATGCCATATTTAACCTTTCGCCTGTTTCTATATTAATAGCATAACCAGGAAACCAACCCATTCCTCTACCACCAATATAGTTGGCATCTTTAGGGTTTGTAGATGAAGTTGAGTCAGTAGCGGAATTCCCCTCTTTATCAACAGAAAACGCATCTCTCAATTGACCACGAATAGAATTACCATCTGATTCATGAAGACTGTCTCTCATTTCAAAAACAGGACATCGAGTCCATTTACTTTTTTCACTTGTAATTACAATATCAACACTACTCAAATAGTTTAATTGATTAAGTGAATCAATAGTTAAATGATAAGATGAATCACCAAATGCAGTATAGTCATATAACCATAAGAAATCTCTGAGATCGGCTCCAACAGCAGCACCTTCATAATGAGTTTCTGCTCTTAAAAATTTAGGAATTGGTCCGTTTGTTGTTTTGTGGGCAGTCATTCTAAAGGGAGCAATAGTACCAGAAAGTTGTTGTTCCCATATTTGACCATCGTCTAAACCTTGACCTCTTTTTCTAGAATTAGTTCCTGTGGTTTGGAAATAGTTCCAATCATCATAAGCGCTCTCGTCAATTTTAGTTGTTGCACTATTTGCCGTTGATTGAGTGCCACTCATAATCCAGTTAAGTGAAGAGGTTCCATCAACGTCAGGAACACCAGTAAGCCATTCTGCAGAAGAATCTTGGTATTCGATACTAATAGAAAGAATTCCTTGGTCTAAATCTCGGTTTTCTTTGGCGCCAGGCTTTTTAGACTGGCTTAAATTTATACTTATTCCTAAATCTAAAATAACAGTTTCTGTACCTAATTCAATTGTACTAGTAGAGCGAATAGTATCAATAGTTTTATCGTTTGTAATCATCCAAGAAGCGTTAGTTAAATTTCCAATGCTTGTTGTGTCTGTAAACCAAATGGTAAAATTACCTGGTTTAACTTTTAAAGGATCAATAACTTTAATACTTACTGGACCAAATCCTTTTTTATATTCAAGGGTATCCGTCTTACCATTAGCTAAAATCTTATCTATAGTAGTTTGTTTTAACTCTAGAATATTTCCGCCGTTTCCAGAACCCTCAATACGAGTTATCTCTATACCATCGCCATATTTAGAATTAAGAACTGTTCCACCATTTTGTAAATCAATATTATGAGGAATTCCTTTGGCTGGTTTAATTGAACCACTAGTACCCTTTCTACTTCCTAAGTAAGCTCTGTCTATGGAATTTCCGTTGTAAGCATAAGAAAGTGCCATAAAATAGTAAGCTTTGTGATTAACCAATTTGTTGTCACCGTCTGCAAAAGCATCTTGAGTAATTCTAAAAGTCTTTCTAATTCCTTTATTTTTTCCATCAACTTCTAATTTTGGCACAAATTTCCCGCCTAAATCATTATCTCGATAGTTGTTAATAATTCTACTAATTCCATCTTTAATATCTACCTGACCCAATAACCTTGCTTTAGAAACATCGTCCAAATCATTTGCTCCAACTGTATTATCAACTACTTGATAAACCTTATAACCTTGGAAACGATAAGTTCTAAATTCATTTTCTTGTTCAGGAGTTTTAATTGAATCCTCTGGTTGTGGAATTAATGTAGGATCTTGCTCTTGGTATAATTCGTTGTAATTATTAGAAATAACTCTGTTTTCTAATATAAGAATTAATTCATTTTCTAATTCTTCAACAAACAAATCTGGTGCATCTGGTCCATTTAATAATTGAAAACAATTGTCAAATAAAGCTTGTGTTTTATCATCTGCAGTTCGCATTACTTCAACAGAGGACAGGTTATTTCCTGTAGAAGCTCTTGCCCAAACAATCCCAACAGTAATATTATTTACAGCACCTGGTTCTAAAACAAAAGGACCGGCACTTTGCATAAATCTTCGGTCAAACGGAGTATTTCCCGCTGTAACTTCTGTCCAAGCCGGTTGTGGCACGCCACCAGTTCCCCAACCCAATGGATCTGATTCATCTGGAAACATATAATCCGCTTCAATAGTTCCTCCAGAAGCAACGTGTCCTGTGCCACCATAAACCATTCTGGATCCATCTCGCCATAAACTTCTCAAATAATTGTAGTATTCTGTACCTCTAGAAGGATCACCAGTTACTCCGCTATTATTATTATGATACAAGAATTTCCTCATACCAAATCTTTCATTATCAATAATTTTGTCGCCGTAACCAATCCCAATTCCAGGATATGGAACTCCTTTTTGAGAAATTGCGTCTTGATATTTTTCCGTAAGAGGATTATCAATTCCATCAGCATCTTGAAATGGTCCTTGAAAAAAGTCAACTCCAATGGCAGGCGGAATTGCACCATAACCAGTTGCACCTCTGCAGTCTTCATCATCATTGTCTCCGTTGTAAGCAAAGCCTAAGCCTCGTTCAACATCACAACCGACATAATCATCTTGTGAACAACCAAGATCAGCATCCACCCATTGTCCAAAATAAGTATCAGCTAAAGTAAAAGTAGAACGATTAACTAATTCATAATTGTAGAAGGTCATATTATTTACTTCATCATTGGTAGTAAAAGCGAATGCCTGAGCTCTAATTTCCATACCAATAGAACCAGAACCTGATTCAGTATGAATATTCCCCATATCATTAAAAACCCACCATAAGTTTTGATCACCATATACATTTATAATTCTAGCTTTACAGTCTGCAGAATTATTTAAATCATAAGCTGGGTAATCTCCGGAGCCAGGATTGTATTCGCCATTATTATCCACATCTACAAAAGGAGCAAGATTATAATCTTCATTATAAGGTGCGTAATCTCTACCATGTGCCGGCCAATCTTTCAAAATTGCAGGAACCGTATAATCTGGAAAAAGTTCAGCTTGTTTATTGGTGCCGTTAGCAGCATCATCTCTTCCAATTTCAAACCAAGCAACATAACTGGCAATGTCAAGACGAGTAGAAATGAAATGCTTATCGTACTCTGCACAAGTTGTTTGAGTAATTTCAGCGTCAACAGTACTAAGTGGGCCAGTCCAAAAATCTTGTCCGCCCGAACGAAACCGTTGAGCTGCTACTTTCAATTGTCCAGAAATATCTCTACCTCCTAACCAAAGTGCGCCTGCAAACAATGCTGTATGCGAAGAGTTTTTTGGGATTTCATACTGTGCACGTGTAAAGTCCCACCACATATCACCCCCAGTTTGAATAAGAGCCCTTGTGTTATTTATATTAAGCTCATTCGCCCCGGAAGCCGGCAGGCAGCCTGCAGCTAATTTTCCATTAGGTTTTTTTCCGCTTCTACTTCCGTAATCAGGACCTATATGTGAAAAAGCAACTGCGTATGTTATAAAAACCGTTACTACTGAAAAAATTATTTTTTTAATCATAATTCTAAACCTCTTAATGTAATTTTTTAAAATGCTACCCTAAGACCAAGACGTGTTTGTCTTGGAATGTTATAATTAGTTCCTCGTGCAGTTTTAATACCGTACAATTCTTGAAACGATTGTGTGTCATTTTGACCTTGAATATCAGAAGCCCAAGTTGGGTCATTTAAATATCCATCATCTTCAGGGTCACCCGTATATCTGTAAACCCCTGCTATATTTTTAGTGTTTAATAAATTAAGAACTTGAAGATACACGGTACAATTTAATTTTTTTGTTTTGTCTTTACCAACTTTTAAAGTGAAATCTTTGTCAAAACGAGCATCCATTCTAAAGCTCCAAGGAAGTCTGTTGCCATTAATACTTCCATTAATAAGCGCACTTCCTGTAGGAGTAAAGAATCCAGTTCCAGTAGAACTTACCTGGCCAGAATAAGGAACACCAGAACCCACATTGGCAGATATATTAAAACCAAATCGGTTTAAAACTTGTTTATCCCAAAGTACAGGTCCATTGTAGTCTTTACCTTCTCCATATCTAAAATCAAAGACTCCGGTAATTCCGTGCCTCTGGTCAAAGCTATATGGTGATGTAACTTTCAAATTATCTTTTCCTGCATTGATAAGCGAAAGTGCAGTAGTTTGATTAGAGCCAGTACCTTCAGCAAACTGTAATGTGTAAGAGGCTTTTAATGACACATTACCGGTACGTCTTAAGTCATAAGCTATAGTAAGTCCTTTTACAGTACCAAAATCTACATTGTCAAAAGTGGTATAAGATCTTGGATACGCTTGCTTTCTTCTTACGACTTGAACTTGGTCTCTCATTTCACGATAAAAACCAGATATTTTTACAGCGCTTGATTGAGACAGTTTTTGTTGAAATCCAATTTCGTAATCAATAGTTTTTTCTGCCTTTAAATTAGGATTACTTCTTCTTGCGGATCCTAAAGTAGAAGATATATAGAGGTAATCGGTTGGATTTAATCTTTCAAATCCACCTGTAGGTCTTTTGGTAAGAATGTCATAATGAGCGAAAAAATTCGCTTCGTCAGAAATCGGAAATGAAAATGCTATTCTAGGCATGAAATTAGTCTGAGCTTTGTAGTCCTCAAATCCATCTACATTTAACTGACTAGAATTAGTTCTATTCTTATCCACAAGTAAAGGAGCTATTCCTGCAGATGTAGCAATTAAATCTGGATTATCAATTTCAACGCCTTGAGCATTATACCAAGTGTTTCCATTTCTAAAACCATTTACAGCTGTAGGGTTTTTAACATCATCAACATATACTATATAGTCATCTCCTATGTTTGTCGGTTTTACATATTCTCTCAAACCTTGTTCTGCCAAATTTTCTCCGGCTTTTACAGTTGGAAACAAAACATAAGGATCTTTCAAAACTTGCTGATTTGCGTCGTATCTGTCTATTCTTAATCCAATATTAAAGATTAAATCATTTATTGAAAATTTATCTTGAATGTAACCCGCAATATATATTGGTCTAAATGCGTCTATCTCTCTTGTGTGGTTTCCGAATGCATCTTTTTTATTGAAGAAATTGTCTAAAGTGCTTCCATTAGTTCTAGTTCCATAAGCATCATAACCGTAATAATTAACAATGCTAGAACCGTTATTAAGTAACTCATCTGGGCTAAAATACTCAAGTTTAAGATCAGAAGGATCAACGTTATCAAAGTCTACAAAATCATTTCCATCAGCATTGAGTGATAAAGCCTTTCTGAGATTATAATCAAAGAAAGATTGAGGATCTTCATCGGTATATTCACCGGGTGCAGAATTAAACCTTGTATAAGTATAAGTCGGGTCTCCCGGTTGATTTGGTAAGAATTCAACAGTAGGATTTGAAAAATCTAGCTGAGATAAATGGCCATTTGTGTATTGACGCCCAAGACTCCATACGTTTGTTGCTCCATTTTGACCCACGGAATAGCTCCGATCGATTCGTTGTTCCCACTCAAAACCAACTTTAAGTTCGTGGTCTCCAATATCCACAGCACCTTGAGCTGTAATACGATATTGATTGAAGTTTCCCATACTATAGCCACCAGTTCTAACACCGGGTACATTCCAAAGCCCATAAGCAGAACCTTGTCCATCTCCATTAAACAAAGCACCATTTGTTCTCATAGTATTAATTTCACTTAAAAATTCATTTTGTTTAACTCCTGCATTTTGAGTAGGATCAAAATATTCAGGTCTATTTGCTTTAATAGGATCGAAAACGGGATTACCACTTTTATCATAACGCTCCCAACCAAATAATTCGTAATAATTCGATGTGTATTTTGCTGCTTCAGGATTTGCATCTCCCGGAGTAAAGCCTATTAATGTATCCACATAGGTCTGTTGTATGTAACCGATTCTCCCTGAATTTGGATCAACACCTCTTATATAATCTTCTGTTTGATACCGCCGAAATTTACCTACATAACCATAATCAAATATGTCATTTTCATGAACAGGGTCTTGCGTGGAAGAGCTGTTTGTTACATAATCAAATTGAAGACTATAATAACCATTACTTATTATTGACGATTTAGATCCTTTTTGATCGTTATTATTAAATCTTTGGGTAAATCGACCATATCCCCTGTACCTATTAGATTTGGTTTTTGAACCATACTGATAATTCATTAAACTATTAGAAAAGCTTGCATTATTGGCATCTCTATAGCCAAAAGTACCACCAAAAGTAAGGTTTGTAGTTTTGCCTGTGTTAACCTCTAATTTCCCCTGTACATTTATTGATTGTACTTGAGCGTTTTGGCGGTATTTTGAATTTTCTAAGTCTTTTAATCTAAGAAATTCCGCGTTTTTTGCAGTACCAGTACCAGTTGGACGTTGTCTTAAAGGAGTCTTTTTTAATTCTTCTTGCACATCATCTTTTACTCTCCAATATCCCAAGTGATTTGGTCTAGGATCAGCCACAAAATTGTAATTACCTGCAATGAAAAAACCCAATAAAGGATCTGTTTTTTTGTTTGCGCTATCTTTTTTCCATGCAATTGGCCCCATTGCACTAAATTCAACAAGGTTATATGCGTATGGATCTAATCCAAAATGTTTCCTTTGGTCAAATCTATAACCTGAAGTAACATACTCAACACTACCTGCATATTCTCTTGCAGCTCCCTTAGTGGTAATACTAATAATACCTCCAGTTACATCTCCATACTGTGCTGGCACTCCACCAAGCATTACAGAAACTTGCTCAATGGCCGATTGAGGCAATGAATTAGCTCCTCCTCTTACTTTAATTCCATCAATGTAATAATAGTTAGCATCTGATCGTGCGCCCCTAACATTTAAATTTCCGCTATTATCGGAATAAACTCCACCTATTTGTTGAGCAACGCCCGATGCAGAGCGAGTAGCCATTCTGTCAATTTCTTCTGAAGTCATTGTACCACCAGAAGTTGTGTTATCCTTATCAATTAATGGGACTGTATATTCAATTACTTCAAATGCATCCATTTGGACGGCCGTCGTTCCCATTTTAATGTCGACAAACTGAATTTTACCAGCGGTAACTAACACACCTTGTATTAAGGTAGGCTTGTAACCTACAAATTTCACCTTAATGTCATATTTACCTGGCGAGATTGATTTAATAACATATTTACCGTCAAAATCAGTAGTGCTTCCGGTAATTATATTTCCCTTTTGCTCAACAACGACGTTAACAAAGGGAAGTGGATCTCCTGATTCGGTGTCTATTACCTTTCCTTTGACACTTCCTTGTCCAACTTGTGCATACCCTATGGATACTAAAACTAAAAATGCCACAGAACTGGCGAATAACCTCTTCAACATATATTTTTTATTATGTATAAACTCTTAAATGAAGTTAACAATTGGCGGTAAAGATATAAATAAAGTAATATGTTTATTGAACATTAACAATAAGCGTACAAAGCCTATTATCAAAAGGTTTTAACGAGATTTTAACTGCTTGAAAATAGGATTGTTAACACGTTTTGTGTTAACTTTTTTTTCTGAAAACTATCTTCAACCATACAGAAGTTTTTCGCCACCAGCGATTTAAGAAAAGCTCTCTTTTATTTTGATTTATTCTTTTGGCTTTTTTTTTATTATTCTTCATTCTCTTTTTTGTTGCCTTATTCTGGTTTTTTCGATGTCTTTCCCTTAATTCTTCCGAGACATCCACCGTTTCTTCGTCTTGTTGTTTCTTTTTCTTTTTTAAGTCTTTAATTCGTTTTTTCATTTTTCGTGTGGTTTGTGGTTTATCTTGGCCGTAGGATTTAATGGATGGCGAAAAGAGTAGAAGACAAATTAAAAGTAGAATGTGAAAATGCATTGTATCTTTGTAATAAAATTAATAATGGTGAAGATAAAAATAATATTGATAACAGTATTCTTAGTATTAACTCATTTTTCTTGTACGAAGGATAAGAATGGAAATCAGGATGCAAACAATACTATTCCTCAAGTTCAAGTTGATTTGTATCTTAACCTAAATGAACCCGCTAATTTTGAATTAACAACCATTGGAGGATGGCGGTATGCTTTAGGTGGGTCTAAAGGAATCATATTGTACCGAGGGCAGGATAAATATTACGCTTATGATAGACATACTCCTCTAAATTCAGCTAAAAATTGTGCAATTGTTTCTGTTGATTCAACTAGTTTTTTTGCAGTAGACTCCTGCAGTGGATCACGTTTTTTCTTGGCTGATGGTTCCGTCGTAGATGGTGTTGCAACCATGCCATTGGTTCAGTATGAAACATCGGTTATTTCGGATGTTTTAAGAGTTACAAACTAATAGAAAACAATATTAAGTATCCGTTTAATATTGGATGAATAAAAAAAGGAGAGCAATTGCTCTCCTTTTTTTTATTAAAAATAAATCTAGTATCTGTAATGTTCCGCTTTATACGGACCTTCAACATTTACTCCAATATATTCAGCTTGTTCTGGTCTAAGAGTAGTTAACTCAACACCTATTTTAGCTAGATGTAGTTTTGCAACTTTTTCATCCAAATATTTAGGAAGCATATAAACATCGTTTCCGTAATTTTCACTTTTATTCCAAAGTTCAATTTGAGCTAACACTTGATTTGTAAATGAATTACTCATTACAAAAGAAGGATGACCTGTAGCACAACCAAGATTAACCAACCTACCTTCAGCCAAAATAATAATGTCGTTTCCGTTTACATTATAAATATCAACTTGAGGTTTAACAGTGATTTTAGTAGACCCATGGTTTTTAATTAACCAACCCATGTCTATTTCATTATCAAAATGACCAATGTTACATACGATTGCTTTGTCTTTTAAAGCTTCAAAATGACGTGCTTGAACAATGTCCTTGTTTCCCGTAGTAGTAACAAGGATATCCGCCTCTTTACATGCATTTTCTAGAGTCTTAACAGCAAAGCCGTCCATTGCAGCCTGCAAAGCACAAATCGGATCAATTTCTGTGACAATTACTCGAGCACCAGCACCAACCAAAGAAGCAGCTGATCCTTTACCGACATCACCATATCCACAAACAACAGCAACTTTACCCGCCATCATTACATCTGTAGCTCTTCTGATTGAATCAACTAAAGATTCTTTACAGCCATACTTGTTGTCAAATTTCGATTTAGTAACCGAATCGTTAACATTAATTGCTGGCATAACCAAAGTTCCATTTTTCTTTCTGTCGTACAATCTGTGAACTCCAGTTGTAGTTTCTTCCGAAAGACCTTTAATGTCTTTTGTTAATTCTGGAAATAGATCAAAGACCATATTAGTAAGATCTCCACCATCATCCAAAATCATGTTCAATGGTTGACCATCTTTAAAAGCAAATAAAGTTTGCTCAATACACCATTCAAACTCTTCGTCGGTCATTCCTTTCCATGCAAAAACAGGGATTCCAACAGCAGCAATTGCAGCAGCAGCTTGATCTTGAGTAGAGAAAATGTTACATGAAGACCAAGTCACATCAGCTCCAAGCTCTACTAAGGTTTCAATTAATACGGCAGTTTGAATAGTCATGTGAAGACAACCAGCAATTCTTGCGCCAGCCAAAGGTTTAGACTTTCCATATTCTTCACGAAGCGACATTAATCCTGGCATTTCTACTTCAGCAAGTTTTATTTCTTTTCGACCCCATTCGGCCAATGAAATATCTTTTACTTTGTATTTTGGTCTTGTTTCAATATTTGTACTTTCCATTATCATTTAAATTTTTAAAAAACGAATGCAAAAGTAATGATATTCTTTGTTTTAATTTTTTTTTACAATACCTATTCTCAATATGCCAATTAAGGACATATTTCTATTAAATCCTAATTTGCAAATTGGGGTTTGGGAAATTACTGAATCAATTGACGAACTTCGTGAAAGCCTTAATTTAGCTGAAGAAGAATTTCATGTTTTTAATTTATTTAAAAACGAAAGAAGGAAAAGGGAGTGGTTGGCCATTCGGTGTCTACTTCAAAAGTTGGACAAAAGTGCTTTGATTATTTATTTGAAAAATGGAAAACCGAGATTAAAAGCGGAGAATGGATTTATTTCTTTATCTCACACTAAGGGATGGGTATCAATTATTTTAAATAAAAGTCATAATGTCGGCTGCGATATTGAACAATTAACTCCGAAAGTACTTAGAATAAAAGAAAAGTTTGCTTCAGATGAAGAACTAGAAAAATCGGAGAACTACAAAAATAAATTGGCATATTTCACTTTATTATGGTCCACTAAAGAGGCTATATACAAACTGTTTTCTGAAATTGTAACTCTCGAATTTAAAACTCAAATAAAGGTTGAATTTCCAGCTATCATAAAGCCTAAAGGTAATTTGAAGGCAAATGTTATTTTTAACGGAAAGCAAAAAATAATTGAATTGGATTATCATTTACAACCTGAATATGCATTGGTATATAGCATGAATGACTAATATTGTATCGTGTTACTAGAAAAGTTTCAGCAGTTCAAATTGTCAGGTCAAAAAGGGCTATGCGTCTTAATTGATCCCGATAAGGCTACACCAAAAGATTTGATAAAAAGAATTGAATTAGCGCAAACTTGTTTGGTTGATTTTATATTTCTTGGAGGTAGTATGGTAAATGGAAGTGAAGTAGACGCAGTCATTGATTTAATGAGGAGCTACTCCAACATTCCAGTAGTATTATTTCCCGGAAGTCCATTACAATTAACACCGAAGGCAGACGCAGTATTATTTCTTTCTCTAATATCTGGGCGTAACTCAGAGTATCTAATTGGTAATCAGGTAACAGCAGCTCCATATTTAAAAAAAATGAACATTGAAATCTTGCCTACTGGTTACATGCTAGTCGATGGGGGAGTGCCAACTACGGCGTCCTATATAAGCAATTCATCACCAATCCCTAATAATAAACCATCTATTGCACAAGCTACGGCTATGGCGGGAGAAATGCTTGGTATGAAATTGATATATTTAGATGCAGGAAGTGGAGCTGAGAGGCCAGTTTCAGAAAAAATCATCGAAAAAGTGTCAAATGAAATAAAATGCCCATTAATTGTTGGTGGAGGAATTGTGGATGAAACCAAACTTTCGAAGGCTTATGTCAGTGGGGCAGATGTTGTAGTTGTCGGAAATGCAATAGAAAATAACGCTTCATTAATTCATAAACTTTCTGAAGAAAAATTTAAGTATTAATGAAGCTAATAGTAATTTCAAGTGCCAATAAATCAAAATCGGAAGTTCGACATATTATCGGTTTTTTTGAAAATGGATTGGATATTTTTCACATAAAAAAAAAGGGGTATAGTCGGGCAAAAATGAAGGAGTATATTGAAATGATTCCAAACCAATATTACGATAGGTTAGTACTTCATTCACATTACGATTTAGCTAAAAAATTTAATCTCAGAGGAATTCACATTTCAAGACATAAAAAACGAAAAAAATTTGTAAGTAACCTCTATTATTATATATTTAAAATTCTCGCTCCTTCTTTGAAAATATCGAAATCGCACCACTCCATACATAGCATGGTTCACGATAAAAAAAATTATGACTACGTATTTTTAAGTCCAGTTTTTGACCATCACGATATTAATGTATTTAGTGCAGCATTTGGTGAAAAACAACTTAGAAGTGTTTTGTATAAATCAAAACATAATGTTATGGCATTGGGGGGAGTTAAAAGCGAAAGAATTGAACTTTCAAGAAGGACTGGATTTTTTGGTGTAGCCTTACATAGTGCAGTTTGGAAAGAGAAAAACCACAGATTAAAAAAGTTCAAAGAAATTGCCAATGAAGTTCAAAGAGTGATTTTGGAGGTTAACTAGAAAATTTTCTAATTAATAAATTCCCACTTTATTCCAAACTTAAATGCCCTGTCTGCCATAGGATAACCTGGGGCCGCTAAATAATTATAGGGAACACTTCCTTCCAATACATTTGACATTCGCGCAAAAAAGTAAGTCCGATCTACTTTTACCATTAAATAAGCGTCCATCCATGGGTAGCTATTTATAGTAGTGTTAGTTTGCGATTGAAACTGCCTTATAATTGGATTATATGAATCGGCTGTATAATTTGTTGCAAAATATAAATCGGCACCAATTCTAAAAAGCATTTCTTTTTTAAAGAATTTTGTTTCGAAATACAACGAAGAATAAGTTAAAATTTCCGGAATATTAATTATACCAATCTGATCTACATACTGGTATCTTAAATTTAGGTTGAGATGAAACTTCCAGACTTTAAATGATTGAGTTAAATAGCTTTGATAAATATTTATATTTCCTTCATATTGACTGACTTTACTGGCACTGTTAAAATAAGTATGATTTTGAACCAAGTCATAATTTCCGCCAATTTTAAATTTTAAATGAGTGATTTCCAGCTCAACGTTTGCGTGAGTTCTATGTATTAAACTCAAGCTGTTAGCCCAGCTATAGGTAGTAGATTTAAATTTCCTGTAAACCAGATTGGGGTTTAACTTTTCTAGGTTTAAACTAAGGTTCAATTTAAATTTCCCTGTTTTATTGCTAGTGAAAAAACGGATAATTTGGTCTCCTTTATCAAAACCAGAAGTGACTTTAGAAAAAGAAGCAGAAAAGTGATTTTTGTTTATTTCTTCATTAGAAATACTGGCTCCTACGAGGTTGTTTGTTAAAAATTCATCGGTTAAATTAACAGATGTATGAAACTCCTTTTGGTAATATTCTAGGTATTGGAACCCAAAATAAGCACTAAGGTTAGTGTTTTTTAATAGTCCTTTTTTATTTTTAAATGGAATCCATCGCAATCCTAAATTATTGTCAATTTCTAAAAGCATATTCGCATCAGAAATGTTAGAATTAATAACTACTGTACCTAATGGATAATTAGCTGGATCTGTATCGTTATCCTCAAAACCAAATTCTTTATTGTTGTAAGTAAACTCATGGAAAGGACTTAAAATGGGGATTATACATTTGCTAATAACTGAATCAGAGTAAAGGGAATCGTTTTCATCTACATAATGCGTTATTTTCATTTCCCCAAAATTCAAAAATTGTTTGACGTAAAACTCTTGATTTCTAGAGAGGTTTCTAGCATTATTAAAATTTATTGGAACGCCTTGTCTACTAGATTTAGCTGCTTCAGTAAAAATTGAGTCGGATGTAATACCGCCATTTTCTTCATTATAGCTGTCGTTGTAATTTAGGTTTGCGATAATGCCGTATCTATTGTTTTTGCTTTTAAAACTTTGAAATACCTTAAAGCTATTAATATTAGCACGCTGTCTTTCATAGAACCCAACTGAACTTATTTTTTTGTATTCAATTCCCATGTTCCATCTTGAATTTATGTTTTGGGAAAATACAATATCAATACCCTCTTCTTTTTGAGCTCCATTGATATAAGAAACCTTGGCAAATGGTTGCGTAAGATGAAAATAATTGGTATTGAAACGGTCAAATCTAAAATCATTAATTTGATCCATTTTTGTTTTGAATCCAATGCGAGAAATAGGGGAGTAGGTCAAATATTTTTGGGCAGTTCCATTGTTGCCAAGGTTGATTTTGAAATTATGAAATTGTGGGTTATAATAGAAGAAAGAAGAAAATGTAGTGTCTAATTTATCATAATTAATACTGTCAGACAAAAATGTTTTTTTATCATATTGGTAAAACTCGTTCAATTTTTTCACCTTTTCTGTTTTGGTAGAATCAGGTGTATTCTGCCCATAGAAAACTATTGCGAAAAGTGAGAATAGTAAAGTAAAAACAGTGTTTTTCAAAAGGTGAATTTTAAAATCAAATGTAAGAAAGAGGAGGAGACACAAAGAGCTCATTTGATTATTTAAACAAAAAAAACCCATACTAAATAAATAGTATGGGTTTTTTCAAAAATCGGCAACGACTTACTCTCCCGGGATTAACCAGTACCATCAGCGCGGGTGGGCTTAACTACTCTGTTCGGAATGGGAAGAGGTGATCCC
>CAWUST010000035.1:0-32639 GCA_963925495.1 uncultured Flavobacteriales bacterium | reverse complement strand
TGTTAGGCGTTTGTTTCTTTATTGTATCACAAGTTTTTGTCTACCGATCGGTATCTTTTTTTCGCTCAATTCAACGACGTAAATACCTGGGGACAAATCTTCGTTATTTGTAAATACTGTATTGGATAAAATATTCTCTTTTATCTTTACCAATTTCCCTGAATAATTATAAATAGAAACCACAAAATCGTCACCAATATTACCCACAATTGAGATATTAAATGAGTTTGAAGTTGGGTTGGGATATATGTTAAAAGAAGGTGTTGCTAGTAGTTCAGAAATGGAAGAAATTTGCCCTATTTTTTTAAAATAATAGGCATTATTAATTGTGTTGGGTAGAGTAGGGTGCATATCAAGTTGTAAAATTGGACCTTCCTCATCAGCAGAATACCAGTAGTAGGATTTATTAATGTAGTTGTTAACTCCAAACAACACATTTGAATCTACAATACTGACAACCTCTTTAACTCTTACTGTATTTTTTATTGTATTTCCATCAGGGGTAATTATTTCCCCATATCCATCTACGGTAACTTCGGTTGAACCAGTTTGATAATGCCAATCACTTCCAGACATGTCATTATACGAAGACTCAAAGGTATCGGTATGGCTGTCATTATATGTGAAAGGAAATATTAAATCTGTTCTCAGATTAGAGAAAGAATAAAACCATTTTTCAGAAACACCATTATCTGCCCAATCGCCAATGAAATTAAGTGAGTCATTTTCAAGTCTATAATAGAGATACGTATCATCATCTCTGCTTAAACAATAGTTAGAGAGGCGATAGTTTACTCCGGGCTCATTAAAGAAAGGAGTACCATTTGGTAATATGCATGAAATTGTGTCAAAAATCACAGATGGGTGCCCAAAGTCTACTGTTGAAAAATCCCACGTAATATTAGTTCCTGAAGAACCTATAGAAACTGAATTTAATTCAATATCGAATTTGTTTATTCTTAAATATTCACCTCCGAGTTGATAGTAATCGGATTGTGTAATAATTGGTGCTTGACAATAGCTAAAACTAAGAATTGCGGTTACAAAGAAAGTGGTTAGTATTGATTTCATTTTCATAATATTCTTTATTTATATAATGCAGAATGAAAATTCTAAGAAACAAATTAATTCAGGCCCGATTTAAAGTATTTATACTTTTATTGCTTAATTATTTTTTGATTCAATTCAGATTTTGCACTGTATAAAAAGTAAACCCCACTGTGAAGTGAGGAAACATCCAATTCATTTTCTCCATTTACGAATTCGCCTTGCATGTGAGTCAAACCTGCTAAATCATATATTTTATAAGAACCTGTTTTTACTCCATTTACATTTAAAGTACTCAATGCAGGGTTAGGGAAAACAAGAATCTGAGCCAAAACTGATGCATTTGAAACACTTGAAGTAAGGGATTTTTCTTCCACAGAATGAGATGTTAATTTTATAATATCGTTTGTTCTGTTTGATTTTCCATCTGCCGCATTTCCGGCACCATAAAAAGTAACTGTTCCAGTTCCAATTGAAGGGGCTATCCAAGTAAACGTCCAAGATTTTGTTCCTGCTCCTGATACGCTGCTCGTAATGTGAGTTATTGCCTTACTTGCATTAACGAGTTTTGTATTACCTGTTGCAGTAAAATCTCCAACTTTATTGTTTTTCGAATCCTCTGCAGTCACTTGAAATCCAAATTTAGAAACTCCCATTTCTGATATAGTGAAAGTAACATTATAAGTTTTTCCTGCTTCCCATCCTGTTGCTGGAATATCAGTGCTAATCATATCTACCATTTGCTTAGCTGTTCCGTCATCGTGACATCCAGATTGTGTACAGTTAAAATTACTATCTCCAGGTGAGCCGGTAACTTTCGCTGGCGCGCCTTTAGTATATGAATTGAATAATAAAAACGCGACTCCTGCAAGGGCCAAAATGCTTATTTGTTTTTTCATAAAATATTTTTTAAAACTAAAAACCAAATGTAATGAAGTTGATTATTAATAAATTGTCATTATTCCACTTTTGATAGCACTTTTACTTCTCTCTATAAATAAGTTCTAGCATAGTTTCACCCACAGCTTTAAGTGTGTTTTTATTAATTACATCCATGTTGTCGGAATGACGATGGTGAAAATGCCCAAAATCTCTTTTATAGGGGTCGTAATGAATAATATCAATTGAAGGAATACCTACCAAACTCACTTGAACATGGTCATCGGTAACTCCGCCAGAAAGCTCTTGAATAAAGTAGTTTCCATAACCCAACTTGCCTGCCAAATACCAAACTTTAGAAACCAATGGTGAATTGAATTTTTTGGATTGCTCTTCTATTGGAAAAACTGCATCTTTAGCACCTACCATGTCTAACAAGACGCCGTATTTAGGTTTAATAAAATCTTCTTCTAAATTACTTGCCCAGTATTGAGATCCCAAACACCATGTGTTTGTTCCAGGAGTAGTTATTGATCCACCAGTTTTGCCATAATCTTCTACATCAAAAAACACAAAATCAATTCCTACATTGGGTTTAAGTGAATCTTGCATAACGGCTCTTACTAATTCTAAGATGACCCCCACTCCACTTCCACCATCATTTGCACCCAATATAGGCTTGCCTTTGTCCTTCGTGTCTCTGTCTGCAAAAGGACGTGTGTCCCAATGGGCAAAAAGCATTATTCTATTCAAGTTTTCAGGGTCGTATTTCCCTGTAATGTTATAAACTGGAAGTTCAACTCCATCAAAGCTGGTAGTTTTCCCAACTTGAAGAGTAGTTTGTAATCCAAATGATTTTAGCTCCTTTTCCAAATACTCGGCGCAAGCCTTATGCTCTGATGTGCCTGGAACTCTTGGACCGAAATCCACTTGTTTTTGAACGTAATTATAAGCATTGTCTCCATTGAAAACTGGCTTAGCAATCGGCACAAACGGTTGAGTAGGCTTCGGCTTATTCTTGGTAATTCTTCTCGGTTCTTCTTCACATGAAGTAAAAACTAAACCAAGCAGAAAAACGAATAATAGTGACTTTCTTATTGTTGGAATCAACATTAAACTTTACCCTTTAAATTTTCAATCATGTTGTTAACCAAACCTGGCATATCGTATTTTTCATTCCAGCCCCAATCCACTCTTGCTTCTGCATCGTTAATACTTGCAGGCCAAGTTTTGGCAATATCTTGTCTAAAATCTGGTGTGTATGTTATTTCAAAATCCGGAATTTGCTTTTTAATTTCCATTGCCAATTGCTGGGGGTTAAAACTCATTGCTGAAATATTGTAGCAAGTTCTGAGCTTCACAGTTTCTGCAGAAGCATCTGTAATTTCTCTCGTTGCCCGAATAGCATCTTCCATGTGCATCATAGGTAAAGAGGTGTCGTGGCTTAAAAAGCAATCGAATTTTTCTCCTCTTAAAGCCGAATAAAAAATATCTACTGCGTAATCTGTGGTTCCACCACCGGGCAAACTTTTCCAGCCAATAAGACCCGGATATCTAATGCCACGAACATCAACGCCATATTTTTCAAAATAATATTGATTCCACATTTCACCGGCTAGTTTACCTATTCCATAAACAGTATTTGGCTCTATTATAGTTTTTTGAAGCGTATTTTGTTTTGGTGTTGTTGGGCCAAAAACGGCAATAGAGCTCGGCCAAAATATCTTTTTTATGTGTCCTTCTTTAGCCAAGTTCAAAACATTGAATTGACCATCTATTGTGAGTTTCCAACCAAAAGCTGGGTTCTTCTCAGCATTGGCAGAAAGTAAAGCAGCTAGGTTATAAATTTGAGTAATACCTTCTGACTTTACCAAAGAAAGTAAACGATCTTTATCTAAAACATCCAATTGCTCGTAACGACCATCAAAATCAACATTCTCTTTTACATCGGACGCAATAACATTTTCTATTCCGTAATCGCCATAAAGACTTTGATACAATTCTTGGCCTACCTGACCTAACGACCCAATTATTAATACTTTTTCTGTCATATTTATACCTTAAAAGAAGGAAGACAAATGTATTAAAGTGATTGTATAATTTACTATTCTACAAAAGCCAAAAAAAGCCCTCGTCTAAATTCGTTATTGCTTTAAATCACTGGAGGTTTCACCCGTTAATGTTTTCAAAAACACTACAATTGAATTCCCGCCGTTCACTCTCGCTTCCATGCGAATGCGCCAAATTACCAATCATTTTTCGCAATTAAAATAACCTCTAATTCTCCTTTTCTATCCGCATAATCAATCGCGCTGCTAAAAGAATAATCTTCGGGAATTAATTCAACTACTCAAAATCAGTAGTAAGCTTAAATCTAAGCACCCTACTATTCCCTGCGTCAGCTACATATACTATCTTATCAAAATAGGTTACTCCCATTGGATTGTTAAATTGATTTAGCCCAATTCCTCGACCTCCAAATGAAGCCAATATTTGTTTCCTGTCCGTAGAAAATGGCGGTGGATTTGCCCCTTCAAAACCTTCATTTGTGAACTGGTATAATGAATCATTCACAGCATCTACTACAAAAATATAATTAGTTCTATCTCCAGCATAAGTCACGCCTTCTGGGTTTTTAAATTTATTCGGTGCATAAAGAAAACCTTCTGCTTTTGAAGTATCCGAACTTGCCATTTTCTTCAAAGAATAAACACCTCCATCCAGAGTTTCTTCGTATTTTATGTATTGTACTTTTAAAGCTAAATCTGGGTCAATGGATGTATAAATAAAATCTCTTGAACTAGAAATGGAAGGATCTTGAGGTGGTTGAGAAAGAGTGGTAATTCCAGAAGGCATAGAAAAATAATCACTTTCAAACCCTGCACTTGTTTGCACAAAAACAGGTGAAATCCTTTTATCTTGAACCCCATTCAAATCTGGACTTACAGTCAAAATAGCATCGTCGGTACCACCCAATTGAACTGGATTATCGTTACTGGGTCCAGTTCTGGCTAAATAATACGAATTGTCAAAGAGAGTGGCAATACCCGTGAACGAAACTGCCTGATCTACTTCGGAAGCACCTTTAAATCCTAAATAATAAGGATGAATAATTACTGCTTTTGGTTCGCCAAATGAAAGGCTTAAACCAATTCCACTTTTTTGATTGATTCGGTACAAGCAAGTTAATGAAATAGGGGTCTTGGCACTGTCGTTGGCAAGAGTGTCATAAGTTCCAATTGCCAATATATCTAATGCTCTATCTTGAGAAATTGACTTTAAACCTGGAACTTTTAAACGTTGCAATTCTCGACCAGACAAATCAAAAGAAACAATTTCGGAAGTTCCTTCATCTACTACATAAAACAACTGATCGAAACCAGCCAAAACTTGAGTGGGTTTTACAAATCCATTAAGTACTGGTTGAATAGGAACATAAGCTACTTCTCGACCTTGGTATTCAGGTTTATCTATAAAATCTAGTTCTGTTTTTTCACCAAAAAAACCTTTACAACCGCTTAACAATCCAAGCAATACAACTCCTATAAATAAATAAATTATTCTCATTTTCTTTCCTCCGCTTTATGAAGAGTTAAGCTTAAACCTATACTATGCTGTGCTCCAATGCTTGTGCTTGGCATAATGCCATAGTCAATCCGTAAAGGATTATGTCCAATTCGTGCCTTATAACCAACTCCGAATGTTGGTATTTTATAGCTTTTTCTACCTAAAATATATCCTGCTCGTATCGACAATAATTTTCTGTATTCATACTCCAAACCAAAACGTAAATTTTCTGCATTATCGTTAGGGTGGTATAACTGAACAGCTGCCATCATCTTGTGTTGTTCTTTATCTATAGCCAATATTGAAATGCCCAGTTGAAAGGTCGTTGGTAAAGGATATTTATCTGGTGTTCCAGTATTTCCAGCATTAAAAACAACCTCTTGGTGGTCACCATTTATTTGAGAACTACCTCCAAAATTTAACACTACAACGGCAAAACTCAATTCTCTAAACCCAACACTATACAAAAAGCCTAAATCTGCGGCAACTGAATGGCTTTTGTATTGAGCCATGCTTTCATATATATATTTTAATTTTAACCCTAAAGAAAACTGATCCGATAATTTTTTAGCTATGCCCAAACCAATAGCTGTATTGGTCACATAAAAAAACTCGCCTGTTCCTTCTGGCTGAAACTCGGTACGAACTTCTTGTTTTCCAGATGATAAATTGTTTGCAGTAAACAAAATATTGGTATTTACTTTTTGCCAAGGCAAAACGGTGCTCAAAAAATTTTGGTTTATTCCATTTCCCACAAAATAATTTGCCAAACTAATATTCGTGTTTTTGATTGAAGTTGCAGCAGCAGGATTTGTAAATGCACTAAACCCATCTTCTTTTATAGTAAGGTTTGCGCCTGCCATTCCAACCGAACGACTACTTCCATCATTTTTTAGAAAAACCAATGTTGCCGAACCAGTTCTTTGCCCTCCTAAGTTTGGTAATAATTGACCAAACATTTCTTGTGCAAAAAACACCAAAACCAAGATCGCAATATGTCTACTATACTTCCTCATTAAAATCGGAATGATAAGCCATATAAAACCTGAGTAGGAGGTCTCCATCTCGCAGGGTTATTAGGCAATGTACCTGAAGATTGAGGGTCATTGTATTTTGGATCTCTCCATGTTTCCGGAACATCGTCGCCTTCTTCGTAAGCATTTCCAGTAACAGGATTTACTATCTGAGCATTTTTATTGTTGAAGAGGTTTCGAACTTCTATGCTCATAGACAAAGCACTTTTTCTTTTAGTACTTAATTTGAAATCTTTGGTAATTTTTAAATCTGCCCAAAACCAAGCTTTGGCAATTTCACTATTTGGCTTGTCGTTTTCCGCTTGATATAAAACTCTTCCAAAGTCATTTGTACCTGCAGCTTTTACAGGAGTATATCTATAACCAGACTTATAGTTAGCGCTTACAAATACTCTAAATCGATTAAACATTTTTGGAATATTCATGGTAGTATCTGTGTTCAAAATAACTCCCATTTTAAGATTCCACGGTCTGTCCCATGCCAACGGTTGTTCTTTTGTATTATCGACAAAACCTCTTTCTCTAATTTGCAATTCACTTTCACGCGCCGAGTTAGATTTCCCTCTTGCCGATTGGAAGGTTCCATTAAAAAAGAGTTTGTAAAATTTTGCTATTCTCTGGGTAACACCTAACTCTACTCCAATTATTCGCGCATAATCTTGGTTGTAATAAATTTGACGACTCACCAATTTTCCTGTCTGGTCATTTATAAGTGCAGTTCCTGAAACTATGTAATCGTATTTGTCATTATTGAAAGCCGTAAAGGTTAGTCCCAAATCTTTGGTTATTTGAGATTTAACTCCAATTTCATAGCTTACTGTTGACTCTGGTTTTATAACTGGGTTTCCTATAGTTGCTAATGGACTTTGGTCCAAAAACTCAGGATCTAACCCTGCATAAATAAATCGAGGGTGAGGCATTTGCATGCTGTGTCCATAATTGAAATAAAGTATGTTGTTTTCTGTAACCGGAAAACTCACATTTATTTTTGGCAATAAACGAAATTGATATCTTTTACTAAATATTTTGGTAGTTTGATCTTCGTATTTTGTTCTGGATGCTTCTTGCAATGGAACGTCCGGGTTAGAAACAGCCCCTGCCAATCGTTTTCCATAGGTCCAGTAATTAAACCGAAGTCCCAAAGTTGCAATTAACCCTTTGTAAGAAAGTCTATCTTGGATCCAAACACCACCTTCATTGGGATTTGCTTTCCAAATTTCAGAAGAAGAACCCACACTAATAGATGGAGTGCTTAAAGTATCGTTAATTTTTATTGGAGCACCAACCCAAGGTTGATACACATCTGCCCATTGGTATTCTTTTTCTTTGTGTTCCCAACCAAAATTAAATCGATGTGCCTCTTTTTTTGGGTAATAACTTACAGATACTTTTCCGGTATATTCCAAAGCGTAATGGTCATGCCAACGCGTTGCAATACCATTATTATTGACAAATCCATTTCCTGGTAAAACATAAATAACAGATCCTTCTGGGTTAAATGTAGAAACCGGACCAGTTACAATAGACTCCGGATCAAATATCTGATCTACAGTTTGGGAACGGAATGGGCGTCCATTCGCGTCAGCTCGTAAGTTGGTGAATAAACGTCCTAATGCAACTTTCATATTCCAGTTGTTATTGATAAAATGCTGAAAATTAAGAGCTGTTAAGTTAGAACGGTGCGTATATGTATTTGCATTATCCGGTACTTCAGAAAACTGCCATTGAAGCCCAGGAGTAACTACTGCATCAAAACCAACAATTTGCAAAGAACGTGTGTTTTGATTTACTGCAATACTGTGTTGATTGGTTAAGGTAAGTTTTGTTCCGGGTTTAAATTCGTAAGAAAGTTTGAAAGTGTTTGCAAATTTATTATTTTGACGAGGTGCCCAAAAAGAGGGACCTTCAGGGAAAAGTGAGCTATTTAATTGATCTGCTTGAATGCGGTAAAAGTCATCGCTGATAAACATATTTGCACTCACAAAAAACCGAAGTTTCTTTTTAGTCCATGGTACGGAGCCTCCCATTGCTATGTCAGCAATGTCGGTATTCCACGCTGTTCCTTGGTTTTCATTAAACCCTAAATTGTCTCGCTGCCAGCTCCCGCTAATTTCAAACTTTTCTCCACCTTCTCTAATTTTGGTAGAAATAATACCAGCTGCACCACCACCATATTCAGCGCCCGAACCACCGGTTATTACTGAAACATCGCTTACTGCACTACTTTGCACGTTTACTCCAGTTCCTGTACCTGAAAGGGGGTCAGCTGCGCTAATTCCATCAATCATGTATTGGGTTTCGTAGGTTCTACTTCCCCGAATATTTATTCCATCGGCTGTTTTGCTTACACCTGCTTGCATGGTCACAATTTCAGTAACATCTCTTACTGCCATTTGCTCAATGTCTTCTTGACTAATTTTCACTTCCGAGTTAGCCTCTTCCAAATTGATCAGGTTTGCGTCACCTACAATTACCACCTCATTCATTAATGTACTTCGTAAACCTAAGGTTGCGTTTAAAACTTTTGTTTTCCCAGCTACAATGGTTATCCCATTAAATATTTTATCTGAATAACCTAAAAAGCTAAATTTTATAGAATAATCACCTGGTTTTATTCCATCGATTTTAAAATTGCCATCAATATCGGCCGAAACACCATTGTATGTTCCAACAATCATAACTGTTGCACCAATTAGGGTTTCCTTAGTAACCGCGTCTACTATTTGACCAGAAACGGCACCAGTTTCTTTGTCTTGTCCCAAAATATTTTGGACACTCACTAGGGTTAATAATAGAATAAAAAGATGTTTCAATTCGTCTGATTTCTGATTTCTGATTTTACCAATTAAAATCTTTATTTAATACTTGGTCAAATAGGGCATCTACTTTAGTGTAATCCTTATCAAACTTATTCAAGGCAGCAGAAACAAAAACCATGTTTGTTTTACCGCCACTTACTATTTGTTTAACTCCTATAGTTTTGGAACCTGAATAACTTGTTCCGTAAATATCTCCTCGGTATATTTCTACCGCATTTTGAGATTTGTAAAAAGGCGATAACTCTCCAGGAAATGTTCGAGCTCCTAAATTAGGATAATTTACTTGTTGTGAAGTTAAAGCTGAGTCCGATTTTGTTAAAGTGATTCCAGCAGAACCAGAGGCCATGGAGTCAATTGGGTATACGCCAATAAATGGTGAGTTACTTTCAAGCGGATTATTATTATCAAAATATCCAATGGAAAAAACTTTACCGCCATTCAAAGTAAAATCTTGAACTGGTCGTGCACTCGATTCAAGAATAAGTGCGGAAAGCCCTGTTGAAGGATTTACATAAGGAAGTTTATCCGAAAAAATACAGAGTTTTTTGTATTCAGAAATCATAAGATAAAAAGTAGTTGCCCAAAAAGTGGGCTGCCATTTTCCTCCATCCACTGTGTAATCGATATAATCGAAATTACCGGTAACATTAGAAATTCTTTGGGTATAAAAAGAGTTGAAATCCCTGTCTCCTCCAATAACCATTAGATCGGATGTTCTTGGTCTAAAAAAAAGATTCTGAAGTGTGTCAATTTCACTTATGCTTCCCGATATATCCGTAGATCGGATGTAAACAATGTTGTTAGCTCCTAAAAGAAGCCCATCCATTAATTCGGTTTCTGGGTCAGTAGGGTCAAAATATACTTTGGCCCTCATGCTTCCGCTTCCAGATGTGTTTTCAGGTACTAAACTAAGAGAAGATTTTCGTTTGTCAATTTTATACCAAGACCCATTATTTAGCTTCATTTCAACATCTCGCAAATTATCAAGACCATCCTGATCCTTGGCATTCCAAAAAAGTGAAGCAACTATGAAAGCAGTATCTTTTGAAGATAAAGCTTTATCAAATAAAATTTCTGGTGGCGTATTTTTAATAGGAATTTTAACAAAAGCTGGGGTTGGATCTTTTTCATTTGAATTATCGATAGACCGTACCCAAAAATTTATTTCTGAAGTATCGGAACCTTCCGAAATATTAAAAGTAAAAGTACTGTCGGCTTTTGGGGTATATATCCAATTCGTATTATCCAATGAAAACTCATAGCCCGAAATGAATCCATCTTTATCTGATCCGAACCAAGCCATTTCTACCGTTGTTTTTAACCTGTTTTCTCCAGACAGATTAACAACATGAGGTATGACTATAGTATTAGGTCTTTCATTGACATTTTTGTCTCCCTTTTTACAAGACACAAAAGCCAAGGCAATAAAAATTATATGAACATAGGCGAATTTCAAAAGAATCTCTTGCATTAAAATAAAACCCAATCTTCGAATCAATTTTCGAAGATTGGGTTTGTCTAATTTATTGTTTAATAAATTTAATTCTTTCTAAAACAGTTCCGTTTCTATTTTCTATTTGCAACAAATACACACCTGCACCCAAGTCATACAAAGGAATATTGTTTTCTTCAAGAACCGTTTCTGTTCTTGCTACTTCTTTACCATTTAAATCAATAATTCTGATCGAAACATATCTACTATCCGAAGAATTAACTACAGTGATTTGTTCAGAAGCTGGGTTTGGAAAAACTCTAAAAGAAGAATTTTCACCGATCAATTCATTTACTGAAGTAGTATCCTTTTTAGTTGTGTCAGTAGGCAATACATTAATACCAATAAAATCAGCGTTATTTCTAGGCATCAATTTCATATTGCTAAAGGAAATCGTCATAATTCCAATAAGAGTGTCCATATTCATAGTGTCTCTTACAAGAATTTTTTGAACTGGATACGAAGCTGAATCCGCTATGCGTGGGCTATCATTAACATAAGAAACAAAAGTGGATGACGTGGTATTTGCATCACTTCTTCCTGCAACAACTCTACAATCAGTACTTGGGTCAAAAGGATCACGCCCAACTGTATATTCCGCAAAATTATTTGGTGCATCGGGATTAGTATCTACTATATGTAATTTACCATTACCAGTTGTTGTTCCATTGATAAGGCCAACTAGTACACTTTCGAATTTTTCATGTTTTGTAAAGTCATAACGAGTAGAAAAAGAATCTGGTACCGAATAAAAAGGTTTGATACTTCCTATACCTAATTCTTTAATTTTAGTGATATTTCCAATAGCTGTTCTGCCTCTATTATCTTCCTGAACAGTTCCTGTAACTTGAATTTTTAGGTTTCTGTCAAAGGTTCTACCAGCATTTGCTAAAATAATTCCTGACCACCCGCCAATCACTCCTTCTTCTTGCATGTGAATCATTGACAAATCACCATCTTTTCCACCAGCAGTAACAATTCCAGTAACGGTAACTTCTTGACCTCTATAAATAGAAACGCCGTCTGCATAAGGAGTAAACTGAACATCAGAAATTTCTAAATCTGAGTTTGTCACACGATAAGAATAAGTACTAATCTTTGGATCTTTATTTGGTTGGGCAGACACATTAGAACTATCATCTTCAGCAGAAACATAATATCGAACAAAAGTATTATTGGCTTGTTTCGGAATTGTAGCGGTATATATTTTCCCTGAGGTATTTGTCATGTTGATATCTGCAAACGAAGAAGTAACATTGGTGCCGGTAGACCAATGCAGTGTAGCCTTTGTAATTACACCATCTAAATCAAAAATATCGGCAGTAATAATCACGTCATCCGAACTTGAAGGAACAGCAATATTTCTTTTCACAGATCCAATTCTTGGTGCAGCCGGACCATAAACATAACTTCCAGAATCAATAGGGTTTAATTCGTAACCTCTACCTGTTTCTCCAGTACAATTTCTATCATGAACTATCACTCCTGTAATTGATGCAAATTGATCACCAACACTTGGAGGAACATATTTCCCTGGTTTTCCGGTTACTGGGTGAGTATACTGAGGTAATTTTTGTGCTGCAAAGAAATCACCAATGTTAATTTTGTTTCCAGCTTTGTCTGCTACTACATAGCTAACTCTAGAACCACTACTGAAGAAGCCCACAGATTGAACTTCTACATCTTTAATGGTAACCAATGAACTTTCCCATTGCTCGCCAGTCGACAATTGGTTAATCTGAGTTCCATTGTTAATCATTCCAACTTCAATTATTGTGTCCATTACTGCAACTCCACGATTCAAAATGATGATTGAACCGTTTTTTTCAAGAGGCTCCAATTGAGTTTCACCTCGATATTGGCTTAAAATTCCTGTAGCCATAATAGAATCTCCTTTTAAAAGGTTTCTAACACTCGTTGTGTAAACTGCATTGGGATCGCCTTGTCTAAATCTTAATCCACCAAATGGAGATGGTTTTGAAGATTGTGAAATCATAAGGTTGTGACTTTGAGAACCATAGTCAGTTCCGTTTACCAAACAAATCCCAACTACAACTACTGTGTCACCATTATACCTAGAAACATCATTACATGCACCTAAATTTGCTTGGCTAACCCATTGAATTGAATCTATACTCAGCGTATCATGCTGTGCATAAGAACTCGCCATAAAACCAATGGCCAAAAGAGAAAATAATAGTTTTTTCATAATACTTGTTTTTGTTAAATCATTTATTTTATTACTGTGAATTGTCCTTTGTATAATTTATTGTTTTTTAAATCTTTAACCGTGAAAACATAAAGCCCACGTGCAATTATTTGCCCCTCAGAAGAAATTAAGTCCCAAGAATGTTCTCCCCCGGAAAAGGTGGTTTTTTCTTTATCCGAAAATTGCTCGTACCAGCCAATATCTCCAGAATAATCCGGATTATGATCTAAGCTTGCTATCAAATCTCCAGCAACACTAAATATCGAAATTGTACACGTTTCTGGTAAATTGGCAAACTGAATTCTTTTAGAGGTCTGTCGCTGACTAATTCCTTCCCAAGCGGCATCCAAATAATAAGGGTTTGGATAAGCAAAAGGACCGTTTTCTTTAAGGTCTTCGTTTGGTGCCGTTCCCATAAAAGCCCTTGTACTGTTTGTGTTTCGGCTTGATTCTAATGAACTTAGATTTGCTTCTTTGTCGCCAGTATCAAACGCTGTTAGAGTCGCCACATATTGCCAACCGTTTACTAAGTTTTTAATGATGTATTTGTAAGTATATAAATTGGTATCACCCTCAAATGTTTTGGGTTCCTCCAAACGTAATGAGTCAAGTCCTGTTTCAAAGAAAAAACCATCACCTTTTTTGTCATAAGTAGCAACATCCTGCCAAGCCGAATCCAAATTTATTTTCTTTTCTGTATCAAAACCCAAACGACTCACATAAATACTGTAGCCTGCAAAGTCTTTTTTCTGAGAAATAGGATCTATAGAATTCTCTGAGTTATTGGTCCAGTAAAGAGTGAGTTCGTTTTTGCCTGGAACATATTTAGTTGTTGGAATATCTGGAGGAGATGGCAGAATGTATCTATCAATTTTTCCGTTTCCATTTTTATCTTCTCCCTGGTCTAATAGTCCATCACAATTAACATCCTCGCCACAATAAGCCGTTTGTGCCCAAAGTGCATTGTTAATGATATTAGTTTGTTGAACTGCAGTATTTAAAATGTTTGGATTTCCATCTTCCTTCTTTTTGCCGCATACAATTGCAAATGCAATTTTTATTTCTTCACCCGGTTCTAGGCTTACAAATGGTCCAACTGACACTAAATCTGATCGGTTTCCTGGTGCATTTAAAATCTCAGAATAATACCTTCCTGCGTGAACATTATTAGTGTCGTACGCTTTTGTCCAAGCTGGGGACCAGTTTAATCCCGTGCTCATTTTGTTGTATTTCTGTTTGTCAGTAGTAGGTGAAAACAAAATGGGCTCCGATGTATTATTCCATTGCCAAGAATTATAATGTGCCTTAAAAGACGAGTCCAGTGAAGGCAAATGAAAGCCGTTTTTACTTACTGCCCCCAAAAATTTACTTCCAAAATAACTTTCCGTAAAACCTAAATCACCGTTGGCATCATAACAATATCCCATGTACAAGGAATCATTGTATCCATTCGCCCCTTTATCGTAAAATGCAGTTCCGCCTGCTCCTGCCGGAGTTATGTTTACATTCCTAATAACTGCATTGGCAAACATTCCTATATAAACATCTGAAAGACTTTCTGTTCCTGTATTTTTTATGGTGTAATCCATAATTACAAAAAAATTGCTAAAAGAAAAATTCCAGTTATATGATTCTAAGTGAACTTCTAATCCAAGTGGCTGATCGTGACCACTAATTGCAATGTTGGTTCCGGGTACAACTACATATTTATCAGTAAAATTACAAACATAATCTTGATGTGAAATAGCCAGCGGATCAAAAACTTTAGAATTGAATAAACTAGATCGTTCTTTAAATCCAGTACCAACTTCAGCCGTCATTTCATAACCACCACCACCAGTACTATAGCCACTTGCATTATCATACGAAGCCGTACTGACAGCCTGAGAGCCACGTAAAGTAGCGCCAATCCAAAGGCCACCTTCAAATAAATGCTCTACTCCCGAGTTTATAGGAAATTCACAAGAAGGTTCATTCTCCAATTGAAAATTCCCTCGAAAAGAATTACCAAGAAAACCAACATTACTCATTGTGAGTCCTACATCACCAGCATTAGTAACCACAGTAGATTTTTGCCCAAAAGAAACATTGCTCAAGAATAAAGAACACATCAAAACAGCTATGTAATTTCTGTTTATCACCAAACTATTACTTTATGTGTTTCACTTTCCATTATTGCTTCACTCGTAAGTTTCAGAATAAATATTCCTTGTCCTGAAAATTCCAAATTGTGTTCTTGAACTCCGGTGCGAATTTCTACAATTCCATCCTTAACTAAACGACCTTCTATAGAAAAAACTTGAAATTTCAATGGATTTTCTTCCCCTTGATTTTCGGTGTTAAATTTAATACCACCAAAAGAAGGAGAAATTATCCTGCTTTTTATTTTTTTAGATTCGAGGCTTTCAACTCCAACAGGTACTTCATAGGTAACTTCAAGTTTGAGTATTATTGGTAAATGATCACTCATTTCATAAAGGGCTGTTGCAATATTTGCCGGTACATCTGTGTTCGTTGGGCTAATTACACTTTGGTTTAAACGTTTTCCATCTTGCCCAACTGCCCGGTACGAATCAGCTATGTATTTAATGTGACTGGAATCGTCGATAATCGCTTTTGACACCAAAATAAAATCAAACCTGTCGTCCATTCCACCACAACTTCCAGTTCGAGTTGCTTGGGTGTGCACTTTTGCATAAGCACCGTTATTATTCCAACTTCCTTCTTGTTTTATTGGGTCGTAAAATCGAAATGGAACCTTTGTGTATTTGGTAAACTGTTGGTAGGCTCCTTCCGAGGATTTATAAACATTAAAATCACCCGATAAAATATAGTTACCCGCACTTTCATTTTGCTCTAAGTGGTACATTATTCCTTCAGCTGCTTTTTCTCGCTCTGCTCTTTCGCTTATCCCATTACTCGCTTTTAAGTGAACCACCAAATGCGATAACGATATTGTATCCGAAATGGACAAATACTCCCCTTTTACATACAATTTAAGAAAATCTATTGCTCGAATAATATTGCCAGCATTTTTGGTTTTGGTTATTGCCGAAGAGTTAATTAAACCAAGCCTTTCCGTGTTATAAAAATAGGAATTGCAAATGTTTTGGGTTCCACTTTTTTGAAGTTTTGTTCGTTCAAATTTACTGGTTCCTTGATTTAAACAATTGGCAAGTATTCTTCTGGAATATAGCTCATTACAACCCATTTCATTTACTCCAAGAATGTCAGGTTTTATGTAATCAATAAGAGTTTTTAACTGCTTATCTTTATGTGCTAGTGTAATATTAAACCCACCACAAGTATTTCCATTATAACCGTAGTTCAGCAAATTATATTGCATGATGGTAATGGTATCTTTTACTGTTTTAGTTTGAGAGAAGCCACAGTAAGAAATCCCAACAACGGAGACAAGGCAAAAAAGTCTTTGAATTCTATTCATTTATAAAAAAAGCGAAGGCAAATCTAATAGAAACAACATTAATTCTACGTCATGTATTTGCTATGCATGCATTACTTATTCACAGAAAATCAAAAAAGCTTCTCTACTCATTTAAACTTGATAATTGTCATAACTGTACACATTGAGTCCTAATATATTTGGCAATTCAAAAAAGAAATTATGCCTTTTTATCACAAGATTGGAAAATTCCCTAAAAAACGTCATGTAACCTTTAGAAAGGAGAATGGTGAATTATACTCGGAAGAGTTGTTTGGCACCATGGGGTTCGATGGTATGTCTTCACTTTTGTACCACTGTCACAGGCCTACAATGGTTAAAAATATTGGGGAAGGAAAAGATGTTTCGCCAAAAGCACACATTATAAATAATGTAAAAGCACAAAGATTTCGTGGCTTTGAAGTTGGACCTGTAGCCGATCAGTTAGATGCTCGAGTTCCCGTTTTGTTTAATGGAGATGTAAGCATAGTAATAGCTTCCCCAACAAATAAAACAGAAGACTATTTTTATAAAAATGGAGATGCCGACGAAGTTATTTTCATTCATAAAGGTTCTGGAACTTTAAGAACAATGTTAGGGAATATTAAATTTTCCTATGGAGATTACTTAGTATTACCTCGAGGTATTATCTACAAAATGGATTTTGACACATCCGATAACCGCTTGTTCATAACCGAGTCAAAGCACCCAATACATACTCCAAAAAGATACCGAAACTATTTTGGACAGCATTTGGAACACGCTCCATTTTGCGAACGTGACCTTCGTCCACCTTCAGAACTTGAAACACATGATGAATTAGGTGACTTTGTTGTAAAAGTAAAAAAAGAAGGAATTATTTATGACTTTACGTATGCGGCTCATCCTTTTGGAGTTGTAGGTTGGGATGGCTTTCATTTTCCTTATGCATTTTCTATCCACGAATTTGAACCTATAACTGGAAGAATTCACCTTCCCCCACCCATTCATCAAACTTTTGAAACTTCGGCCTTTGTTATCTGTTCTTTTGTACCTCGTTTATACGATTATCACCCCGATTCAATTCCAGCTCCTTACAATCATAGTAATATAGATTCAGAAGAAGTACTATATTATGTTGATGGTGATTTTATGAGCAGAAACAATATTGAAATTGGGAACATCACTTTACATCCCGGAGGAACGACTCATGGCCCTCATCCTGGAGCAGCAGAAAGAAGTATTGGAAAAACGAAAACTGGTGAGTTGGCCGTTATGGTAGACACATTTAATCCATTAAAAATAACAGAACGAGCGGTAGCTATTTCAGATAAAGATTATTATAAATCTTGGCTGTAATTAATTGTCAATTACCAATGAGGTAATTATCAATTAATATTTAGAGTTTTGGAAAGAGAAAGTGCAACAGTATCCAAATCTTTTAATTTCGCACTTAGTGTTTTTAGAATACTTTGATGAAGTAGAAGCAAGTAAAAAATTATTGACTCTCATTAAGCAACTTAGCACAGGACTATCCCAGACCATGTGGAATGATTGAAAAAAGTTTAGAGTTAATGAAAATATTAAATACAGTTGTACATTCTTCGAAATAGGATTTTAGAGATTGAGTAAGCAATTGAAAACTGGAAATTACCCATTGAAAATTGAATAGTATGGCAAGTGAAATTAAAAACGTAGAGTACGGTTTAGAAAAAATATTTGAAGGAGCTCAAGACTTCTTACCATTGTTGGGAACTGATTATGTCGAGTTTTATGTTGGAAATGCAAAACAAGCTGCGCATTTTTATAAAACCGCTTTTGGATTTCAATCTTTTGCGTACAAAGGAATGGAAACTGGTAGTAAGGAATCCGTTTCATACGTATTAAGTCAGGATAAAATCAAATTAATATTAACTACCCCTCTAAATTCTAAGTCCCCAATAAATAAGCATTTAGTAAAACATGGAGATGGCGTAAAAGTTATTGCTCTATGGGTAGATGACGCAAAAAAAGCTTGGGAAGAAACTACTTCGAGAGGTGCTAAATCTTATATGGAACCTACTGTTGAATCAGATAAAGATGGCGAAATAGTAAGGGCAGGAATCTACACTTATGGGGAAACCATACACATGTTCGTAGAAAGGAAAAATTACAACGGAACATTTTTACCTCAATTTGTAGAATGGAAATCGGATTACAATCCAGTGCCTGCCGGACTTAAATTCATTGACCACATGGTTGGAAATGTTGGTTGGGGAGAAATGGATGTCTGGGTAAAATGGTACGAAGATGTTATGGGGTTTGAGAATTTCTTATCCTTTGATGACAAACAAATTCATACCGAATACTCGGCATTAATGAGTAAGGTAATGAGTAACGGGAACGGAAGAATTAAATTTCCGATTAACGAACCAGCCAAAGCTGCAAAAAGATCTCAAATTGAAGAATACCTAGATTTTTATGAAGGACCTGGGGTTCAGCATATTGCTGTAGCAACGGACGACATTATCTCCACTGTTTCTCAATTAAAAGCAAATGGGGTTGAGTTTTTAAGCACACCTCCAGAAGAATACTATAATTCTGTTCCTAAACGCTTGGCAGATCACAATCACAAATTAGGCGAAGACATTGAAAAACTTAAAGGTTTGGGGATAATGATAGATGCTGATGAAGAAGGCTATCTTTTACAAATATTCACAAAACCCGTTGAAGATCGACCCACTCTCTTTTTTGAAATTATTCAAAGAATGGGAGCAAGAGGGTTTGGCGCAGGAAATTTTAAGGCACTTTTTGAAAGTATAGAAAGAGAGCAAGAAAAAAGAGGGACTTTGTAGGGTTCTGCTTTTTTCTTTATTGAATTCTGCTTGATTATATATCGATCTGTTGATTGTTAAGTATAATCGTAAATTTCAATTAAACTGAAGGCTTTGCTTTATAAAATTATTTTTCTAGAACAATCCTATTAATTCCACTACCAGTAGAATTATTTATTTCAATAAAATAAACACCACTTTGTAAGTCAGTTATATCAAAAGAAAATGCATCCATTTCTATGCTCGAATTAAAGAAGTATCGACGATGTTGTACCCCATCTACTGAAAAAACTGAAACACTCATTTCACCTTCTATTTCAGGAGACGAAATTTGAAAAAGGCCTCGTGTAGGATTAGGAAATACTTGAATTTTGTAATTTTTATCTTGATTTACATATTCAGGATTACTCACTGTTTTTTTTGTTTCCCCATAAATAAATGGTTGATTACTGTAAGAAATCACTTGGGCATCCACATAATAATGTGGGTTAGAACCTGCATTGCAATTCTGGCAAGTTACCCCTGAATTACAGCCCGGATTATTTGGGTGACAGAGGTCTTTATAAGAACTCTGGAATTTATATTTCAACAAGATTGTATCAGCAGCATTATAAGCGTCCAAATTAATTTTATTAGGTGGTGAAATTGCCCCAGGACACCAACCCGCCCTGTTGTATGTCCAGGTACCTCGTTGCCCTGAACAATTGTCCGGATTCGGATTACAGGTATTCCATAAATCTTGTAAGTAAACTTTGGAATTATCTACCCAAATATTGTGTTTGGCGTGATAAAACTCCGCCGCATTGCCAGTATTGTTGCCTCCCCATCCATGACCGGTCGTCGATAAAATGAGATTTGAACTTTGTGTGTTTTCTAAAACTAAATGACTTGTCTCAGGCACAGGCTGTAAGTTAGAGGGATTCCCAAAATTGTAGTCTCCATCCCAAATTTCATTCACCATAGAATAGGCATAAGTCGGGTTTCCTGCAGTGTATTCTAGATCCAATGTTAACATCCAACCACCTGTTCCCCAAGTATCAATAAAGACATGAAACTCCAATTCTCCTTGAAGTAAAGAAGCATATTCGGTTAAATCTATACCATGATTACACGCCACATTATAAGGTGTTATGTATCGGATAATTTGAATTCTATTACCATCTGGAGCCGTAATTTCAATAGTTGCATATCTATCCCAATCATCGCAATTATTGTTTGGACATTCTACTTTAAAATTAGCGAATACTTTGTTATAGCTTCCCGCAAATTGAGGCAACTTGTGTTTTCCGTAGTAGTTCCGACTATTGGTTTTCCCAAATTCTATAACCACTTTATCCATTGAAGTAACAATCTGAGTAGTACCTCCTTTTTTTACAACAACATTTTTGGTTAAAACTGTTTCATTACCGTTGCTACCCGTAGCAATTAATTTTACTTCATAAGTCTTAAATTCTTTTGGTTTCCAAGCAAAATAATAAAAGTCTTTTTTTGCAGTTGCAGGATATCTTTTCCCATCAATTTCGACTCTTACATTACTTGTACTTAAAAATGTAGGTTCATCAATACTAGAAGAAATATAAATGGGATACCACATATTAGTATCTTGGATTTCTAAAGGAAAATCATCAATTAAACGAGTGCTAATTTTAGGATTATAAGTAGCCAAATCAATTACTGTAAACTCAATTTCTCGCTCTGCGGCGAAATGTGTTGCACTACCTGCCAAACTTGCTTTAACGACAACAACTCCTGCATATTTAGTTAAAGTTAATGTGTTGCCATTAACTTTTGCTGGACCTGAGACTAAAGTGTAAATTACAGTTGCCGCATTGGGTGCACTTGCATTTAAAATTACAGGTGCATCAGTCGTGGTTTTTTTAGAGATAGATGGAAAATCTATAGGCTGGTTTTTTTTTCCTGAAACAGAACAAGTCGAATCTTTATAAAAGCGGAATTCCGAAATTTGTAAATCCGCATTATTCGATTCTAAAATCAAACGAACAAATCGTCCATTTACTGCCCCAAAATAAGTTGAGTCCTCCGTTTTATTTGAAGTATATCGAGCTCTATCGAATTTTTCACCTTCGCCCCATTTTGTAGTATCATTTGAAACGTAAATTTTATATCCACCTACTCTTCCCGAACCTTCCCATCGAGTTTTTGTGCTAAATCCATTTATATCATACGGTTTTCCAAGATCAAAAACAATTTCGTGAGGTCCATTACCTTTCGTTCTCCAACGAGTGTTGTTTTTATTGTCGAAGGTCAATTCACCGCCATTTGTTCCATTCAAAGAGGACACTTTAACTAAGGAATAGTTACTTTCTGAAATCATCAAAGTGTCGCACTGTGCAGAAAGGTTTACGGAAAGAAGAAAACTAACTACTGCTAAAATGTATTTTGTCATAGGTTTTAATTATAAACAACAAATATAAGGGTAATCAAAATTGATTTTAGACAAAAAAATTTTCATGAAAAATTAAATGTTTGATTATTGAAAATTATAAAAATGACTATCGAACACCGCCTCATTGATTACATTTGTTGCGAACTCATTTGGAACAAAAAATAAAATTTATGAATACAATTTATACAGCGTCTAGCACAAAGGAAAAAAAATCAAATCAAATCATTCTTTGCAGCTCTGTTGATGAACTTTCTAGTCTTTCAAGTGAAGAAAAAAAATATGTTTCTGAGCAAATCAAAAATAAAAATAACCCTGCGCATATAAATAAGTTAAGCTATAATCTTTTTATTTATAAAATTGACACTTCGGATAATGAAAATTTGGTTTGGGAAAAAGCTCGAATTTCTGCATCTGGTGTTTGCGGAACAATAAATAAATTAAAACTAAAAGATGTAACCATTTCCGGATCTGTAAATAAAGGTGTGTTGACTGCTTTTGCTGAAGGATTAGGATTAGGCAACTACCAGTTTTTAAAATACTTTTCAGATGCAGATGAACGGAAAAATTCATTAGAGATTATAAATATAAATGGCCTATCTGAAAATGAATTAAACGATCTTAATGCGGTAGTTTCTTCTACTTTGGTTGCTCGGGATTTTGTAAATGAGCCCCTTTCTTATCTAACAGCGGAACAATACGCACATGATATTCTTGAATTGGGTGAAGATGCTGGGTTTTCTGTGGATGTGTTTAATAAAACAAAAATTCAAGCATTAAAAATGGGTGGTTTACTTGCCGTAAACTTAGGATCACCAAATCCTCCAACTTTTTCTATTTTAGAATGGAAACCTGAAAATGCAGCAAATTCAAAACCTTTTGTTTTAGTAGGAAAAGGAGTAGTCTATGATACCGGCGGCGTTAGTCTTAAACCTACTGCAAATTCAATGGATTATATGAAATGTGACATGGGTGGTTCTGCAACAGTTGTGGGGGCTATTGCAGCAATTTCAAAAGCCAAACTCCCAATTCATGTTATTGGATTAATTCCAGCTACTGAAAACAGACCGGGTGGAAACGCTTATGTACCAGGTGATGTTATATATATGCACAACGGTATGACCGTTGAAGTGTTAAATACAGATGCTGAAGGAAGAATGATATTGGCCGATGCTCTTTCATATGCAAGAAAATACGATCCCGAATTGGTAATAGATGTAGCAACTTTAACTGGTTCAGCTGCTCGTGCAATTGGTGACAAAGCAATCGTTTCTATGGGAAATGCTTCTCAAAAGGTGCAAGACAAATTAATAGAATCGGGATATAGAACTTATGAACGATTAGCCCAATTTCCATTTTGGGACGAATACCAAGAAGATTTGAAATCCAATGTTGCCGATTTAAAAAATCTAGGTGGACCAGAAGCTGGTATGATTACCGCTGGAAAATTCTTAGAATATTTTACTCAAGATACTGAGACAAAAAAAGGGTACCCATACATACACCTTGATATTGCAGGACCAGCATATAATCATGCAAAGAAAAACTATCGAGGAATTGAAGGAACAGGAGTTGGTGTAAGAACATTATTTGATTTCTTCAAAAATATTTAGACAACATTAAATGATTTCAAATAAACAATCATCTTCCGAAAAAAAAATTCGTGTAGGAATTTCTATTGGGGATTTTAACGGAGTTGGGTTAGAAGTAATTATTAAAACCTTTCTCGATTCTCGATTGATGGAAGATTGCACCCCAATTGTTTATGGCTCTTCGGCTCTTGCAAAGGAATATCGAAAAGCCTTAAATATTCTAGACTTTAGTTTTAATAGTATAGCTGATGCCAATGATGCAAATTCTAAAAAAGCCAATTTGGTTGAAGTATGGAAAGAAGAAGCTGAAATAACTTTTGGGGAATCAACTCAACAAGCTGGTAAGTTTTCCTTTTTATCCTTGCAGGAGGCAACACGCGATTTAGCATCTAATAAAATTGATGTTTTAGTCACCGCACCCATTAACAAAAACAACATTCAAAGTGAAGATTTCGATTTCCCAGGCCATACGGAATATTTGGCAGATTATGCAAATGTAGAAACGCCACTAATGTTATTGATTGCTGGCGATTTACGCGTTGGTACACTTACCGGTCATATTCCAATTAAAGACGTTGCTGAGAATTTGTACCACGATGAAATTGTAACGAAATTAGAGATTTTTGAAAAAACACTTAAACAGGATTTTTGTATTACAAAACCTAAAATTGCTGTTTTAGGATTAAACCCACACAATGGTGACAATGGAACAATTGGGTCGGAAGAGTTGGAAATAATAATACCAGCCATAAATGAGGCTGTTTCTAATGGAATTTTGGCTTTTGGGCCATTTGCATCCGATGGTTTTTTTGGTTCGCCCGCATACAAAAAATTCGATGGTATTTTAAGTATGTATCACGATCAAGGTTTGACTCCATTTAAAGCAATTAGCTTTGATGAAGGTGTTAATTTCACAGCAGGATTACCTATTGTTAGAACTTCACCTGACCATGGAACTGCCTATGATATTGCCGGAAAAGGCATTGCTTCAGAACTCTCATTTAGAAATGCAATTTACGTAGCTATTGATGTATATAAAAACCGACAAGATTTTAAAGAATTGAGCTCGAATCCTTTAAAAATTAAGAAAGCTCGAACTTCTAAAAATGAATAGCAAGGCTATAAGTCCAACAAAAGATATTTAGAATGCACCATAAGTAATTTACTTACAGAGGTTTGCGCCCTTGTCCGACACTTAAAATACAGTCATCATTAATAAGTAGTTAACGGTTTTATTTTATTACATTTGCCCGCTCGAAATTCGAGGGCTATGAAAGATTATGAAATTCCGTTTTCTGGATTAAAAGATGGAATGCATAGCTTTGATTTTGAGGTAGGCAAAACGTTCTTTGAGTTTTTTAAGTATCAAAATCTAGAAATCACAAGCCATAATAATGGTTTTATTCAAGTTAATCTTGAACTAGAAAAACGAGACACCATGTTGGTGCTAAACTTTAGTATCAGCGGAACAGTTGAAGTTGCTTGTGATCTCTGTATGGAAGCGTTAAAAGCTCCTATTTCTGCTGAACGTAGAATCATAGGTAAGTTTAGCGATGAAGAAATGTGGCACGAAGATGATATAATTCATATACCTTCTAGTGCTTTTAAGATAGACATCAAAGATTTATTGTACGAATTTATTAGTCTTTCTCTTCCATTAAAAAACGTTCACCCAAAAGGAGAATGTGATTCTCAAATGATTGAAAAACTGAATGAATTTAGCCGAGTTGAAGAAGAAGAAGAAGAAGAAGAAAAAATTGACCCTCGTTGGGACAAATTGAAAAATTTAAAATAAAAATAGTACAAAATGGCACATCCTAAGCGTAAGCAGAGTAAAACCAGAAGAGACAAAAGAAGAACACATTATAAAACTTCTGCACCTACAGTTGCTACATGTCCTACAACTGGACAGCCCCATGTTTATCATAGAGCGCACTGGCACGAAGACAAACTCTACTATAAAGGTAAAGTAGTGATGGAAAAAGCAACTGCTGAAGCATAAACATTGATTGTCTTTTAATCGGTGAATTTTACTGATACATTATTTGTGCCTATTTGTTCTTTTAACTATACGCTAGGGTTAGATTAGAAGAAGACTGTATTTCAAAAATTAAAATCGAGCTCGCTTTTGAACTCGATTTTTTTGTTTTATGTCCTTTTCAAATGGTTTTTTTCATTTTAAAGGCATATTCGTGAAAAACTAGAGTCCACTTTTTGGTATGGGAACTAAAGGAATTTGTAATATTGGCCGATAGAATTGTAACATTTCCTCCATTTTATTTGATGTAGGATAAAATTAAAAAAATAATAGTTATTAAATATGTCTGATATTAAGGCGGCTATTACTGCAGTTGGAGGCTTTGTTCCTGAAACAAAACTCACCAACAAAGACTTAGAGAAGTTAATTGATACAACCGATGAATGGATAACCTCTCGAACTGGAATTAAAGAACGAAGAATAGAACGGCGGGAAGGGGCCGGTGCTTCTGACATAGCTGTTCCAGCGGTTTTACAATTGTGCGAGAAAAGAGGTATTTCCCCTGAAGAAATTGACCTTTTGATCTGTGCTACTGTAACAGCAGATTATATTTTTCCTAGCACTGCCAATATTATTACAGATAAAATTGGTGCTAAAAATGCTTGGGGTTTTGATTTAAATGCAGCATGCTCAGGTTTTATTTACGCGCTATCAACTGGTGCTCAGTTCGTAGAAACTGGGAAATATAAAAAAGTTGTAATAGTAGGTGTTGATAAAATGTCCTCTATCGTTAATTATGAGGATAGAACGACCTGTGTAATTTTTGGAGACGGTGGCGGTGCAGTGCTCCTGGAACCAACTGATGATGGAACTGGCATTATTGATTTTGCGCTTCACTCCGATGGATCTGGAAGACAATATTTATATCAACCCGCTGGAGGCTCAGTTAAACCACCAAGTCATGAAACTATCGATAACAACGAACATTCAGTTCATCAAGTAGGAAAGCAAGTTTTTAAATTTGCCGTGACTAATATGGCTGATGTGTCTGTCGATGTTATGAACAGAAATAATTTAACGGGAGATTCTGTGGACTGGTTAGTTCCTCATCAAGCCAATTTGAGAATTATTGATGCAACAGCTAATAGAATGGATTTGGACCCAAAAAAGGTAATGATAAACATAGAAAAGTTTGGGAATACTACCTCAGGAACAATTCCACTTTGTTTATGGGAATGGGAAGACAAACTTAAAAAAGGTGATAATATAATATTATCCGCCTTTGGAGGTGGATTTACGTGGGGAGCCGTTTATTTAAAATGGGCCTACGATAGCAAAAAATAAAGTTTATGAAACTGGAAGAAATACAATCATTAATCAAGTTCGTTGCTAAATCAGGTGTAAGCGAAGTTGAATTGGAAATGAACGATGTGAAAATCTTAATAAAAACTCCACCTAAAGGTATTAGAGGTTTGGAGTCTGGTTCATTTGTTCAAACCCCCATAATGGGCGGAACAATGCCAAACACTCAACAAATGCAGGCTATTCCTCCTGCTATAGCCCAATCTGCAGCTTCTACTGCAGAAGCATTTGATAAAGCTGAAAATGATACCAATTACACAGAAGTAAAAAGCCCAATGATTGGTACTTTTTACAGATCGCCTACTCCAGAAAAACCTTCGTTTGTTAATGTTGGAGATGATATTAAAGTTGGTGATGTTCTTTGCATTATTGAAGCAATGAAACTATTCAATGAAATTGAATCGGAAATAACAGGTAAAATTGTTAAAATTTTGGTTGACGACACTTCTCCCGTAGAGTACGATCAGCCTTTATATTTAGTTGATCCTAGCTAAAAAACTCTTTTATGGCAAGAAAAATAAAAGCGACTCTTTTTAAAAAGATATTGATCGCAAATCGTGGTGAAATTGCTCTAAGAATAATTAGAACATGTCGCGAAATGGGAATTAAAACAGTTGCAGTTTATTCATTGGCAGATAAGGATAGTTTACCTGTTCGTTTTGCGGATGAAGCTGTTTGTATAGGTCCTGCTGCAAGTTCTGAATCCTACTTAAAAATACCAAACATTATTGCAGCTGCAGAAATTACAAATGCAGATGCAATTCATCCTGGATATGGTTTTTTATCGGAAAACTCAAAATTTTCTAGAATCTGTGAAGAACATGGCATTAAGTTTATTGGCGCCGATGCTGATATGATTGATGGTATGGGAGATAAAGCAAATGCGAAAGCTACCATGGAAGCAGCCGGAGTCCCTTGTATTCCTGGTTCTGTGGGAATACTAAAAGACGTTGCCGATGCTATAAAAACCGCACGAAAAGTCACTTACCCTGTCATGCTGAAAGCTACTGCTGGCGGTGGCGGAAAGGGCATGCGCTTGGTTTGGAAGGAAGAAGATATTGAAGATGCTTTTGCAGCTGTTCAAAGAGAGGCTTTAAGTTTCTTTGGAAACGATGGCATTTATATGGAAAAGTTCATTGAAGAACCAAAACATATTGAAATTCAAATTGCAGGAGACCAATTCGGAAGAGCTTGTCATTTGAGCGAAAGAGATTGTTCGATTCAAAGACGTCATCAAAAATTAGTGGAAGAGACTCCTTCTCCGATTATGACCCCCGCCCTAAGAAAAAGTATGGGTGAAGCCGCTATAAAAGCTGCTTTGGCAGTAAAGTATGAGGGTGTTGGTACCGTGGAATTTTTGGTAGACAAGCATAAGAATTTCTATTTTATGGAAATGAACACTCGGATTCAAGTAGAGCATACTATTACTGAAGAAGTTATTGGGTGGGACTTAATTAAAGAACAAATCTTACTAGCTGCTGGAGAACCTATAACAGGTAAAAATTATGCTCCTAAAATGCATGCTATCCAATGTAGAATAAATGCTGAAGACCCATTTAACAATTGGATGCCTAGCCCCGGTAAAATAACAGAATATCATGAACCCGGTGGAATTGGAATAAGAATAGATACTCACGTATATGCTGGCTACACTATTCCTCCAAATTACGATAGCATGATTTCTAAGTTGATCACTGTTGCCCAATCACGAGAAGAGGCTATTGCTAAAATGAAAAGAGCTTTGGGTGAATACATTGTTGAAGGGGTAAAAACTACCATTCCATTTCATCAAAAATTAATGGAAAACGAGCAGTTTAATAAAGGCGATTTTACGACTAAATTTTTGGAAGAGTGGGATTTCTTAAAGGATTAATAATTGGATAGAAAATAGGGTTTTGAGTAAAACCTTAACTCTATTTTTTATATCCATTTATTAAAAGACTAAATAATCCTCAGGATTCATAGGTGTTCCTTTATACCATATTTCAAAATGTAAATGTGGTCCAGAGGATAGTTCACCTGAATTACCTACAATAGCGATAACGTCACCCGCTTTTACATTTTCTCCTGTATTCTTGAGTAAAGCTGAGTTATGTTTATATACTGAAACCAAATTACCTCGGTGCTGAATATAAAGTACATGTCCTTCACCTGAGGTCCAGGCAGAATGAATTACAACCCCATCGAAAGTAGCGCTTACTGAAGCATTCGATGTTGCGGGAACCACATCCACACCATAATGTTTTATTGACGGATTAAAATGAGAAGTAACAACACCTTTTAAAGGAGGGAAAAGCAAAATTTTAGACAATTGAGCCTTTCGCCCAGAAGTTTCTTTCAGGTTTACATTAAATTGTTCTTCTTCCTCCACAAGGTTTCTCATAAGTGAGTCTTCCTTAGAACGGGTAAAATTAATTTTATCCATTTTAGGTTTTTTAGTAGAAGAGCCTTCTACTGAATTATCGTTTTCCTGAATAGTTTTACCCTCTAATATTTTTTTAATATTCCCAATGTATCTTTCGTTTTTATCCAATGCTAATTGCATAGAATCAGCCCTTATTGCAGCAAAAGTTGCAAGTTTTCTTGTGTTTACATCCGCATAGCCCGGAATATATTCTCGAAGTGGAGTAAAAGCAATAAGTGTCGTAAGTAACATGGTAAAAACAAGGAGAAAAACACCGCCCCATGTAAATACGTTTAGTGGAGACAAAACAAATGAAAATCTTTCCTCAAATGTATCGTCATTCAACACCACCAACCTGAACTTGTGGCTGATCTTTTGAATTATTTTTTTGGGTTTTTTCTTGTTTTCTTTTTCCTCTTTCATTCGCCTACAAATATCAATATTAATCGGGAATAAAAAGGAAACAGAAAAACGAGTATTTACAAGGAAATTAAAAGAGCCTAAGGCATCTAAAAAAAACAGTCTTTCATAAAATAAATTTGCATTTTCGCCGTTTTTGCGAAATTGGTTAAACTCGCCTGCTTGTTCAATTCTTATAAAAATATATTCGCATTTGTTTTTGCGCTTTTAATAGCCGTGATGTTTATGAGTTGTTCTCAAAAGAAAAACAATTTTATGACAAGAAGCTACCACAACGTGAATGCCAAATACAACGGGTACTTCAACGCTAAAGAAGAATACAAAAAAGGAATTACCAAGGTAGAAACAGCCCATAAAGATGACTACAGAAAATTGCTGCCACTTTTTATTCTTGGAGATGAAGAGATGGCAAAGTCCGTAGCTACAGAAATGGATGTGACCATTAAAAAAAGCAGCAGAGTGATTCAGTTTCATTCCATGAAGATAAAGGGAAGCGAATATTGCAAATGGATTGATGATACATGGATGCTTATAGGGAAAGCCTATTTCTATGAAAAAAATTGGGCGGAATGTCGACCAATATTTGAATATGTGTCTAAAAAATATAAAAAAAGTGATCTTAAAATAGAAGCAAGAATCTGGTTGGTAAGAACCTTACTTGAACAGGAAAATTATGATAGAGCCGATGTCGTACTTCAATCGTTAAGAAACAACAGTAACATACCAGAAGAATATCTATCCTTTTATAAAGCAGTCTCTGCGCAATATTTCATTGCCATTGAAAAGTATTCTAAAGCTATTGTAGACCTTGAAGATGCCACTAGATTCGAGGAGGATAAAGAAAAATTAACCCGTTGGCTTTTTGTTTTGGCTCAATTGTACGCGATTCAAGGTGAGAGCATTCGTGCAAATACTACTTATAAACTTATAGTAAAAAAACATCCCCCATATGAAATGGAATTTTGGGCTCAATTGCAAAGAGCATTTTCATATAACTCGGCAGATGGTAGTAGCTATGATATAAAAAAGACACTTTTAAAAATGCTCCGTGATGATAAAAATAAAGAGTATCGCGATAAATTGTATTACGCTTTATCAAAAATTTACCGTCAAGAAGGCCGAGAAGACAAACAAATTGCTGCTTTGAAGCTATCTTCAAAAGTAAGTGTAGAAGATGACTACCAAAAAGGGCTTTCATTTCTCACTTTAGGTCAAATTTATTTTGGGAAACCCGAATATAAGCCAGCTCAAGCATATTATGATAGTGCAGTAGTGTATTTACCAGAAGATTTTCCAGGTCATAAACAAATCCTAAATATTCAAACGAGCCTGAAAGATTTGGTAGATCAAATTGTGATAATTGAGACCCAAGATAGTTTACAAAATTTCGCCAATTTGCCAGAAGCGGAAAGAATGGCAATCATCGAAGAAATAATTGATGAAAAGTTAGCAGAAGAAGAAAGAAAAAGGGATGAATTAGAGGGTGGAGGCGTTGCCCAAGCAGCTCCTCCTTTAGGATTTGATGACGGTTCGGATAAGGGTAAATGGTATTTCTATAATGAAAGAAACTTAAAATTAGGAGCCCAAGAATTTAAGTCGACATGGGGAGGAAGGACAAATGAAGATAACTGGAGACGTAGCGATCGATCGGCAGTTTCTGAAGATGCGTTAGAATCATTTAATACAATTGAAAATGACTCTACACTTAATGGAATAAAAAACATAGACAAATATTTAAAGGGTATTCCATTTACTGATGAGGCTAAAGCCGAATCGAACGGTTTGATAACTGAGGCGTGTTACAAATTAGGTACTATATATAAAGAAAACATGGGGGATGATGCACGCGCAATAGGCACGTTTAGAATGCTTGTATCGCGTTTTGACACATCAAAGCACCACATTAACAGTTACTATATTCTTTACAGAATGTATCTGAATGAGAACAGAATTGACTCTTCTGATTTTTTCAAAAATCAAATACTATATAAATATCCTAATAGTGATTATGCAAAAATAATTCGTGATCCCAGTTACGCTCTTCAAATGTCTAGTGAAAAAAAGGCAATTGAAGCGTTATATAAAAAAGCCTATTACTATTATGACAGAGGATTTTTCGATGCTTGTGCAGATAAAGTAGACGAATGTGAAAAAAAATATCCAAAAAACTACTTATCCGATAAACTACAATACTTAAAAGCATTGAGCCAGGGATCCCAAGGAGAGAGAGAAAACCTTATCGCTTCTCTCCGTAAATATGTTTCAGAACATGGGGGTACTCCAGAATCCAAGGACGCTGAAAACAGAATTAAAATATTGACAACAGAAAGAGTTGTAGTGGAGAAAAAGGAGCCTGCTAAATATGTCTTTGAAAGAAACTCTAGGCATTTAGCTCTTTTATTAGTGCCAATTAACGGGAATGACATTGAAGAAATAAAAAAATCGATGTCAAACTACAATAGAGCGTATCATGTGGGCAAAAAATTAGCGATTTCTTCCGTGTTATTAGATAAGAAAATGCATATGGTTTCCATTAAACAATTCCAGAATGAAGAAAAAGCTAAAGAATACTATTTAGCATTTTTAAGTAACCATACTAGTCTTAAAAATATAAACTCAAAAAACTTTGATTTACTCATCATTTCTTACACCAATTACGCACTCTTTTTCCAAGACAAACGAATCGATATGTATGAAGATTTCATGAAATTGAACTATCAACTCTAGTTTGTTAATAAATTTTTATCTTTGTACAATAAATACAAGCGTATGCTGATGTCAAGAAAAAATATGTCTAAGAACGGTGAGATAGAAGGATCAACTAGAAATCATGTTGCAGGTGGAACCAAAATAACTGGTGACATAGAAACCAATGGCGATTTTAGAATAGATGGAGAACTAATTGGTACTATTACTTCTACTGGAAAAGTTGTAATTGGTGAAACTGGAAAAGTGGAAGGTGAAATAAATTGCCAAAACTCTAACATTTCTGGGTCTCTTAAGGGCAAAATATTAGTCAAAGAGCTTCTTTCTCTTCAGGCATCAGCCACAATAAATGGTGATATTGAGACTGGAAAACTATCGATTGAACCTGGCGCAAATTTTACAGGAAACTGTAGTATGGGCGCGGTTATCAAAGATATTTCTGCCTCTTCAGAAGAGCTTCGAGAAAAACAAGCATAATACCGTTTCGAGACC
>CAWUST010000034.1:0-10792 GCA_963925495.1 uncultured Flavobacteriales bacterium | reverse complement strand
AATCGTATTCCCCTCACTCAAGAATTATTTTTTAATTCATCTAAATTTTCTTTCTTAGAATTACTGTGAGCCCATATAAGCTCAGGATTACCTCCTGGTGGTCGGTGATCCTCAATTGGGTAATTTGAGACATGCGAAGCCCCAAGATTGACTTTGTCAATCTTGGTCTTTTTTATTTGAACTGTGCTTCGAAGCGAGCTTCGGCACGTTCAAATAAAAAAGCCTGACACAATCGTATCAGGCTTCTGAGTCGGGGCGAGAGGATTCGAACCTCCGATCTCTGGTCCCCCAGACCAGCACTTTAACCGTACTAAGCTACGCCCCGAGTGTGAACGCATATCTTGACTTCAGCGCCAGAGTTTTCAATAATAAATACTGCCAAAACAGAAAGCATTCACCCAAGGGTCCTAATGCTCTTCTGGCAATTTTACCGCAATTATATTTTTTATTGTCAGACGTTTTGTAAAAATAACAACATTTATAATTAAGCTAAGAAATAGTTACATAATCACTGTTTGACATGACTGCTTTCGTATTATACCTGAACAAGGCTGAGAGTTATTAAACACGCCAATTACAAAATAAACATTGCAATTCCACCAACGAAACAGAAACTATTTATTCCATCTTTTCAACAATATAATCAAGCACTTTGCGCATTAAATGAATACGATCTTTACCTCTTACATTGTGCTTGTGGCCTGGATATAAAAAGAAATCCACTTGAACACCTTTATCAACAGAATTTTTAATAAAATCAACGCTGTGCTGCGGAACAACCACGTCGTCATCTGCTCCATGAATAATTAGTAAATCTCCTTTTAGGTTTTGAACTTTATCTAAAAGCGAAGCTCGAGCATATCCAGCTTCATTAGCTTCTGGTGTATCCATGTATCTTTCTGTGTACATTATTTCGTAATACTTCCAATCCATAACTGGACCACCGGCCACACCTACTTGAAAAATACCAGGTGTTTTAAGCATTAATGAAGTAGTCATAAACCCACCATAACTCCAACCATGAACTGCAATTTTATCTGCATTTACATAATCTAAACCGCTTAAATAATCTACACCTGAAAGTTGATCAACTATTTCCAACTCACCTAACTTTCTAAATATGGCTTGCTCAAAATCCCTTCCTCTATTTTCTGAACCACGTCCATCTACAGTAAAAATGATATAGCCTTTGTTTGCGAAATAAGGCATCCATGCTGGCGCACCCGCCATCCAAGAATTTGTAATTAATTGCACTCCAGGGCCATTATAAACATATACCAAAGCTTTGTATTTTTTGTTTGGTTCAAAATCAAATGGCTTGAAAATCCTAGTGTTTAATTCAATGCCTTCATTTGTTGTTAATTTACCCAATTCCGGGAGCCTAACATTCAAATCTTTGTACGGGTTCTCATTTTTCATTAAATCGTATTGCTGCTCACCTTGATTGTCAAACACACCAACATTAAGTCTTGTGCTAATGTTGTTGAAATAATCTATGTAATACATTCCATTATTGCTCATAATAACTTTATGTACACCGCTTTCTTTAGAAATTAAACTAGACTTGGCGTCCTTCACGTTTACTTGGTATAAAATCCTGTCCATTCCCTTATTATCGGCAACCATATAAGATATTAAGCCATTATCATGAATTTTAACCATACTAGTTATAGGTACAGTATGTTTTGTCAATTGACTAATCAACTTACCCTTGGTACTATACAAATACAAATTATTATATCCGTCTCTTTCACTTTGCCAAACAAACTGACTGGCATCATTTGGTAAAAATTCCATTGGATGAAGTGGCTGAACATAATTAGCGTCTTTTTCGACAAATAAAGTTTTTACAAATTCACCCGTTTTAGGATCGTATTCGTTCAACTTCATTTCATTTTGATTTCTATTTAAAACTGCAATGAAAATGCTCTTATCATCTGGTGACCAAGCAATATTGGTTAAATATTGCTCTTTTGGTTCGCCAGTTTTAATCCAAACAATTTTATTGCTTTTGTTGTTCCAAACCCCCAAAGTCACCTCATGGCTTTTCATGCCTGCCATTGGGTATTTTACAGGAGTTGCGCTTGCAGGTTTTGTAGTATAATTAGCTAATGGGTAACCAGATACCATGCTTTCATCTTTCCTGTAAAACGCAAGCATTTGATTGTTGTTGGACCAGAAAGTTCCTTTGTAAATTCCAAATTCAAAACGATGAACAGATTGCCCATTAATAACACCTTCCAAACTATCGTTAGTAATCTGATTATTACCAACCCAAAGATTATTTTCTATGGTGTAAGCTACATTTTTATTATCTGGTGAGTAATCCGTGTTTTGACCTTTTTTATTTAAACTCAAAATAGAATTAAGTTCTTTTTTTTTGTAATCATAAGAGTAGCGAATTCCCTTATAATTGAAATAAAATAAAGTAGCCGTGCTCCATTTTATTCTTGGGAACTTTTTTAGATCTTTTAATTCTTCGAAAGATTTTAATCCTTCTAAATCAACTAGACTAAAAAAGGCTTTACTATCTATTGCTCGTTTTACCAATCTTGGATTAAGACTATCTTTTGTTACCCAACTTGTGCTGTTCTCAGTGGACATCCAACTCAACTGGCTCAATGTGCTAGGGCGGAATTTAGAATACCCACCCATAATGGCATCAGTTAGGGTAAGCTCTTTTAATTGTGAAAAAACAGAAGAACTGCAAGAAAGGATTAGTAATCCTATCATAATTTTTTTAATCATAATATATTTTTTGGAGACGCGAAGATAATGCCAAGTTGAATACTATTTATGATCTGATTAACTGCCTTTAGGCGCTTTACTTTTTTCTACAGCATCATATATCACTTCCATAATTCGAGTTCGAATATCCATTTCAACTAGCTTCCGATTCGAAGCATCAGGATATACTCGGTTGGATAGAAAAATGTAAACCACTTCTTCAGCAGGATCCGCCCAAGCAAGAGTTCCCGTAAAACCAGAATGCCCAAAACTTTCATAAGAAACGCATGAACAAGTTGGCCCACCATTTCCACCTCTTACTGGTTTGTCGAAACCAGCACCACGCCTATTGTCATCCTTACAAAACTGGCATTTCGTAAATTCTTTTACTGTCTTTTCACTTAAATACCTTCTTCCACCATACTCTCCCATTGTAAGAAAACATTGCATTATTTTAGCTAAGTCATTCGAATTAGAAAACAGACCAGCATGCCCTCCTACTCCACCAATCATAGCTGCACCAGGATCATGAGTATGCCCATGAATTAATTGCCGTCTAAATAGTTTATCATCTTCTGTGGGAATCAATCTTTCTTTCTCAAAACTTTTTAAGGGCAAATAACCAGCGGTGGCAAGTCCCATTGGTTTATAAAATGATTCATAAGCATATTCGTCCAAACTCATTCCAGTTTGTTTTTCAATTATTCGTTGCAAAAAATAATATCCTAAATCGCTGTATTTGTATCCTTTCTCATCACACAGAGGAGTATTTACTATCTCGGATATAATTTGCTCTTTATAGTCTTTGTGCATGTACAATTTATCGGCTACTTCAAAGGGATAAGTCTCCGATTGCATCAATGAATAATAATTATACATGGGCTGCCCTTTCACTAAAGTTTTTGTATAAAAAGGAATCCAAGGCACAAGCCCAGCCTGATGGGAAAGCATGTCGCGTAATTTAATATCGCCATATAAATTTTCAGAAGTATCGGTGTATTCTGGCAAATAATCGCATAAACTATAATCGAGGTCAACTTTTCCTTCGTCCACTAATTTCATTATACTAAAAGTGGTGGCGGCAACTTTGGTTATTGACGCTAAATCGTAAATATCATCATCTTTAACTTTTATTTTTTCATCGTAAGTATGATGGCCAAAATTTTTGCGGTAAATAACCTTACCGGCTTTTGCAACAAGTACCTGACAACCTGGGTATGCACTATCATTGATTCCCTCTAAAGCAATCGAGTCAATTTGTTGAAGCCACCCTGTTTCTATTCCTACTTCTTCCGGTTCGCCGTACTGAAACCTACCTATAGCTTTTCTATTTATTCCTTCACCCGATTTATAAATTTCAGTGGCACTTATGGGCAAAATACCTTTTATATCGTTGGCTCCAAAAATGGCTTGCGCAGCCAAATTCTGAGTGAGATCATCATCGTGGTAAGCAATTAATAAGCTTTCTATTTCCCTTGCATTTTCAATGTATTTTAATCCATAAGGGTTTCCAAAATAAGTAAGTACCATTTTTGTTTTCCCATCAATCAATTTAATAAGATTCAAAGCCTCTTTAGTTATTCCAAATCTACGTCCTGGGTATTGCGATAGTTTATGTAAGCCAACTATTACTAAATCATATTCTTCTAGCTTTTTATTTAAATCTATTATCGATTCAAAATCAGGATTTTCACCAACTTGAAAATGAGTAACCGTGGCGTAGGCATCCATACTTCTCTGGAATTCATTTTTTTGTTTATCGCCAATTACAACACTGGCAATTCTAAAACTATCCAGATTTACAATGGGTAAAAGTTTGTGGGTGTTGTTCAGTAAAGTCAATGAGTTTTTAATAATTTCTCTTTTAGGTTGAATGTTTTTCAAAGAGTTTAAATCCTCAACTAGACCTTCTATTTCAATAGGCTCTATGTTACTTAGTCCCACCCAATTTTTCGCTAATAATATCTTTCTACATCTAGCGTCAATTTCCTCTTGAGTAATTTGACCTGCCGATATTGCCTCTTTAATTTTTTTAATAGCCGTTGGCACATCCTCAGCAAATAAAAGCACATCGTTTCCTGCTAACAAAGCCAACACATCAACTTCGCCTGGCTTGTAATAAGCACTTACTCCCTTCATATTTAAAGCATCGGTAAATACCAACCCTTTAAAACCCATTTCATCTTTCAGTAAATCTGTAACGACTTCGTGAGAAAGAGTTGTTGCTTTTGCTTTTCCATAATCTAAAGCAGGAACGCTTAAATGAGCAACCATCATACTTCCCAAACCAGCATTTATAAGCTCTCTAAATGGATACAACTCTACTTCAGTAAGTCTTTCTTTTGAATGATTTATGATGGGAAGCGCTTTGTGAGAATCCTTATCTGTATCGCCATGTCCTGGAAAGTGTTTGCCGCATGCAATAATATTCTCGTCTTGCATTCCCTTCATGTAGGCTATTCCCTTTTGCGCTACCAATTCTTTGTTTTCGCCAAAAGAGCGCGAGTTTATCACCGGGTTGTTTGGGTTGTTATTGATGTCGATTACTGGGGCAAAATTTACATGAACACCTAGTCGTTTGCATTGTTGAGCCAAATATTTTCCCATATTGTAAATAGGAAGGTTGTCTTGTAATGCACCCAAAGCCATTTGTCGTGGATAAGTGATGGTTGAATCTAAACGCATGGCTAATCCCCATTCGGCATCCATGGCAATCATCAGTGGCACTTTCGATTTAGATTGATATTCATTCGTCAATTTTGCTTGCCTCACCGGTCCTCCTTGAAAAAATATTAAACCTCCAATTTTATACTTCTCCACTAATTTTGTAATGGAATTTACATGCACTTTATCTTTGTTAGAATAGGCCGCCACCATAAACAACTGTGCAATTCTTTCATCCGGACTTAAACTTTTCATGGTTTTATCGACCCAATTCACTGGACTGTCTAATAAAAATGGTGGTGTTTTGTAACCAGACAAAAGAGTCTTTGATTCAGGATCGTTTGCTATATCAGTGAATTGAGCATTAGCGACGAAAGCAAAAACCAATAAAAATGAAAGCAATTTTAAACGGAGCATAAATAGAATTATGAAAGTGAAATAGTGCTATAAAAATACAAGCACTAAAAGCCACGTTTGCAATAAGTTTACCTAATTGTTAACTAAGGAAAGTGAAAGGAGAATCGTCGTTTTAATGATTGAACAAATAAATGATTTTATCCAAACAAATCCTTAAATTTTACTTTGCTCTGTTTTTCGTTGATAAACATCCAAAGCAACCACAATTGCCATAAAACCCCAAAATGGAACTGCGGCTTTATCTGTATCCAAAAAGTTATTCAAGAAACCATGTATCAAATAGGTCGTCTCGCCCAAGATAACTCCCATCAAAATCAATTGTAATTTTTGATCGGTGAGTCGATAATACAAAGGCACTGCGGTATAGTAAAAGAAGAAAATAATAACCAAAAGCGTAACCAAACCGAGCACACCGGTCTCGGCTAATGGACCAATGTATTCACTGTGGGCGTTACCTCCATCGCCAAAATTTGTAGAGATAATGGTCAACAAACTAGAATGCTGATAAGGCGCATATAAAAATGAGTAGGTACCGGGGCCATGCCCAAAAACTGGTCTCTCTTTCCACATTTTAATAGCTGCCGTCCATCTGTTCATTCTTTCGACGTTACTAGCATCGGTTGCTACATTGGAAATAGATTCCACGTGTTCGGATAAATCACTGGAAGAATCTTGGCGGTTTTTCTCCAGCTTTTGAATAATGGTATCCTGTAAATTAAAAAGTACAAAAAGACCAAATGCGGCTGCCATAAGAAGGTACTTTAAATGGACTCGAAAACGAATGATGTAATACAAGGCCAAAACCCCCAAAAGACTTACCCAAGCAGCTCTTGTAAAACTAAATATCACAGCCACAATAAAAAGAAGAAGCATTAAAAACACTTGAACTTTTGTTGTAATTCTCATGTTTTTTACAAACAAATACAAGGTCATTACTGGAATAAAAAAAGCAATTAGAGCTCCGTAACTCGTATGGTCTTTGTAAAAAGGTTGCATGACCCAGTGAGCCGGTTTTTCTTCAAATCCACGAATACCGTGTTGAATAAGTGTCCAGATAATAACTCCAGCAAATGGAATGATATAAAGCCAAATAAAACGATCGATGTTCTTGTGGTTTTTAAAGAGGTGAGTTGCCATGAAATAAAATGGAACTACAAACCACATTCTAGAAACAAAATATTTGAAACTTACCATGGGCAACTCACTTGGAAGTACACATATAAAAATCCAAATAAGATTAAATAAGATTGCAATACTCAATGGATGTTTGAGAACCTGCATGTCGAATTTCCAGTCGTAGGCAACTTTTGCAAAAAAGACCAACATGGCACCAAACATTAGTGGCTCAGTAGGCAAATAAACTCCAAGACCAAACTGAAGTTTTTCGAAATTTAATGAAAGTGGTGTAAAAAAAACAATGGCTAATAAAAGCCAATCGAGTTTAAAAAGAGCTAAGCCAATAACCATAACTGCAGCTGGTAAAGCCCACAAATAATAAAACTCATACCCTGTTGCAATGCTCGCTACAAGAACAAAAAGAGTGAGAATAATGTAAAAAACATTCTCCTTTCCATTTTGAGTTGCAAGACTTAAATTCATAAAAAGAAAATTGATTTAAGATTCTTTCCTAGAGACTACTCTTTGGTAATTCTCGATTCCTATGATAACCAAAACACCAAAAATAAACGCGGACATAGTAGAAACTACAACTATTAACCAGCGGATAGGATAGGCTTTCTTTTCTGAAGGCCAAGCTCTGTTTACGGTGAACTTATGCGATACATTTTGATTCATATCCACCTTTAGTTCTTCGTATTTGGCACGTAACAAAAACAATCTTTCCAATTCAAATTCACGTTGGTCAATTAATTTATCTTGAAAAGGGCCGTATTTACCCAAAGTATCTAATTCATCTTTCAATGCCTTTGAAGCTCTCGCATCATTTCTACCAATTGCCTTATAATATTCGGAAGAAAGCATTTCTGCTTGCTTCTCAGCATTTGCAATTCCTTTTTCACCCAACCACTTTAAAGTATCGTCCATAAGAACCATTCTTACCTGCATAGCAAAGTATTCTTTTTCCACTACTGCAAAAGCTTGCCCTGCCCTTTCGTGAATCATTTTATTTTTTGCACTATCTACTAAGGAAGCAACATCATTGGCAATGTCTGCAGCCATTTGCGCATCCGTATCCAACACTCTAATTTCAATAGACTGAAATTCGGTTCTTTTGAAGGAAACGTTGTCTTCCCACATTTTCACTAATTTGGTATCGCGGAACTCTATGTCTTCAAACAATTCGTAATGTTCGTACAAACCATATTTATTCACAACCTTACCTCTAATCCATTCTGAGTTAAGAATTTGAAGCATTTGCTCTGCTTGCTCTTCTTCTCCAAACTGAACAATGTCGTTTTTTGCACCAGCATCTTCCGTCATTATTCCTTTAGAAATAGAACCAGAGTATGCGGGAAAAAACACATAAGTAGATTCAAATTTTTCCGGAATAATTAAAGAAATTGCTGCAGAAATAATTGCAGCCGAAATGGATACAATAATTAGAGGCTTTTTCCATTTAAGGAGAAAAACTAAGAGGTTGGTACTGTCAAATTGGTCTGAACTTTTTTCTTGTATCATTAAAACAAATTAAGGGCACCAAATATAAGAATTCGAGGTAATTTCGTAGCGAATGAAACGAGTCATATTCATATTATTGCATGAATTAAAAATAAATGTAATTAGCAAAGGTTTTAATAAATTAAAACCAGCTTGTAAACTATGAAAATTGCGGTAAACACTCGACTTCTTTTAAAAAACAAGCTGGAAGGAATTGGCTGGTTTAGCTACGAAACGTTAAGCCGCATCACTAAAAACCATCCCAACGACGAGTTTATTTTCATTTTTGATAGACCTTGGCACAACGATTTTATTTTTTCGGACAACATAACACCAGTTCAAATTGGGCCACCAAGTCGTCATCCATTTTTATGGTATGCTTGGTTTCAAATTTCTATTCCCAAAATTTTAAACCAACACAAACCCGATGTTTTTTTATCTCCTGACGGATATCTTTCGACAAATACTAATGTACCAAGTTTACCTGTAATTCACGATATTAATTTTGAGCATTACCCCAAAGATTTGCCTTTTTGGTATAGTAAATACTACCGTCATTATTTTCCGAAGTTTGCGAAAAAATCAACTCGAATTGCAACGGTAAGCCAGTTTTCTAAAAATGACATTGCTAAAAAATACAAGGTAGACCCCAATAAAATTGATGTGGTTTACAATGGAGTTTCGGATCGATTTAAACCTTTGGACAAAAAAGAAATTAACGAAACTCAAAAGGACCTAGCCAATGGTAACCCATACTTTGTTTTTGTTGGAGCTATTCATCCTCGAAAAAATATTGCTAAAATTTTAGAGGCATTCGAAGATTTTAAATCCACCGGAAACTACAACCACAAACTTTTATTGGTTGGAAAGAAAAAATGGTGGACAAGCGAAATGGAAGAGACTTTCCAAACCATGAAGTACAAGGGAGATGTAATCTTTAAAGACAATATGAATGCTCAGCAAGTAGCCCAAGCCATTGGAGCAGCTGATGCTTTGCTCTACGTTTCCACTTTTGAAGGTTTTGGTATTCCTATTTTAGAAGCCATGAAATGTGGTGTTCCAGTTATCACTTCTGATGTTAGTTCTATGCCCGAAGTAGCTGGAAACGCAGCTCTTTTATGCAGCCCATTTAAAAGTGATTCTATTTCTGAACAAATGAAAAGATTGGTTCATGAACCTAATTTATCCAATTCGCTAATTGAAAAAGGTTTGGTAAGAGCCAAGGGTTTCTCGTGGGACAAAACCAGTGAATTGCTGTGGAAGAGTTTGGAAGGGTGCGTGAGTTAAACAAGATTGTTTGTTTTTTTTAGAGATTAGAATGTTTATGTAAACGCTACTCAACCCAGCACACAGCTTCCACCCAGCAGCAATAGACCCGTTCCACATTATAACTCCACAAATAGGAGTAATTCCATATCCTTTAAATCCTGTTGATTTTGGGCAGCCATTTACGTCTAATTTTTCAGTTGGACTTGCGGCTCCTTGTTGCACATTGCTTTACTCACAATATCTCTATCACCCAACGGCCAAGGAGTGGCATATACCAAAGACAAAGATTACGTTCGTATCGAAAAAGCAACGGAACTTTGGAAAATAAAGCTAGTAGACGAAAATACTACTCAAATATATCTAGAAGGGAAATCTAATGCTGGTGGCGAAGTGCCTAATGGCTCACCAAAATGTTTGTCGAAGAACCCTTTTAAAAGCTTAACCAAGCTCAAAGAATACTTTGAGGTGAAGAACTAGTAAACGCGCATAATATAAGCAAGGGTATAATAGGGCGGCCGGTTTTCGTGGGCAGAAGTTCCACCATCAGGATTAATCGTGTGAGCATGCGCACCAGCAGGCAATGACGAAACAAATAATTTAAATGGGCCAAGGGTGTATTCATTCGAAGAACTTCCATGTCCGGAATCATCTCCCTCAACGCCTAGCATAGTAAAATGGGAATGGACCCCAGCTGACACTGTTGATCCTCCATGATTATGACGAGGCATTTGGTTATTAGTAAGCGTTACATCTTCAGAGCCCCCAAGATCACTAGAACTGGTTCCTTTGGTACTAAGGTTTCCAGGATTATTATAGTCTGCAACGCCGTTATCATATCCGACAACAAATCTCCCCTTCAAATTCGGAGTTTTGTATCCATTTACTGTTCTTCCATCACACAATGCCCAACCTGTCGGTGCTGTTGATCCGCTCCACATAATTATCCCTCCTAAGGGTGTTGTGCCATGCCCTATAAATCCTGTTGATTTTACCCATCCATTTACGTCTAATTTTTTAGTTGGAGCAAGGACTCCAATTCCAACATTTCCGTAGTGAACCCCAGAATTTCCAACCAATGAACTTGGATTTACTGTCATAG
>CAWUST010000033.1:0-26537 GCA_963925495.1 uncultured Flavobacteriales bacterium | reverse complement strand
CATGGATAAAATGCTGACTATAACTGCTCCTGGAGTTATGTAATCAATCATATGAAACAATTCTGTAAAGGTATTTTCACCATCGGCTTGCCAAAAGCTCATATCTCCTTCATAATCGCCATCGTATCCTAATGCGTGTGGTATTTGTTTTAGAATAATAATAATTCCAATGCCGGTAAGCATGCCTTTAATTACTGACGAAGGAAAATAATAACCAACTATTCCTCCTTTTATTAATCCTAATAGGATTTGAATTCCTCCAGACAATACCACTGCCAGTAAGAAAATGTCAAATGCACCTAATGATTGAATTGAAGTAAGAACAATTACTGCTAATCCAGCTGCAGGACCGCTTACTCCAAGGGCTGAATTACTCATTGCCCCCACCACAATTCCACCTATAATTCCTGAAATAAGTCCAGAAAATAAAGGAGCTCCACTAGCAAGAGCAATTCCCAAACAAAGGGGTACCGCAACAAAAAACACCACAACACTTGCCGGCAAGTCTTGTTTAATTGTGGAAAATATACTTTGTATTGATTTTGTTTTATTCATCTTCGATTTTAATATTGTGCAATGATTAATCTTTTAAATTAGAAACAAATTAGAACCAGATTAGAATTTGTAAATTGCTGTTAAAATCAACATTATTTAGTAATTTAAAAGCTGTCCATAGGCAAACTCTGGGATCAATTTAGCCTTTCTGTTCTTCACTAAAAGTTCAATTATTTTTAAATTCCGTCTGGTTGTATCCAACTTCCCTTGAATTAACCATAAATAAGGGACTATCACCTTCATTAAAAATTTGACGTTCTGCATTAAGCAAGTCTAAATAGTCTTCGATTGCCTTAGCATTTAAATTGATTTGCTCAATGGAAGTACGCCAATTGTTTGAGGAAGAGTGAATCTGCGTCAGTTTTAAATATCCTTTCGCGATATTGAGTTTGAAGTGATGTTTGTTCAATTTGCGCATTCACTACTTTTTTTATTGGTTAGTATTGTCATTTCACGTTATGACATTTTATTAATAAGTAATTTATTGCTGCAAATTATACAAATCCAATCATGAATGCGTCATATTAAAGTGAAATTAGAAGAAGGTTAAAATGAAATTAGCATGTTGATTTAAGCAATTTCTTGAGGAATATTAACAGTTACCATTGTTCCTTTATTCAATTCTGAGTGAATAGTTATCGACCCGTGGTGTAACTCGATTATTTTAGAACTAAGGGATAATCCAATGCCTGAACCTTTAATGCTAAGGGCATTTTTTCCTCTGTAAAAAGGGGTGAGTATTTTTTTTATTTCCTTTTCGGCAATTCCTATGCCTAGGTCTTTTATTATCAGTTTTATGTATTTATCCTTTCTTTCTAAGTTCACTTCGACTTTTTGATTAGAAGAGAATTTACACGCGTTATCTATTAAATTTAACAACGCTGTTTTTAGTAAGTTACTATTCCCGGAAATGAATATGGGTTCCAATTTCAAAGAATTATTGATCAAATTATTATCTGTATTTACAAAGTTATAGCTCTGAATTAATGAATCCATAAAAGCCACTAAGTCAATCTTAGTATGTTTTACATTTCCTTCTTCAGTGGTAACTTTTGAAAGTTGAAGAAGGTTTGTTACTGTTGAATTGAGAGTTTCAGCTTCATTTAATACTATTGTTAAGGATTTAATATATTCTTCTGTGGATCTAGACTTACTAATGGCAATTTCAGCCTCACCCATTATAGCTGTTAAAGGATTTCTTATTTCATGAGAAGCATTTCTAATGAATGATTTTTGTGATTCAAAAGATTCCTCTAGTCGATTCAGTAATTTATTAAATGCGATAGCCAATTTCCCTATTTCATCATTTGCATTATACACCTCTAATCTTTGATGAAGATTAAATGCACCAATAGTATTTGCTTGTTCTATTTTTTTAGAAAGAGGCATTAGGGCCTGGTTTGAAATCACAAAGCTACCTATAAAAAGTAAGGGTATTCCAACAGCAAATAATACCCATATGATAATACGTAAGTAAGACAAGTAATGAATTCCTACCTCATCAACGGCTGTAACAATAATGAGATAATCTTGCCCTTTTACATGAAATACTTTACTTCTTCCCTGAATATCAGAATCACTAAAGTCTAAAACTTCATTTTTTATGATTTTATCTTTTACCTCGTCCGGGTATTTGTATTTAAAAACAGGGGTTTTATTATTAGAAATGTCAGTTACTTCTTCCGTTTCTTTAGGTAGCGTATGTAAAAATTGTTCTTTAATTTTTTCAAATTCTTTAGGTGTAAAATTTTCTTGCTCCAAAAATATTTTCTCAGTAATTTCAACGCGACCTTTTAATCTTTCTTGAAAATCTTGTTCTTGAAAATGGGCAGAAAAGAAAAAGACAATTAGGCCAGAACCAATAAATATTATACTCGCAATTATTGAAAATGTAAACGAAAGGCGGGAGCTAATCTTCATGGCTTAATCTTTTATCATATATCCCATCCCAACGACAGTCTTTATTATTTTCAAAGGACAGTCACGCTCAATTTTGTTTCTCAAATAGCTAATGTAAACATCAATAATATTTGTCCCTAAATCAAAATCTACTTCCCAGACGTTTTCTAGTATGGCGGTTCTAGAAACCACTCTATTTTTATTTATTAAAAGGTATTCTAAAAGTCGAAATTCTCTAGCCGTTAGCTCTATTTCTTTTCCGTTTCTAAAGACTTCTTTTGAATTTAAATTCATTTCAAGGTCTTTAACTTGAAGTATACTCTTTGTACTCTTTTCGTTTTTATCTACTCGTCTAGAAAGAGCATTAATCCTTGCTAATAACTCTTTGAACTTGAATGGTTTTGTTAGGTAATCATCCGCTCCTGTTTCTAATCCAATTACAATGTCTTCAGTAGACCCGAGCGCAGTAAGCATTAATATTGGTGAGATAATATGGTATTTATTCTTTAGCTCATCGCATAATTCTATACCATTCATGCCCGGCATAACAACATCCAAAATGTTGATGTCGAATTCGTCATCTTTTGCAAGCCTTAAACCGGTGAGCCCATCAAATGCCTGTGTTACCTGATGTCCCTGCTCCTCTAAGCCTCTTTTAATGAAGGAAGAAACGTTTTGTTCGTCTTCTACAACTAAAATCTTCATTTTTTCTTAAATTTAAGATATTACGAAATACTAAGTAGGCCAAACTTTATACCTTCCTTTTCAACTCAAAGTTTTTCCCTAAATATACCCTTCTAACTTGTTCGTCATTGGCTAATTCTTCAGCCGTTCCGGCTTTAAGAATATTGCCTTCAAACAAAAGATATGCGCGGTCAGTTATGGAAAGTGTTTCGTTTACGTTATGGTCAGTAATGAGAATTCCAATATTCTTTTTTTTAAGTTTAGAAATTATACCTTGAATATCTTCAACTGCAATTGGATCAACACCGGCAAAAGGTTCATCTAGCAATATAAAACTTGGGTCAACTGCCAAAGCACGTGCAATTTCCGTTCTTCTTCTTTCGCCTCCAGAAAGTAAATCACCTCTATTTTTTCTAACCGTTTCTAATGAAAATTCTTCAATTAAAGTTTCGAGTTTAATGCTCTGCTCTTTTTTGGAAAGCTTCGTCATTTCCAATACAGCTTTTATATTGTCCTCAACAGTTAATTTACGAAAAACGCTAGCTTCTTGAGGTAAATAACCAATGCCAAGCTGAGCTCTTTTATACATAGGTAGCTTAGTGATATTTTGATTGTCGAGAAAAATTTGACCACCATTTGGTTTCACCAACCCTACAATCATGTAGAATGATGTTGTTTTACCAGCACCATTTGGTCCCAATAAACCAACAATTTCCCCTTGGTTTACTTCAACAGAAACCCCCTTTACAACTGTTCGGCTTCTGTATTTTTTTACTAGGTCTTCGGCGTATAACTTCATGGTGCAAATTTAGAACGAGAAATTTAATGAAATCGCAAGTCCAAAGTTTCGAGCTGGACTTTTATTATCTTTTGACAAATTGGTTAATCTCCACATGGCATCTACTCTTATTATTTTAAAAATATTCTCGACTCCTGCGCTCATTTCAACATAAGGTTTGGGCAACCCTATCATGCTTGTAGGGAAAATAATTTGATCTTTACTAAGTTGCGATAATCGGCCAGCTACTCCTCGAACTGATACAACCTCACGCCATTGTAATTTTTTTAATAGTGGAATTTTGTTTAAAAAAACACCATTAAAATGATGTGTTAGTGCAACCTCAACCCATTCATCGCTTGCGTATTCTAGGTAATTCATTAGGTTAAATGCATAATCATCAAAAAAGAAGGTTTCATTTCCGTTGTGTAACTCTAAAACAGGAAAAGGAACGGCTCCCCAAATTTTCCCTGCTCCAATAATTAAATCAGAATAACCAAACGTACTCAAGAAAATTTTATCTGTCATAAAAACAAACACTTTTTGATAATCATATTCACTACCTAAAACATCTTTTAAACCAAAAGTGCAACTCACTCCAAATATTGGGTACTGACTGCTGAGGCTGTACCTGTCAAAAGCTCCGAGTAAATATTTTTCGCGGAATCCTATTCTGAAAGCCACTTCAATTTCCGAAAATTTTAGATACTCCTGTTCCAAAATTTCGTTTTTTTCGTTGAGCTCTTCAAATTTAAGCCCATTGCTTACTGAGCTTAGACTTCGATGTCTTAGAGTTATTTTATTCGAAAACCCTTCTCGCCACCAATGTTCCCATCCAACCGAATACTCTTCCACCGCATTGAGTTGATTTAAGGGTCTAGAGCGAAAAAGTGAAGTCAATAAGTTTTGCTGCGCAATAGCACTATTGCTTGTGCCGAGCTGTTCTATATCAAACGTATAATCGACATGAATTTGACTCCAAGCTTTTCTATTAATAAAAAAATCCACACCCGCTCCGTATTTTAATTTGACATCCTTAGTGCCATAAGCCAAAAATCCACGAAGTCGAAGCTTTTCATTAAAACCTTTTAAAGTACGAACCCCCATTTTAAAACGATGGCCTTCTATTGGATTAAAACTATAAATGTTAAAATATGGGCCAAGTTCAAATTTTTTGAATTCTTTATACCCCGTTGTTATTATTTTAATAATGTCTATGTATGTTCTGAAAGCTGGAATGCTATTCAATGTATCCACCATCTGGTAGACTTGAGTTTCGGTTTTCCCAAGTTTTATGTGCCTGTTCTCTTCCCAGTACTCCTTATCGTAGCTTTCCGCACGATCTTTTACAACTACATTAGTTCCTTCTTGAAAAAACTCAGCACTTTCGGGTTTATTAATTATGAAATGGCGATAAGTTGAAGTCTTTTTACCAAAAATGCCCATGGTACTTTCTGCCAAATTAATATCCAAAAGCAAATAATCGTGTGTGAGCATCCAAACTTCATTTTCCACTTCACTATATTCTTGTTCTATCACGAATTCTTTTACGAAATTTATATTGGCACTTTCCGAAGCCGTTAATTCTATTTTTTTTACAGCATATGACGTATCAGCAACCCACATTTCGCCTGTAAAGTTTAGTTCATTATTTCTACGTGGAATAAATTTTAGTTTGTAGCACCAATGGTCATCTACAATAGCACTGTCAATCAAATAGTAGTGGTAGCTTGCTTTTGCCATGTTCGCAACTGGGCTAATAAAATTTTTATTGAAAATTTTAATGTAATTATTATAGACATTAATATTTTGGTACATGTCTCCCAAAAACTGTTGAATACTCTCGTTTTCAATTCCTGAAACTTTTACAGCTTTTATTATTTCTTTATTTCTTTTAGGAATTCTTGTGTAATAATAATCGGACATAGATTCAGTCATGAAAACAGGCAAAAATGGCTTTTCATCTGTGCTATCTATGTTGTCAAATATGAAGCTGAAGGGTTTCCAAACTTTCCTATCCATAAATTTTTCATCAATATTGTTTAAGTCAAATTCTACTTTGTTATAAACCTCATATTGGTAGGCGTTTAATTTGGTTTTGTTATTTATTTTTTTGTTTTCAATTACTCGATCCAAGATGATAAGAGCGGGGTTCACTTCTTTTTTATTTGGCCTCACCTCTATCATACCAAGTGTAATTTCACCTGACTTTAAGTTAAAATTGATTGTTTGGGTAATGTCATTTTTGACCCCATTTTTTTGCGTTAAATATCCAACAAAAGTCGCAATAAGAGTATCTGAAGGGTAGTATGTTTCAATTTTGAAATAACCATCTAAATCAGTGGAAGTACCAATTTTAGAGTTTTTAAAAGCCACGTTAACAAAGGGTAACGCCTCTTGTGTCTCCCTGTCAATTACTCGACCTTGTATAATTGTTTTTTGAGAAAAACCATTTGTAATAAACAAAGAAAACAGAAGAAAAACAAAGTATTTTCTCCTGCTAAATAGAATATTTTTTCCTGCTTTCAAGGGGTATTAAATCTGTTGTTTCTTTTCTACTCTGCTTGAAATGAAAATACTAATCTCGTATAAAACAATAAGCGGCAAGGTAACTAAGAATTGACTGAAAACATCAGGAGGAGTAATTATGGCAGACAATACCAAACAGCCAACAAAAGCATGTTTGCGAAATTTGCGCAGTAACATTGGTCCAACAATTCCAATTTTTGTTAGAAAGTAAATGACAATAGGCAATTGAAACACAAAGCCACAGGCCAAGGTGACCGTTGTAACTGTTCCAATATATGCCGTAAGGGTGGGTATGTTTAATACATCAGCGCTTATAGTGTAGTTTAGAAAGAAATTTACGGATAAGGGACTAATTATGAAATAACCAAATGAAACTCCTGATAAAAAAAGAAAGGAAGTGAAAAAAACAAAACCTCGCGCAAATTTGGTTTCAGTTTCTTTTAATCCAGGTTTTATAAATCGCCAAACTTCCCAAAAAACATAAGGGATTGCTAATATTAATCCAGAGAATAAAGAAATCATGATGTGGGTGGTAAACTGCCCGGCCATTTGAATATTCTGTAAGTTTGGGAGGTTTTGTCCAATACACAACGTGTTCTTTTCTACCAACCATGGAATCCAAGAATTTAATTTTCCACTAAACCAACATAAAAAACGGAACGTTGGAAAGTTGGCGCTTTTCGGCCCCATTAGAAATGTGTCGAAAACAAAAGATACGTTTACGAATGCTAATATGGAAAATGAAACGATGGCAATCGCACTTCGCATAATGTGCCAACGTAAAATCTCAAGGTGTTCTAAAAACGACATTTCTTCTTGAGGAAGATTGTCTTGGGTCTGATTATCTATGCTCATTTCTAAGCTGCAAATATAATTTATTGGCTTCTTGAAATAAGGTGTCAAAAACTAAGCTAAATTGCTGATGTAAAAATAGTTAAACTTTTGTTAAAGCTTATTTTTGTGTCTAAGAGTTGTTACTTTTGCGTGCATTAACATTCCAATGAATTATTTAAAAACTTTTAGTTTTTTAATTATAGTTGCTTCTTGCTCTTTTATTCAGGATTCTAAGTTGGCTGAAGTAAGTTTTTCTGTAGAAGTTGAAATAGGTGAAGTTGATTATAAAAACTTAATTGAAGATAAACTTAATAATCTAAATGGTGTTGACCATGCTGTGTTCTTTCAAAGGGAAAAGGTTGTTATAGTGAGTTTTAATAATAAATTAACCACCAAAAAAGCCATTAAGAAATCTCTTGAGTCATTTAATGGGGGGCCAGGTTACCTAGTTTCAAGAATTATTGATCAAAATGTGGTTTCATTGAATAAACTAACATTAAATCAAAAAATAGACCAGAATGAATTGCCAATTCGCATTTCTTTCCCTAGTATATTTCGTTTGTTTCTAACGAGATAAAATTCCTTAATTTCATAGTAATTATAGTTTTTCAAATGGATGTGTGATTACTTTTGCTGTATCTTGGAATTGAGTCATAAAAGAAAAAAAGTGCTTACTTATTGGTTAGCGACAGGTGCCATAATGGTTTTTATGATGGTGGCTATTGGTGGGATAACTAGACTGACCCATTCAGGGTTGAGCATGACCGATTGGCATTTAGTTGTTGGAAGTGTGCCGCCTTTGAACGAACAAGAATGGCAAGAGTCATTTAATGAATATCAAAATTTTCCGGAATATAAAGAACTCAATAGCGGATTTACATTAGACGATTATAAGTCCATTTTTTGGTGGGAATTTATTCATCGCCTATTGGGGCGTGTTTTGGGCCTGGTTTTTTTAATGCCGTTTTTATTTTTTATATTAAAAGGCTGGTTGAGTCCCAAACTTCGAAACCAATTATTTGTGGTTTTTGTTTTAGGAGCGCTTCAAGCATTCTTGGGTTGGTTTATGGTTAAAAGTGGGCTTGTGGATATGCCTAGGGTAAGTCACTATAGATTGGCGGCTCATCTTGTCACCGCATTTATTTCTTGCCTTTATATTCTATGGCTAATGTTTGAAATAAATTATCCTAAAACTGTAAATCTTGGGCAATTATTTTCCTTTCGAAAACAAATTATTTGGCTTTTGGGACTCACCTTTATTCAGGTTATTTACGGTGCTTTTGTTGCGGGCTTGCAAGCAGGTTTGGTTCATAATACTTGGCCGTTAATGGATGGCGAAGTAATATCGAGTGCTGTTTTTACAATGGATCCAACGTATCTAAATTTTATTATTGGAAAATCTGGAGTTCAGTTTGTGCATAGAACTTTAGCCATCGTTATTTTCATTTGGGTTGTTGGTTTGTATGTTAAAGCTGTAAAACGACTGGTAGATCCCTTACAGATTCAAGCTATTCGTTTAATGTTTGTTTTCGTGTTAATTCAATTTGGCTTAGGAATTACAGTATTACTCTTCCGTGTTCCGATTTCATTGGGTATACTTCACCAATTGTGCGCGTTACTCTTATTGTCGTCTATGGTTTTTGCTCTTCATAGGTTTACTGCGCCTTCCACTTAAATGTATTTATAAAATGGGTTAAATCCTTTTTTATGTAACTGCTAACCGGTGCTAATGAATCTGGATTTGGAGGAAGGTTAAAATACATGGAACCGCGCAGAAAATGATTACAACTATCTGTAATAAAAAATTGGTAGATAGTGGCGGTATTTCCTGAAAAATTATAAGTAAGCCCATAAACATTTTCACTTTTATTGGATATCATACTTTCAAGAATATCATCTGCTTTTACGATGTGCTTCATTACCAATTTCCTTGAATCTTCAATATACTTTCCTAGATCCCCTCCTTCTAATTGGTTGTATGTAAAATGAATAGTTGCGCCATATTGAGGGTAATGGAGATTCATCCAGCAATCCGGTTTACCGGGTATTTTATCATATAATAGTGAACGTTTTGGATATTCAAAGGTGTAAGGGCAGTTTCCTTGATATTTAATGTATTGTTTTTCAGGAAAATCTATTCTATAATATCCGAGTGGTTTGGGAATTAGCGCATCATCACAACTAATTGAAAAAATTGTTATAAGAGTCAATAACATGAATTTATTCACAGGCTTAATCCGTTTTTTCATTTTCATGCATTGGAATCTTTACTTTGAGAGTAATTATTTTTCGTTGATCGGCAGCGTCAATTATAAAGATGAATTTCCCGAAATTTATATACTCTCCTTTTATTGGAATTCTTCCGGCCTGTTCAATTACAAAGCCCGCCAAACTATCCGAATCTGCTTTTAATTGCTCAAACTTCTCCTCTTCGATATGGTTTAAGTCGGTGATGCGATAAAAATCTTTTAATAAAGTTTTGCCTTCAAAAATAAAGTTTTGATTGTCTAGTTTTGAATAGGTTATGTCGTCGTCATCGAATTCGTCTGAAATGTCTCCAATTATCTCTTCTATTATATCTTCTAATGTGGTGATTCCTGATGTTCCACCATATTCATCTACCACGATTGCCAAATGAATTTTCTTTTCTTGAATTTCATTTAATAGATCATCGATCTTTTTGTTCTCAGGAACAAAAAATGGAGGACGAAGTAATTTTTGCCACTCAAAATCATCTTCTTTTTCAATATGAGGAAGCAAATCTTTTACATAAAGTATTCCTTCAATTTTATCGAAGTTTCCATTATAAGCTGGTATTCTTGAAAACCCGGCTTCTATTATTTGGGTTTTCACTGAATTGAATTTTTCAGTTATACCCAGAGAAAAAACATCAACTCGTGAAGTCATTATTTGTTTTACATCCGTGTTCCCAAAGTTTACAATTCCTTGTAAAATCCTTTTCTCTTCTTTTCCAGTGGTTTCATCAGTTGTTAACTCTAAAGCATGACTAAGATTGTCTACGGATATTGCATCTACTTTTCGTTTAAATTTTTTGTCAATAAATGAGGTTGATCTAACCAGTAGAATACTTATCGGGTAAGTTATTTTCCGAAGCCATAAAACGGGCAATGACATAAAGGAAGAAAGCTCAACTTTATTTTTAACAGCATAAATTTTGGGCAACACCTCCCCAAAAAGTAAAATTATAAAAGTGACTAATATGACTTGAAATAAAAACCCTAATAAGACATGGTCACCAAAATTGAATAAAGAAACTGTAAGTGCAGTGGAAAGAATAATAATAGCAATGTTTATAAAATTATTGGCAATTAATATGGTAGCTAGAAGAAGCTTAGGTCTTTCTAAAAGTAATGCTGTTGTTTTTTCACGTTTACTTTCGCTTGCTTTTAGTTCACTAATTTCTTTAGGAAGTAAAGAAAAGAAGGCAACTTCTGATCCTGATATCAGCCCAGAACTTGCTAACAGAACAATAATTCCTATAAACTCCAACACCATGTTTATGGATATTGGATTTATAAAAGAAAATAATATGAACAGACTATCCGACGGAGGTTCCATTTATTGTCTGGCTGTTATTAATTTAAAAAGGTAAGTCATCTTCTTTTGTTGTCGATTTTATTGCAGATTTGGTTTGACCAACCGCAGGACTTTCTTGACTTTGGGAATTGGGACTTCCTAAGAATTGAATATTGTCTACGATAACCTCTGTCATGTATTTCGTGTTTTTTTCTTTATCCTCCCAACTCCTGGTTCGAAGTTGACCTTCCACATAAACCTTATTACCTTTCTTAAGAAACTGATCCACTACTTTCACCAACCCGGGTCTCCAGATGGATATGTTGTGCCACTCTGTACGTTCTTGACGCTCACCTGTTTTTCCGGTAAAAGTTTCTGATGTTGCTAAAGAAAAACTTGCGTTTGACCTTCCTTCTTCAAAGTGCCGAACCTCCGGGTCTCGTCCCAAATTTCCAATTAAAATTACTTTATTAACACTTCCAGCCATTTTTTCCAGTTTCCACAAATTTAGATAATTCTAGCATTCGTTTAAGTATTTTTCCATAAGCCTTGAAACTGGAAAAGAATTCAGTTCTTGGATTGAAGTTGAAACAAAATTATCGGGAATAAGTAAAGAAGTTACTTCAATTTCTATGAAAGTACAATAAAATATTCTATGGCTTAAAATATGTTTTATAGATTCTTGAATTGAATTAACTTTAACACAACTTTCATCAATAGAAAACATATCCAGCATATTTTTTAGTGCTAATTTAGTATTTATTTTTTCTTTGGTAACAACATTAGGAAACTCATATAGATTACCCCAAATTCCATTTTCTGGTCTTTTTACTAATATTGTGCTTCCAAACGATTTTATAAATACATAATAAATGAATCTAGTCTGCTTTTTGGTTTTTCCTTTTTTGAACGGAAGTTCGGATACCTTATTTTTTTTATGAGCTTCGCAAAGACCAATAAGAGGACAGAAATTGCAGTTTGGCGACTTTGGCGTACATTGTAAAGCTCCGAATTCCATTATTGCTTGATTCCAATCTCCGGCAAGTTGTTTTGGTAGAATTGAATTTGCAATATTTTGAAACTCTTTTTTACCGGCTGATGAATCTATTGGTGTGAAAACTCCAAATAACCTGGAAAGAACCCGATAAACATTTCCATCGACAACAGCTTTTGGCTTATTATATGCAAATGAAGAAATTGCCGCCGCTGTATATTCTCCAACTCCTTTTAATTTTAGTAATTCATTATAAGTATTTGGGAATTCGCCCATTTTATGGATCTGTTTTGCGGCGTTATGCAAGTTTCTTGCTCTTGAATAATAGCCTAATCCTTGCCAAAGCTTTAAAACTACACTTTCTTCTGCAAGTGCTAATTTATCCACTGTTGGAAATGCCTTTACGAACTTTAAGTAGTAGTTTAAGCCTTGATTTACTTTGGTTTGCTGGAGTATGACTTCAGAAAGCCAAATTTTATAGGGATCGTTTATCCCTCTCCATGGAAGATCCCTTTTGTTCAATTCATACCAGGAAAAAAGTGCGTTTTGAATGTAGTTTGTAGCCATAATTATACGTAACGAATTTATATACAACTAATTGTTTTTTGTCTTATTGATTGTCATATATTTGCAGCCCTGTTAAAGGTAGGGAATATTTAAAGATAACAATCTATATATTAATAACATAGTAAATAAAAATAATGACTAAAGCAGACATTGTAAACGAAATTACAGAAGAGACGGGAGTTGAAAAACAGGTTGTTCAAAATACTGTTGAGGCATTTATGAGCGTTATTAAGAAGTCTATGACTAAAGGCGATAATGTTTATCTGCGTGGTTTTGGTAGCTTTATTATAAAGCGAAGAGCTGAAAAAACAGGAAGAAACATATCTAAAAACGAGAGTATAATCATACCTGCACATAATATTCCGGCTTTTAAGCCGTCTAAAACTTTTGCTAACGACGTGAAAGAAAGCGTTAAAGCATAATTAATGAGATTTCCCCAGGGTAAAATAGTTGCAGTTACTCTGGTAATTGGTTTAGGAGCTTTATTAGCTCTTCTTCCACATAAACTTCAAAAGGAGAAAACTGTAGCTAATAATGTTACACTTGATTCTAAAATAGAGCAGGCTGTTAAGATAATTACAGAAGGAACCGCCGCTCCTATGGCAGGAATTAAGCTTTTGAAAGAAGTGATTGAGGAAGAACCAAATAATGAAAAAGCGTTGTATTACCTAGGAAATTTTTCAATTCAATCCGGTCAATACAGTAAAGCAATAATGAGGTTTGAGAAACTTGCAGAAGTTAATCCAAGTCACTATGAAGCAAGGTATTTATTAGGGTATTCTTACGAAATGAGTAAGGATACTTCAAATGCCATTAAGAATTATGATTTTGTTGCTAAATCGGCAAGTAACAAGGAAATCAAGAAGCTTGCCGAAGAAGGAATTGATAAATTATTAAAACATTGAGATATGCCAAGCGGTAAAAAAAGAAAAAGACATAAAATCTCTACCCACAAGAGAAAAAAACGTCTCAGAAAAAACAGACATAAACGTAAGAAGTAGTTTGATTGGGGGCACAGCCCCCAATCAAATACTTTCTTATTTGTGTCTTTAGGTTTACTATTAAAATTGTGAACAAGGAGCTCATTATTGATGCTTCTAATGATGAGGTTAGAATTGCTCTACTTGAAGAGAAGCGGCTCGTTGAATTACATAGCGAGAAGCCTGGGAACGAGTATAGTGTAGGTGACCTTTATTTAGGAAAAATCAGAAAAATTGTTCCAGGCTTAAATGCAGCATTCGTAGACGTGGGATACGAAAAAGATGCTTTTTTGCATTACCTGGATTTAGGACCTCAAATTAGGTCCTTACAAAAATACCTTACTGGGGTTAGAAAGGCAAAGAACAAGGACAATCTCCTAAATTCTTTTTCTTTAGAAGAAGACATCGTTAAAGACGGTAAAATTTCCGATGTTCTTACACACGGACTGGAGTTAATTGTTCAAATTTCCAAAGAACCAATTTCTACAAAAGGTCCTAGAATTACTTGTGAATTATCACTTGCAGGGCGTTTTTTGGTTTTGGTACCATTTTCTGAACGTATTTCTATTTCAAGTAGAATTAGGAATAAAGCTGAAAAAGTTAGATTAAGAAGCCTAATAGAAAGTATTAAACCTAAGAATTTTGGGGTAATAATTCGCACCGTTGCAGAAGGCAAAAAGGTTGCAGAATTAGACCAAGATTTAAAAGATTTAGTAAGTCGGTTTGACGGTCTAAGTGAAAGTATTGATGGGGCAAAGCCGCCTCAAAAAATTCTGGGTGAACTAAGTAAATCCGCGGCTTTTTTGCGTGACATGCTTAATCCAACTTACAATGGTATCGCCATTAACAATAAAGTATTACACGACGAAATAAAGGTTTATTTAAATACAATTGCTCCGGAAAAGCTGGACATTCTAAAGTATGTAAATAAACCTAGAATTTTTGATCATTTTGGCATTGAAAAACAAATCAAAAGTTTGTTTGGTAGAAATGTTACCATGAAATCGGGTGCATACTTGGTTATTGAACATACAGAGGCTTTGCACGTAATTGACGTGAACAGCGGCAACACTGCGAAAAAAGATAAAGACCAAGAAACAAACGCACTACGAGTTAATATTGAGTCAGCCCAAGAAGTTGCTCGACAACTTAAACTCCGTGATATGGGCGGTATTATTGTCATTGATTTTATTGATCAACGAAAGGTTGAAAATAGAAAAGAACTCTTGAATAAAATGAAAGAGTTTATGAAAGATGATAAAGCCAAACATTACATCTTGCCTCCTTCGAAATTTGGATTAGTTCAAATTACTAGACAAAGAGTGCGTCCAGAAATGGATATTAAAACTTCTGAGACAATTTTTACAGCGGATGGAAGCAAAGAAGTTCGGGCTACTATTTTATTGATAGATGATATAGAAGATAAATTGAACGAAATTTTGAAAACAGGTGTTAGTAAAATAAGCATCCATTGTCATCCGTTTATTAAAGCCTATTTTCAACAACACCAATTTCAATGGAAATGGCTTAAAAAGAATATGAAATGGATTAAGATAACCACTTCCAATTCATTGCCACTTTTAGAATATCATTTTTTAAACGAAAAAGGAGAGGATATTAAAGTCTAATTTTAAATTTGGCTTCGGCTAATGATTAAGGGCAAAAAATATTCTTTAAAAGAGGCGCGTTCTAAAATTTTGGCATATTGTGCTAAAAGAGAATCTAGTCACCAAGATGTTCGAAGAAAGCTTAAAGAATGGCAAGTAAATTACGGGCATATTGAAGAGTTAATTGCCTATTTAATTGAAAATAATTTTTTAAATGAAAGTAGGTTTGCTTGCCTTTACACTAGGAGTAAATTCAACCAAAAAAGTTGGGGTTGGGTAAAAATAAGGAAGGAATTAATGACCAAAAATATTTCTGAATATTGTATTAAGGAAGCATACCTAGAATTGGATAGAGATGAATATCTTGCACGTCTAGAATCTTTGATGATAAAAAAGAAGAATACTTATACTGGCAGACCATTAGAAATTAAAGGAAAGGTTTTTAAGTATTTGGTTCAGAAAGGATACGAGTATAGTTTGATTACGGATAAATATAAAGAAAATTATGATTAATGCAGATCACATAAATGATACTGAAAGGCGCCTGGTTGCGTTAAGGGGGCATCTTTGACTACGATAGCCTAAAAGAACAAGTAGAAGATGAAGAACAACTAACTCTTGCACCAAGTTTTTGGGATGATCCCAAGGCAGCGGAAGTCGTATTAAAAAAAATTAACCTAAAAAAGTTTTGGGTCGATAGTTATGACAAGTTAGTGAGTCAACTAGAGGATTTACAAACCCTCAAAGAGTTTTTTGATGAAGGTGAGGGTGCGGTAAAGGAACTGGAATTTAATTTCAATCACCTGCTTAAAAAACTAGAAGAGCTTGAGTTTAAAAACATGCTGTCAGGAGAAGACGATTCCTTTTCTGCCATAATTGAAATTAACTCTGGAGCAGGTGGAACCGAAAGTCAAGATTGGGCTGAAATGCTACTCCGCATGTATATCATGTATAGCGAAAAAAGAGGGTATAAAGTAAAAATATCTGAAAAACTCGATGGAGATGGGGCTGGAATAAAATCTGCTCGAATTGAAGTAGAAGGGGATTTTGCATATGGTTATTTAAAAGGAGAAAATGGGGTTCATAGATTAGTGCGTATCTCACCATTCGACAGTCAAAGTAGAAGACATACTTCATTTGCCTCAGTTTTTGTGTTTCCGATTGTTGATGACAGTATACAAATTGAAGTTCATCCAAATGAAATTATTTGGGAAACCTTTCGTTCTGGTGGTGCCGGTGGACAAAACGTAAACAAGGTTGAAACAGGAGTTCGATTGGAACATAAACCTACAGGATTAATTATTAGAAATACTGAATCTAGGTCTCAGTTGCAAAATAAAACAAATGCCATGCAACTATTAAAGTCAAAGTTGTATGAGTTAGAAATCAGGAAAAGGGACGAAGAAAAAGCTGTAGTAGAGGGTTCGAAAATGAAAGTAGAATGGGGCAGTCAAATTCGAAATTATGTAATGCACCCATATAAACTGGTTAAAGATTTAAGAACGAATTTTGAAACAACTGATGTGCAAGGAATAATGGACGGAAACCTGGATGCTTTTATTAACGCCTATTTAATGGAGTATGGCAGTTCTAAAGGGAAAGCCTAACAATTATTAATTCTCAGAAATTTTTGGAATAGTGATTATCTTACAAGATGAACTGCTCCTTGTAGAACTCTAGTAGGAGATGAATTGATATTGTCGATGTATTCGTAGTTCGATCTATAGGTAAGACGATAAACATAAAGTCCAACAGGTAAAGGTTCTCCACTTCTAAAATGATTTCCATCCCAAGATACGTCTGAATTATTTGTTTCCCAAATTACATGACCAGTTCTATCATAGACTTGTAAATTAAACTCAAGAAAACTCTCCAAACTCACAACTTTCCATAACTCATTGTCATCGTCATGGTTCGGGGTAAAAGAATTTGGTATCCAAATTTGGCTGCAATCTGAAAATCGGACGTAAACTTCATCGATGTCTGCGCCACAATCGGTTGTCAATGTGAGAGTAACTAGCCCAGAAGACCTGGCTAAATACATGGTATCTTCTGAATCATCTTGCCACGAGTATTTTACTTCAAGAGAAGATGATCCTTTAAAACTTGGATTTAGAACTAATGTTTCTCCAATACATAAAGTCGTGTCTGGAGTTTGAATACCAAAATCAATTATAGGGAACAAATCTTCTCGTATTTCTACTTCTGCTGAGTCAAAACAAGTTGGCGCTTCAAAATATTTAGTTAATACTTTATATTTCCCTGGTTGCGTAATCAATTGAGACGTTACAGTAGTGTCAGGAAGAGAATCTTTTGGTAGAATATTAATATTCATTAAAGAATCCACCTTTCCGGAAACATCAAAAACTTTGTACCACCAATAATGAATGTATCCGGGTTTTTGAGCATTTAAAGTTATAGTTGCTCCTTTACAAAGTAAAGTATCACCAGTCCAATCTATATGGGGTTGTGCTATTTCAATAACTTGTTTTTTCCCAACTTTACTACAACCTTGTGTGTTGGTAACAGTGACCAGATAATCTCCGCCTTGACTAACAGTGATTTTTGAAGTTGAGTCTCCCGTCGACCAAACAAAAGAAATATATGATCCAATGTTGGCCGGATTTGCATCCAATACTTCAGAATAAAACCTCCTATTTCCTTCACAATATTTGCTATCGGCAAATATTACAACTGGTGGTGAAATTTCGTTTACACTCACTGTATCTAAATTTTGACATCCATTTATATCAGTAATTCTTACAATTATTTTGGATGAAGTATCCTTTACTAAAAGTATTTGACCTGTTGTAGGCAATACTACAAGTGCACCGGATTTAAATTCAAACCATTCATATTTAACAAAACCTGCTCCAGCATTTACCAAGAAATTGAATTTATCATCTGAACAAAATGAAGTGTCGTTCCCTAAGTCAACTTTAGGTAAAAAATTTGCGTTTAATGAAAGAGTATCATATCCTAGACATTTATTACTGTCCGTAACAATGACGGAATAGATTCCTTGAGTGGTTACAGTTACTTTTCGAGCAGCTGTAGAGTCTCCTTGAGGTCCGTGGAACCATTTGTAATTATTAAATCCAGCACCAGGATCAAGAATTTCATTTACTGCAGTCCCAGCACAAAACTCTTTATTTGGACCTAAATTGGGAATAGGAAGTAAAAATCGTGCGACCACCTTTGTGTCAGATCCTTTACAGCCATTTTTATCAATAACTTTTACAGAATATGAACCTTGATTTTTTACTATTAGTCTCTGTAAAGTATCATTTACAGAGGCGCTCCATAAGTAAGATTGATAATTAGCGCCAGCATTTATAGTTATTGAATCTCCATCACAAAACCCGGTGTCTATACCAAGTATTATAACGGGTAACGTATCGTGCATTATTAATACACTATCTGTATTTCTACATGAAGTGTTTTTATTTATTAGCATAACTCTATATGTAGTGTCATTTTTAACCCACATCGAATCTAAATTCCCTAAATTAACTCCATCCCAAATTTTAGTGAAATTCGTGTCTGGGTTTACTCGAATGAGAATGCTGTCATTTAAACATATTGTAGAGTCGGTTGTAATTCTTACTGCAGGAAGCGTATCAATACCTACTTGGATAGAATCTTTATTGAAGCAGGTGTTTGTGTCTCTAATTATTAAAGTATTGGTACTTGCGGTTTTAACAATAAGGGTGTCGTATCCTTTAACAAAAGGACTGCCATTCCAACTATACTCTAAATTTGAATCTGCAAGATAATTGTGTAAGAATACAGAATCCAGTGAACAAATATTAGTATCCCCGGAGAACCCATTTCGTTTCATGCGTATAATTGGTATAGTATCATTAAATAATCTAAAGCCATCGGATGAAACACAATTGTTCGAATCCGTAACTATCACGCTATACGATTGTGCTTTAGTAATTCCTATTGTATTTAAAGTATCGTTTGTGCTTGTTGACCAAGATATTGATTTATAACCACTATCCACTTTCAGAATTATTGAATCAAATTGGCAAATGGAAGTATCTTTACCAAGATCAATAATAGGAATCGAATCCCATTTAACCACAACGGTGTCGTAAGCTGGGCAGTTATTGGTGTCTAATCCGAAATAATAATATGTCCCATTTGTATCTATAGAAACCGAAGCGTTAATTGTTGTATCGTTATTCAAAACCCATTGATGGTAGTTAAAAGCATTAGGTCCGTTAATGGTAAAAACGGTTTTTACACAAACAGAGGTGTCTTTTCCAAGGCTAATAATAGGTAAACTTACTTTTGTAATTTGTTTTGTTTGTATGTCTATGCATCCATTTAAATCAGTTGCTTTTAATGTGAGTAGTATTGTAGTATCTGTTTTAAAAGAAGTGCCCGTGGAGCCATCTTGCCAACGATAAGTATAAGTTAAATTTGTGTCGTTAGGTCTAACGGTAATCGAATCACCAGCACACAAAGGTGCGTCATTTCCTAAATTGAAATTAGGGATAGAATCAACAACAAGTAAAAAGGTATCGATTGAAAAACAACCGTTTGAATCTGTTTTTAGAACCCAATGTTTTCCGGGAATATTTACAGAATCGCGCTGAGTAGTTTTTCCACTGCTCCAAAAATATTTATAAAGTCCTGAACCTGCGTTTAAAGCTTTAAGAGTATCATTACATATAGTATCTGTGCTACCTAAAGATAAAACCGGAAGAGTGTCTATTTGCAGATAAGCAGAGTCAATAGCGGTACAACTATGCCTGTCAGTAACTGTTACTTTAAAGAACGCTGAAGAATTAGAAGTCAATTGAATACTGTCTTTATTTCCTCCATTTGCCCATAAATAGGTATAATTTCCTGAACCAAATTTAGCGGCTACAGATATACTCGCAGAATCACTTTTACAAACTGTATCGTTTGTAGTACTTAAATTTAGACATAGAGAAACTTTTATTACTGCGGGTAGATTCATAGAGCAAACCGTATCATTCCATTTTCCTGAATCAGACCCAGTCACAAAAAGTTGAACACAATCATCATTTATCCCAATTCCATTAGGCCTTCCGCTTTTCCAATTTTTATACAGCGTATCCGTACCATCGGTCCAAACAAAACGACCATTTGTTGCTTTATCATTAAGTCCAATCCAAACGGATCCAATAACGCCATTACTTGCTGCCCACTTTCTTATACTATCGTTTTCATCTTGAGAATGAATGGAAGTTAGATGAGCGCCTAAATTTGAAGCCCATGTTTCTGCACTGTCTGCACTGATTGCGTTTGGTAGTAAATAATAAAGACTGCAACTATCCGCAGCACAACCTAAAAAAATAGCAGTTGGTGTTAGGGCTGCTGTAATGGAGCTTAAATTACAAGTACTACTCGTGTTTTTACACTGTGCTTGAACACTTTGCGGAAGAAATAAAATTAATAAAAATAAAATTGCAATAGTGTTTAATGCACTATTGCTAAAGGTTTTTCCTAACCTATATAAATCAAATGATTTAGGTAAAATTCTGTTCATCTCTGCTAATCCGCTGTGCCCAAAAATACTAAACATATTCACAATTCCAACTTGCTCTTGCCCTCATTAGGATTATTACTTTTGACCAAATTTTAAAATTCAATTTCAATGAGTATAAAAATATTTCACAATCCTAGATGCAGTAAGAGCAGAGAGACATTAAGCATTTTGACATCCACCGGAATACAGCCCGAAATTATCGATTATTTGACCAATACTCCAACCAAGGCTGAATTGAAAAATATTATTCATAAACTAGGAATTAAGCCTTACAAGTTAATTAGAAAAGGGGAGACAATTTTCAAGGAAAATTTCAAAGGTAAAGAGCTTAAAGATGAACAATGGATCGACGTAATGATACTTCATCCAAAGTTAATTGAACGCCCAATAGTTATTAATGGAGATAAAGCAATTATTGGAAGGCCGCCAGAATTAGTTAAAACGCTAATGTAACACCTAGAAGTTTTTTAGTCTTGTTCTTCTTTATCCTTTTTAGGATCGTAAGTAAAAGTTTCAATCAATTGCATGGTTACCCAATAAGGCAAAAAACATGATAAAAATATCAATGTGAAAAATGCACCACCTGCAACCACCATTAAAAAAAGAACTGCTAATACTTCCATGGACTAATTATTTAGATGCCAAATTTAGGATAAAACATTTTACAACAAAGCTTTTTTGCAAATTAGGCTTAGTCTAATTTTGCAAGATAAATTTATAAATAAATTCATTAAAAATATGAGTTATAGAATAGAGCGCGATACAATGGGTGAAGTGCAAGTACCCGCTGACAAATACTGGGGTGCCCAGACGGAAAGGTCCAGAAACAATTTTAAAATTGGTGGCTACAAACAACAGATGCCTATTGAAATAATTCACGGTTTTGCACAATTAAAAAAGGCTGCGGCTCACGCAAATTGTGAATTGGGTGTTTTGTCTTCTGAAAAAAGAGATATAATTTCTTCTGTTTGTAATGAAATATTGGCAGGTAAACTTGATGATCAATTTCCTTTAGTAATCTGGCAAACCGGATCTGGAACTCAATCAAACATGAATGTAAATGAAGTTATCTCGAATAGGGCTCACGTAATTGCAGGAAATGAATTAGGTAAGGGTAACCCTTTGGTTCATCCAAATGATGACGTAAATAAATCTCAATCTTCAAACGATACCTTTCCTACAGGAATGCATATAGCGGGTTATAAAGTGATAGTGGAAACAACTATACCGGGAGTGGAATCTTTACGAGATACTCTACAGAAGAAAAGTGAAGCGTTTATGGATGTAGTTAAAATTGGAAGGACACATCTTATGGATGCCACTCCGCTAACTTTAGGTCAAGAATTTTCGGGTTACGTTTCTCAATTGAACCACGGAATTAAGGCCCTTAAAAATACTCTAGAACATTTATCGGAATTGGCATTAGGCGGAACTGCAGTAGGTACAGGTATAAACACTCCGAATGGATACGCTCCTTTGGTTGCTGAAAAAATCGCTCTATTTTCAGGATTACCTTTTATTACTTCAGAAAATAAATTCGAGGCTTTAGCAGCCCATGATGCAATTGTTGAATCTCATGGTGCACTAAAACAATTGGCAGTTTCCTTAATGAAAATTGCAAATGATATTCGAATGTTGGCTTCTGGTCCAAGAAGTGGGATTGGAGAATTAATAATTCCTGCAAATGAACCAGGTTCATCCATTATGCCTGGAAAAGTTAATCCAACACAAGCGGAAGCAATGACAATGGTTTGCGCTCAGGTAATTGGCAATGACGTAGCTGTGAGTGTTGGTGGAATGAATGGTCACTATGAGCTTAATGTTTTTAAACCAATGATGGCCCACAATCTAATTACTAGCGCTAGACTTATTGGCGATGTTTGTGTTTCGTTCAATGAGAATTGTGCTGTTGGTATTGAGCCAAATTACGATGTTTTAAAAACTAATTTGGATAATTCGCTAATGTTGGTTACCGCATTGAACCCAAAAATTGGATATGAAAAAGCGGCCAAAATCGCAAAAACTGCCTATAACAATGGAACTACATTAAAAGAAGAAGCGGTGAATCTTGGTTATTTGACAGCAGACGAATTTGATGAATGGGTAGACCCAAAAAAAATGATCGGGAAAATTGGTATAGTAGACAAAAAGTAGGCTATTTAGGAGAGGGGGTGTTCCAAGTGGACAAAAAGTAGGTTGTTTTTTGATATCTAATATTTCGCCAAATAAGATGATCTTTACTTTTGTTTTGTCAAGATAAATGGAAGTAGGCCAATTCTGGTTTTTTTTGTAAGCGGAAAACATTGACTTCATTGCTTGATATTCCGTAAATTTTATTTCCCTTTTGATTGAAATAAATAAGCCCATTCTATTTAACAGCACACCTCGTTCAAGTGCATTGTTAGTTTTTTCCGAAAGTTCTATACCTTCTGAACAAATGGATGCGATCGTTTAAAAATATCGGAAGCGCGGCTAAGTTGTTTCAGTTTTATTGAGTCATCCTCAATAATGGCTAGTTTTTGCTTAACACCATCTAGCTTATTAGATTGAGAAAAGGAGTTTTACAAAATCGAGACGAAAAAGAGTAGGATTGGGCATGAGCGAAATACGCTTTTCATTTCTCGTTTTGGGACATTTCCTTTGCGAGTGCTTTAATTTTTTGTTCATCATTTTTAGCACAAATAAGCAAAGTATTTTCCGTGTCAATCACTATGAGATTATCAAGTCCCTGAATAACTATTTTTTTATCAGGGTTTGATTTAACAATGGAATTTTTACATTCTCTCAAAAAGTGATTAGACCCTAATATTGCGTTTCCATTGCTGTCTTTATCAAGTTTTTCGTAAAGCGAACCCCAAGTTCCTAAATCCGACCAGCCAAAGTCACATAACAGAACATCAATATTACTGGACCGTTCCATTACACCATAATCGATGGAAATATTTTCGCATTTCGGGAAATTTATCTCAATAAAATCTTCTTCTTTGTCTGAATTTAAATCCTCAAAGCCAGTTTCAAAAACAGAGGCAATATCCGGTAAATGAGTCTCAAATGATTTTATAATTGATTTTACATTCCATAAAAATATGCCCGCATTCCAAACGAAATTTCCTTGCTCTAAATATTCTTCCGCTTTTTCTAAACTGGGTTTTTCGCGAAACTGATTAACTGGTTTTATATTATTATCGGAATCTTTATCTCCAAATTCAATGTAGCCGTATCCAGTATCGGGGCGACTCGGTTTTATGCCTAAGGTTAAAATCCTATCCGATTTTACGTGTTCGAGTCCTTGTTTAATTCTTGCTACAAATTCATGTTCGTTAGAAATAACATGATCGCTCGGTGATACCACAATATTAGCATTCTCATTTAAACCCAAAACTTTATAACTGGCATAAGCTATACAAGGTGCAGTATTCCGCATTATGGGTTCGCATAATATTTGAGAATTTTCTAATTCAGGCAAGTGCTCATTTACTAATGTTTTATAATTCTTGTTGGTTACTACATAAATGTTTTCAGAAGGAATAAAAACATTAAATCGCTCAAAAGTTTGTCGGATTAAACTTTTGCCAGTTCCCAAGATATCCAAAAATTGTTTTGGTTCTTCTTCTCTACTCCAAGGCCAAAATCTGCTACCGATTCCACCTGCCATTATTATGCAATAGTTGTTATTCATATAATTAAATCAAAGCCAAATTAAGGTATTTCTATAGGATAAACCTCTGCATTCTGATGAACTAAATACAACTTCCCGGTTTTTATTTCCTTACAGACATATCGTGTTCTTTGTAATTCGCCCCGTCTGTACTGTTTCTTTCCTAGTTGAAATAAGTCGTTTTTTGAAAGCGATTTTAAAAATGGATGTTTGTCGCCTTTGTTTTCATCGAAACTACGAAGCGCTTCATAAAGTTTAGAATCAGAAAAAGTGCTTGCCTTAGGGTTTATAATGTAGTTTTTAATGGAAGGAATAAGATCTCTGGGAAAAGAGTTTTGTTTGATTTCAGCATGTAACAAAATGGCAAAAGCCGTTTTCCATTCTTGTCCATGAGGAGCAACTTTTCGATTATACACCTCTTGAATTTGTAGGTGAGCAAATTCGTGCAAAAAAGTAATGAGAAAAGCATATTGATTTAGAGTGCCGTTTACCGTAATGGTATGATAACTCATCTTGCCTTGTGGCGATCTATAATCTCCAAATTTCGTTTTTCGGTGTTTAGTAATTTTAAGTAAAAGGTTTTTACTTCTTATTAATGTAAGTATTCTTTCTGCAGTATTTTCTGGTAAATACCGTTCTAGTTCCAAAATTTGGTCACTCATTGCCTCTTTTTGTATCTCGTTTTCTTTTGTTTTTGCTTTTTTCCGAAAGTTGGACAATCACAATCATTTTTATTCGCCTTGCAGGACTGCACTGTTGGTGCAATAACCGATAATAGGAAAATAAATAATAAGATTCTTGATTTTTTTAATTTCATCTGCTCGCAAAATTAGGAGAAAGAACTCAGGTTGTTAGATTTGCAAAGTTAGAATGAAGATTTTATTTCACATAGGTCATTACACTCTTTTTTTAAAAAAGGTATTTGATAAACCCGAAAGAAGGAGTGTCTACTGGAGCCTGTTTTTAGATGAAATTGTAAAACTAGGAATTGGTTCTATTGGTATTATTATAATAATCAGTGGGTTTATGGGCATGGTAATTACCATTCAAACCGCATCTCAAATTGACGCTAGTTATATTCCTGTTTACTTGGTAGGATGGACCACTAGGCAATCAGTTATCTTAGAGTTTTCAACTACCATGCTTGCTCTTATTTTGGCGGGTAAAATTGGATCTAATATTGCCTCAGAATTGGGCACTATGAAGGTTACAGAACAGATTGATGCATTGGAAATAATGGGAATTAACTCAGCAGGTTATTTAGTAATACCTAAGATATATGCATTTATGTTTATTATGCCTTTTCTTGTGGTAATTAGCATGTTTACAGGGATTTATTTTGGGTATTTAATTTGTGAACTTACAGATATAGTTCCTCCTGGTAAATATTTGGAAGGACTTCAATACGATTTTAGGCCCTTCGATGTTGCTTATTCTTTTATTAAAAGTATTGTTTTTGCTTTTTGCATTTCTTCAGTTTCAGCTTATCACGGATATTTTGTAAGCGGTGGAGCCCTAGAAGTTGGCCGTGCTAGCACAAAAGCGGTTGTTTTTAGTAGTATAGTTGTTCTTATTGTAAATTATTTAATAACTCAAATGCTTTTGATATGATAGAAGTTAAGGGTTTATATAAATCATTTGGTAGCAATGAAGTATTGAAAAATATTGATATTGTTTTTGAACAAGGAGTTCCAAATTTAATAATTGGTGCATCCGGTTCTGGAAAAACTACGCTTACAAAATGTATTGTTGGATTACATGAACCCGACATGGGTACTATTTCTTATGATGGCCGCATTTTCAATCAAATGACTCGGCATGAAAAGAAAAGTGTTAGAAAGGAAATCGGTTTTTTGTTTCAAGGCAGTGCACTATTTGATTCAATGACGGTTGCTGAAAACGTTATGTTTCCTCTCCGCGTTTTTTCTCATTTAACTAAAGGAGAAATGGATGCAAGAGTAGAATACTGTTTAGATAGAGTTGACCTGAAGGATGTGAATCATTTAATGCCAAGTGAACTGAGCGGTGGAATGAAAAAAAGAGTTGGAATTGCTCGTGCAATTTCATTTAAGCCAAAATATTTGTTTTGCGATGAGCCAAATTCAGGTTTAGACCCCCATACATCATTAACAATAGACCAACTTATTAAGGACATTACCCAAGACTTAGATATAACAACCCTGGTAATAACCCACGATATGAATTCTGTATTGGAGATAGGGGAAAGGCTTTCATTTATTTATGAAGGCAAAGTTCTTTGGAAAGGTTCGAATAAAGAAATTTTGAGGACTGATTGCGTCGAACTAACCGACTTTATTTACGCTTCTGAATACATGAAGGAAGTAAGACGTCATCTATTGGCAGAATAGCTAAATATCTAATTATAAA
>CAWUST010000032.1:0-81968 GCA_963925495.1 uncultured Flavobacteriales bacterium | reverse complement strand
CGTAAAGCAGGAGATATTCTACAAACTGGTTTTATTGCCCAAGAAGTAGAATTAGCAGCCAAAAAATTAGGATATGATTTTAGTGGTGTTGATGCTCCTAAAAATGACAAAGACAACTACGGCTTACGTTATTCTGAATTTGTTGTTCCATTGGTGAAAGCAATGCAAGAAATGATTGAAGAACAGCGAGCAATAAATCAAGACCAGTTGGCTAGAATTAAAGACCAGCAGGCAATAGATGAGGAGCAGCAGGCGATGATTCAAAGTCAGCAGACACTGATAAAAAAATTAGAAGAAAGAATTTCTACTTTAGAAAAAAGGTAAACCAACCTCTTTTAGGTTAGTGTTAAGGTGAAGGTTTTTAAGGAGTGAGGTGACTTCAATTACTCAGATACACTTACTCGTATTAAAAAATTTACTTTTATCGTATAATTAGGTTCTATGGATACTATCTAATGTCGATTGGCTAGAAAGCAATAAGAAAAACATCTAACATGAAAATCGTAACAATTACAATATGCCTGTTATGTTCTATCCTTTTGCAAGGACAGGACTATTACAAAACAGCGTTTAATAAAGGTGGTGATTCATTAAAATCCAGTTTAAACCAAATAATTAAAAATCACACCGAGTTTCCCTACACCTCTTCTTCAACTGATGTTTGGGATATTCTTAAAGAAACAGATAGAGATGAAAACGACTCTAACAACGTTATTCTTATTTATTCAGGAAGAAATGTAAATGCAGCTCAGGAATACAATAGTGCTAAAGGCTGGTATAGAGAACATATATGGGCTAAATCAAGGGGTGACTTTGGCACAGATGAAGGAGCAGATACAGATGTGTAGCAGCAGCCTGAACGCTTAATGAAACACTAAAAGGTTTATGAGTTCCCTCAAGTTTTTACTACTTTTAACTTCTATGGCTATGCAAAAAAGAAAAAATGGCAACAGTGGCAAATCCAGCACTTAGCATAAAATGAAACGGAAGTAAGCCAAAGTCTTTAACATATATGCCTAAGCCAATAGCACCAGCAAAATACAGAGCTAAAAGTATTTCAACATAGGTTAAAGGGTTTACATGTTTTCTTATGTATTTATTTCCTTCCCATTTATCTTTTTTGTCAACCAAATTGAATTTTGGTGTACGAACAAATGGAGTTTTTCTACCTAAATAGCCTTCTATAACTGCTATAGCATTATGCAAGGACAAACCCATGTAAATCGAAATAAAAAGAGGGAATTCAATTAAAAAGGACAATATGGGTAACTTCCTTTTCTTCAACTCTTCTTTTTGTGAAGTCCAATAAAAAATAGCCAAAAAGAAAAAACTTAGAGTAAATACCGATACCATTTGAAAAATAAAGTCAAATTGCGGAAACGAGTTTTTAATGTAAAGCATTGGCAAACTCAATACTCCTGTAAGTAATATGCAGACAAAAACCAGAGAATTTAGCAAATGAAAAGACGCAAACATTTTGGTTTTCCAACCCAGCTCTTTACTATCAAATACTTTAGGTAAGTTTTTTACAGCACACTCTGCCCCGCCTTTTGTCCATCGATATTGTTGCGTTTTAAGTGCGTTCATTACTGCTGGAAGTTCTGCTGGTGATCCTACATTTTCTAAATACTTAAACTTCCAACCTTTTAATTGGGCTCTGTAGCTTAAATCTAAATCTTCTGTCAGCGTATCGCTTTGCCATCCTCCTGCATCGGCAATAGTTTCCTTTCGCCAAATACCTGCAGTACCATTAAAATTAATGAAATGTCCTTCCATATTTCTTCCAGACTGCTCTATCGAAAAATGGGCGTCCAAACCAAAGGCCTGAAGCTGAGTTAGAAAACTAAAATTTTTATTGAGGTGTTCCCATTTGGTTTGTACCATGCCAATTTTTGGCTCCTTGAAAAAAGGAAGTGTTTTTTTCAAAAAGTCTTCTTTAGGAATAAAATCTGCATCAAAAATCGCAACAAATTCTCCTTTACAAAACTTCAGTCCATAACCCAATGCTCCAGCCTTATATCCTTCACGTACTGGACGACGTACAACTTGAATGTCTATTCCGTTTTCTCTGGCAAGTATTGCCACATTGTCAATTATCTCAACTGTTTCATCATCCGAGTCATCCAAAACCTGGATTTCCATTTTATCTTTTGGGTAATCTATTTCAGAAACAGCTTGAATTAATCTCTCTACAACATATTTTTCGTTGTATACCGGCAATTGAATGGTGACTTGTGGGAAATCTTCTAATTCAGGGAAATTGGTTTCGTGTTTTACTTTTCTGTAGTTCATTACCAAACTAACTTGAGCCAAAACATACAAAAAAATAAAGAGTAACATGGCCCCATATATAATTATCAAAAACCAAATTAGAATTTCCATGGCTACAAAGATTTAAAAATGGTTGTTATGATTTTGTAACCTGCCAACAAAGTGCCCTTTATTGTTCCAGATATTTTTGAAACTCCTACTCTAACCCGATAATCAACAGGTACATCTACACATTTAAACTTCAACTTAGCTGCCTTAATCTGCATCTCTACAGTCCAGCCATAGGTACGGTCTTGCATATTTAATTCTAACAATTTTTGGTAACCAATTGCTCTAAATGGACCCAAATCTGTGAATTTTTGTTTGTATAGTAAAGCAACTAAAAAAGTGGCTAACCAGTTACCAAATATTTGAGGAATTGTCATTGACCCATTTTCCTTGTTTCCAAGCGCTCTACTTCCTATTACCAAATCTTGGTTATGGTTAATAATTTGATCTACAATTTTGATCATATCCTCAGGATAATCCGAATAATCTGCATCAATAAAAACGACAATGTCTGTATTCGGGTGCTTTTCGGCAATGTAGCTCAAGCCACGTAAGCAAGACGCTCCGTAACCCTGAAATTTTTCTTCTAAAACTGTGGCCCCTGCATTTCTTGCAATTTCTTGAGTTTTGTCAGAGGAATTGTTATCCACTACAATAATGTCGGTTACTAATTCCTTCGGAATTTCTGCAATTACTTTACCGACTGCATTTTCTTCGTTAAATGCAGGAATTACTACGTTTACTATTGGCTTCATTCTTCGTCGTAATTATATTCTTCCATCAATATTCCTTGATGGTTGTACATTAACCAAACTCCTATGGGTTTTCCTAATAAATATTCGCCTGATTTTACAACTACTTCATTTTTATACATTTTCCAAAAACCAGATTTTTCTCCAAGGGTATAGTCCCCTCTTTCTTGGATTCCGCCTTCTTTATTTAGAACTTTCCAGGAACCAGTTTTTTGGCCGTTTTGAAATTGACCTATCCAATGTGTGTTTCCATTTTCAAAATTACGTGTCCAGTAGCCAATTTGAATTCCATTTTTGTATTCACCAATGGATTCTAATTTCCCAGATTCATGATATGTTTTCCAGAAACCATCATAAAGGTTTAGCACACTATCTCTGCTTTCTAACTTATTTTTTGGCATTAAAGTATTAATCGCAATCAGGATATTACTATCAATAACATAAGAACCTTCACTTTTTATTTTTCCCGATTCGTAGAATTCCACCCACCATCCAGTTTTAAAATTCTGAAGAAATATTCCTTCAGCTTTCACCTTTCCATTGTCAAAATAGCTTTTATTATATTTTGGAATAGCGGCCCAATTGGTCGTATCCAATTCAGTTACATCAATAAACTTGGGCTCTAGCAAAAAATTGCCAAAAACAAAAAGCACTAAAAATAATTGAGAAAAAAGAAGAAAATTACGAAGCATTTAAATTATACGCACTATTTTTTTAAACTTATACCATCGTTTCCGATAATAATTGGGTTTTCGTCAACGCGTCCTTCTAAGTCCCCGTTTTCTAATTTAAGGACTCCACGAGGACAAACAGCACTACAAATACCACAACCTACACAAGAGGAACGAACAATATTTTGTCCACGTTGGGCATACCATCTTACGTCAATTCCTTGTTCACAATAGGTAGAGCAATTTCCACAACTAATACATTGCCCCCCATTGGTTGTTATTCTAAACTTTGAAAACAAACGTTGTTGTATTCCCATAACAGCAGCCATTGGGCAACCCATACGGCACCAAATTCTGTTTCCTAAAATCGGGTAAAATCCTGTTCCAATTACTCCAGAAAAGATAGATCCAATTCCAAAGGCATAAAAACTTCGAAGCGCTCCATCAAATCCATAGCTATTCTGATTTAATCCAAAAGAGAAATACTTGGCGTTGATTTGAAGTCCGTTTAAATCAACAAATCCAATGAGAAAAAGAAATCCAAGCGTCAATGCAAAGAATCCCAAAGCCCCTTGAACAGCACCTTTGTCAAGGTCTTTTCTTTTGAAGTAAAACACTCCTGCAAAAACCAAGGTTAAAAACGTGCCTACACTTATTAAAAAAGTGTTTTTAGTAAACCAATATTTATCTGAATCGTAACCTAAGTAGGTAGAAATTGTTGCCACGGTCATCACCACAGAGAATACCAAAACAGAGTTAATCATCCAGCGTTCTAGTTTCCATGCCTTAATGCCTTTATCACTTAAATGACGGAAGGAATCTCCAGCTGTTTCCGCCAATCCTCCACAACCACAAACCCAAGAGCAATACCAACGCTTACCGTATTTGTAGGTAAGCCAAGGCGAAACAACAAAAACCATAAAAACTCCAAGAATTAAAAAGAACAAGCCAATACTTTGTGCATGGATAAATTGGTCTACTCTCCACTGCTCAAAAGCATAATAGTTGAGTGGCCACATGTTTTTTAAGTCGTTATAGGGCAACGAAAAAGTATCCGAATTTAAACGTGCCATCAATTCTGGAATGACAAAAGCAAAGGCGGTTTGAAAAAACATAACACTTGCGGTACGCAATTGTTCGTATTTGTTGTGTTTGTATTTTAATAGAAACTTGATTCCGAAAGAAAAAATAGCTACCGTGTATAAGGTTCCATAAACAAACCATTGGCTAGCAGGGTTACCACTTAATACTCGGCTTAGGGGATCAAATAAACCAACTAATCCCGTATTAGTTCCATCTACTCCTTGACCCAAACCTAGTAGCTCTGAAAAAAAGTAAAGCACAATATAAAAACCGGTAAGTGCTACTCCAGCAATCCATGCTAAGAAACCGCGAGAGGAAATAGACTTAAACCAAACACCATCATTTTTAATCCCCTCTACTTTGTGGCCATAAGCTCCTTTCGCAAACGTAATAATCCCGCTTATAATTGCTAGTAGTGAAATTGTAAGCCAAAGTCCATTGTTCTGTAGTTTCACATTAAAGGCTGCTAACAACAAAATAAATAGACCAAACATTCCAATAAGAACACCTGTTTTTTGTTTTGTATTGAGACTTTTTGGAGGTTCTCCCGTTAATGCCATGTTTTTTTCTGTACTCATGTTTTATGCGTTTATGGGTTGGCACTCTCGATAAGCACTGACTATTTCTTTTTCAAAATGTTTATAGAACTCTGGGTCAAAGTTGGCCTCTTTTAGGTTTTCAATTATATAATCTGTAGTACGTTCTTCACTGAGCCAACGATCAAATACTTCATGGCGCATGCGAATACCAAAGGTGTTGATACCTATAAATTTTCCATTTGTTGCATCTGTATTGATAGTAATGCATTTAAAGTTGTCTTTATGTTTCCAATGAAAGTGTATTTCGTTTTCACCTTTTTCAGGGAGAACCCAACCATAAGTTTGGTATTCTATATCAAAAAATTTAGCACTATTGAACCAATATCCAGGCAAATATTCTTTCGGTTCACCTGTTAAAGTCTTAGCCAAAGTTTCACCCATCATTCTGCCCGTATACCAAACCTGTTCAATTGCTCTTCTACCAGGAGGCGCTACTTTAAATTCAGCGCAGTCGCCTAAAGCATATACATCGGGCTTATTCGTTCTTAAGTATGAGTTGACTAGTACTCCTCTATTGGTTTCTAATTTCGTGTTTTTTAAGAAACCAATGTTGGCACTAACTCCAGCAGTAAGCCCCACAAATTGACATTCTATTTTTTCTCCACTTTCTGTAATTACTCCATTGGCTCTTCCATCACTTCCTGAGGTTATTTCTGCCAATGAAGAATTGAATTTTAAATCAACTCCGTGATCATTAACCATATGAGAAGCAATTAGTTCTGCTTCGTTCTTGGAAAGCACATTTCCCCAAAAGTGGTTTTCACGAATTAAAAAATGAACTTCTATATTTCTAGACAAAAGCATTTCTGCCATTTCTACCCCAACGAGTCCGCCACCAACAATAACTGCACTTTTTATGCCTTTGGTATTTTTTTCCATGAGTTCTAAATCCTGGCAAGAATATAATCCTTGAACTCCTGGTAGATCTTGACCCTTCCAACCAAACATGTTTGGTTTAGATCCAACTGCTAAAACCAAGGAATCATAAGTAATCGTTTTGCCAATATCTAAACTTAGTTTTTTAGACTCAAAATCTATCTTTTCCACTTTGCCAAAACAAAGATCAATTCTATTTTTTTTCCAAAAAGAATCTTCGTATGGTTTGGTGTGCTCAAATTTCATGTGCCCCATGTAGATATACATGAGAGCGGTGCGGGAAAAAAAGTATTTAGTTTCTGCACTCACAATCATGATTTCTGCTTTTGAATCAAGCTTGCGAATATGCCTGGCAGTTGTTACTCCAGCAATTCCATTTCCTATAATTACAATTTTTCCCATAATACCTCTGCAAAAAAAGTTCGTTTGCAAGTTAGATGTTGTCTTGGAATGGACAAAGGAGCTTTCGATACTATTCTAACTTTATTTATCCCACATTGGGAATTAATTTTCTTAATGAAATAAATCTTTCATTTTGTAACGGTTAGTTACAAGTGTTAACAACTTTTAATTTCAATAGGCATCAATACCAGCGACTTCTCAATCTTTAGATTGTACTTATTGGAAATAAATTTGATAAATGACATTTAAGAGAGACTTTAAAAAATGGTATGAGAAATTTGAATGTTGGTTTAATGCTAACTTAGGTTGGTTTTTTGCATATGGTAATAAAATTAATCAGTTCGACGAAATTGAAAAAGGCTAAAATCCTTGTTCTTTAAATAAAAAATCTTTTTCTTTTAGATTATAATAAGCTTGCTTACCTTCTTTAATAAGCAATAGCATTTTTTTGTCGTAGACTTTTACAACATCATATATTATTGGAAATAATTCCTCATTATTCCTATTATACAAACCCCATTTTCCATTCAATTTTACCAATAAAAGGTTGTTTTCAAAATAAATTAATTCCTCGTATTTAATTGCTATAACTGAATTTCCATTTTCATCTATAATACCCCATTTTCCATCTTGCTCTACTCTTGCCAAACCGTAATTAAAACCTTCTGCATAAGAATATTTGTACTTTATCACCAATTTAACATTTGCATTGGAATATCCCCAACGCCCATTTTTCTTAACAGGAGTTATGGTTGAATATGTTCCTATGTCTTCAAAAATAGGAGGGTATACTTTATTTCCGGAAGTATCAATTAATCCAAACTTGCCTTTACTTTTAGTTTTTGCAACACCATTTTCGAAAGTTCCATAAGTATTAACCTTGGAATCAAAATCGTGTTCAGGAGAAACTACTTCCCTCCCCTTATAATTCAGATATCCATATTTACCCTCTGCGGAAAACAATATTCTGTTTTCCTTTAAATTACTCAACAAATCGTATTTAAAATCAATAATGGTATCGCCATTCCTGTTCATCATTCCAAATTTCCCATCTATTTCCAACAGATATGTTTGTTCTTTTTCCTGATATATTATTTGGTCGTAATTCATTGGTATGATATACGCACCCAATAAATCTATCACCCCTTTTTTACCATTCAGTTCAACAATAGACCTTTTCGAGCGAAAATCAGATACTGAAGAATATTGATGTTCAATTACTAATTTCATTTTAGAATTATAAAAACCATACTTGCCATCTTTTTGGACGTAAATTCTACTTTCAGAAAAATTTCCTATGTTTTCGTAAACTGCACTCAATACCAAACTCCCATGGCTATTAACTAATCCATACTTCCCGTCTAACTCAATCCATGCATAACCACCAGTAAAAGTTGCTCCATCTGTATATTTAATGGCAACATTTTCTTTACCCCTTTTATTTATGTAACCAGCCATTTCATTTTTACCAACTAGTGCTAAGCCTTCAGAATATTGTTCTACCCAATCATACTTCGGTTCAATTACAACTTTGGATTTTTCGTCAATAAAACCCCATTTATTTCCTGCTCTAAAAGGGTAGTAAGTTTCATTGGATAATGAATAATCTAAAAGAGCCTCTTCACGAAAAGGATAATTAGGGTAATCCAGAATAAAATCGGTTATTTCTATAGGATCATTTCGTTTTACACTTTTCTTGTATATTACTTCCCAAGCTTCTTCTACATTTTTATTTTTAGGGTATTTTTTAATGAAATTATAATACGATATTCGAGTTTCTGATTTCGTAGATATTTCATAAATACGATCCTGAGCATCACTATTATAGGGGCTTTTCGGAAATTCTAAAATAAAGTTTTCGTGTTCGGCCAAAGATTTATTTCTAGTTTTATCCTGATAAAATAATAAGTCATATTTATTTCTGGACGCTGGTGCTTGCCTAGAATTATAATAGGTTTTGTAAAAAAACTGAAAGGCTTGCCAACTATTTTCTTGGCTTGCATCGTCAAAAGCCAAAGAATCTCTAATGAGAATTGCCCTAGTTTTATTATTAAACCAATCGTGATTTAAAATAAAGTCATTAAAAACTTTGGTGGTCATTGAATCCAAAGCCATTTTATAAAACAATTGACTTACTCGTTGTTTTTGATCGTATATTTCATTTTGGTCTATTCCTGCTGCAAAAAGTTTCCCTTTTAATTTTTCATCCAAAGAAGAGAATTTTCTATTCGCCAAAAGAATAAACTTCAATGCTGAGTCCGTTTGGTAAAAAGGATTATCGTTTCTTGAATAAATAACACTCAATCCGTATCCTCCGCCAACAGAATCCCCTTTCAACTGCTTGGTAAATAATTTTTTAGCTTCAAAATAATCATATATATGAAGCGCTTCAAAGGCTTTTTGCAAGTTACCCGCAAATGAGGAAGTAAAAAGCAAAGAGGCTATTAAATAAGACAGAATCTTTTTCGATTGCATTGTGACAAAAATAGATTTGAAAATTGAAGTATTTTCATGAATAATGCCATTTTATGAACGTCAAATTATTATGAAATAGCTGAACTCAATTTGTTTCCTTTGCCGACCTTAATATGGCCAAACAAAAATCTTTTTATACTACTCAGTTTTGGTTGCTCTGCGCCAGCTCAGTTTTATTTATGGCAAGCTTTAATATGTTATTGGGAGAGCTTCCTCATTACCTCGATTCTATTGGTGGTAAAGCCTATAAGGGGCTAATTATTGGTCTCTTTGCTTTGGCAGCATTATTCTCTCGGCCATTTAGTGGCAGGCTTTCGGATACCATCGGACGTGTCCCTGTTATGATATTTGGAGCATTTGTTTGCATTGCTGCGGGATTTATATATCCTTTACTTACCACTATTTCAGGATTTCTTATCCTTCGTTTCCTACATGGATTCTCTACAGGATTCAAACCTACAGGAACAACAGCCTATTTAGCCGATATAATTCCACCGAACAAACGTGGAGAAGCTATGGGAATATTGGGTGTTGCCGGTTCGATAGGTATGGCGGCTGGCCCTGCTTTTGGAAGCTATATCGCCAATGTTTATTCATTAGAAATTATGTTTTGGGTTTCTTCCATAGTGGCAGCTGCGTCTATATTGGTATTAATGGGCATGAAGGAAACTCTTCCTTCCACTGTAAAATTTAATCCTAAATTATTACTTATCCACCCGAAGGATATAATAGAATATGATGTATGGGTTCCCTCTTTGGTCATGCTATTTACGGCCTATTCTTTTGGTACCATTTTAACGGTAACTCCAGATTTTAGCGACCATTTAGGTTTGAGCAATCGAGGAATATTTTTCACAATTACTTTAGCTGCCTCCATTTGTGTACGATTATTTAGCGGAAAAGCATCAGACAGACTTGGACGAGAAAATGTGTTACTGTTTGGAACTGTTTTTTTGGTGATTGCCATGGTAATTTTAGGATTTAGTAATTCGCCATTTTGGTTTTATACAGGGGCAGTTATTTTTGGAATTGCCGCGGGAATTAATAGTCCTACAATTTTTGCTTGGACTGCAGATTTAGGAAAAGAAAATTCAAAAGGAAAAGCAATGTCTACTATGTTTATTGCTCTAGAAGGCGGAATATTGTTAGGTGCAGTAGTTGGCGCTTTTTTCTACAACAACCAAATAGAACAATTAAAATATGCATATTGGTTTGGAGCCTTTTTAGCATTTCTGGCATTTCTTGTTGTATTACTAAAAAAGACTAGAACGTAAAATCTCCGAGGTCGGGCGACCAACGAGGATTCTTAACAAACTAAACAAACCACCTAACTTTACTCTAAGTCGAACTTAGAACACTTCAAAGATGAGACAGCTAAACTTTATAGAGAATGATGCCCCTCACTTCTAAAGCTGATATTAATCAAAGAAAAAGCGTGTTTTTTAACTAAAATCAAGTCTTTTTTTAACTTTTCAGCCCTTTTTAGTCCAAATAATTCATTTTTCTGTTTAACAATCCACTTCGAAAAACGCATCCAAGTCAGTTTTAGGGAAGAAGAAATCTTTTCAAAAAACAAAACCAATAGTAATATCCCAACAAGTGCAGCGTAAAAGCTCTTAACCTGAACGGTTTCACCAGTTCCAGCAAAAATAGAAATAGGGGAAAGTGAAAACAGAATAATAAAAGAGCACTTCATAACTTTAAAATAACTCTCAAAGTTAAAAAAGTTCAACTAGAATCAGAAATAATACTTAATCACAAACAAGAAAACAGGAATGCTTATTCCTTGGACAACTCCAATAAAAGAAATTCTATTTTCTTTTTCATAGAAGACGCACTACAAGAATAATTGTTAACGATAATGGAAAACGCTACAGTAGAATCACCCGTATTTATGTAACCAGAATAGGAACGAACCCTTTCCATATAACCGCTTTTCCCAATTACCTTTCCTTTTGTACTTGGATAGTTTAAGAAATTTTTAAATGTTCCTGACTCCCCCGACACGGCAAGCGAATTAATAAAATATTGACTCCGCTTGCTTTTCTTCATTTCAATAAGTAATGCGGTCATTAAATCCGTTGTTACCGTATTAAAACGAGACATTCCTGAACCGTCCATCAAGTTTACACCAGAAACCGGTAAATTTTTATTCTCTAAAAAATCCATTATTGATTCATTTCCAGAATTCACATTGGCCATGCCTAACTTTTCTAAACCTAATAAACGATGCAAATGTTCAGCATATAAATTCACACTATTTCTATTAGTATAATAAACAATTATGTGCATTTCTAAGCCAGAATAGATGGATAAAAGAATGTTAGAATCTGGGAGTTCTTTTCCTTCCAATTTCAAGTTTCTTATGGTGCTGTAACCCTCTTTTACTGAAATGCCAGAAGAAATTAATTTGTTGTGAAACATAAATGCCACTTGTAAAGCAGGGTCAGGTAAACTACCTTTTATGGAAAACGATTTTCTTGACTTAGGAATAGTGCCTTCTGCTTTTTTATTAAAATTGTATGGACCACCAAAAATGTATGCATTATCTGAGTTTGAGTTGCTTGAAAGCACTTTATTATCAATTTTTAGATTTGGGATTTCTGGAGTTATTTTTATTACCTCCGTTGCATTTTGGGCTTCATTTGGTGAAGAAAAACTTATCTTAAAACTGTTGTCTATAAAAGACAATGCCGAAACTCCACTGCCATAATAATTGCCAATATCTTCCCAAATCCAAGTTCTAGGAATATCATAATCTGGAAATGAAGAGGCATCCGACACTATTCGTCCTTCAATAGACGTTATTCCTAGTTCTTTTATGTCCCTTACCCAGTGAAGAAAAACATCATTTTTATTGTACTTCGACCCAAGAGTAGGATCACCGCCACCTTTAATTATTAGATCCCCTTTTAATATTCCATTTTCTATTTTTCCAGAATACAAAAGTTTGGTTTCCAGTTTTTTATTTGGCTCAAAGATTTCAATTGCAGCTGCGGTAGTGAGTAATTTTAAGTTGGACGCTGGAATTAAGGCTTGCTCTGAATTAAAAGCCGCAATCACCTTCCCAGTATTCAATTGAATTGCCTTAAACCCAATCGAAGCATTTTTTAAATCTGAATCAGCTGTCCATTTAATTAATTTTTCTTGAAAAGACTGAGAATACCCAACCACATGAAAAATCAGTAAAAAGAAGAAGATGAGTTTTTTCATTTAATATTTTTAAAGTGCAATACAACCTTTTATGTTTAATGCTTCTTTATAACGATTTATTATATTTTCTTCTGAAAGCATTACTTCTTTCGCGCTCAAACTCACATACTTTCCAGTTTTGGAACTTCTAAGGTTTACTTGCGCGTTCTCATTAAAAAGAGCTTCAACTAATGCAACACTTTTGTTATCGGATGGTACAATAAATTTAAAAAAGTAAACTTTTGGAAAACCTCCTTCCTCAATCAATTTCTTTCTTAATCCCTCAAAATCAAATTCTTTATTACCACCCATAACTCAATTCACTTAACAATACATTAAATCTTTTTTGATAATACAAAGATTATATATTCGAGCCTTCAAAAATCGGACGTTATGAAACGAATTACAACTTTATTATTATTACTGACTTTATTTACAACTAGCTATGCGCAAGAGTGCTATTGGCAACAGCGTGTGGAATATAAAATGGATATAAATCTTGATGTAAATACACACAAGATGACCGGTTTACAAAACGCTATTTACTTCAACAATTCGCCGGACACACTTTATAAAATTTATTATCATTTATACTTTAATGCTTTTCAACCAGGCAGTATGATGGATGCTCGTTCTAGAAGTATAACGGATCCTGATGGAAGAATTGGCTCTAAAATAGTAGCATACAAAGAATCTGAAATTGGTTACCATAAAATGGATGATTTAAAGGTTAATAAAAAGCCGGTTAAATATACCATTGACGGAACTCTGATGACGGTTTATTTAAATGAAGCCCTTGCTCCTTCCTCTTCGATAATAATTGACATGAAGTTTAATTCACAGGTGCCAAAACAAACAAGAAGAAGTGGAAGAAACAACATGGAAGGTGTAGATTACACCATGACTCAATGGTATCCTAAAATTGCTGAATACGATAGAGATGGTTGGATGACGGATGAATATGTTGCCAGAGAATACCATGGTGTTTGGGGCGATTTTGATGTTAAATTAACTTTAGATGCCTCTTACGTTGTAGGTGGTACCGGTTACTTACAAAACCCTGAGCAAACTGGACATGGATATCCATTGAATGGTAAAACTTTGAACCAGTCAAAAGGACAAATTACTTGGCACTTTAAGGCGCCTAAAGTTCACGATTTTGCTTGGGCTGCTGATCCAAATTATACCCACGACGTTCGGGTAATGAAAAACGGAATAGAGCTTCATTTTTTATATATAAAAGATTCGATAACTACTCCGAATTGGAAAACCCTACAACCGTATACTGAACAAAATTTTGAGATAATGAATGCTAAATTTGGCGAATATCCTTATAAACAATTTAGTGTAATACAAGGTGGAGATGGTGGTATGGAATATCCAATGGCAACCATGATTACTGGACGAGGAAGTATAGCCGGGCTGGTTAGTGTAATGGTACATGAGTCTATTCACTCTTGGTATTATGGATTATTGGCTACAAACGAAACAAAGTATCCGTGGATGGATGAAGGATTTACTCAATTCGCCCAATATCATGTATTGGATGAGATATACAAACGAAATTTACTTAATCCTGCATTGAGAGCGTATGGAGTTTACTTGAGCATTGCAAGTAACCCAAAATCAGAACCCATGACTACTCATGCCGACTACTACCACACCAACAGGAACTATGGCATAAATTCCTACTATAAAGGCAGTGTATTTCTAAAACAATTGGAATACATTGTTGGAAAGGATAATTTTTACAAGGGTATGAAAACGTATTATTATACATGGCGATTCAAACACCCTACCCCAACAGATTTTAAACGAGTTATGGAAAAACAATCTGATATGAATCTCGATTGGTATTTTCAACATTTTTTGGGAACTACAAAAACCATTGATTACGTTTTGAATACTGCAAAAGCAAGTGAAAAAGGAACTGAAATACTAATAAAACGAGAAGGGCAAATGCCAATGCCAGCAGAACTAGCCATAAAGAAAAAGGACGGAAGCGTGTTGCTGTATTACATCCCACTAAAAGCAATGCGCAATTCTAAACCGGTAGAAGATAATTGGCAAACATTAAGCGCTTGGCCTTGGACACACCCATACTACAAACTAGATTTGGATGTTAAATTTGAAGACATTGAAATAATGCAGCTCGACCCTACTCGCAGAGTGGCAGATGTAAACTTTGAAAATGGACAAATAATCCGAGGAGAAAAAGCGAAACAAGAAAAAGCGAAAAAAGAAAAAAGTAGGAAGAAGGAAAGAAATAAAAACGAAAGAAAAAGGAAAAAGAGTAAAAAAAGTAAACAGGTCGGAAAAGAAAAAGTAATCTTTATTGGAGGTACGTTGGATTATTGATCCGAAAGATTCGTTTATTCGGTAATTAAGAACGTTTGGTCAAACTCTTTTTTAATGCCCTTTAAATTACAACTGTATTTGTTTTGCATTACCATTTTAATATACTAGTTTACCTAAGCTTTATTTATTCTGAAACTGACAACCTTCTCAGCGATTTGCTGCACGTTCGATTTGACATCAGAATAGTCCTTTACTACCTCAAGTAAATAGTCAAGAGTAAAAAGATTAATGAATTTTTGATTGTTTACAGTCATCTCGATTCTTCCGTCAATCTTTTCAGCATCAAAAAATTTAAGTTCAGAATCAACAGATAAAGAATTTTCTAAATAAACTTCAACATTATAAAAGTCAATCTCAGGATAATTTACATTCAAATAATTTTGAGCTCTATTGTCTTTCTTGAGATAACTTATAAACTGAATTAAATTCATAATTCTACTTTTCCTATGGCTTTGGTTAACTTCGTATGAGGCAATTATAACAAAATAATTAAACAAAAAAGGAACAACCTTACCATCTCTAAACAAAAAATAAACTTCTACGATTTCGCCAATTATTTCAAACAAATAGGCTGCGAAAATGCATTATATCTCGACGGATTTGTTTCAAGAACTTATTTACCATCCGATAACTGGAAACAAACGGACGGCAATTTCGGAGTAATTATTTCTGCAGCTGAGTAGTTTATGAGAAAATAGATTTCAATTCTTTCAATCTACTATTTAAATTATCCTTTATTAAAAAAGGACAATCCTAATGCGGTAAATATTTTTTACTATAACCATAAGTAAGCGTACCTATTGTTGCTCCTAAAATAACTACAAGAAGAAAAGAATAACCAGCACCAACTAGTGCAAATAATGGCCCAGGACAAGCACCTGTTAGAGCCCAACCCAAACCAAAAATGATTCCTCCTATAATATTGCCTTTTTTATTAAAAACTTTTGGTTTAATAATTATTTCGCTCCCATCCATTGATCTTATATTAAAATGACGGATTAGAAAAACAGAAATTGCACCAATAACTACAGCACTTCCAATTACTCCATACATATGAAATGAGTCGAAACGAAACATTTCCTGAATTCGAAACCAGGAAACCACTTCCGATTTAACCAGTAAAATTCCGAAATAAATTCCAATTAATAAATATTTTAAGTTTTTCAAAATTCCTAAGTATTAAAGTGTGAGAATATGAGGTAGAATAAAAAAGGTCATGATTAAACCACCAATAAAAAAACCAATAACTGCTACCAAAGAACCGATACTAAGTTGAGACAATCCCATTATGGCATGTCCAGAAGTACAACCGCCTGCGTAACGAGCACCAAAGCCAACTAAAAAACCGCCAGCAAGACCCATAATTAAGGTTCGAGGCGATAACAAATAAGACCAAGAGAATACTTCTTGCGGCATGAGTGTGCTAAAATCGGTAAGACCCAGTTCAGATAGGGCTTTGACTGTTTCCGGAGCAATCTTCATCGGCGTTCCATCCATCAATAAAAATCCCGCAATCGACCCACCTATAATTGTCCCTAAAATAAAAACTAAATTCCAAGAATTTTCTTTCCAACTATAGACTTTAAAATATTCGTTTTTTAAGGGAAGGCAAACGGAACAAATCTGCACAAGTGAAGATGAGACACCAAACTGTTTGTTTCCAATGATTAGCAATATTGGTACTATAAGTCCTATTGCAGGTCCGGAAATATACCAAGGCCAAAGTTCAAATAACCAATCCATATATTAAGTAATTTGTATAAATAAAGAATTAAAAACAGCTCCAAATTAGGTAGAAGTAGTTATCGAATTAATTCATTGCCAAATGTAAAACAGTTTAAGGACAATCGATTATGAGCCAAATATTAATCTACAATTTTCCCAAACAAATCAAATTCTTCCGCACTTGTTACTTCCACATTTGCAAAATCTCCAATTCGAGCATAGCCATCATCTTTGTGCACTAACACTTCGTTGTCCACTTCAGGAGAATCGTATTGTGAACGACCAATAAAATAGTCGCCCTCGGCTCTATCAAAAAGTACTTGAAATGTTTTTCCAACTTTAGCTTCGTTTAGTTCCAAAGAAATGCCGCTTTGCAACTCCATTATAGCATTTGCACGGGCTTGTTTAGTCTCCTGTGGCACATCATCTTCTAATTTGTGAGCTGTTGTATTTTCTTCATGCGAATAAGTAAAACATCCCAATCTGTCGAATCGAGTTTTTTCAACCCATTCCATCATTTCTTCAAAATCTTCCTGTGTTTCTCCAGGAAAGCCAGTTATTAAAGTTGTTCGCAGTGCCAATCCAGGAACCTTTTCGCGAATAGTATTAATTAAAGCATCTGTTTTTTCACGAGTAATTCCCCTTTTCATACTTTTAAGCATCTTGGTACTGGCATGTTGTAAAGGCATATCCAAATAAAAACAAACCTTTTTATTTCGGTTCATGGCATCTAAAATATCCATCGGAAAACCAGAAGGATAAGCATATTGCAAACGAATCCACTCTATACCTTCAATATCGGAAAGCTTGTCCAATAATTCGGCTAAATTTCTTTTTTTATAAATGTCAAGGCCGTAGTAAGTTAAATCTTGTGCTATTAAAATCAGTTCTTTCGTTCCTTTAGCTGCCAAACTTTTAGCACTTTCTATTAAATTTTCCATTGGTGTAGAAACATGCTTTCCACGCATTAATGGAATTGCACAAAAAGAACAAGGTCTGTCACAACCTTCAGCAATTTTAAAATAGGCATAATGTATCGGTGTGGTTAAGAGTCTTTCACCTACTAGCTCATGCTTATAATCGGCTTTTAATGTTTTAAGTAAACGAGGCAGTTCCCTAGTACCAAACCAAGAATCGATTTCTGGAATTTCTCCCGCCAAATCATCTTTATATCTTTCACTTAAGCAGCCAGTTACCAAAACCTTATCTACTAAGCCTTCTTTTTTGGCTTCTGCCCAATCTAAAATAGTGTCAATGCTTTCTTGTTTAGCATTATCAATAAATCCACAGGTATTAATTATGACTGTAGAAGCTTCGCCGTCGTTACTCTCGTGCTGTACATCATAATCATTGGCTTTAAGTTGATTCATCATTACTTCTGAATCAAAAATATTTTTGGAGCAGCCAAGTGTAATTACATTGACTTTATTTTTTTTAAGCGTTTTTGTTTTCATGTCTTTAAAATCGCTGCAAAGGTACTTCGATATTTCCTGTGAGATACATGTCGTTACTTAGATTTTAAAGTAGCAAATTAGGCCCTGTTTTTATATCCTTTTTTAATGGCATAAAAGGCTGTCATCGGAAAATTGTGAAGTTCAAAATAAGCTACTTCGAATAATGGAAGGGCGCTTCTATAAATGGAAAATTAATCTAGAGATTGAGAGAGTCATTTTTTTTAATTCAGAGACACACCCCGCAATCTCAAAGAATTAGCAATAACCGAAACAGAACTAAAGCTCATGGCAGTTGCCGCAATCATTGGCGATAACAATAAACCGAAAAATGGATATAATATTCCAGCTGCAATTGGTACACCTACTACATTATAAACAAAAGCAAAAAATAAATTTTGTTTAATGTTTTTCATGACTTCTTTCCCCAGGTTTAAGGCTTTCACAATTCCCATTAAATCTCCTTTTACCAAGGTAATTTCACTACTTTCAATAGCCACATCAGTTCCTGTTCCCATGGCAATCCCAATATCCGCTTGCGCTAAAGCCGGAGCGTCATTTATTCCATCTCCAGCCATTGCTACGATCTTTCCCCCAGCTTGCAATTTTTTAATCACATTCAATTTATCTTCCGGTAAGCACCCTGCTTGGAAACTTGACAATTGCAGTGTTTCAGCCACCGCTTTAGCCGTAATTTCATTGTCCCCAGTAAGCATTATCACTTCTATTCCAATATTTTGAATGTATTGAATTGCTTTCTTACTGCTTTCCTTCACGGCATCGGATATGGTAATATATCCTGCTAGCTCATCTCCAACAGAAATGTAAGAAACAGTCTTTCCCAACTTCTGTTCTTCAATTACTTTATTTTTAAAATTGGAATTCAAATCGATATTTAATTGTTCTAGTAGTTTATCATTCCCTAAACCAATTTCGTTTCCATTTACATTCCCAACCACACCTTTGCCTATTATGGCTTGGAAATTATTAATTTCATAAAAAGTACTATTCCTTTCCTTTCCAAAATCAACCACAGCTTTTGCTAACGGATGCTCACTGTATTGGTTTACAGAAACTATAAACTCCAACAACTCTTCTTCCTTAAAATCAGTAAACTCTTCCAAAACAACTAGCTTTTCCATGGACGGTTTCCCTTCGGTAATGGTTCCTGTTTTGTCTGTAATAAATACATCCACTTTGTTTAAGAGTTCTAAAGATTCTGCGTTTTTAACAAGTACTCCATTTTGCGCACCTTTTCCCACACCAACCATAACCGACATTGGAGTTGCTAAACCTAAAGCACATGGACAAGCAATTATCAGAACTGAAATTGAATTTACAAAAGCAAAAACTAAAGCTGGATCTGGTCCGAAGAAGAACCACACTAAAAATGTAATGATTGAAGCAAGAACAACAATTGGAACAAAGTAAACCGAAATTCTGTCAGCCAATTTTTGAATTGGTGCTCGTGATCTACTGGCATTATTTACCATCTCTATAATTTGAGAAAGTAAAGTTTCGGCGCCCACTTTTTCTGCTACCATTACAAATGATTTTGCACCATTGATAGTTCCTGAAGTAACTTTATCTCCCATAAATTTGTCTACTGGTATTGGTTCCCCAGTAATCATGGATTCATCGATAGTACTTTCTCCTTGGCTTATAATTCCATCAACAGGTATTTTCCCTCCCGGTTTTATTCGCAATAAATCTCTTTTATTAATATCGTGTATGGAAATGGTTTTATCTCCTTTTAAAGTGACTAATGTCGCTTCTGTGGGAGCAAGATTGAGCAACTCCTTAATTGCTCCACTTGTTTCGCTGTGGGCCCGTGCCTCTAACAATTGCCCCAATAAAACCAATGTTAGAATAACCGTAACGGATTCAAAGTAGACAAACACTGTCCCATTTTCCGTTCTAAATTGATCTGGGAAAACATCTGGAAAGAGTAAGGCGAAAATGCTGAATACAAATGCGATACTCGAACCAATTCCTATTAGCGTAAACATATTTAAATTCCATGTTCTTATAGAATTATAAGCCCTTTCGAAAAACATCCATCCAGTATAAAATACAACAGGAATAGACAATACTAGTTGAATCCAATTCCATGTTAATTGTGAAAACATATCTTTCAATGGATTTCCAGGAATCATATCCGACATGGCAATTATGAAAACAGGAATGGTAAATACCAAAGAAATTTTCATTTTATTCATGAGTCCTTGATAGGTTTTATCCTCTGCGCTTTCTGAGGCGGCCATAGGAAATAGATCCATACCACAAATAGTACAAGCACCTGGTTGGTCTTTTATTATTTCAGGATGCATAGCGCAAGTATATTGTGCTTTTTGAATTGCCTTTGGTTGTTCAACCAAGTCCATTCCGCAAACCGGACAATCGCGCATTTTGTCATACGTTTTTTCACCCTCGCAGTGCATGGGACAATAAAAAATACCTTCCCCTTCTATATCCTCGTTCCGTTTATGTGAGGATTTGTGGTTGATCTCTGAATTATCTCCTAAATTTCTGATTTTGTAATGCAACCCTTTGCTATCAAGAGATTCTTGCAATTTATCTAATGGAACAGGACTGGTCATTTCAAGTTCCAAGCTTCCACTTTTTACAGTTGCTATTGCATTTGTAATTTCTGGTAAACTGCGTAATGCACTTTCCGTATTCGCCTTGCAACCACTGCATGACATTCCTATAATATTATATGTGTATTTCACGGGATTAGATCAAAAGCAAATTCATTTCAAACTCTGAAATGCAAATGTTAAGACTTCAAAGCCAATTCTTGTGCACAATTATGGTTAAATCGTATCTAAATTCTTACGGTTCCCAATTTTTTTAAATTCCGAAGGAGTAAGTCCAATGACCTGTCTGAATTGGCGAGATAAATGTTGTGGGCTGCTATAATCTAACTCATAAGAAATCTGAGAAAGAGTTAATTCGTTGTAAATCAACAACTCTTTTGCTTTTTCTATTTTTTGAGCTATAACATAATTTTCTATGGAACGACCTTCTATATTTGAAAACATTTTACTTAGTAGAGTATAATCCACTCCAATGCTAGTTGCTAAAAATGTCGATAGCTTTTGTTTGTTGCCTTTTTTGGAATGATTATGCTCAATTACTAAAGACTTAATTTCACTTATTATTTTGGCTTCACGGTCTTCTAATAATTCAAACCCTTCCTTTTCTAAAAGAATTGAAATTTGATTTTTTGTTGCATCAGAAATTTGGTTTTCAAAATAAATATTACCCAATTCCACATCCAAAAAATCAATATTTTTTGCGCTTAATTCATCCTTAACCACTTTTATACAGCGGTTGCAAACCATGTTTTTTACAGATATTTTAAAAGTTTTATTTTCCAATTATGTATTGCGTTAATCTACAAAATTAAGAACTAATTTTTGTCAAAATTAAGTTTTAAAATTTTGATGGATTTTTAAAGCAGAGTTAGTATGCGGTTATTTATATCCAAGCCACATTAGTCGGTGATCCTGATTTGGGGATTGGAGACATCCGAAGCCATCTGTTGGTCTTTTTTATTTAAATAAAAAAGCCCGATACTTTCGTATCAGGCTTTTTTGTCGGGGTGGCAGGATTCGAACCTGCGACCTCCGCGTCCCAAACGCGGCGCGATAACCGGGCTACGCTACACCCCGTAGCGTTATTATCTATAATGAATATTATTCATTATAGGAGCATAACCTCCCGAATGCTTTCGAGAATGCTACACCTCGTAACATTACATTTCTCGAAAGAATAAATCCTTTCTAAAAACTTCTGAAAATTTTTGGGAACTAACTCCATTAAGATTATTGAAAAATTCAAGCCTCTCAACCGGGCGGCAAAAGTAACACTCTTTTACCAATAAAGTATTATCAAAAATTAAAAAAAATGGCTTTTATTTTAAATTAGTTGTGAATGTCTTCTCTAAGGATTGCAATAGCATCTTGTACCTGGCTAAAAAGAACCTCATCAATATCACCTCGAGTTTTTACAACTTGGTCAATCATAGGTTCCAATACACTTAATTTAGCTTTTAGTTCAGCAACGTCTTCAACTTCAGAAAAAGTATCTAATATTCGAATACAATTGTAATAACTAAAAGTTTGATCGTAAATCCTCAAACGAATTCCTTCTTTTTCTAGATACTTCCCGCAAGTCTCATAACTCATTTTCATTCCTTCTACCCAACCTCCAACTACCATGTAACTAACTAAAATTGCACGTTCTTGGGTATAAAGCTGTTCCGTTGCTTTTAGATAAACTCTTGTTAATGTCGTGGATTTATTCATACTTGTATCATTGGATAAAAGCATATTTAGGTCTTCCTCATCAAAAGCTCCTCTAATCCCTAATTCTTCCGAAAGAACAATAATAAAATCTAGGTATTTATTGGCCTGTTGCGTTTGCTCATAAGATGCACAGTAAACAAAACTTGCTGCATAAGCACCAAAACCAATAGCCTTCTGCGAAGTCAATTCGTATTCTCTTTGATTTGGCAGGGGAAGATCTGGGTTATAAGGACAATTTAATTGAAAAAGTCGGTTGTACATAGTTGCGCTTTGTTCAATGTTTTTTCGAACTGTACCGAGTTCATGAGTAAACTTATCGGAAATACTATCAGCAAGAATGACATCCGCATCAAACTGTTCATCTTGACCTACAAAATCACAGCCGAAGAAAAACACGGAAACACAAAAAATTATTAAAACAGATCTAATCACAGTATAATTTAATCGGCAAAGTAAAATAAAATACTTAACAATAAAGACAGATTAATACAATTATCCCATTTAATGAAAATCATTAATTCAGTTCGTTGTACTTTTTACAAATTATGAGATTAACCACTTACTTAATTATTTCTGCTTTTGTTGGTGTTTTATGCTCCTGTGATGAAAATAACGTGGACTACGAAGTAAATACGGAAGGGATAGCTCAAGAAGCCATTGAAGACTTTGAAACCTTCAAATTAAAAATAAATTTAATTGACAGAAAAGCCCTTTAATTCCCTTCTTCCATTGAGTTAGCTCAAAATTATAAAAATTCGGGAATGCGATTTATTCCCGATATTACAAACCCATCTTTTAACTTCGAAAAGTACAACACACATACAAAAAAAGCTTTGAATTTTGGAGTATACTCCGCAGATTTAAGTTATTGCGTTATGAATGATATGGGCAATCTGCATCAGAATATTTAATGATTATGAGGATTTTATCCAAAGGCATTGGGCTTACTGAAATTTTCAATTATGAAGTTTTGGCAACTGCTTTTACTTCTAGTTTGGGAAATCAAGATTCAATGAGACGAATGGCTCAAAGTATTCAAGAAGATTTGGATGAAACTTTAAGGAAAAACGGAATTCAGGAGAGAGCCATACTTTTTTATACAGGAGCTTGGGTAGAAAGTGCGTATCTCGCTTTTAATTCTCAAGAAACCTATTCAAATTCCGTTGATTCGGCTAATTTGAAACACATATCTAGTCAATTAGAAATGTTACAAGGCATCAATTATGAACTAGCACAACTTACAAGTAAAACACGTGAAGTTGTAGCTTTAGAGATAGAATTAATTGAATTTGAAAAGTTAACTACGTCAATAAGAGTTACTCAAATTAGTGACACTGTGGTTCTTAATCTTAGTGACTTATCTGAAATTCGAGAGAAAGTCGAGGGGATAAGAAACCAAATCGTAAATTAAAATTAATCTTACTTAAGGCTTAATATTTGCGAAAGATTTACTCTAGAACTTTCTAAATACAAATTTCTTTCTGGGTTGTTTCTAGAGACTAATTCGCCCAGAAAACCAGCTAAAAAGAGTTGAGTACCCAACACCATAGAAGTTAGTCCAATGTAAAAAAACGGATTGGAAGTAACCAGTTTAGCCTTTACTCCAATACTTACAAAATAAAGTTTTTCTACTCCAACAAAAACCGCTGCTCCAAAACCAATAGCGAATAACAATGTCCCCAACATTCCAAAAATATGCATCGGTTTCCTTCCAAACTTCGAAACGAACATTATGGAAAGCAAATCAAGAGGCCCATTTACAAACCGCATTAATCCAAATTTAGAAACGCCAAACTTTCTTGCTTGATGTTTCACGACCTTCTCCCCTATTTTTGGAAATCCAGCTCTTTTGGCCAAGACAGGTATATACCTGTGCATTTCACCATATACTTCAACAGACTTTACCACATCCTGTCTGTATGCCTTCAGTCCACAATTAAAATCATGAAGGTAAATACCACTCATAACACGAGTTGCCCAATTATAGAGTTTTGTAGGAATCGTTTTAGAAATTGGATCGTGACGTTCCTTTTTCCAACCCGACACCAAATCAAATCCTTCTTTGATAATCATGTTGTACAAACCTGGAATTTCATCCGGGCTATCTTGTAAGTCAGCATCCATGGTAATTACAACATCACCGTTTGCCTCGGCGAACCCAACATTTAAGGCTCCCGATTTTCCGTAATTTCTTCTGAACCTAATTCCTTTAATAAAAGGGTTTTCTGCTCCAAGAGACTCAATTACTTTCCACGTATTATCCGTACTTCCATCATCGATATATAGTACTTCATAACTGAAATTATTGGCCACCATTACCTTGTCAATCCAATTGCTAAGTTCTGGTAAAGATTCGTCCTCGTTGTATGCAGGAATTACTAAAGAAATATCCATAAAAAATATTAATTCTCTTCTGATTCAGAAAATAGATTTGGGTTATTCTTTTTAATAAACAATGCAATTAATGCTGCAACCAATCCTTGAAAAAACAAACCTGACATATACGTTCTAATTACTCCAAAAGCAGTATACTTTTCTGATACAGCAACTCTACCTTCTTCAAATTTCTTATAAGTCTCATTTAGTGTGGCTTCATCACTTCCAATCCCTTGCAGCATCTTCATTGTTTTTTCAACAACTTTATCATATAATTCCATGGGAAGTTCTGGTTCTATTAATGTGTTCAAGACAAAATCAAAAGCTACAATAACAAAAAAACCAGCTGCCAAAACCAAAAACAATTCTGTAAAAGCTTCTTTCCATGAAATAAAACCTCCATTTTTTGAACGAGAAATAGTTCCAATATAATAAGTCAAACCAAATGGTAATAAGAACGCAAAACCAACATTAAACCAGTTAAGCATAAAATCAATTCCGATGATATAACTAATCAATGAATAGCCAGACATGGTTACTCCATATAGTAAACCATATTGAAGTATAAAATCTTTATTTATTTTCATTTATAAATATTTTTAGCCTACAAATGTAAATTATTAGCCTCTTTAAAGCTTCCTAAAAAATCATGAAATTGTTTAGAATAATAAAACGAAAATTACTTGCACATCATAAACAGACGAGTACTTTTGCGCTGGGTAAGTCTTTTACGACCAGCTCCTATTGAACTCCCCCAGGACCGGAAGGTAGCAAGGGTAAATAGTTGTAGCGGTGCGATAAAAGTAGCTTACCCTTTTTTTATACCCTATATTTTGATGTTTAAAAAACCATATATCGTTGGAATTGCCGGCGGAAGTGCCTCAGGAAAAACATCTTTCATTTCTGAACTTAAACAAACATTCAACACCAAAGAAATTACTGTTGTTTCCCAAGACAACTATTATTTTCCAAAAGAAAAACAACTCATCGACGAAAATGGGAAAATTAATTTTGATCTTCCCGGATCCATTGATCGTGCTAGTTTTCACAAAGACATACTTGCATTAATAGATAATAAATCTATTAAAATAACGGAGTACACTTTCAATGTAAGTCCCGAAAATGCGAAATCAATAAATATAGAACCTGCCTCCATCCTTATACTGGAAGGGTTATTTGTTTTTCATTACCAGGAAATAAGAGACTTAATTGACCTCCGAATTTATATTGATGTTAGGGATTCTATAAAACTAGAACGTAGAATAAAACGGGACATTAAAGAACGTGGATACCCAGAAGACGATGTTAAATATCAATGGGAGAACCATGTTATGCCGAGCTATAAAAAATACTTAAGACCTTATCGTGACGATGCGCACGTAATTATTACCAACAACCATCATTATACTAAAGGCTTGGAAGTTCTTGTGGATCATTTGAGAGGTAAAATCAACCGACAATAAAAATCATTAAAACCACAATAAAATAATTTTTCGTTGAAAAGTATCCAAATAAATCGGCTAATATTTTAGTGATTTGTTTTCTATAAAAATACTTTTGTTAAACATAATTTAATAGCTCAAAAAATGAAATTTTTTATCGATACTGCAAATCTTGCACAAATAAAAGAGGCACAAGAATTAGGTGTTTTAGACGGTGTAACCACTAACCCATCGTTGATGGCGAAAGAAGGAATTACTGGAAAAGAAAACATCATTAAGCACTATGTTGACATTTGTAATATCGTGGAAGGTGACGTAAGTGCCGAAGTAATTTCTACCGATTTGGAAGGTATGATTCGCGAAGGGGAAGAACTTGCTAAACTTCATGAAAATATTGTTGTAAAAATTCCAATGATAAAAGACGGAATTAAGGCATTAAAATATTTTTCTAGCAAAGGAATTAAGACCAATTGTACTTTGGTATTTTCTGCTGGGCAAGCATTGTTAGCAGCAAAAGCAGGAGCAACTTATGTGTCTCCTTTTATCGGTAGATTAGATGACATTTCTTATGATGGAGTTGAATTAATTGAACAAATTCGCCTTATTTACGATAACTACTTATTTGACACTCAAATATTGGCAGCCTCTATTCGTCATACCATGCATGTAATTAAGTGTGCTGAAGTTGGCGCTGATGTTATGACTGGACCATTATCTTCTATTGTTGGTCTTTTAAAGCACCCTCTTACCGATAGTGGGTTAGCTCAATTTTTAGCAGATTACAACAAAGGAAACTCATAAGGGTTTTCTTTATTATCTGAGAATTTCATATTTTCGACTCTTAAATGAAAGTAGTAATTCAGAGGGTATCAAAAGCTTCGGTATTAGTAGATTCTAACCCAATTAGTAATATTGAACTTGGCTATTTGGTCTTGCTTGGAATAGAAGCGGAAGATTCAATGGATGATGTTGTTTGGTTAAGTAAAAAAATATGCAACCTTCGGATATTTGATGATCAGGAAGGAAATATGAATAATAACATAGCAGAAGTTGACGGTAATATATTGTTGGTTTCTCAGTTCACTCTTCATGCTAAAACAAAAAAAGGAAATCGTCCTTCATTCATTCGTGCTGCTCGTCCCGAATTTGCAATACCACTATACGAAAAAATGATAATTCAACTTAACGAAGATTTGGGAAAAGAAATCGAAACTGGAAAATTTGGCGCTATGATGGATCTCCGTTTAGTTAATTCTGGTCCGGTTACTATTATTATTGATTCTAAAAACAAAGATTAAATCCTTTAAAATATGACTTTAGAAGAAGCACAAAAAGAAGTAGATGAATGGATAAACACGGTGGGTGTTCGTTACTTCAATGAACTCACTAACATGGCTCAACTAACAGAAGAAGTTGGCGAAGTGGCTCGTATTATTGCCCGGCGTTATGGAGAGCAAAGTGAAAAAGAATCAGACAAAAACAAAGACCTAGGTGAGGAACTTGCCGATGTATTGTTCGTTGTTATTTGTCTAGCTAATCAAACTGGAATTGATCTTACTAAAGCTTTTGAAACTCGAATGATCAATAAAAGCATTCGAGATAAGGGCAGGCATAAAAATAATGAAAAGTTGAAATAGAAAAACTTTAAGGCAAGAAAAAAGGGGATTCTTTCGAAACCCCTTTCTTGCGGAATTATTTAATTATCAACTAAAACACGAATTTACTCCGCAAGAACAATAACCTTGTTCTTCAATATCTCTACTACTCCACCTTTTACTTTGAATGCCTGTTCGCCGTTTTCACTTTTCACGACAATTTCGCCAACTTTAAGAGCAGCAATCATAGGAGCGTGATTATTCATTACTCCAAATGACCCATCTTTTCCTGGAAAGGTTGCGCTTACAATTTCCCCTTTAAAAATGTCTCTGTCTGGTGTTAAAATTTCAATTTCCATAATTCGGTAATTATTCTTTCAACATTTTTTCTCCAGCTGCAATAGCATCGTCAATGTTTCCTTTTAGATTAAAGGCAGCTTCTGGATACTGATCAACTTCACCATCCAAAATCATATTAAATCCTTTAATAGTATCTTCGATAGAAACCAACACCCCTACCAAACCAGTAAATTGCTCAGCAACATGGAAAGGTTGAGAAAGGAAACGTTGCACACGACGTGCACGGTGTACAACCAATTTATCTTCTTCAGATAATTCGTCCATACCCAAAATTGCAATAATATCTTGTAATTCTTTGTAACGTTGAAGTGTTTCTTTTACTTTTTGAGCACAATTGTAATGCTCTTCACCAACGATATCTACGGTCAAAATTCTTGAAGTAGAATCCAATGGATCCACAGCAGGATAAATACCCAACTCTGCAATTTTTCTTGAAAGTACAGTAGTTGCATCTAAGTGAGCAAAAGTTGTAGCTGGTGCAGGATCTGTTAAATCATCTGCAGGCACATATACGGCTTGTACTGAAGTAATAGAACCATTTTTGGTAGAAGTAATTCGTTCTTGCATCACACCCATTTCCGTAGAAAGTGTAGGTTGGTAGCCAACAGCAGAAGGCATACGACCAAGAAGTGCAGATACTTCAGAACCAGCTTGCGTAAATCTAAATATATTATCAATAAAAAATAAGATATCTTTTCCAGCACCAGTTCCATCACCATCACGGTAATACTCAGCCAAAGTCAAACCAGACAATGCAACACGCGCACGCGCTCCAGGAGGTTCATTCATTTGACCAAAAACAAATGCTGCTTTTGATTCCTTTAAAGCGACAAGATCAACTTTCGATAAATCCCAACCACCTTTTTCCATTGATTCCATAAACTCGTCTCCGTATTTAATAATACCAGATTCAAGCATTTCTCTCAATAAATCATTTCCTTCACGAGTTCTTTCACCAACACCAGCAAATACAGAAAGACCTTCGTATCCTTTAGCGATATTGTTAATCAACTCTTGAATAAGAACTGTTTTACCTACCCCAGCACCACCAAATAATCCAATTTTACCACCTTTTGCATAAGGCTCAATAAGGTCAATAACCTTAATTCCAGTAAAAAGAATTTCAGATGTTGTGGAAAGGTCTTCAAAACGTGGAGCAGATCGGTGAATTGGATATCCACCAGTCTTATCTAAATGACCAATACCATCAATAGTATCACCAACTACATTAAACAATCTTCCATTTACCGCTTCGCCAATTGGCATAGTAATAGGGTTTCCTGTTGAAATAACTTCCATGCCTCTTCTGAGTCCATCAGAAGCATCCATTGCTACAGTTCTAATAGTGTTTTCTCCAATGTGCTGTTGACATTCAAGAATTACTTTTGTTCCGTCCTCTCTAGTAATTTCTAGTGAGTCATAAATTTTAGGAAGTTCAGCACCTTGCGCATCAAAAGCGACATCGATTACTGGTCCAATAATTTGAGATATTTTCCCTACTTGTGCAGACATTTATCTTGTATAAAAAAGATTAAAAAATCGTTTCAAAATTCGAGTGCAAAAGTAGTTTTTTTAATAGTACAATTTTCATTTCCCACTCTATTTATAAATACCTACATTTGAGGACTTAAAACAAATTGTTTATATGTTTGTCAATAATCTGATATTCTGTACTTTAACTCATTTATTTAGTGTGTAATTTTCAATTGAAATAGTGAAGGTTTATTACGGATTAGACGAGTTTAATAAAGGGGGGGAAATTGTGGCCACAATCGGAACCTTCGACGGGGTTCATATTGGACATAAAAAACTATTAAAAAACCTTGTAGCCCACGGAAAAATCTGTCAAGCAGAAAGCCTTCTTCTTACTTTTTTTCCGCACCCAAGAATGGTGCTATTCCCTGAGAGCAATGACCTAAAGCTTCTTAATTCTCAGGATGAGAAAATTGAATTATTGAGTAATCTTGGAATTGATCATCTCATTATAGAACCATTTACTCGTGAATTTTCAAGATTAACATCAACGGAATTCGTGAGGGATGTATTAATTAATACTATTGGGGTTCATCGATTAGTTATTGGTTATGACCACCATTTTGGCAGAAACAGGGAAGGGTCTTTCGGAAGCCTGAGTGAACTTTCTTCTCTTTATAATTTCGAATTGGAGGAAATCGGCGCCAAAGTTTTAGACGACATTAATATTAGCTCTACTAAAATAAGAAAAGCATTAACAGACGGAAATATTGACATTGCCAACGAATATTTAAGTTACAATTTTCAAATTAGTGGAACTGTAATAGAGGGAAATAAATTGGGAAGAACAATTGGATTCCCTACTGCTAATATAAAACCAATAGACAAATACAAACTAATTCCAGGTTTAGGAGTTTATGCGGTGCGCGTAACTGTAAATAAAACTATTTTATTTGGAATGCTTAATGTAGGGAATCGACCTACTGTTGAGAATACAGAAAATACTACAATTGAAGTTCATATATTTGATTTTAATGACGACATCTACGAACAACAAATTAGCATTGAATTCGTTAAACGAATTCGAGATGAAAAAAAATTCGAAAACACAGCAGAACTACAAGGACAGTTGGATCTCGACGAAATTAACTGCCGCGCTATTTTTGATTAGCTTTTTGTTATTGGGTAATTTTCTTCAAGCTCAATCCCCAAAATCATATAAAAAATACCTAAACGGACCAGCACCCGTTTTGTCTTTGGAAGAAGCTATACTTCACCCTGACTCAGCATTCAGCCTCAACCTTAGCAGACAAAAATTAGATTCGGTACCCATTGCCATTCGAAATTTAAAAAACCTTCAAATTTTAAACTTAAAAAAAAATAAACTGGACAGCATTCCAAGTTGGATTGGAGAATTACAAAATTTGAGGGTCTTAGTTTTAAGTAAGAACGACATAATTTATTTACCGGATGAAATATGTATATTAAAAAACTTAGTTATTTTACAAATAAGTGAAAATGGACTGAACGAAATTCCTGTTGGAATAAACAATTTATCGAAATTGGAATTTTTGGACCTATGGAGTAATAATATAACCTCCCTACCTCCTACCATAGAAGATTTAAAGAATTTGAAAGTATTGGATATGAGAATGACGCCAACTAAAATTGATGCCCAAGATGCCATTAGAGAAATTCTACCAAATACAAATATTTATTTTTCCGCGCCGTGTAATATTTGTAGCGATTAATTCCCTTAATAATACTTCAACGCCTAAGGCATTAAAACTTTTAAATTACCTACCCTAGTGTCACTTGTAGGGTGGTGCCTTATAACACCCATAGGAGCGTTTCCACCTGACATGGCATCCATTCTTTCCCAAAACGCAACTGCTTCGTTAGAATCGTAACCAGCCATTGACATTAGAATTAAACCAATATGATCCGCTTCTGCTTCATTGCTTCTGCTAAACTTAACATCCCAACTTGAGTTCCCATTCCATCATCTGTTTGAAAAAGCGCATTGATTAATAATGATTTGGATTTTCGCCCAATTCAGCTCCTAAACTATTCATTCCAAATTGAGCAACCATTGCTTGACTCATTCTCTCATTGCCATGGTTAGCAAAAAAACTCAAACAAAATGTTTACTCATAACTAAAATTAAAATTATAAAAACATAATATTTTTAAAGAGCGCAATTTCTTAATTTCTCAATGGTTTCAATCGGATTTTCCGACTTAAAGACAAAACTTCCGGCAACCAACACTTCAGCACCAGCATTTACTAGTCTTCTTCCATTTTCTGTGTTTACGCCACCATCCACTTCAATTTTCGCGGGTGAGTTTTTCTGTACTATTAAATCCTTGGCTTGTGAAACTTTATGGATTGCATTTTCAATGAATTTTTGTCCTCCAAATCCAGGGTTAACTGACATTATTAAAACCAAATCAATATCCTGTATAATATCTCCAAGTAGGTGAACCGGTGTATGTGGATTCAAAGCAACTCCCGCTTTCATGCCGGCAGCTTTTATTGATTGTACAGAACGATGCAAATGATCACATGCTTCATAATGAACAGTAAGATTATGTACACCAGCATTTTTATAATCCTCAATATATTTATCTGGATTTACAATCATTAAGTGAGCATCGATAAATTTATTGGTATGCTTTGCCATTGCTTTAATAATACTCGGACCGTAAGATATATTAGGAACAAAAACTCCGTCCATGACATCCATGTGAAACCATTCAGCAGTAGAGATATTTACAAGTTCAACATCGCGTTGCAAATTTCCGAAATCTGCTGCGAGCATAGAAGGAGCAATAATAGGATTCATGGGACAAATCTATAATTATGAGCATAAAAAAAGGCTCGCAATGCGAGCCTTTTCTAAAAACATATTCACTATATTATTTTTCTTTAACTAAGCTTTCTCCGGCTTTGGTAAAAGAACTTTTCTAGAAAGTTTCATTTTTCCAGTTTTCTTGTCAATATCTACAAGCTTAACTTCAACTATTTCACCTTCTTTCAAGTGTTCGTTAACATCGTTTACTCTATTCCAATCAATTTCTGAAACGTGAAGTAAACCATCTTTACCAGGTAGTACTTCTATAAACGCACCATAAGACTGAATAGACTTGACTTTTCCTTTGTAGATCTCACCAATTTCTGGTTGAGCAACAATTCCTTTAATTCTAGCCATTGCAGCATCAATACCTTCTTTGTTTACAGAAGAAATATTTACAACTCCAGTTTTATCCACTTCTTCAATTGTAATAACTGTTTCAGTTTCAGCTTGAATTTCTTGAATAATTTTCCCTCCAGGTCCTATAATAGCTCCAATAAATTCTCCTGGAATAACAATTTGTTCCATTCTTGGAGTATGTGGTTTGTAATCCGAATTAGGCTCAGACATTGTCTTGTTCATTTCACCTAAAATATGCAAACGACCTTTTTTGGATTGCTCTAAAGCTTGCTCCATAATATCGTAAGAAAGACCACCTACTTTAATGTCCATTTGACATGCAGTAATTCCGTCTTGAGTTCCAGTAACCTTAAAGTCCATATCACCTAAATGATCTTCATCTCCTAGAATATCTGAAAGAACAGAGAATTTATTACCGTCAGTAATTAATCCCATAGCAATTCCAGAAACTGCTTTTTTAATTTTAATACCACAATCCATAAGAGCTAATGATCCAGCACAAACAGTTGCCATAGAACTAGAACCATTCGATTCTAGAATATCTGACATAATTCTTATTGTATAAGGATTATCTTCTCCAGTAGGAATCATTGGCTTAAGAGCTCTAAGAGCTAAATTACCGTGACCTACTTCTCTTCTTGAAGTTCCTCTCATTGGACGAGCTTCGCCCACTGAGAATGGTGGAAAGTTATAATGAAGAATAAATTTTTCAGAACCTTTACCCATAGCTCCATCAATATTTTGCTCATCCATTTTACTTCCAAGAGTAACAGAAGTTAAAGATTGAGTTTCACCTCTTGTGAATATTGCTGAACCGTGTGTAAATGGTAGATAATTAACTTCTGACCATATTGGACGAATCTCATCTAAGTTACGTCCATCTAATCTTGTTTTATCTTCCAAAATCATTTTACGTATTGCCACTTTTTCTGTATCGTGGAAATAAATATTAATTAAGCCTTCATTTCCTGACAATTCGTCTTCGCTTAAAGATGCTTTATATTCTTCACGAATAGCTTTAAACCCTTCAGATCTTTCTTTCTTTGATGTCCCTTTTTTAGCTAATTCATAAATTTTATCGTGAGTAGCTGCAAAAACCTTATCCTTTAATTCAAGGTCATGAGTTTCGTGAGAGTACGTTCTTTTTTCTGGAGCACCACCAGCTAACTCAGCTAACTTCAGTTGTGCATCACATTGAATTTTAATTGCTTCGTGAGCAACTTTAATCGCCTCTAACATTTCTGCTTCAGAAATTTCGGTCATTTCACCTTCAACCATTACTATACTGTTTGCTGTAGCAGCAACCATAATATCAATGTCACGTCCTGCGCTTGCCATTTCCGATTTAGTCGGGTTTACTTTTAACGCCCCATCAATCCTTGCAACTCTAACTTCAGAGATAGGTTCTTGAAAAGGAATGTCAGAAAGTGCGATTGCAGCAGAAGCAGCAAAACATGCATATGCATCTGGTAAAGTTTCTCCGTCAGAAGAAATCAAAGAAACCAATACTTGAGTATCCGCGTGGTAATCTTCTGGGAATAATGGTCTAAGTGCTCTATCTATTAATCTTGAAGTAAGAATTTCAGAATCTGCAGGTCTTGTCTCACGTTTTAAAAATCCACCTGGAAAACGTCCAGCGGCAGAAAATTTTTCTCGATAATCAACTGTCAGTGGCATAAAATCAATGCCTTCTTTGGCAGATTTTTGTGATACAGCGGTTGCTAATAACATCATTCCATTGCATTTTAATACAATAGAACCATCGGCTTGTGTAGCCAGTTTACCAGTTTCTATGGTAATCTCTTGTCCATGAATTTCGAACGAATAATTTTTTCCAATTTGACTCATAATGTTTATTTGTGTGTGTGTAATTTCAATCGCAATAAGTAAGAATGGCTCTAATTGAGCACAAATAAAAAAAGGCAATGTTAAATTGCCTTTTTTTATTAAATAATTATTTTCTTAAATCGAGCTCTTTAATAATTGCTCGATATCTAAGAACATCTTTATGCTTAAGATAATCAAGTAAACTTCTTCTTTTACCAACCAATGCGATTAGTGATTTTTGAGTATTGTAATCTTTTTTGTTTACCTTTAAATGCCCAGTTAAATGTGCAATTCTAAAGGTAAACAATGCTATTTGACCCTCAGCGCTTCCTGTATTGGTTTCTGAAGCTCCGTGCTTTTTAAAAAACTCTTTTTTCTTTTCTGTTGTTAAGTACATATCTATCTATAAATTATAGCTCTTTTTTGAAGGCTGCAAATGTAATTATTTAATATAATATAAGCCTGTAAAATATTTCCTTAATTTTTTAAGAAATATAAAAGCTTTGAAAGGTTGGTTTTCAACTCTTTCCTATCCACTATGTAATCCAGAAACCCATGCTCTAATAGGAATTCAGCAGTCTGAAACCCTTCAGGTAATTCTTTTCCAATAGTTTCTTTGACCACTCTTGGACCAGCAAATCCAATTAAAGCTCTTGGCTCAGAAATATTTAAATCACCTAACATGGCAAAAGATGCGGTTACGCCACCGGTAGTTGGATCAGTTAACATAGAAATGTAAGGAATGCCTGCCTTATTCAATAAGGAAAGTTTAGCTGCGGTCTTTGCCATTTGCATTAAAGAAAAAGCTGCTTCCATCATTCTAGCACCACCAGATTTCGAAATCATAATAAATGGAACTTTTTTCTTCAAAGAGTAATCAATAGCACGAGCTATTTTTTCTCCAACTACAGATCCCATGGAACCACCAATAAAGTTAAAATCCATGCACCCAATTACAACATTATTACCGTCTATTTTCCCATGAGCAGTTCTAATTGCATCAACAAGCCCTGTTTTCTTTTTAGAGGATTCTAATCTGTCAGTATACTTTTTGGTGTCTTCAAAATGAAGTGGATCACCAGAAGAAAGGTTTCTATTTATTTCGGTGAACTTATTGTCATCAAACAAAATTCTAAAATACTCAATGCTTCCAATTCTTTCGTGATAACCACAGCTCTCACAGGTCCACATATTGCCAGCATGATCTTCTGATGGCGTTACGTGTTTACACGACCTGCACTTATACCAAAGGCCTTCAGGTGTTTCTTTTTTATCCTTGGTAGGAGTCTGAACTCCTTGTTTTGCTCTTTTAAACCAACTCATAGATTCGATTTTATAGTTGAACTTATGCTAATGTAATACCTTCGTTCAAATAAATATCTTGAACTGTTTGAATCAGTTCTATTCCTTCTTTAACTGGTTTTTGAAATGCTTTACGTCCCATAATCAAACCTTGACCTCCCGCACGCTTATTAACAACTGCTGTAACAACAGCGTCCTGCAAGTCAGAATCTCCAGCTGAAGCACCTCCTGAATTTATTAATCCAATTCGTCCCATATAACAATTTGCAACCTGGTAACGAGTAAGGTCAATTGGGTGATCAGTAGTTAATTCTGAATATACTTTTGGATGAGTTTTACCAAAGCCCACAGCATTGTAACCGCCATTATTTGTAGGCAATTTTTGTTTAATAATATCCGCTTGTATGGTAACTCCAATATGATTTGCTTGTGCAGTTAAATCAGCAGAAGCATGATAATCAACTCCATCTACTTTAAAGCCCGGATTTCTTAGATAACACCAAAGAATGGTCGCCAATCCTAATTCGTGAGCTCTTTCAAAAGCAGCGGCAACTTCTTGTATTTGTCTTTCTGATTCTTCTGATCCAAAATAAATGGTTGCTCCAACTGCAGCAGCACCCATTTCAGCAGCATCTTCAACCGAACCAAACATAATTTGATTAAAGGTATTTGGATACGTAAGCATTTCATTGTGATTTAATTTCACAATAAAAGGGATTTTATGAGCATATTTTCTTGAGCACTGAGCCAAAACTCCAAAAGCAGAAGCAACTGCATTACAGCCAGCTTCCATAGCCAATTCAACTATGTTTTGTGGGTCAAAATATCTTGGATTTGGCGCAAATGATGCGGCCGCAGAATGCTCAATACCTTGATCTACAGGTAATATAGAAAAATAACCTGATCCTCCTAAACGACCGTGGTTATATAAACGAGCCAAGTTATTCATTACTTGATTACTTCTGTTTGAACCTGTAAAATGTTCGGCAACAAAATCTCCACTAGGTACAGCAATAGTAGATTTTAATATAGTTTTAGATTGGTGACCTAAATAATACTCGGACTTATTTCCAAGAATGTTTTCAACGCTAGAAAGTGTACTCATTTGAGAACTTTTTATTAATTAAAATTAGCCGTCAAAAGTAGGAATTAATACAATTGAAGCATTCTACTTTAAAAGATATTAAAATCATTTCGAAGAGTGGGAAAAACTTTCTTCTAATTCGGTTACTAACTCCAATTGTAGTTTAGTCGTTAAGAATAATTTTCCCTCCTTCTATTTTACTAAACGTTAGAATATGACTGGGCTTTATGACATAAGAACAGTTAACTTTTATGAAATCCCAATGAGGCATTGACTCACATACATTTTTCAAATTCTTAAAAAGTACATATTTCTATTTAGTGGATTTAATCTCGCAATAACTTCCATCAACCTCAACAACCCAATAATTATAAGGAGTGTTGAAGCCTTTAAAAAATATTGAAATTTCAGAACTAAGACAACCCAGAAATAACTCCATCATTATCAATATCCATGTTTTCTGAAGCAGGTATTGCTGGTAAACCTGGCATACGCATCATAGCTCCTGTTATTGGAATTACAAAACCAGCTCCAGCAGCAAATTCAAACTCTCGAACTGTTACCCTAAAGCCAGTAGGTCTTCCAATTAATTTATCGTTATCAGAAAACGACTTTTGAGTTTTAGCCATACAAATAGGTAGTTTATCTAATCCCAAAGTTTTAATTCTTTTCAAATCAAGCACAGCTTTGGCGGAATAATCTACTCCATCAGCTCCGTAAACTTTCTTGGCAATAGTTTCAACTTTTTCTTCTACCGAAGTATTCCAATCGTAAAGTGGTGTAAAGTTGTTACCAGCATTATCGATATTATCCACTACGGCGGCGGCTAAATCTTTAGTTCCTTCTCCACCTAAAGCCCATCCCTTACTCACAACGGCTTTTACGCCTATGTTAGCACAAGCTTCGATAATGAAATCAATTTCATCCTGACCATCACCAGTTCTGTGGTTAATTGCAACAACTGGTGTAATACCAAACTGCTTGGCATTTTCAATGTGTTTTTCTAAATTTGGAAAACCAGCCTTTACTCTTTCTAGACTCACATCTCCGTATTGTTCTTTTTGTGCTCCTCCATGGTGACGTAGTGCTCTAATTGTTGCAACCAGTACAATTGTACTTGGTTTTAATCCAGCATAACCACATTTTATATTCATGAATTTTTCAGCTCCCAAATCAGAACCAAAACCAGCTTCTGTAACGACATAATCGCTCAAACTTAATCCCATTTTTGTTGCAATAATGGTATTTGTTCCTTGTGCAATATTTGCAAAAGGCCCACCATGAATAATTGCAGGGTTACCTTCTAAAGTTTGAACTAGGTTTGGTTTAATAGCATCCTTTAATAGAATTGCCATTGCATTTTGAGCATTTAAATCTCGAGCATAAATTGGTTTACGATCGTAAGTAAACCCAACAAAAATATCGCCAAGTCTTTTCTTTAAATCTTCTCTGTCATCACTCATACAAAGAATCGCCATAACTTCTGAAGCGGGAGTAATATTAAATCCGTCTTGTCGAGGAATTCCATTTCCAATACCACCTAAACCGATAGTGATATCTCGTAATGAACGATCATTCATGTCCATTACTCTTTTCCAATAGATTCTTCGAGGGTCTAGGTTCAAATTTCTGGTTCTACTTTGGATGTTGTTATCAATAAGTGCCGAAAGCAAATTATTCGCTTTTTCAATTGCCGAGAAATCTCCTGTAAAATGAAGATTAATATCTTCCATTGGTAGCACTTGACTATAACCGCCGCCTGCAGCTCCACCCTTTATTCCGAATACAGGACCTAAAGAAGGTTCTCTCAAAACTACGGTTGCATCTTTTCCGATTTTATTTAATCCTTCTGTAAGTCCAATGGAAACAGTTGTTTTTCCTTCTCCTGCTGGAGTTGGAGTTAGAGCAGTTACAAGAATTAATCTGTTGCTTTTTGCTTTATTGTCATCAATTAAATTAAGAGGAAGCTTCGCTTTGTACTTCCCATAATGCTCTAAATCATCAATATCCACATTTAGCTTGGTAGCTATTTCGTTAATATGCTGCATTTTAGCCGCCTGCGCAATATCTATATCCGATCCTACTTTTCTTTCTTCACTCATAATCCTTTTTTTTGGGAATTACAATAATAGAAAAACTAATAATAGAAACTGGAAAGAAAATTACTTTGACAGAAGCACCTCTTCTACATTCAATTTTATTTTGGCTGATATTTTATCCGTAGGCAAATCGTTGTCATCTCTACCAAATGGATCTTCTATTTCTTCTGCAATTAGTTCAGTACTAACTAATAAATAAAAAACTACTGTTACGATTGGCACTGTCCAATAATGAGTAATACTCATTATTCCAAATGGCAAGGAAATAGAATATAAAAAGATAAACTTTTTGATGTACACGTTATAAGAATAAGGAATAGGAGTGGTTTTAATTCGTTCACAAGCGCCAATTACATTCATTAATTCCTTTGCATCTTGATCTATCACAATTAACTGCTCTCCAGTAATAATTCCATCATTGATAAACTGAGTTAGCTTTTCGTACATCAAATTTACTATGTGTAATGGTGGATGAGATTTTGAGCCTAATGTCTCTTTTAAGTTCCCTCCTTTTATTTCTTGTATCTCATCTATAATTACCCCTTCACGAAGATGTTCTTTCATTGCATAAGCGAAGTTTGAAATCATTTTCGCGAAAAACTCTTTACCCTCTTCATGATTTTCACCGAGAGCCGTATTTATCTTCATCGAAAGATTTCGACAAGCGTTTACTAAACTCCCCCATTGCTTTCTTCCTTCCCACCAACGATCGTAAGCGGTATTGGTTCTAAACACCAAAAACAAACCCAATACAACTCCTAAAAGTGAGTGAATGGCAGTAGCGCCTGGGTAATGGACACTAAAATAAACATTAAAAACATAAACTACCCCAGAAGTATAAAGCACTAACATGACCATAGGCGGCCATAACTGTTTAAAAATGTTTTTACTGTCGGTATTGAAAATTAATTTGAACCAGCTATGTGGATTATAATCTATCATTTTGTGACACCTTGAATTGGCTTCAAAAATATAATATTGACGTGATTGGACAATATAATATCAGGCTAAGTGATGTTCGATAATCAAACCATTATTTCCTAAGGTATAAAGTGTGGTTGCCGGAGAATTTCGTTCGGCCAAATATTCTTGATATTCAGCAGAAAAACTTCCTCTGCTTTTAATAACTTCATCGTAAGTGCCATTTAGGCCCATCAATAATTCACATGATTCTCGAACTGCATGATTTCCTCCAGAATAAGCCGTAATGTAATCAGCCAAATTATTTTTTCTTACGTATTCTGAAAACAGAACCTTAGAATTTGAGCGAACAAATACGCGAAGCCCCACTTTTTCAGCAATAGATAAGTCTAGAATATCGTCAAAAACATAAAGTACTTCTTCAGGTTTAATGCCAAGCATTTCATTCATGTGATTCAAAGAATCAATTTTATTGGACACTTTGAAATATACTTTATGAAAATGTTCACGTTGAGCAAAGTCATAGGCCGCAAAATTATCTGCTCCAGTTATTATTCCGCAAACTGGCATTTCTTTGTTGTGGAACAACCATTGCGAAAAACGCAACATATTGGTTCCCATTGAATCTACTTCAGAAAAGCCACTCTGTCTATTTCCTCCTTTAGACCCATCATTAAAAACGCCATCCCAATCAAATAGAATAGCACGTATGTTTTTTAGTTTTTTAGAAATTAAAGATGGCGAAGTAAGAAACTCACCTCCCCGATCTTCAAATATTTTTGCTATTTCGTCTGGCGAAATACTCACCTTATCCAGCTAAATCTTGAATATCTAACATTCCTACAGGAGTGCCATTATCTGTTACTAATAAAGTGTCAACTTCAGTAGACTTAAATAGTTCATTTGCTTCATTCAACATAGCACTTGCCTCAATCGATTTAGCGGTTCCATAAACAAGATCAGACAACGACATTGTCATTATTGCTTCCCCCTTTGTTCCCATCAATCTTCTCAAATCACCATCTGTAAAAACTCCTTTTAAACTTTTATCTGCATTTAACACAGTAACACAACCAAATCCATATTCAGTCATTTTAATAATAGCCTCTGGAATATTTAAATCAGCAGATACAATTGGGTTTACTGTTCTCATAGCACTTTTTACGTTATTCATCATAAGCCGCGTATGCTCAAAGAACTGATCTGTACCAACTTGAGTTAAATTGTTGTCTGTCAATTTTGACATGATTTTCCAAGGAATTGTGCAAACATGAACTCCTGCTTTTATCGCATTTCTAATATGTTCTGGGTAACGCACTGAAGAAAACATAATTTTAGTATCGTAACCGTAATAGTTAACCGCTTCAACACATTCTTCAACCAAACCAAGAGCATCATGACCTTGATCTTGTAAACGACCAACCAAAGGACAAACATAAGTTGCGCCCGCTTCCATAGCCATATATGCTTGTTGAAGGGTATAAACCAAATGAACATTTACCATTATGCCATCGTCAGTCAAAATCTTACAAGCTTTTACACCTTCTAATGAAACTGGAATTTTAAAAACAGATTTCTCTTTTTTCAAACCCATGTTTAATTGACGATAAGCTTCTGCAACAATTTCTTCAGATGTTTGACCCAATGCTTCTACTTGAAGAATTGGAACAATATCTGCTAATTTTAAAATTAAGCCATCAATATCGGCAACTCCATCTCTGTGCATAAAAGTAGGGGTAGTCGTTAAGCCAGTTAAAAAGCCAAGTTCAAAAGCTTTTTCTATCTCTGCTAAATTAGCTGAATCTAAATATAATTCCATGTTATTTGTTTATGTACTATCTTATTGATGAATTAATTTCTGTAATGTACTTCTAAATTATGAATTTCGATCAAAGGCTTTAAAAACTCTTCTAAATCATAAACGCAAAGTTGACTTGCCGCATCACACAGTGCTTTTTCAGGTTCTGGGTGAGTCTCAATAAAAACACCATCAACACCAGCTGCAACACCCGCTCTTGCTATAGTTGGTAAAAATTCTCGATTTCCTCCACGAGGATCAGCACTTGGAATTCCATATTTTCTAATGGAATGAGTAATATCAAATACCACTGGATAATCTGCTTGACGTAAATGATAAAAAGCACGTGGGTCAACTACTAAATCGTTGTATCCGAAAGTATAACCTCGTTCTGTAAGAATGATTTGATTATTGCCAGACTCTTCTACTTTTTGAACTGGCTTAATCATGTTTTCAGGAGATAAAAACTGACCGTGTTTTATATTTACTACTTTGCCGGTTTTAGCCGATTCTACTAACAATTCAGACTGCATACACAAATATGCAGGGATTTGAATTACATCTAAAACTTCTCCAGCAGGAGCAGCTTGTTGTGGAGTGTGAATATCGGATAAAATCGTAAAACCAAAATCATTTTTGATTTTCTGAAGTAATTTTAATCCCTCATCCAAACCTGGACCTCTGTAAAATTTTAGAGAAGAACGATTGTCTTTTATAAAAGAAGACTTGTAAATAATCTTAATGTTCATTCGATCAGATAAATCTGCCAGCTTTTCGGCTGTCTTCAACATGATGGATTCCTCTTCGATTACACAAGGACCAGAGATTAGAAACAGCTCATCTGCTCCACAATCAATATCTCCTACTTTTACGATTTTCTTAGACATTCAATAGTTTTAAAACGCTGCAAAAATAAGTTTTTTGAATGGGTTATGAATGTATAGGAGCAGGTCGACTTAATCCTATGAAAATAATTGTAGCTTACTGTTTACCTAATAGTTATAATTAATTTTCAAATTGTTCAATTGTTCTAGAAAAAAAATGATTTACTAATTTTTTATAAAAAAATTATTAGAAAGGTAATTCATGATAAAAAAAAATGCGTGTCAAAAACTAAAAAAAGAGTAATAATATATGGTTCAAGTTCAACTAACAAAGCCACCGTATGCTAAAAACAACCAAAAACTTAATTAAAAATTTGAATTCGGTTTCTAGTTTTACTAATTTCTGCAGATTACTAAAATGGCTAGGCCTCTCTTTCTTTCAATAAAATTCTAACACGTTCTAAATCATCAATAGTATCTACAGGAATCGAATCGTGGTTAGTAATTCCAACATGAATGCTATTCCCGTTTTCTATCCAGCGGTTTTGCTCCAAAGATTCCATTCTTTCTAATGTAGAAATAGGTAATTCAGCAAATTCTTGAAGTGCATCAAACGTATAAGCATATAATCCAACATGTTTAAAAAAAATATGGTGTTCGAGCCAATGCATTTTATGTAGATCTCGAATATGTGGTATAACAGAACGGCTAAAATAAAGTGCCTTTTTGTTTTTATCCATTACAACAAACGCTTCGCTCTCGTTAAACAAATCCTCTGGAGAAGTAACTGGGCATGCTAATGTAGAAATTCTTACTTCATTTTCCTCAAAAGGTTTAATAAGTTCTTTTAATTGATTCGGCTCCAACATAGGCTCATCGCCTTGAACATTTACGATTACGTCGTATTTCTGATTGGTCTTCGAAACTATCTTGTGGTAAGCTTCCAAACATCTAGTTGTTCCATTTTGATGATCAGCCGAAGTCATTATTACATTTCCACCAAATTCAATAACCGCTTCTTTTATTCTCTCATCATCGGTGGCTACAAAAGCATTTGGTATTGCCTTTATTGTTTGTTCATAAACCCTATAAATCATGGGTTTACCGAGAATATCAACTAATGGTTTGCCTTCTAATCTCGTACTTCCAAAACGTGCAGGTATAATTGCTAATGGATTCATAATTCTAAAATATTTACGCAAAGATAAAGTTGAAAGAACGATTTTTACACTGTTATATATAAGTCTATTTACAAAATAGGTGAAAAGACAAAATCCTAAAGAACTATAAACCTACGAAAGCAACATTCATTTTTCTACTTTTGCAGCTTGAATTATAAGTAAGAAAAAAAGTAATATGGCAGGTACAGAATTGTTTGGAGAAGAGGAAAGAAAAGAAGTGAATGACGTAATGGAAACAGGTGTTTTGTTTCGATACGGGCATGAAGCGCAAAGAAACGGACATTGGAAAGCCGATGAATTTGAAGCAGAAGTTGCTCAATTTACAGGTGCTAAACATGCTCATGGTGTTTCTAGTGGAACTGCTGCTATTACTTGTGCTCTTGCCGCTGCAGGAATTGGATATGGTGACGAAGTAATTTGTACTCCATTTACATTTATGGCAACAAACGAAGCTGTAATGTTTTTAGGTGCTATTCCTTTATTTGCAGAAGTAGATGAATCTCTTTGTCTTTCACCAGAGGGAATTGAAGCTGCAATTACCCCAGATACAAAAGCAGTTTGTTTGGTTCACATGTGTGGAGCTGCTGCACGACTAGACGAAATAAAAGCCGTTTGCGAAAAACATAACTTGATTTTGGTAGAAGATGCCGGACAAGCACTTGGTTCGTTTTACAAAGGAAAACACGTTGGTTTACATGGAGTTGCGGGAGCATTTTCATTTGATTTTTTCAAACTTGCCACATGTGGTGAAGGCGGAATAATGATAACTAATAACGAAGAAACTTATAGAAAAGCAGATACTTATTCTGATCATGGACATGATCATATCGGAAGCAACAGAGGAATGGAACAACATCCATTTCTAGGTTTGAATTATCGTTTAGGTGAGCTCAATGCAGCAATTGGATTGGCTCAAATGAGAAAGGTTCCGAAAATGATTGAAACTCAAAGAACAAGCAAAGCCATTTTGAAAAATGCTTTGAAAACTATTCCAGAATTAACCTTCCGCCATTTGAGTGATGAAGCAGGAGATTCTTGTACTTTTTTAAACTTCTTTTTACCAACTAAAAAAGGAGCTGAAAATGCTGCTGCCGAACTTGGATCTTTTGGAATTGGTGCTGCTTATTGGTATACAAATATGTATCACTTTATTAACCAATGGGACCACGTTCACAACTTGAGTACTATTTCTAAAATCCCGTTAAACGTACTTCCAAAAAAACAGGATTACGGCAATTTAGATTTACCTAAATCGCAAGATGTTGTAGGCCGTCTAATTTCAGTTGGAGTTAGTTCTGCAAAAAGCATTCAAGAAATCGAAGAATTGGCAGCGAAAATGGTAGCAATTATTAAGAAACACGTTTAAAGAATTATAAATGTTGAATGGTGAGTTTTGAATGGTTAATTGTCATTCAACCTCAAACATTCAAAATTCAAAATTTGAGTAATGAATCACATCAATTTTAACAACATAGGGAAAATCTGCTATGGCAGAGGAAGTTTCAATCAATTGGGTGAAATATTGCAACCTAAAAGAAACGAAAACGAAGGGTTTATGGTTTTTCTGGTGGACGACTATTTTGAAGGAAAGGAACTTGCAAAAAACCTTCCGATGGAGTCGAATGACATGGTTTACTACATTGACGGAAGTCATGAAGAACCAAAGACTTCTCAAATTGATGAATTACGCGATGAAGTATTAAGCACCAAAGGATTGCCTGCAGGAATAGTAGGAATTGGTGGTGGTAGCATTATGGACATAACTAAAGCTTTGGCTTTAATGGTTACCAATGAAGGTTCTTCCGTTTTGTATCAAGGTTTAAACTTGATTAAAAAGCCTGGGGTTTATCATGTTGGTGTTCCAACTATTTCTGGAACTGGAGCAGAGTGTTCTATGACTGCTGTTTTAAGTGGGCCTGAAAAAAAATTAGGTCTTAAATGCGAATGGACAGTTTTTAATCAAGTGGTTCTTGATCCTGATTTAATTGCAAGTGTCCCTACCAATCAATGGTTTTATACAGGAATGGACACATACATTCATTGTATTGAAAGCGCAACTGGAATAAAGTACAATGCATTTTCAAAAGCATACGGAGATCAATCTATTGAATTATGTAGAGAAGTTTTTCTCGGAGAAGATGCTGGACAAAATCCAGAAAATGATGAAAAACTGATGCTAGCATCTTTGTTTGGAGGTTTGAGTTTAACTTATTCTGAAGTTGGAGTATGTCATGCATTAAGTTATGGTTTAAGTTATGTTTTTGGCACTCGTCATGGTTACGCAAATTGCTTGGCATTTAATCATTTGCATGATATTTATGGAGATGCTGTAAATGAATTTCATGAAATGTTGGAACGATTTAATGTTACTCTTCCTCAAAATCAGGCAGCGGGTTGGTCTGATGCAGAAATAACTGCTATGGCAAAAATTGCAATTCGATTAGAACACATGTGGTACCATGCTTTTGGTCCCGATTGGAAAAATAAGGTTACAATGGAATACATCGAAAACTTCTATAGACGAATGTAACACCTACAAATCATGGAACCCAAAATATTAATAATTGGCAGAAAACAAAAAGTCATAAATATTCTTGTAGAGAAATTAAAATGTTTCGGAAGAGATATTTAAGGAGCTAATGATTTTGACAGCCTTTTATTTTAAAAGAAAAGAAACAGTAGAATTAATATGAGTAATCAAGAAGCAAATCCAATAATAAATAGAGAGGTAAGCTGGCTTGGTTTTAACGAAAGAGTTTTACAAGAAGCTGCGGACATTAGAAACCCTACAATTGAACGTTTACGGTTTTTGGGTATTTTCTCTAATAACAGAGATGAGTTTTTTAGGGTAAGAGTGGCTACTGTAAAAAGGCGAATTCAGTTGGAGAAAAAAGAATTTGATTTGATTGAAGGAGATCCTGTAAAACTCATGGATAGAATTCAAAAGACTACCATTAAACAACAGAAATCCCTACATCGAATCTATGTTGAAATAATAAAACAATTGGAAGATGAGCAAATATTTCTGATTAATGAAACGCAACTGAATGAAACTCAAAGAAAATTTACCAAAAAATATTTTTCTGAAAAGGTGTACCCTACCCTAGTTCCAATAATGCTGAGTAATGGTAGAAACTTCCCTTATTTAAAAGATAAATCTATCTATTTTGCCATTAAAATGAAACGTAAAGATTCTGGTAAATCGAAATATGCCTTAATTGAACTGCCTTCATCTATTCCTCGTTTTGTACAATTACCTGCCGACGAAAAAAACAAATACCTAATAATAATGGATGACATTATTCGGTTTAACATTCAAGAAATGTTTGGGATTTATGGATACGACGAAGTGGAAGCCTTTACCATAAAACTTACAAGAGACGCTGAAATTGATTTGGATGCCGATGTATCTAAAAGCTTTATTCAAAGTATGCTAAAAGGAGTAAGTGATAGAAAAAAAGGGCAACCTGTTCGCTTTTTATACGATTCAAAAATTTCTGATGAATTGTTAGAATATTTAATAAAAAAGTTAAAAGTTGGAAAAGGAGATAATTTAATTGCTGGTGGACGTTATCACAATTTTAAAGATTTTATAGGATTCCCTAATATTGGTTCAGAAGCTTTAGAGTTTAAAAAACGACCTCCTGTCCGTCATCCAGATCTAGAAGCTTATAAAAGTATTTTTAAAGTAGTTGTAAAAAAGGATGTTTTGCTTCACTATCCATATCAAACATACAATCACTTAATTGATTTTTTAAGAGAAGCTGCTCTTGATCCAAAAGTGAAGGTTATAAAAATATCGTTATACCGAGTTGCAAAAAATTCTAAAGTAATAAATGCTCTAATTAACGCTGCAAAAAACGGAAAGGATGTTTCTGTTGTTATGGAGCTTCAAGCTCGTTTCGATGAAGAAGCTAACATTAAGTGGGCTAATGAATTATCTAATGAAGGAATTAAAGTAGCATTTGGTTATCGAGGATTAAAAATACATTCCAAAATTTGCTACATCAGTAGAAGAGATGGCAACAATTATAAGGATTATGCCCATATTGGAAGTGGGAATTTCAACGAATCTACTGCTAAAAGTTATACCGACATGTCGCTTCTAACTTGCAACCCAGATATAACCGATGAAGTGCGAAGGGTTTTTGATTTAATGGAAGGTAATTTTACCCCATACAACTACAAACACCTTTTGGTTTCACCAATAAATATGAGAACTCGGTTGGTGCGTTTAATAAACACTGAAATACGAAATGCAAAAGCAGGAAAAGTCGCGTATATCTATCTGAAAGTAAATAATTTAATTGACCCTGATATTATCGTGGAATTGTACCAAGCAAGTAAAGAAGGGGTAGAAATAAAACTTAATGTACGCGGTATTTGTGGTGTAAAATCTGGGTTAAAAAGAATTAGTGAAAACATTGAATCCATTAGTATTCTGGGTGCATTTTTAGAACATAATCGTGTGTTTATTTTCGGTAATAATGGCGAACCGAAAACTTTTATAGGGTCTGCTGACATCATGGAAAGGAATTTGGACAGACGAATCGAAATTACTACACCAATTTACGACTTAGATCTTCAAAAAGAAATTCGAGACATTTTTGATTTACAATGGAAGGACAATGTAAAAGCGCGTATTTTGGATTCGCAAAGTTTGAATAAATATGTTGATGGTGGTAAGAAAACTAAAGTCGACTCTCAAAACGAATTGTATAAATATTATTTGGCAAAATCCAAAACAGAAATCTAATTTTGAGACCAAATATGAATTCATTTACAAACTTAATTTTTAGGGAAAATTGAAAAGAAATAAATATGCTGCAATTGACATTGGTTCAAATGCAATTCGTTTATTATTAGTGAATGTTTATGACAATCAAGAAACCTCTTCCTATAAAAAAGTTTCTTTAGTTAGGGTTCCACTCCGGCTTGGAAAAGACGTTTTTACTACAAAACGTATTTCAGACGAAAAAGCCATTGACTTTGAAAGAGCCATGGTTGCTTTTGAACAATTAATGAAAGTTCACCAAGTTTACAAATACCGAGCTTGCGCTACAAGTGCCATGCGTGATGCTGAAAATGGAGTTGAATTAGTATATGCAATAAAAGAAAAGACAGGTATTAATATTGAAATAATCTCTGGAGAAGAAGAAGCAAAAATTATTCGCTCTACCCACATTGAACAAAGACTAGAAAAAAACCATAATTTTCTTTATGTAGACGTTGGTGGCGGTAGCACAGAAATTAGTTTATACCAAAAGGGGAAACTTCAACACTCTAGATCTTTTGATATTGGAACTATACGATTGTTAGAGAATATGGTTAGCGATGAGTCTTGGCAAGAAATGCAATCTTGGTTACAAGAGATAACCAAAAACCAATCGGGACTTGAAATTATTGGCTCTGGAGGCAACATAAACAGGATCTACAAGCTTTTGGATAAAACGGACTGGCAGGTAATACGCTATAGTGAACTCCAGGACATATATTCTAAATTATCGAAGTTAACTGTAGAAGAAAGAATGATGAAATTCAAACTTCATCCAGACCGAGCTGATGTAATTGTACCCGCTGCTTTATTATTTGAAAGAATAATGAATTGGGCTCAAAGTGATGAAATTCAAGTGCCTAAATTGGGCTTGTCTGATGGTATCATAAAATCCTTGCACGAGAATTTATCGTTCAAAGATTACTAGTTTTATAAAAGCCGAATCGCTTCCCTCCTGCTCAATGGTTTTAATTCATTTTCATTTACAAACTCGACAACCCAATCTGGGTTGTGTCTGGAGTATTGTCTTAAAGCCCATCCTATTGCTTTTTGATGAAAAAATTCTTTCGATTCAATATGCGGAAGAATAGACTTTTCCAGCCAATATGTGCTGGTGCCCATTTTGTATTTAAGTTGGAAAATCATTGCGGTTCTATTCAGCCACTTATTATCACTTTCAATCCAATCGGGCATAATTGTCTCAATTAAATGAAGATTCTTTTTCAAATAAGCTCCAACAATATTGGTAGCTGTTAAATCTACCGTATCCCACCAAGAGTTATTTACAATCAGGTATTTGGCATGGTCAAGTAATGAGTCATCCCATTTCTTTTTAAATTTTAGAAGCAATTCCATTGCACAATAGTCATATTCTCTTTGAGGTTGGTTATAAAGCCATTTTATATGTTCATTTAAATTCTCATAATCACAAAGTCTATGGAGCTTTACAAATTCATTAAAAATGACTCTTCTTGGTTGTTGTTTCCATCCATAAAAGTCAAACTGACCTTTCATATAAGATTTCATGTAAGCCACACCTTCGGCATGAGTATTACCCTCAAGAACAACTTTAAGCGGAGCAAAATAAACTTCCGGTTTCATTATTATATTAAATAAAAAAAGCCCAATCTGAAAATCAAATTGGACTTTAAAATTAAATATTTAAATCTCTTATTGGTTGCCCAAAATTATAGGCATTCCACTTTTTCCAGAACCAACCACTACTACTTTAGCATTTGGAGAAGCTGCTAACTCTAAAGTCGCTCTAATACCTTTTTCAGTCAAAATTTTATCCGTCAAACTTTTGCTAATTATATCATTGGCAATAGCCTTACCTTCAGCTTCAATTCTTTGTCTTTCAGCTTCTTTCTTAGCTCTAGTAAGTTTAAATTCATACTCTAATGAGGCTTGCTCTTGTTTCAATTTGTTTTCAATTGCCGTTCGAATAGTAAGGGGCAATGTAACATCACGAACCAAGATTTCATTTAACTGAATGAATTGACCTGCCAATATATTTTTTGTTTCTAAATCAATTTCTGATTGAATAGCATCTCTTTTAGAAGCATATAATTCATCTGGAGTATAACGTCCAATTACGCTCCTAGTAGCAGAACGAAGAGCTGGCTTCACCACACGATTTAAGTAGTCTTTTCCTTTTTCTTGATGCAACTTAGGTAATTGAGAAAAATCAGGTTGATACCAAGCTGAAAGTTCTACTGATATTTCAAGTCCATTAGAGGAAAGCACCGCCATTTTTTCAGTAATTTCTTGTTGTCTTACTTCATAAATAATCATCTTGTCCCATGGAGCTTTAAATTTTAAACCTTCATCATAGGTGTGATCTAATTGTGTTCCATCAAACATTTTGTACAACACACCGGCTTGTCCCGATTCTATTTTAACTGTAATACTATTCCAACTAATCATTACAATTAATATTGCGCCAATAATAATCGCTACAGGAGCAATTTTCTTAAAATTAAACTCTGTGGGTTCTTGATAATATTCTGCCATAATTCTATTTTTTTATTTAGGTGTATTATTTATTTGTTTTATATCGTTCACAAACTTTTTTCCTTTTAAAAAGGCTGTAAACTGGTAATTATCATCTTCTATTAAAGTAATGGAAACCCGAAGAGTATCCAATTCGTTCAGTAAATTTTTGTCTGGAGTTTTTGTTTCTTTAAGCACCAAATAATATTCACAATCATTTACCCAGGTAATATTGAAAATATTCTCTGTACCCAACTTTGTATTTATTTCGGTTTGAGTAGAATCGTTTCTGTAAATCGTAATGTCCGGCATTCTTTCATCGAGGGATTTAAACGTTCCCACTTGAAAATCTTTACACGTTTTTTCCTTGCAACTCCCTAAAGAAATCCAAACTACAAAAACACAAAAAAGAATGGTAAAATATTTCATTCAATTATTATTTACTTAATCAAAGGTACGCTAATTCCTATAGCCATGTATACTTCAACCCAACCCAAATTTTGCTTTGCTTGCGCGCTTCCAATTTCAGTCGTTAAAATATTAGGCATCCAAACGTATCCAGTCTTTGCGGCCCCTTCAAAGAAGAAATTTGTCCAAAACGTGAATCTTGCTCCTGCCTTTAAATTTATGCCACCACCAGATACATGCCACTTATTATCCAATTTAACTCCATTTATAACTACCAAAGTTTTTGGAACTGTAAGGCCCAAACCAAACCCTCCAATAGCATCTACATAAAATTTCTTACTAGGTGATATCCATACTGGGAGATTGTATCCCAAATCGATACTTGCGTAATTGAACCCATCAGAATGTTCTAAATACACAAAATCATTTCCAATAAGCATCTGGGATTTATCATAATCAACCCGAGTTCCCCCCACAGTATCAATAAAACCCGTCCCTTGTTTTAATTGATTGTTTTTCATGATGTATTTCATGTGGTCTGTTCCTAAGGAAAGACTTAATCTATCATTCAAATAATATCCTAATCTGATATTAAATTGAGGAATTGTAAACTTTCCTAGATCTAAATATGGATCTGCAGCTAATTTTGAAGGGCGATCTGTTGCTTCAACATCAGCAAACTTTAAATCATAATCATCCCCAATAAAGTGTATAGTACTTGTCGTATAACTCGATCGATTATAACCCCAATAAAGATACATCCGTCCTTTTCGACTTAGAACTTCTTTAAACTCAAATTTCTTTGTTTTTACCGCGGCATTTTCGTCTTGTGCGAAACACCAAGAAGCAATAATAAGCGCTAGTACAGTTAGAATACTTTTAAAAAACATATTAATAAGCTTTTGCAAAAACAACTTTTTTAGTAGACGCTTTTCCAGAATAAATACATTTTCCTATTTCTTCTGGAGAATCTAAAAGAATACATCTTATAGTCGCCTTCGTTTCTTTTTTAATAGCATCTTCCGTTTCAGAAGTTCCATCCCAGTGAGCCATTACAAACCCACCCTTGCCGTTAATTAATTCTTTAAACTCAACGTAAGTATTGGCTTCATTCGTGTTCTCTTTTCTAAAATTAATGGCTTTATTAAACAGAGTCTCTTGGATTTCAACCAATAAATCAGAAACATAACTTTCTACCTCATCAATCGAAACTAATTCTTTGGTGAGTGTATCTCTACGAGCTACTTCAATTGTTCCGTTCTCCAAATCTCTTGGCCCAACTGCCAATCGAATCGGAACTCCTTTAAATTCGTATTCATTAAATTTCCAACCTGGCTTGTGCGTATCTCTATTGTCATACTTAACAGAAATTCCTCTTGCCTCTAATGCTTTTTTAATTGGTAAAACTTTTTCAGTTACCATTTCCAATTGCTCTTCCGAACGGTAAATAGGAATAATTGCAACTTGAATAGGAGCTAATTTTGGAGGTAACACTAAACCCTTATCATCAGAATGCGTCATTATTAACCCACCCATTAAACGTGTAGAAACTCCCCAACTAGTAGCCCAAACGTATTCTTCCTTTCCTTCTTTTGAAGTATATTTTACATCGAATGCTTTAGCGAAGTTTTGCCCCAGAAAGTGAGAGGTTCCAGCTTGAAGTGCCTTACCATCTTGCATCAAAGCTTCAATACAATAAGTGTCTAATGCTCCTGCAAATCTTTCACTTTCGGTTTTAACTCCTTTAAGAACTGGCATTGCCATAAAATTCTCGGCAAATTCTGCATATACATGTAGCATCTGTTCTGCTTCTGCAACGGCCTCACCTTTACTAGCATGAGCAGTATGCCCTTCTTGCCAAAGAAATTCGGCAGTGCGCAAAAACAAACGCGTTCTCATTTCCCAACGAACCACATTTGCCCATTGATTAATCAATAGCGGCAAATCACGATAAGATTGAATCCAACCTTTATAGGTGCTCCAAATTATAGCCTCACTTGTGGGGCGAACAATTAACTCTTCTTCTAACTTAGCATTTGGGTCTACTCTTAATTTACCTTTATTATCCGGGTCGTTTTGTAATCGGTAATGCGTAACTACAGCACATTCTTTAGCGAATCCTTCTGCATTTTTTTCTTCTGCTTCAAAAAGACTTTTTGGAACAAATAATGGGAAGTAAGCATTTTGGTGACCAGTTGCTTTAAACATTCGATCTAATTCGGCTTGCATTTTCTCCCAAATGGCATAACCATAAGGTTTAATTACCATACAACCACGAACAGCAGAGTTTTCAGCCAAATCAGCCTTTACCACCAGCTCATTGTACCACTTCGAATAATCTTCTTCTCTGCTTGTAAAACCCTTTGCCATTCTTTTAAATTATAAGGCTGCAAAAGTAGTGAAAGGAATGGGGTAACAAATAGGATTAAAGCCAGGATTTGTTATTGTTTAGCAATTCTTAAGGCTTGGGAAAGAAGAAATAATGAGGCTTTTGATCGGAATTACATATGAAGAGTCTTTTTTAAGACAGTCCGTGATACAATCTTGAACTAACATCTGTTTTACTCCGACTAGTCTGAAAGTTTCAGTGTCTTGTCAAATTATTTAGGATGCAAATGCTTAATGCGCTTAATTATTAGGAATTCTAATGCCCTAAATGATAAAGCATTTTGCCATGATCTAAAAGCACAGACCTAAATGTAGGTTTTGTAATATAAGGCAAATCAAACTTTTTAGATAATTCCTGGACTATAGGCGCCAAATTTTTGTAATGAATATGGCAAATGTTTGGGAACAAATGGTGTTCAATTTGAAAGTTCAAACCACCAACATACCAACTTAAAATTCTATTTTTCATTGCAAAATTTTGTGTAGTAAATAACTGATGTTCAGCCCAGCTAAAAGGGATGTCTTCTCCTTTTTCAGAAGTTCTGAAAGTAGTGTCTGGCGAAACATGAGCCGACTGAAATACAGAAGAAATAGTAACTCCAATAATAAAATGCATGATTAGAAACCCAGGTAAAATCATCCAAAATGAATACGATGTAAATATTACTGGAAGCACGAGGAACATAGTCCAATAGAATAATCTAGAAAAAACTATCCAAGACCAAACCCCTTGGTATTCTTTGGTTTTATTATCGTAAAAACCACTGTTTTTGTATTTCAAAATTTGTTTAAACTCAGAAGTTGTAGTCCAAACCAAAGACAACATGCCATAGAAAAACCAAGCATATATGTGTTGAAATTTATGCACAGCACTTTTTGGTGAAAAAGGTGAAAACCTTAAAAATGGAACAGGTGGTTTAATATCATCGTCTAATCCGTCTACGTTAGTAAAAGTATGGTGTAGTTCATTGTGTTGGATTTTCCAATTTGCAACCGTACCACCAATAAACAACATGGAAAAATGCCCAAGATTATTATTCAATTTTTGTTTTATTGAATAGCTTCCATGAACCGCATCGTGCATTACAGAAAATCCAATGCCTGCAGTTGCTAAGCCTATTAAAGCCCATTGCAGTAAATAGATATAAATAGGTTGCTCAGGCAAAAAATAAAAACAGAAATAAGGAGTAAAAAAAGCTGCAAAAAGCACAACAGTCTTTAAATACATTGCCCAGTTTCCTGTTCTCTTAATGCCGTTTTCTTTAAAGTATTGGTTAACTCGTTTTCGTAGTGTTTTGTAAAATAGATCTCCGTCCTGTGATTTAAATTTTACTCTTTGCATATTTTCATTTTTAAAACGCAAATATAACTCTCTTGGTTAGAGAAAATATATTGCCCTTGTTAAAGTTTAAACATTGAATGTTGAATATTGAATTTATTGTATTAAGTAGGATTGTATTTTTTTTAGATCTGCGATAATCTGCGTTTATCCGCGGGAGTCTCCTTTTTGAATCTTGAATTTATTGTAGGACAGGGAACTAGGACTTTCCCAGCCGAACCAACATTTTAGCATGGTCGTAAATCGCTGAACGAAAACTAGGTTGAGCATAATATGGAAGATTATACTCTTTAACGACTTCTTGCACAATTTTAGATATTGCCTTAAAATGCACATGGCTAATGGTGGGAAACAAATGGTGTTCAATCTGAAAATTCAATCCACCAACATACCAACTCAGCCATCTGTTGTTCATGGCAAAATTTTGAGTTGTAATTAACTGGTGTGCTGCCCAACTATTTAAAATATTGTCTTCGTCGTTCGTTTCTGGAAATTGTGCATTAGTGGTAACATGTGCAGGCTGAAAAACGATCCCCAAAATAAAACCAGCAATAAAATGCATGATAAGAAATCCAGAAATCACAAACAAAAGTGAATACGATGAAAAGTTCAATAAAAGACCAATAAATATAGCGTAGTACAACACTTTAAATAAGATAAGCCTTATCCATTCTTTTGTGTATTCTGAGGAACGGTTGTCATAAAAACCTTGTCTTTTAAACCTTAACAATTGACTAAAATCTTTGGTAGTAACCCACATAAGTGTCATTAGGCAATAAAGAAACCAAGCATAGATATACTGGAATTTATGAGCAGGCTTTAGCGGAAACTTAGTGGATAAACGAACCACCGAAAAAGCTGGATTTATATCTTCGTCTAAATTGGCAACGTTAGTATAGGTATGGTGCAATTGATTGTGTTGAATCCTCCAATTTTCAGCAAATCCGCCGACAAAAAACATAGCAGCGTGCCCTAAAAAATCATTTATTTTTCGATTTGAAGAAAAGCTACCATGCACCGCTTCGTGCATAACCGACAAGCCAATTCCAGCCATGCTTACCCCCATAAGTAACCATATTGAGAAGAAAACAAGAATGGGTAATTGTGGCGAAACCACCATAATCAATAACGATCCCAAAAGAGCTGAAAACAAAATTATGGCTTTAATGTACAAACCTAAGTTTCCTGTTTTCTTAACGTTGTTATCTTTAAAATAACGATTTACTTTTTTTCGCAGTGTGCGATAAAATTCATCATTATTCGTACTCACAAATTTTACTCGTTTCACAATACAAAGGTAAGGTTTTGATTTTGAGAAAGCAAAATCTGAAAATCTATTCTAAATAAATTACAAACAGAAGTCCTTTAATTTCCTTTCTGAATTAGCATTCCACTCAATCGAATCAGTTCAAATTCGCTTAATCGAACTTGGTATTTGCTGTTTATTATATTCACTTGAGTTCTCAAATAATTGAGTTGTGCAGCACGAAACTGAACATTGGTTACATTTCCCAACTGATACAGTTCTCGGCTTCTAGTGAAATTAACCTCAGCATTTTTTAAATTTCGTTTTTCCATTTCCAACACAGCCAAATTTCTTTCATAATCAATCCAAGCGTTATTCATATCAGTTTTTAATTGGTCTATGGTATTCAGCCTAATTTCTTCACTACTCAATAAAGCTACTTTGGCATTTTGGGCTTTTATTTTCCTGATATTTGCCTGAAAAATAGGATAGCTAAGCGTAACTCCAGCAGAATAACCCAGACTTCTATTACTTAGTAAATTACCAATTTCATTTTCAACATAATTTAAGCCATAACTTCCACTTAATGCAATAATTGGAGCATAACCTGACTCAGTGATTTTCATGTTTTTTTCTGCGGCAAGTCTGGAATACTCGGCATTTAATAATTGAGCATTGTTTGAGTTTGCTTGTTTCACCAATTCTTGATAAACCATTCTTGTTTCAATATCAACATCCCCCGAAATCGTAAAACCATCAGAGAGTTGATAGCCAGTTAACTGGTTTAAATTATTCGCAGCTTTTTCCAATTGAGCCTTAGAATTAATGAGGGTAACGCTATCGGTATTCAAATCAACTTGAGCACTTAAATAATCTATACTTGAACTAGCTCCAACTTCGTGTTTTGCTTTTGCTCTTCTTAGTCTGTCATTGGTAATGGCTATAGACTGCGATGATATTTTCACATTGTTGATTGCACTTGCCATTTGATAGTAATTAGAAATAACCAGCATAAGTGTGTTCTCAACGCTAGCCCGAGTTTTAACATCCTCTAAATCAATTAATATTTTCAACTTGTCGTAGTTTCTAAACATGGCCATTCCATCGAAAATAACCCAGTTTAACCCCAAACCTAAATTGGCAGAAATAGACTCCGCCCCCGCTTGCTCAATTGCAACTGGCTTAGGTTGAGCAAGTAATTCTAACTTGGTATCGTTGCTAGAGTAATTTACTCCGCCATTTAAGCTAAACTGTGGTAACAATCCAGCATTTCCAGGATCAGCAATATTATCAGCGATAATAACGTTGTTTTGAAAAACTTTTATGTTGTGATTATTGGCCAAAGCCAACTCCAAAACTTTATCGAGTTTATATTCTTGAGCCAAAACTAGCTCAGAAAACAGAACAAATGAAAGGATTATTACTATTCTCATACTACTTATTTTTCAAATTCTAATTCCATTATTGCTGGTTCTACTTCTTCGTAACTTGGCTTTTTACCTGTCCAAAACCAATTGACATGAACTTTAATTCTATTCAATACAACTAAAAATACAGGAAGGACAATTAAAGTAATAAAAGTTGCAATCAACATTCCATATGCTACTGTAATTGCCATAGGAATAAGAAATTGAGCTTGAAAACTTGTTTCAAAAATAAGTGGCATAAGTCCAGCAACGGTAGTAACTGAAGTTAGTACAATTGCCCTGAACCTTGATTTCCCAGCCTCAAAAACAGCATTGTCAAAATCTCTGTGCTTTTTTACTAACTCGTTTACCCTACTTATAAAAACGAGACTATCATTTACCATAATTCCTATGAGCGCTATTACCCCAAACATGGAAAGAAGGCTGATAGCATGACCGTGAAAAAAATGCCCCCATCCTACACCAATTATTGCAAATGGAATAGTAATAAAAACTACAACTGTCTGCCATAAAGATCTAAAAGTCAATGTAATAGTGGCCAACATAAGCAATAGAATTATTGGGATAACTGAACTACCCGATTTTTTCATTTTTGCCTGTTCTTTGCTTTGCCCTTCAAAAGCAACACTTAAAGAAGGATATTTAGTTAAAATCGAAGGTAATATACTGTCTTTAACATTAGCCATTATATCTGCAGAAGAAACTTCCGAATCACCCATATCGGCTTCAATTCTAACTTCACGTTGTCCATCCAAGTGATTTATTGCAACAATGCCTCTATCTATTTCGTAGCTCGCTATTTCATTAAAAGGAACCTCCAAACCCGCTTGAGTTCTTATTCGCATACTTTCAAGTCTACTTACTGAAGTTCTATCGGCAATTGGGTAGCGTACCCAAACTTTTACCTCATCTAAACCTCTTTGTAAGCGCTGTACTTCTTGTCCAAAATACCCTTGTCGAACTTGTGAAATTACATCGCCCATAGTAAGCCCAAGTTGGTATGCCTTGTTTTTAAGTTTAATGGTTAGTTCACGTGCACCTTGCTTGTCATTATCAGCAATATTAGTAAGAGCCGGAAGGTTATTTAATTCCGCTTTAAGTTCTTTTTTTGCATTTTCTAATTCCGATAAATTATTCCCAAGCAATGAAACGGATATCGGCTTTCCAAAAGGCGTTGATATGGAATAGAGCAACTTTTCAGCATCATAAATTTCGCCAACTTCTTTGCGAATTAAATTTGCTATTAATTGACTTTTCATGGCTCGTTCTTCGGCTCCAAGCAAGCGAATTTCCACCTTCCCAACATTTGGACTAGGCCCGATTTTCAGTAATGTATTTTCAATGATTGGTTTTCCGTCCTCACGAGTTCCTTGCAGCGAATCACTAAGCGCAATTGCTCCTTTTTCAATTCGTTGCAATACTTTTTCAGTTACGCTTTCTCTCGTTCCTGCGGGCATTTCCAATTGAACATTTATAAAATCTTGCTCAATAGAAGGGAAAAAAGTCAATTGAATAAATCCACCTTTTATTCCACCAATAGTTATAAGAAAAAGTGCAATAGGAAACGATAATACCAAAACCCAATTGCGCATGGAAAATTGTAGAAATGGAGCATAGTATTTATCGCGAAGTCGGCTCATTATATTATCAAAAAATATTTCCACTTTGTTCTTTGTAGCATCTTTACTTAAAGCTCTTGAATGCGCAACGTGAGCAGGTAAAATAAAGGCTCCTTCTACCAATGAAAAAGCCAATGTACTTATTACTACAAAAGCCATATCTGGTGCAAAATCTCCTAAACGGCCATCTAAGAAAAAGAAAGTCGAAAAAGCAATAGCAGTAGTTAAAATCGCTGAAAACACAGCAGGTAAAACTTGCATTGTTCCTTCAACCGCGGCTTGAATAGGCTCCATGCCTTCCTCATATTTTTTATAAATATTTTCACCAATTACAATTCCGTCATCTACTAAAATACCGATAACCAGTATCATTCCAAAAAGAGAAATTACATTTATAGATACATCACTATTGGCCCCAACTATAAACATTCCCATAAAAGCGACAGGAATACTAAGAGCAACCCAAAAAGCCAATCGAATGTGCAGAAAAACAGCCAAGAACAACAAAACCAGGAAAAAACCCATGATCCCATTGGTCATCAACAAATCTATTCTTCCATTTAAAGTTGTTGAACCATCTCGCACCAATGTGGCTTTAACCACGTCATTTTCCGCATTAAATTCTTCCATGTAAAGGGAGACACTTTCGGTAATATCCAATATATCCTCTTCAATCGTATTACTAACTTCTACAATTACAGTTGGCTCACCGTTCAGGTAATTTCTATTGGGTGATTCCGCCCACACATCACGAATATCTGCTACTTGAAATAATCTAATTATTTTTCCAGCATCCGATGTTTTAACTACAATATCTCTAAACTTTTCAGCATAATATTCCTTTGTATTTGCTCTAATAATTAGTTCTTCTTTTTCACTTTTCAGTCTACCACCAGTAATTTCCAAATTGGCGTTTTTTACTGCAATATTTACCTGCGAAAAAGTTAGATTATATGCTTGTAAATCATTTTCTCTAATTGCAATTTCTATTTCTTCATCCGGGAATCCAGTGAGTGAAATTTTACTTAATCCATCAATTGCCAATAAATCACTTTCTACTTTTTGCGCAAATTTCTTTAAGGTATTAAGACTTACTTCGCCACTGATAGCAAAGCTAATAGCGAAGTTTCTCCCTTCTTGCTTATAAATTACTGGAGGTTCCATTCCATCTGGAAATGAAGGGATTCTATCCACTGCATTTTTTACATCCTGAAGAATTAAATCCGTATCGTATTTTTTTTGTACTTCAATGGTTATTACACCTGAGTTTTCACTGCTAACCGAACTTACTTGCTCAATTCCAGTAACCCCTCTTAAATTATTCTCAATTTTTAATACTATTCCTTTTTCAATCTCTTCAGGAGCTGAACCCGGGTAAGTAGTTTCAATTTTTACTATTCTACTTTCCGAAACAGGAAAAAAGTTTTTCTTCCAACTCTGAAGCCCAAACCACCCGAATATCATGATGAGAACCATAATGGTGTTACCAGCAACCGGATACTTAATAAAGTATGTAATTAAATTTCTCATGCTAATCGACAATTATTTTTGGGGAAATTTTCATTCCGTTAAATGCCGAGCTAAAAACCTGATTCATTGTCAACTGGCCATCTTCAATCCCGTTAATTACAACTTCACTTTCGCCAATTTTAAGAACATTTACGCTTTTCAGGTTTAAAATAGAGTCTTCTACTAAATAAACTTGATTCACCCCAATTAATAGATCTCGTGGAATTTTTATGGCATTTGGGAACCCTCCAGAAATAATTTTTCCAGAGAGGTACATCCCCTCTCTTAAATCATTAGAATTTATTTGTATATAAACTTTAATGGTTTGAGTTGCTTGGTCTATATGCTGAGACAATCTCTTTACTTCTCCCTGCCAAGTATTGGACAAATTTTGAGAGTGTAACAAAACACTATCTCCAATTTTTATAAGATTGGCATCGGTTAAGCTTACCGCAACTTCTAACTCATAAGAACCAGACTGAAGAAAAGTTCCTAGTTTTTGTCCTATTCTAATCATTGTACCTGGCTGTAAATTTCCCTGGCTCAAAACACCTGAAAAAGGGGCGCTTAGATTATATTTTGATAATTTCTCTTCTTGACTTTTAATACTATAATACTGCTTATATACTTCTCGAGAAGTAAGGAAATTTCTGTATTTTTTATTTTTAACATTTGGCAAGTCTGCTATTGGTTGAGTTGCATCTATACTCTCTAAATATTTATTCCATTTGTTATATGCTTCGGGGAAATCGTATTTAATATCGGGGCCGAGTTGCACAAGTAAATTTAAATAACTCGATTTGTTCGATAACAGATTCAAGTAAAATTCAGTGCTATCGATTTTCAGCATTCTTTCTCCTTGGCTAAATCGCATTCCTTCTTTAAACAATTTACCCGAAGACAACAAAACACCTTGAACCTCTGAAAATATTTCAATTCTTTTTTCTGAAATCAACTTACCCGTTATTGAAATTTCATTTTTCACCCATCTAGTTTTTAAAGCTTTAACTATGACGGTAGGAACACCATTGTTTCCCATTTTCTTTTCAGGAGATATTTTCTGAGCCTCCATGTATTTCATAATTCCAATTGCAGAAGCAATGATTACTATACCTATAATTATTGTAACCTGTCTTTTCATTTTTATTTGTTTATTTTGTTTAGAATGATGCTTCTAATAGTAAGCAAATGCTCCTTAAGTTCAGCACTTTCCGATTTACCTAAGTCATTTTCTAGTGTCTGCAAATTCTGAAAGGCGAGTGGATGAAATTTGTCTCTAACAGCAAGTCCTTTTTCAGTAATAAACAAGTTCTTATTCCTCCTATCGTATTCATTCTCTATGCGAAAGACCATTTTTTTTTTCACTAAACCATCTACCAATCTGGAAATACCTGTTTTAGCTTTTTGCATTTTGTCGCAAATCGCTTGTTGGGTAGTCCCATCATGGAAACTTATAAAAATCAAGAGCTTGACTTGTTCCAACGGAACCAAAACACCTTCAGCAAGGATAACCCGTTGCATTAATGTATTAAGTGCATTGGTCGTAGAATTAAGTAAATATCCTAAATTATTTTCTATATCCGGTTTTTCCATTTTTTAGTTTACCTGTAAACGGTTGCGAAGATAACTTTTATCTAGGAGCGGCATTCTTGAAATTTGGAATATTTGTTAATTGAAGAAATTATTTGTTATAGTCAAATAAAATTTGAAACAGACTTCTAGATTCAATTGCTATTGCAAGTTTTAGAGGTTAATAATCCCAAACTCTGAAACCATGTCAATAGCACGCTCTAATGTGCTCTTACTTTTTTTAATCCTATCTTTTAGCTTATATTATTTAGTGAATAAAAATCGGTTGGTTATTTTGAGTATCTCCCATTCTTGTTTAGCCTCCGACGTAGGAGGATTAGTTCAACGTAGAACACATGAAATAAACAGAAGGTAAAAACACTATTTAGAGGGCAAACTCACGACATGGTTGTTACTCTCATTTATAAGCTTGGTTACCTCAGCTATATCCTTTAACATTCTTTCCTGAAACAGAACATATCAAATGTTGGTATACTATTATTTTAGATTCACTTGTTGCTACTCTTTCAAATCCATTAAATTTTCTACCTCATTAAACAGAAAGAAAAAACTACTTTTGCCCGCCGATAATTATCGGGATAAAAAATAAAGAATAATGGCAAGTAACAGAACATTTACAATGATAAAACCAGAGGCAGTTGCCAAAGGTTTAACTGGAGCAATTTTGGACAAAATAGTTCAAGGTGGTTTTAGAATAGTAGCAATGAAAAAAACTCAACTTTCTAGCGCTGAGGCAGGATCTTTTTATGAAGTACATGCTGAACGTCCATTTTACGGAGAGTTAGTTGATTATATGAGTTCAGGACCAATTGTAGCTGCAATTCTTGAAAAAGATAACGCTGTTTTAGATTTCAGGACACTAATTGGAGCTACTGACCCAAGCGAAGCTGCTGAAGGAACGTTAAGAGCTGAATTTGCAGAAAGTAAAGCTAAAAATGCTGTACATGGTTCAGATTCTGACGAAAATGCTCAGATTGAAGGATCTTACTTTTTTGCTGGAAGAGAAATGTATTAATTCATTTACTCAAGAAGTATAGACACAAATTGTCTTTTACTTTTTGTTTGGAATTTTAAAAAGGCTTGGCGATCGTCAGGCCTTTTTTATTTGCTTTTTAGAACAAAAGTTTTTACCAAAGCAATAAGAAACATTACCCATGGGGTTCCATGTAAAACAACATCAAACCAATCCATAAACAACATTCCTTCTGCCCCACCTAATATCCATTGTACTTTTCCAACAATATGTGGTTCGGGATAAAAAGGTGCTAAGCCCAATGTAAGGGATACTAAACCCCAAAATTTCCAATCATTTAACTTCGTCATACTTGTTTTAATAGTACAAATTAACAAGTAATTCAATCCAATTTTAGTGATGTTTGTTACAGAAGTTCAATCAAATTTCTTTGTAATTTCACTTTCCCTTTTCTCTCTAAATTTTTGAGTAAACGGGAGGTTGCCTCTCTACTAGAGCTTAAATCAAAAGCAATTTGTTGGTGTGTAATTTCTAATTTATTCGATTTATGGATTCGTGACTTTTCTTTCAAGTACTCAATTAATCGTTCATCCATATTATGGAATGCAATGAGATCAATGGTATTTAATAATTCTTCAAAACGCATGGAATAAGTGTTCATTACAAAGTTTTTCCAGGTCTTGTATTTCATCATCCACTTATCCATATACTCTACTGGAATAGAAATAATTTTAACGTTCTCCTCTGCCACACTTCTAACTTGACTTTTTTGGTTTTGCATACAGCAAGTGAGCGACATAGCGCAAGTTTGTCCAGCTCCTACAAAATAGAGAAACAATTCGTGCCCTTCTTCATCCTCTCGAATTACTTTAATGCTTCCTTCTAGTACAATTGGCATGGACTTGATGTAATTGCCTATGTTCATAATCAAGTCACCTTCTTTAAAAGTGTCAATTGTGCCAACTTTGTCGATTTCCTCTTGCAGACATTTTTCAAAAATGTTGATATATTCTAAAGGTAAAATACTAGTGCTCATATTTAGTTTAATTAGCGATCAAAGATACAGGAAGGCGAAGAAAAATGTATTAAAATTGTAGTTTTATGTCTTGAAAACTAATTATTAAAAAAGAAAAACTAATAGAATAATTATGAAGTACTGTCTTTTATTTTTAGCCATTTCTTTCTTAGCAATCCAAGACCAATCCCAAACTGAAAATATCGATTTTGAATCTAATTCATACAGAAATAGAAATCGACACCACTAACCCAAACAACCTTTGGCAAATTGAAAACCTTCAAAAACTTTGTTTAACAAAGCGCGCTCAGCTATTCAAGTCATTATTACGGACACTTAAAGTGTATATCTAAATAAATCAAAATCTTCTTTTGTAGTAGGCTTTTTAATAACTGGAGGAAACCCTAGCTTTTACAGGGCTAAATAGGCTTTGGTTAATAATTAAAATCTGCCGTTTAGTTTTCATTTTATATAATAAATATTTTTCATTCCCAAAAAAAATCGGAAAACGAATTTATAATAAGCAATGCTTTTAACAATCGCCCTAATAATACATGCATCAACACCCCTAGGCTAGTTATTATTATAAACCACTCAACCAATTTATTCACCCCTCTTAATGTAACTTCAAAATATATAGTACTTTGTTTTGCATAGTACTTGCTTTTAAATATATCTTTGTTTTGCAAAACAGTGATAATGAAAATGTTTTTAGTAGTACTCGTAAGTTCTTTTATCTTTTCTTCAGCAATTGCCGGAGGCGAAAATTCAAAAATCATTTATCACGAATTTGCCAAAAAGAAAGGTGCTTTTTCTATGAATTTCTCCAAAGAAAGTTTAGATGCATTAGATTTTGATTGGAAGGAAACCATGAAAAATTTTAGTGGAGATTTTTCCAGTGTTCAATTATTAGTGGCAAGCGATTCTACTCTTTTAGAAAATGACCACAATGAACTATTGAACCAATTCAATAAAATGGGGTATAAAAATATAGAATTAGAAGATCAAGACGATGATACGATAGTATTAACAGACAAAAGAAAAGTGAAATTTAACGAAGTTCATATACTTTCTAGAGGGACTAGTGGAATCGTATTAATGTCGATTTATGAATCATTTGAAATCACTAATAAAAACTAGATTCAATGAATATTGAAAACGTAAAAGCGCAAATGCGCAAGGGAATATTAGAATTATGTATTCTAAGTATTCTAGATAATGGCGAAGCATACCCCTCTGACATATTAAAGGATCTAAAGGAATCGAAGTTGATTGTCGTAGAAGGCACACTTTACCCGCTACTAAACAGACTTAAAAACGCAGAATTACTTACTTATCGTTGGGAAGAAAGTACTTCCGGTCCACCCAGAAAATACTATATGCTAACAGAACTCGGAAAAAGTTTCTCTCAAGAAATGGAAAACACTTGGGACGATTTACACAAATCAGTACAAAAAATTAGAAAAAAGAAATAGCATTAACATCCATACATTATGAACAAAACAGTTACAATAAACATTAGTGGTCTCATCTTCAACATTGACGAAGAAGCTTACACTAAACTGAAAAAATATTTGGCTACCATAGAAGGTTATTTTAAAAATGCCGAGGGCGGAAACGAGATAATGACCGACATTGAGGGCAGGGTCGCTGAAATGTTTTCGGATCGCATTTCTGACCGAAAAGAAGTGATCTCTATGGTAGATTTAGATTCAATTATTGCCACAATGGGGCAACCAGAGGATTTTGTTGATGAAGAAACCAAAGAAGAAAACGCAAGAAAAACTCAGGAAAAAAAATCGCAAGCAGAAGAGAATCAACACCAACACCAACAATACCAAGAATACCGAGAAAGTGAAACTTATGACCAAGGAACTCGTCGTTTTTACAGAGATCCTGATGGAAGAATAGTTGGTGGTGTTTGCTCTGGAATTGGATATTATTTTGGCGTAGAACCAATTATAATTAGACTGCTATTTGTAGTAACATTTTTCACATTGGGTGGTGGAATTTTAATCTACATTATTCTTTGGATAATCACACCAAAAGCAAATATCAGAGCGGAAAAACTTCAAATGAAAGGACGGAAAGTTAATATTGAAAACATAAAACAAACCGTAAAAGATGAGGCTAACGAAGTAAAAAAAAATTTAAAAAACCTGGAAGGGAAAATAGATGGATTCACCAAAGATGAAGAAGGTAAAAGAGCTAGCCGTTTTTTCTATTCATTTATATCCTTTTTAGGGGGTATACTTAAAAATATACTTGCCTTTTTTGGTCGGTTTTTAGGTCTCATATTAATCCTATTTAGTTCCTTTTGGCTCCTTTTCATTCTCTTGTCAATTGTTGGAATCCATCTTTGGGATGGCCCTTTAACCATAAATCAAAATGCTTCTTTATTAAGTCCGGGAGATTTAAACACCTTAATATTTACAAGGGATTGGACCGGCTACTTCTTTTCCATTGGAATAGGATTATTTATAGGAGTTCCTTTTCTTTTATTGTTAATCGCAGGTGCAAAAATTCTTTTCCGACTAAAAAGCAATAACAGAATCGTAGGTTGGGGATTAGGTGGAGCATGGCTTTTGGGAATTGTACTTATAATAACCGCATCCGCAACTATTGCTGGTGATTTTAAAAAGGAGGAAAAGAGTTATTCTAGCTTTAGCCTCGCTCCTACTTTTGCTGACACTGTATTTATTTCCGTCAATAAAAGTGAAATTCCAATGGGCCTAAGAACTTCCAATCCTAACGAATTTATAAACTTATTTAAAATAGATAAAAATGCCAAATACTTTTCCAATGTAAAGTTCAATGTAATTGAAAGTAAAAGCGATTCAATAGTGATTTCGCTAACACAAAAAAGTAGAGGTTCAAGCTACAAAGAGGCATTATACAAAGCTGAAAACCTGACTTACACTTATAATATTTCAGGAAATGAAATACTATTAGATCCTTACTTTTCTATTCCGTTAAACGAGCAATATAGAATGCAAGAAGTACAATTAACCTTAGCCATTCCTGTAGGCAAAACTGTATTTCTAGGAAACGGGATTAACTGGGTTATTTACGATATTGAAAATGTATCGAAAACACGCGATAGAGAAATGATGGGCAAATTTTGGACTATGACAGAAAATGGATTAGAATGTTTGCATTGTCGTTTTATTGGTACTGATTATTACCACAACAACTCAAAAGATTACAACGAGATGAGCCTTAAAGAACTCGAAAATGAACTTTATGACATTAAGAGTGAATTAAAAATACAGTCCTTGAAATTTGAATCTAAACAAAATAAAATCCGAGCAAAATTCAATAATAAAATTGAAAACTTCACTCAAAGAATAGAAGGCACTTCTGATGAAGTTCAAATAAATGAGTATGAAATTCAAATTGAAAAAATAAATACCAAAATGGGAAATGCACTCAAAATATGCAACGAAAGTTTTAAATCTAGTATTGATGAATTAAACCTAAAATCGAGTGAAATAAAGTCAATTATAGAAACTAATTACTCCGATAAAAAGAACACAAAAACAAGTTTTTGGAATGGTGGTGAATCTGAAGCTTCCACTTGCTTAGCATTCAGATGCTTATCATTCCCACCCCCCTTTAGAATAATTTCTTAGAAACTAATTTGTTTCAATTCAATAAGGGTAATTCTAGAAAGACACTGGACTCTTCCCTCTGAATTCAGCATTTTTTTTATTTACTTTTGCAGATCGAAAAAACGAGCTAAATCTTTCGTTTTTTGTCAACAAAATATCGGTTATGGCAGAACTAGTTGAAGACACTATTGAAAAAACAAAAATTCCTAAAGACGCACAAAAAGAAATCCTCGACGATTATCGTTTGGCTGTTCTCAGCAGAGAAACAAGCTTGTTTGGCCGTAGAGAGGTCTTAACAGGAAAAGCGAAATTCGGCATTTTTGGAGATGGAAAAGAAATAGCACAGATTGCGCTTGCCAAACAGTTCAAAAAAGGAGATTGGAGAAGTGGATATTATCGCGATCAAACTTTTATGATGGCTGCTGGTTTACTTTCCGTACAAGAATTTTTTGCTCAACTTTATGCACATCCTTCAGTTAAAGCGGAACCCGCTTCTGGTGGTCGTCAAATGAACGGACATTATGCTACCCGATTTATTGATGACGAAGGAAATTGGCTAAATCAAAACGAACTTAAAAATGTTTCAGCTGATATCTCCCCTACTGGAGGTCAAATGCCTCGACTATTAGGATTAGCTTATGCAAGTTCATTTTACAAACAAAACAAAGGACTAAAAGAGCATTCTAAAAACTACTCCAAAGAAGGCAACGAAGTTGCTTTTGGAACTATTGGTGATGCCAGTACTTCTGAAGGTCCATTTTGGGAAACAATTAATGCAGCAGGAGTTCTAAGTGTTCCTTTAGTTATGTCAGTTTGGGATGATGGCCACGGAATATCTGTTCCTAAAAAATACCAAACTACTAAAGGGAGTATTTCAGAAGCTTTATCTGGTTTTCAAAGAAAAGAAGGTACAAACGGTTATGAAATTTTCAAAGTAAAAGGTTGGGATTACGCCAAACTACTTTTAACCTACGACAAGGCAGTAGCCATTTCAAGAGAAAAACATATTCCTGTACTCATACACGTTGAAGAATTAACTCAACCGCAAGGACATTCTACTTCTGGTTCTCACGAAAGGTACAAATCAAAAGAGCGTTTGGAATGGGAAATAGAATATGATGGAATCGTACAATTTAAAAAATGGATTCTTGAAATTGGGGCAGCAACTAATGAAGAATTAGAAGAGATTCATAAGGCCGCAAAAAAAGAAGTAAGAGAAGGTAAAAAAGCAGCTTGGGAGGCTTTTGTTGATTCAATGCGCGTAGAGAAAGAAGAAGTTCTAACTCTATTAAATAATCTAGCAAACAATTCACCTAACAAAGTATTTATCGAAAAGCTTATAAACAGCTTAAAAGGAAATACAGAACCAGAACGAAAAGTAATTTACGAAGCGGTAAGAAGAAGTTTAAGAATAGCGAGATCAGAAGACAACGATTCAAAAGATACATTGATTGCTTGGTATGATGCTCAAAATGAGTTAAACGAAGACCGCTATGATAGTAATCTGCATGAACCAGGTGATCGCTCAGCGTTAAATGTTGAACCTATCGAAGCTGAATATGCTGAAGAAAACCTTGTAGATGGTCGTGAAGTATTGCGTGAGAATTTTGATTCCATTCTAACGAACAAACCAGAAGTATTAATTTTTGGGGAGGATTCTGGGAAAATTGGTGGGGTAAACCAAAGTTTGGAAGGCCTGCAAGAGAAACATGGAGAATTACGAGTTTTTGATACTGGAATTAGAGAATGTACCATTGTTGGTCAAGCCATAGGAATGGCTATGCGAGGCTTACGCCCAATAGCTGAAATACAATACCTTGACTACTTACTATATGCTATTCAACTTATAAGTGACGATTTAGCCACTGTTCAGTACAGGAGTAAAGGTGGTCAAAAAGCACCTGTAATTATCAGAACCAGAGGACACCGTTTAGAAGGTGTTTGGCACAGTGGTTCTCCAATGGGCATGATTCTGAACGCAGTTCGTGGAGTATATGTTTGTGTTCCTAGAAACATGACACAAGCCGCTGGTTTTTACAATACTTTGTTAGCAGGAGAAGATCCAGCTATTGTTATTGAATCTTTGAATGGATATCGATTAAAAGAAAAATTACCTACTAATTTAGGTGAATTTACAGTTCCATTAGGCCAGCCTGAAATTATGAGAGAAGGTAATGACATAACAGTTGTTACTTACGGCTCTATGGTAAGAATGGTAGAAGAAGTGGCTAAACAACTTACCGAAGTTGGCATTTCCATTGAAATAATTGATGTTCAAACTTTACTTCCATTTGATATTGAAGAAATGATTGTTGAGTCTTTGAGCAAAACGAATCGCATATTATTTGTTGATGAAGATGTTCCGGGTGGAGCTTCTGCATATATGATGCAACAAGTTCTTGAAAAACAAGGCGGGTATCAATTGCTTGATTCTGATCCTAAAACACTTACAGCTAAAGAACATCGTCCTGCTTATGGATCTGATGGAGATTATTTTTCTAAACCTAGTTTAGAAGATATTTTTGATGCCGCTTATGAAATTATGAGTGAATTTAATCCATCCGCATTCCCAAGCATATACTAAGCATTAAATGAGAAACCTTAAATCTATTGCCTTTCTAATTCTTGTAATTGGACTTCTTCAAGCATGTGCTGAACATAAACCTTCACTCAATAATTATAATTGGATGTTAGGAAACTGGGAGTTTCCTGGGGAAGATACACTGACTTTTGAAATATGGAATAGAGTTTCTGATACCCTTTTTGAAGGTTACAACTTTAAAGTTCATGAGCAAGACACCATTATAAACGAGCATTTATGGTTGGAAAGTAGAAATGGGAAAATCATTCTCTCGGCAAAAGTTTTTGGGCATAACGAAGACCGAAGAATATTTTTTGAACTTGGAATGAAAAACAAAAAAGTAGCTCGCTTTGAAAACCACAACCATGATTTTCCAACTGTAATTGAATACCATAAAACTGGGCATGATTACTTGGAAGTAAAGTTAAAAAATGAAGATATAAGCCTCCCTGCCATTGTTATGCAAAAGCTGAACAAAAAAGGGGAATTAAAATAAAATAAGCTTTTCAGTTTTTTAAAACAAAACTGTTTTTCTGGACTTTAACAAATTAGAGTACCAAAATCAATTCCCTGTTTTTTTAGCCTTGGGCGACATTCGCTTTTATTAAATCATTTAACTCAAATTGAATATCCGATAATAAAATTCCTTTCCTTACCTTCGAGTTCAATTTTGATCTAATACTTTTCCATGAGTGAATCCAAAATAAATTGCCCTAATTGTGGCACTTCTATCGACGTACAAGACATTATATCTCATCAACTGGAAGAAGAAATAAAACAAAAATACCAAGCTCAATTAGTAGAAGAAAAGAAAAAATACGAGTCGGAGTTTGAGGTATTGAATAAAGCTAAAGAAAATTTTGAGAAAAGAAAAAAGCACGAAAATCAATTGTTTCAAGAACGTTTAGAGAAACAACTTCGAGCAGATAAAAAAGAATTGGAAGAAAATCTTTCTAAAAAAATGAAAAGAGAGCAAGCCGATCAATTCGATTCCATGCAAAAAGAGCTGAATGAGAAATCAGAAAAACTCAAAGAACTGAATCGCTCAAAAGCTGAAATTGAAAAACTAAAAAGAGAAAACGCTGAAGTTAAAGAAGCCGTCGAAGCAGAAGCTCAGAAAAGATTAAACCAGCAATTACAAACCGAAAAAGAAAAAATAAAAAAAGCAGAAGAAGATAAAAACGAATTGCGTTTCAAAGAACTTCAAATGAAGCTCGACGATCAAAAAAAACTGACTGAAGAAATGAAACGCAAACAAGACCAGGGCTCCATGCAAATGCAAGGAGAGGTTCTTGAGCTAGCCATTGAAGAGTATTTGGAATCTACTTTTCCTTTAGATAGCATAGATGAAATAAAGAAAGGTGCGAGAGGAGCAGATTGTGTTCAAGTTGTAAATTCTAGAACTCGCATAAATTGCGGTAAAATATATTACGAAAGTAAACGCACCAAGGAATTTCAACCAAGCTGGATAGAGAAATTCAAAGCGGATATGCGCGAAAAAAATGCAGATATTGGTGTTCTGGTAACCGAAGCTTTGCCAAAAGGAGTAGAAAGAATGACTAATAGAGACGGAATTTGGATTTGTACCTTCGATGAATTTAAAGGTCTTAGCACGGTTCTCAGAGAATCTGTTATAAGAGTAAGCGCTGCCCTTGTTACAAGAGAAAACAAGGGAGATAAAATGAGTTTTCTCTACGATTTTTTAACCAGTAACGAATTTCGATTGCAGATTGAAGGAATAGTGGAAGGATTTACGACCATGAAAAACGATCTGGAATCAGAAAAACGCGCTATGCAGCGCATTTGGAAAACACGGGATAAACAATTGGAAAAAGTATTGTCTAATACCACGAACATGTATGGGTCCATAAAAGGAATTGCTGGAAATGCCATCGGAAACATTGACGCCTTAGAACTCGATGGTGGAGATACAGAAGATTAAAAATTACACACTAAAAACAAACTATTTATTCCAATACTTCATTGTTAGCATATCCGTTTTTCGCATTTTATTATAAAGTATACTCAAATTATTTTCATGTTTCACTTCAAGTATCCTATTATCGTAGATTCAACAACTAATTATGACTTTGAAAAATGTTTTTTTGATATCATATATTTAACAACAAAAAATAAACTAGATTTATAAAAAATTTAAACGAAATACTATGAAAAAATTATTATCAATATTTAGTCTGTTAGTCATAACTCAATTAAGTCTGTTTTCACAGTCAGATTTAGTTATAACTGAAATTAATTACAACCCCGCTAACCAAGCTAATGTTGAATATTTAGAAATATACAACAATGGATTGTTGCCTATTGAACTGAAGGGAGTCTCGATACCAAAAGGTGGAAGAAATTCTATGGAATTTACCTTTCCTGCGCACCTTTTGAATATAGGCGAATATGTTATTATTTCTAATGATTCTGTTGCTTTTTCAGCAATGTATCAACTGCCAGCATTTCAATATTCTGGCTTTATTCTTAATGCAGGAATGAACATTATGTTATTGGATTCCGTTGGTGGAGTCTTAGACTCCTTAACTTACGAAAACGATTTACCGTGGGTGGCTACTGCTTCTGGAGAAGGATGTTCCATTGAATTATGTGACCCAAATGCTGACAACTCAATGGTTTCTAGCTGGGAACGTTCAACCACATATACCGGTCAAGTTCACAGAGGACGTAAAATGTATGGCAGTCCAGGCTCAGGTAGTGTTTGTCCAGCTAATCCAGTAATACATATGAGATATCGAGAGAATTCTGTAGCTGAATCAGCAGGAACGGTGAGCTTAGGAGTTTACATTGATGGCAGTAATGGTTCTGCTAGTTCTGTAAAAGTGAAAGCAATAAACGGCTCAGGCGATATATCTACAGATATTACTTTTACGTCACCTGCTACTGTTAATTTTAGCGGAACTTCAGATGAAATGATTCCTTTTTTCTTTAATGTAGTTGATGATTCAATTGTTGAAAATGATGAAACGGTATTTTTTATTCTTGAAAATGAAACAAATGGGGTTTTGTCTAATGATACAGTTATGGTTACTATATTAAAAGATCCAAACGACAATCCTGTTACACGAAAAATGAAGTTAATTGGAGTTACGGATGCTGAGGCTTCTGGAGCAATTGCTTTGGTTGAAGTGATGGCCTTAGAGAATATAGCTGATATGAGCATATATGGTATAGCCTCTGCTAACGTGAGTCGTCAAGCAGGCAATAGACCTCGGTCAGGCGGTGTTCCTGAGTGGGATTTCCCAGCTGTTCCTGGAGTAAAAGGCCAACATTATTTTATTACAAATGATTCATCTGCTTTCCGAACATTTTATGGTATAGGTGCTGATTTCGAAGATAGCGCAGGACAAGGTGGCGGACTTAGCTTTGCTTATAGCGGTGATGATCCTATTGAATTGTATGAAAACGGTAGGATTATTGACATTTATGGAGATATGGCCGTTGATGGAACAGGAGAAGTATGGGATTATGCAAATAGTTGGGGGAAAAGAAAAGACGGAAATGGCCCGAATGACAGAACTTTCGACCCTAATAACTGGACTTACGGTGGCACAAACACATTTGTAGGGGCAGCAACAAACAATGTTGCTACCTCACCTTATCCTTTGCCAAAAGAACCAAATTCAATAGTAGGCTTGGATGAAAGCATTCACAACGTTTCTGTTTATCCAAATCCTTCAAGTACTACAATAACGGTTAGTAATTTCAAGAATTTGCAAAGCATTGTTTTGGTAAATCTACTTGGTAAAACTTTGGAATCTAAAACGAATATTTCAGACAAAGTTACCTTTGATCTTTCTGAATTAAATTCAGGATTGTATTTTGTTAGAGTTACTGCTGATTCAGGAGAAACAACAGTAATAAAAGTCATTAAAGAATAATCAGAACTATTTTTAAATAAAAAAACGGAGTAATTGTATTGCTCCGTTTTTTTTTAACCCATTTTTTTGAAATCTATTTCTATGAAAATAGGTTCACTTGCCATTGCCTTATTCATACTGGTTGCGAATTCTTTTGGCCAATGTGCTGATGTTTCTACTATTTACACTTTTGCGATTAATTTATGTTATTGAATACGATAGAACTAGTGAAGTTCTTACTGGACTACATTCACATTTAGAAAGTAATAAATCGAATTTTGAAATATATCTTTTCCCGAACCCTGCTACGGATTTTTTAAGCGTTAAATTGCTCTTTTTTAACAGTTTATATAATGTTTCTGAATATCGTCTTCTCGATTTAGCTGGAAGCGAAATAAAAAAAGGAACATTGGAACGTAAAGAAAATGAAATTGACATTTCCAATTTTAAAGAAGGGCAATACCTTTTTCAAATTAAAAACGAAAATGAATTAATTACCAAATCATTTTCAATTGAAAAATAATAACGAAAGTTTACTATAAGTCCAGTGTAATTTGAACCGGCCCTTCGGGAGGAATATCGTCATCATCGCCCTTATTATTTGAGCCCTTATTTTCCTTCGTTGTTTTAGTCTCAGAATCAGTTGGAGCTGCATTCTGCTTAGCCTTTACTGCTTTTACTTTTCCTTCTTTTATTGCTTTTTTCGCAACTGGTTTCTCCTCAACCTTTTCAATTTTCGGTTTCACTTTAGACCTCGGTTTAGGTGCAGGCGGTACTTTTGATTCCGGTTTAAGCTTCTCCACTTCCACTTTTCTCTTTTCCTCTATTTTTATTTCTTTTGGCTGAGAAACAGGCTTAATACTTTCTTTTTTAGGCTTTTGTTCGACTTCGTCAATTGACTCAACCTCAACAGAACTTTCACTCACCTCGTCCGGCTCTTTAATTTCTATTGCTTCTTCAATTTCAGACGCAATTTCTAACACCTCTTCTTTCCGAATTGGCTCTAGTTCTATAACCGTCTTCACCTTTGATCCAGACAAGCGATTACCCTGAGATTTTTGCCCTTTTACAGATATAAAATCGGTAACCTCAACCTCTTCATCTTCCTTGTTGCTTGTTCTTTTATCAAAAATAATTTTGATACGAGCATATTTTTTCGAAGAAACTACCAGCAATTTAGAATTCTCATGTTCTGAAATTAAGAGTGTTTTTTTATCACTAGGTTCTATCAAAAATCGTTTTACATAATAATTAGCTTTCTCTCCATCAAAATACACCAATGAATACACCTTATTAGGGTCGTATTTTTCAATAATAATCATATCGTCATCGAAATGAGTATTGATGGTTTGAGCAGAAAGTTTGTAATGCCCCGATTGCATTATTGACAGTATTTTATCATCGGCATTAAACTCTCCTAAAATAGTTCCACGCCCCTCAGTATTGAGTCGTTGAACAGTTTCATCCCACCAAATATTCCGACCACCTAAAGTAGATACCCCAGCTTCTTTCAGTTCTATTTTATGCACGGTATACTTACTTAGTATATTGCCTTTGGATGCTCTTCCTTTTATTGCAATTTCAGGAAATTCAAAATCAAATTTCAATCGTTTTACATTCGGCTTAGGTTTAAGTAAAACTTTAACCATCTCTGCTTCGCCATTTGGATTGGCTGTTAAATACAGCACCTTAGAATTTGGGGCTCCGCTTGTTAATGGGTATTCTTTATCTCTTGTAATAGACTTTACTGCAAATCGTTTCACCATGGAATGTTTCGATTTACCATCCAAATAAATCAGGTTATAAATTGTTCTTTCATCCCCTTTTTTCCAAACATCTACGTGTATTATATCTTTACCTACAAATTGCTTGTCCGATATTTTAGAAACCATTAAAATACCGTCTCTTCTAATAACTATAATGTCATCAATATCTGAACAGTCACTAACAAATTCTGAATCTGATTTTCGCAAACTATGACCAACAAATCCCTCACCTCTATTCACATACAATTTCACGTTAGCAACAGCAACCTTAGATTTTACAATATCTTCAAAGTTTTTAATTTCTGTTTTCCTTTCTTTTCCTTCGCCATATTTCTTTTTCAAATTCTTAAAATAATCTATAGCATATTCAATTAAATTATCGAGGTGGTGTTGTACTATTTTTAGTTCCTTTTCTAAATTTTCAATTACTTCGTCAGCCTTGTCTGCATCGTGTTTAGTAATACGACGCATTCTTATTTCTAACAATCGTTTTACATCATCATCGGTTAATTCCCGTTTCAAATGTTTTATGTGTGGTTTCAGTAATTTGTGGGTAATAAGAATAGCCTCATCATAAGTGATTCCGTCGAATTCGATATAAATTTTATTCTCAATAAAAATACGTTCTAAGTTGGCGTAATGCCAATGTTCATTTAGTTCGTTTCTCTTTATTTCGAGCTCCAATTGAAGTAAATTTTTCGTGTTTCCGGTCGATTGTTTTAGAATTTCTTGAACCGAGACAAAACGTGGTTTATCGTCTTCAATAATTACAGCATTGGGTGAAATTGAAATTTCGCAATCGGTAAAAGCATAAAGTGCATCAATGGTTTTATCGGGTGAAACACCGGGTGTCAAGTGAACTTGAATATCTACTTTGTCGGAAGTATTATCCTCTATTTTTTTAATTTTTATCTTTCCCTTATCGTTGGCTTTAATAACTGAATCGATTAGGTTAGTGGTCGTTCCATTAAAAGGCAACTCAGAAATAAGTAGTGTTTTTTTATCTTGCGCAGCAATTTTAGCACGGACCCTTATTTTACCTCCCCTCGCTCCTTGGTTGTAATTGCTAAAGTCAGCCATGCCCCCAGATAAAAAATCAGGATAAATTTTAGGAGTAACACCTTGCAAAATTTTTATGGATGCATCAATTAACTCAATAAAATTGTGCGGTACTATTTTACAGGAAAGACCCACGGCAATTCCTTCAACACCTTGAGCAAGAAGCAATGGAAATTTTACAGGAAGTGTTATTGGTTCTTTGTTTCTGCCATCATAGGAAGAAGTCCAATTGGTGGTTTTTGGATTAAAAACTACATCAAGAGCAAATTTGGAAAGTCGAGCTTCAATATAACGAGGTGCAGCGGCCCTATCCCCAGTCATGGTATTTCCCCAGTTTCCTTGCGTATCTATTAAAAGTTCTTTTTGCCCAAGGCCAACTAGAGCATCTGCAATAGAGGCATCACCGTGGGGGTGGTATTTCATGGTATTTCCTACCACATTTGCCACCTTATTATAGCGGCCATCATCTAGTTCTTTTAAAGAATGAAGCAGTCTCCTTTGTACGGGTTTTAAACCGTCATTAATATGCGGAACAGCACGTTCTAAAATCACATAAGAAGCATAATCTAAAAACCATGTTTCGTACATTCCCGAAACATGAATTACTTTTTCTCCTTCGTTTAATTCCTCTGAATTTGTTTCCTGTGATTCAAATTCTTCGTCCCTTTCTTCTATGTTGTCTTCTGAATTATCAGACATAATTACTTTTTATCCTTTTTTTTGATTTTACCTTTCTTAAACCCAATACCCTGATTAAACCTAATTGCAATGATATACTGAACATTCTCACCTTTTCCCTCTTTGAGTTCCAAGTGTCCACTTTGGTATTATCTCTATTACTCGTTTTGTTGAAGTTTTATTCCAGTTTTTATCGAAATACATTTTGCCTTGGTCTTGAGCAAAGAGAGATAGGGCTCCAAAAAAAAGCAGAAATATCAGAAATTTAAAAAAGAATACTTTAATATTCATATTGGTCTACTCTTCTACTACAATATCCTTTTCTACCTTTAAATTCTTAATGATAAACTGTTGTCTATCGGGCGTGTTTTTACCCATATAAAATTCAAGAAGCGGATGAATTCCCTTGTCTTTTCCAATAATAACGGGGTCAAGCCGAATATGTTCTCCAATAAATTCTTTGAATTCATTTGGCGAAATCTCTCCCAATCCTTTAAATCGAGTTATCTCCGGTTTTCCTTTCAATTTATTTATGGCCACCACCTTTTCTTCATCCGAATAACAATAAAACGTTTCTTGTTTATTTCTAACTCTAAACAAAGGTGTTTCAAGTACATACAAATGACCTGCTTTTACCAAGTCAGGGAAAAATTGGAGAAAAAAAGTAATCATAAGCAAACGAATATGCATTCCATCCACATCCGCATCCGTTGCAATTACAATTTGGTTGTAACGCAACCCTTCAATTCCTTCTTCTATGTTAAGAGCAGCTTGTAAAAAATTAAACTCCTCGTTTTGGTATACTATTTTTTTGGTAAGGCCAAAACAATTGAGCGGTTTCCCCTTCAAACTAAAAACCGCTTGGGTTTGAACATCACGGGCTTTAGTTATCGATCCACTAGCCGAATCTCCCTCAGTTATAAATATAGTGGTTTCAATTTTCCTTTCGTTCTCTTTCGGATCGTTTAAATGCAATTTACAATCGCGCAACTTTTTATTGTGCAAGGACACATCTTTAGCTCTTTTCTTTGCCAACTTCCGGATACCGGCCATGTCCTTACGCTCTCGTTCACTTTGCTGAATTTTCCTCTGTATTGGTTCAACAGTACTTGGGTTTTTATGTAAAAAATTATCCAGTTCACGAGATAAAAAATCGGATATAAAAGCCCTCATTGATTTCCCTTCAGGCTCTATTTCAGTACTGCCTAATTTTGTTTTGGTTTGTGATTCAAATATTGGCTCAATAACTTTTACACTAACCGCCGCCACCAAGCCGGAACGGACATCAACCGCTTCGTAGTTTTTTCCGAAAAACTCACGAACAACTTTCACATAAGCTTCGCGAAATGCTCCTTGGTGAGTTCCACCTTGTGTAGTAAACTGTCCATTTACAAAAGAGTATAATTCCTCACCATAACTTGCCGTGTGAGTAATAGCTACTTCAATATCGTTACCTCTTAAATGAATAATGGGATACAAAGGTTCTGCGGTAAGTTTATCTTTAAGGAGGTCGAGTAAACCATTCTCAGAATGAAATTCCTCGCCATTGAAATGTAATTTTAATCCTCCATTTAAATAAGAATAATTGAGAAGCATGTTTTTTACATACTCCGATCTGTATTTAAAATTTTTAAAAATAGTTATGTCAGGAATAAAAGAAATTCTGGTTCCTCGTCGTATAGAAGATTCTTCAATAGGTGAATCTTCAACCAACTCTCCTTCATGAAAAATGGCTTTTTTCAGTTTTCCATCTCGAATACTTTCAACCAAAAAATAATCGGACAAAGCATTAACGGCTTTTGTACCAACGCCGTTTAGTCCAACTGACTTTTTAAAAGCCTTTGAATCGTATTTTCCTCCCGTATTTATTTTCGAAACACAATCAATTACTTTTCCTAATGGAATGCCTCGTCCATAATCTCTGACCTTTACTTTGCCATCTTTTATGGAAATGTCAATGTTTTTTCCATTACCCATAACAAATTCATCGATACAATTATCGATGACTTCTTTCACCAAAATGTAAATGCCATCGTCTGCAGATGATCCATCACCTGTTTTACCAATGTACATTCCAGGACGCATTCGTATGTGTTCCTTCCAATCGAGCGAACGAATATTCGACTCATCATAATCCACTTCTTCTGCCATTTATGGTCCGAATAATTTATGTTTTGTAAAAAAAGTACTATGCCGCTAATTTATAGCATAGGTAATTCTTTACTAAGGTTCGATAACTTGGTTTTCAACAAGGTTTTAAACTTTCTATAAACAGCATTATTTCAAAATACAAAAGGGTGTTTTTCTCACAAAAAAAGTGGGCAAAACAGGAATAAACAGCCAACTTATTTTATAATTGCCTCCTCAATAAAATTCGAGTTCTTCTATAAAACTGGTATCTTATTTTTAAATTATCATATAGCTACACTCCTAAAAACAAACTAATTATAATCTTTAAACTAAGTACCAGCATTGTTTTGGCTTTCCTTTTTGTTTTTCTATTATTTACTTTTTATCAAATATGAAGATTGTCCTACACAAGTAAAAATTTACCACAGATCAACAGGAGCACTGAATAAAGATGTAGACAAAAAGATCTTCAAAAAATGGTACAGAAAAGACCGTCACCTTGAAACCACTAACAAATCAGAGATTCAAGTAGTTCTTGAAAACGAAGATATTATCGAAGTCTATAGAAGTAAGACAAAAGGAGGAAGAGCTTATTTGTTTTCGGAAAAAGGAGTTCTTAATAAACAGTTCAAATTTTCTGTAAAACACCATATTGTATACTCTGTAAGGATCGTACGTTTATGTTTCACTAAAATAAAAAGGGTTAACTAAACAACTAAAAATTCATTTATACCAATATAGAATCAAAACAAACTATGTATTTTCTAAATAAAATTTCCTTTTGTGAACTTAAATTATTACCATAGTTATAATAATAATTTAAGTTGATATAAAATTAATAAGTGAATGAATATAACGACTGGTTTGGTTCGTAATTGTTATTATCTATACATCTAAATTTATCAAAAGTTTATTTTAACAGCCTATCACTAAAAGCATTATTTAGATTCATTATAAATTGCGTAATAAGCTTTTATTCTACAATGGGAAAACCAAGTTTATACAACTGATAATCAATAAAATGAAATTCAAATAAAACCACAACAGAAATCAATGTTTAAAAGACGTTAAACTTCCAATTTTAAAGATTTTAACATCGAAAAGAAATATTAATTTTGACAAAATTTTCAAGAGGTTATAAAATATCTTAAATGAGACAAAACGTCAAGATACGCAAAGGAGTTGACATAAAACTGAAGGGAGCCGCTAATCAAAAAAGCAACCCTACTCAGTCTTCTACTATTGCCATTAAGCCTACCGATTTTCATAATCTTAATCCTAAGTTAGAAGTGAAACAAGGGCAAACCGTCAAAGCTGGTTCGGCACTATTTCACGACAAGCTGCACCCTGAACTAAAATTTGCTTCTCCAGTTTCTGGCGAAATTGCTGAAATAGTGCGTGGTGAGAAAAGGAAGATATTGGAAGTTCGTGTATTGGCTGATCAAGAATCCGTATATGAAAATTACGATGTTAGCGGTGTTGTTAATATGGATGGAGCGGGAATCAAAGAATTATTGTTAAAGAGTGGGCATTGGCCATTGATTAAACAGCGTCCTTTCGACGTAATTGCCGATCCAAGTCAAGCTCCAAGAACAATTTTTGTTTCTGCTTTTGATTCAGCTCCACTGGCTCCGGATTACAATTTTATACTAAAAGATAGAGCGCAAGATTTGCAAAGTGGTATTGATTCCATTACAAAACTTACATCTGGAAAAGTTCAAGTTGTAACTTCTACCGATGCAGGTGTTTTTGGAAGTTTAAAGAACTGT
>CAWUST010000031.1:0-29346 GCA_963925495.1 uncultured Flavobacteriales bacterium | reverse complement strand
GATCTTCAAGTGTCTCCAGATTATTCTAGGCTTTATATTGGACATAACAATGCCGATAGTAAATTAAGTGAGTTTTGGTACGAATTGAAAATATTTGATCAGGATTTAGAAGAAGTTTATTCCGATAAAATTGAATTAGATAATAGTGAAGCTTTACATTCAGTGGATTTTAAGTTTAATAAAAATGGTGATGCCGCAGGAGTTGCTAGGAGAACAAAAGCCTTCCTTCTCCAAAGTCGTATGTTTTTACAAACATCCCGCGTGGAACTTTCATTTCCCCGCCCCATTTAACTCTTGCTAAGCTATTATCAATCTTTGCACATACAGTTAATCCAGCATAAATAATGGTCGCTATTAAAATTAGTTTTTTAATAATAAATATAAGTTTTCAATTAATTTCTAAGCCGACGAATTTATTATAAAAAAGATAACCCAAAAGATATGCGAAACTTTACTTTTGCGCGCTTATTGAAAATCGTAAATAATGGCTTTAAAGTGTGGTATTGTTGGACTTCCAAATGTAGGTAAATCAACTCTTTTTAATTGCTTGAGTAGCGCAAAAGCGCAATCGGCAAACTTCCCGTTTTGTACCATTGAACCAAATGTTGGGATTATAACCGTCCCAGACAAACGTTTGCAGGCACTCTCCGATCATGTTAAACCCGAAAAAATAGTACCTACGACAGTTGAAATAGTTGACATTGCCGGTTTAGTAAAAGGAGCTAGCAAAGGCGAAGGGCTTGGCAATAAGTTTTTAGGGAATATTCGAGAATGTGATGCCATTATTCATGTACTTCGTTGTTTTGAAGACGGAAATATCGTTCATGTAGATGGTTCAGTAGACCCTGTTCGCGATAAAGAAGTAATAGATATTGAATTGCAGTTTAAAGATTTAGAAGCCATTGAAAAAAACTTAGAAAAGGCGAGGAAAATGGCCCGAACTGGCGATAAGACTTTTAAACGAGCGGTGGAAATATTAGAACAATACCAAAAACATTTAGAAGAAGGGAAATCTGCAAGATCATTGGTGTTGGACGACAAATCAAGAGAGTTAGTTGGCGATATGATGCTGCTTACTGAAAAGCCTGTTTTATACGTTTGTAATGTAGACGAAGCTTCAGCTTTGAGCGGAAACGATTTCACCAAAAAAGTAGAAGAACTAGTTGCCGATGAGAGCTGCGAAGTAATTTATTTGTGTGCTGCAGTTGAATCTGACATTGCAGAATTTGAGGATTACGAAGAAAAACAAATGTTTTTGGAAGAAATGGGGCTATCCGAACCTGGAGTTAATACCTTAATTGGGAGCGCTTACAAACTTCTAAATTTGGAAACTTATTTTACTGCAGGTGTTAAAGAAGTTCGTGCTTGGACAATAAAAAGAGGCATGTCAGCACCTCAAGCAGCTGGTGTAATACACACAGATTTCGAAAAAGGATTTATTAGAGCAGAAGTTATTAAGTATTCTGATTTTGTGGAGTTAGGTTCGGAAAGTGCTTGTCGAGATGCTGGAAAACTTCACGTAGAAGGCAAAGAATATATTGTAGAGGATGGTGATGTGATGCACTTTCGATTTAACGTATAAACTTTCCTTTTACAGCCTCTTCACATACTTATATTTGCAGCCCTAAAAAAAAGGCGTTTTAAAATGGTAAAAATTACACTACCCGATGGTTCGGTAAAAGAATTCGAAAGCGGAGTTACTCCAATTGAAGTTGCTAAAAGCATTTCAGAAGGACTTGCCCGTATGGTGCTCTCCGCAAAAGTTAATGGTAACACTGTAGAATCAGTTACACCTATTACGGAAGATTCTACCCTTACCCTTTTTACCTGGCACAATGACGAAGGAAAAGCCGCTTTTTGGCATTCATCTGCCCATATTCTTGCTCAGGCATTAGAACAATTATATCCTGGAGTTAAACTTACAATCGGCCCATCTATCGAAAGAGGTTTTTATTACGATGTAGATTTAGGAGAAAAGCCTATTTCAGAAAAAGACATTCCTAAAATTGAAGAACGATTTATGGAATTGGCTCGACAAAAGGTGGAGTTCAATAAAAAAGAAGTAAGTAAAGCGGATGCTTTAGCAAAATATAAAGCAGAAGGAAACGAGTTTAAAGTTGAGTTAATTGAGAATTTAACGGACGGCGAAATAACCTTTTGTGATCATTCTGATTTTACTGATTTATGCCGTGGTGGACATATCCCAAACACGGGAGTTATTAAAGCGGTAAAGATTACAAGTATTGCAGGAGCTTATTGGCGTGGTGACGAAAACAAACCACAACTTACTCGTGTTTATGGAATTACTTTTCCAAAGAAAAAAGAATTAGACGAATACCTAGAAATGTTGGAAGAGGCCAAACGCCGTGACCACAGAAAAATAGGTAAGGAATTGGAGTTGTTTACTTTTTCCGAAAAAGTTGGAGCAGGTTTACCACTTTGGCTTCCCAAGGGTGCAGCTTTAAGAGGAAGGTTAGAAGACTTTTTGAAAAAAGCACAGCTTAAAGCTGGATATGACCCGGTTATAACTCCGCATATTGGCAACAAAGAATTGTATGTATGTTCAGGTCATTATGAAAAATATGGGGCTGATAGTTTTCAACCAATTTCTACTCCAAAAGAAGGTGAAGAATTTCTTTTGAAACCAATGAATTGCCCACATCATTGTGAAATATATAAAGCGAGCCCTAAATCGTATAAAGATTTACCCGTTCGTTACGCAGAATTTGGAACCGTATACCGATACGAACAAAGTGGTGAATTACACGGACTTACACGTGTAAGAGGATTTACTCAAGATGATGCCCACCTTTTTGTAAGGCCAGATCAATTGATTGAAGAGTTCAATAAAGTAATTGATTTAGTAAAATATGTATTCAGCTCTTTAGGGTTTAGCGAATACGAAGCTCAGATTTCATTACGAGATAAAGAAAGCCCAGAAAAATATATTGGTAGCGACGAAAACTGGGAAAAAGCAGAAGCGGCTATTTTGTTAGCAGCAGAAAAGAAAGAACTAAAAACAACAATTGTTTACGGAGAAGCTGCTTTTTATGGTCCTAAGCTAGATTTTATGGTAAAAGACGCCATCGGACGAAAATGGCAATTAGGAACCATACAAGTTGACTATAATTTACCCGAAAGATTTGAATTAGAATACATAGGAAGTGACAATCAAAAACATCGTCCTATAATGATTCATAGGGCTCCTTTTGGTTCACTAGAGCGGTTTGTAGCAATTCTTATTGAACACTGTGAAGGCAAGTTTCCGATGTGGATGGCACCAGAACAATTTGCTATTCTTACGATTTCAGAGAAGTTCAATGATGTAGCCGAAAAAAATCTACTTTTGCTCGCCCAAAATGACTTGCGCGGTTATGTAGATAATCGCTCAGAAAAGATTGGGAGAAAGATACGAGATGCAGAACTAAAGAAAATTCCTTACATGCTAATTATTGGCGAAAAGGAAAAAGAAAATGGAGAAGTATCAGTTAGAAAACAAGGACACGGAGATTTAGGGTCTATGACGCCTGAAGCCTTTGTAGAATTGATTAATAGTGAAATAAAAGAATTAGTTAAGGAGTTTTAATCTCCAGTTTGTCACATTAAAAATAAGTAGCTATAGCAAAGAGAAGACCCAGGTTTAGACCTCAAAGAAGAGAAGAGCCGAAGCAAAGAATAAACGACAAAATTACCGCAGCCGAAGTAAGGTTGGTAATGGATGGGGCAGAAGCCGAAGTTGTTACCACAAGTGTTGCCATTGAGCGCGCTGTAGAAGCTGGACTTGATTTGGTGGAAATTGCACCTACGGCAAAGCCACCTGTTGCGAAAATAATGGACTTTAAAAAGTTTTTATTCGAGCAAAAGAAAAAGAAGAAAGAAATAAAAAGTAAAGCGCAAAAGGTTGTTCTTAAAGAAATAAGATTCGGCCCTAATACGGACGAACATGATTTTCTTTTTAAGCTAAAACATGGTCGGAAATTTTTAGAAGAAGGTGCCAAATTAAAAGCGTTTGTATTTTTTAGAGGTCGTACTATTTTGTTTAAAGAAAAAGGTGAAATATTACTTCTAAAATTAGCTTCTGAATTAGCCGACATAGCAGATGTAGAAGCTATGCCAAAAATGGAAGGAAAGAGAATGATAATTTTCTTGAATCCCAAAAAGAAACAGTAAATAATAAGAGTCGAGATAATAAGTGTTGAACGATCACAAAAAAATGTGAAAGATGCCTAAAATGAAAACAAAATCCAGTGCAAAGAAGCGATTTAAGCTTACTGGCTCTGGTAAAATTAAGAGAAAACATGCTTTTAAAAGCCACATCTTAACGAAAAAAGGAACAAAACAAAAACGCAATCTTACTAAGACTGGATTGGTTCACGAAAGAGATGAAGCTAATATTAAGCAACAATTGTGTATGAAATAGTCTCCACTCAGAAATGAGTAGAGATGGTTATTAGTGTTAACCCCGGATAATTGTAACAAAGCAGTTTGAAATAGAAGCTCACAAGTGTCCAAAAAAACAAAAAAATTATGCCTAGATCAGTAAATGCGGTAGCCGCAAGAGCTAAGAGAAAAAAATTCATGAAAATGGCCAAAGGGTACTTTGGTCGTAGAAAAAATGTATGGACAGTAGCAAAAAATGCAATCGAAAAAGGGTTGGTTTATGCTTACAGGGACAGACGACAAAACAAAAGAAACTTTAGATCTTTATGGATTCAGCGTATTGGCGCTGGTGCAAGAATAAACGGATTGTCTTATTCTCAGTTTATGGGAAAAACTAAGGTTGCTAATATCGATTTAAACCGTAAGGTTTTGGCCGATTTGGCAATGAATCAACCGGATGCTTTTAAAGCCATTGTTGATAAAGTGAAGTAGATAGAGACTCGATATCTTATTTATTTAAAAAGGCGTTTCCATTTATTTGGAAACGCCTTTTTTTATTGGCAGAACTCTCCCATTTCATAATAACAAATTGAAGGTTACGAATTTGCTTTCGACAGATTTAGATAAATACCTTATTTTCGTCGTAAATAGATTTAGAAAGAAAAGGTTTCTTTACTATTTGAAAACAGAAATAAACTCCTAAAACAAAAAAACACCATATTCAGTATACGAAGGTTTTTTTGAGAAGACTGCTGATGGAAAAGAGAAAGATTAAAAACGATACAGTGCGAATAAAGTGCATGTATTTTATCGAACCGTTAACAAACATAAATACAAATGAAATTCACATTATTAATTGCGTCTACATTTTTGATGATTATGGGTTATTCGCAAAATGCAGATAGTCTGCTAACAGCTTTGTATTTTAACAACGGTGCCCCAGTGTTAGATTCAAATGGTTTCAACTTTGACACAGCTTTCACCTCTTCTCCAACCTACTGGGCTGTTGACAGTTTTTCGGAAAATGTTGTTTTTAATGCGGAGCTGTCATACAATAATCCCTTAGATTCAAATGAATCCTATCAAATAAGAATTGGAAAAGGTGGCCAATTATATTCCTTCAGAAGCTCTTTTGGTGAATCTGTTCCTCCGCAATTTAGGCCTGCATCTAGGGCTAAAACTAGCTATGGAGGTGGTACATCTTATGCTCCATGGGTAGATGAGGTTTGGCAAATTGTTTGTGTTGATGGGTCATTAAATAATCCACCAGATTCTGCATATTTTATTCATCAAGCTGGAGTCTATTTAAAAACCCCTAGTCAAAATCAACCTTTTTATTCTCCAAAAGTTGCAGAGTACTACAATCCAGATAAGATGTCTTACTCAATAGTTAATTGGGGGCAGCAAGCTCACACTGAGGACATTAAGAATAGCGGGCATACGTCTAGTTTATTATACTACACTACTTACACTAACAAAGGGCACGGTATTGTCCAGGTCGACAACATGATCTATAATTTTGGACAAGACAATATTGACTTTCTAAACATGCCATGGGGAGGCGTGCGCAATTCTAACCTTGATAACTTCTTCATTTCAACCCCAACTAATAATTACAATATCTCGCCTGGTCTATATGGTAAAACCCCTGTTGTGAAAACTGCAAGTACTGGTGGTTGGGTAGCATGGTCAAATGACACAATGGGGAATTCGCCTACTTTAGGGATGGTTCATCCCGTTACCACGAATACGAAAAACAATGTCTTTCGTTATGGAGATGCAGGTAATTTGCGTGCTGCTTGGAATAAAAGAGACTATCACGTATTCGAGATGATTAGATTTCCTGCCTTTGGACAGTTGGGTTTTGGGAAGTCAATGAGTTTTAGATACTTCTACGTACTCGGTGCAAATGTTGATTCAGTAAAAAACACAATTATTGCAGAGAATTTAGTTTCTAAAGCCCTTGACACTGCTTACATACCTGCAGCAAATAGTGTAGACTCTGTTCGATACCTTTTTCGGCAGAATATGAATACTATTACCGAAAATATTTCTAACGGAAATAGTGGTTTGATGCTCAGAACTAGCCCTTACCTCAATAGCTACCCTTTGTTTAAAATAACTGGAGTAATGAATAATGATGTTATTAGCTCAGATCCATATTTTTTTTCAGATGATGCCTATGATGGCTCGACTGCAGCCACTAAACTGCTTGGATTTCTAGAAAAACCTACTAATATCTCTATTTTAAATGATACAATTTGTGCAGGTGAGAGCTATTTATTTCCTGATAACTCATTACAATTAGGGCTTTATAACGATACTGTTCATATGTCTATTATCAGATCTAAACAATCTGGTTGGGATAGTTTAATCATTACTAACTTGACTATTAACTACTCCAAAAGCTTAACTGATAGTATAGTTTCATGTAATATCTATACATGGATAAATGGAGTTACTTATACCTCTAGTGATACTGCAGCAAAAGATACGTTTAAAACTATTAATGGATGTGATAGTATAGTTACTCTAAATCTTACTATTAACTACTCCAAAAGCTTAACTGATAGCATAGTTTCATGTAATAGCTATACATGGACAAATGGAGTTACCTATACCTCTAGTGATACTTCAGCAAAAGATACGTTTAAAACTATTAATGGATGTGATAGTGTGGTTAGTCTGAATCTTACTATTAACACAATTGATAAAAGTATTTATAATTCAAGAGACACATTAATTTCCTTAGTAACCAACGCAAAATATCAATGGCTTGATTGCGAAAATTTATACAATCGAATTCCTGGCGCAACAAATAAGATTTATGTAGCGACCAATGGGAATTATGCATTAGAAATCACAGTTGGTAGTTGTGTTGATACAACCACTTGCTACCCCATTTCAAACACAAATATTATTCAAAATGGTTTTAGTAATAAACTTCTGGTCTATCCCAATCCGTCTGCTGGTGATTTCTATGTTGACTTAGGATTAAATTACAAGTCTATAAGCGTCAGTATAACAGATCTAAATGGTAACCGTATCCATCATAAACGATACAAAAACAAACAATTAATTGAACTTAAACTTGAAGAACCTAGTGGTGTTTATTTAATGGTCATTGAATCTGGCAGCAAGAAAGCTGTTTTACGATTAGTAAAAGAATAAAAGCGATTACCTAACAAAATCTAAATTGCATTGAAACGCAATTTAGCCAAACCGTTATCTCTAATTTAAAATCACAGGAAATAAATTAGAAATTATTACACCAGATTTAAAAGAATTTATTGAAGATCAAAAAATACTTGGGAGGGAAGGGCTACGAATCAAGGAGGCGTAAATATTTTCCTAAAGGGTACTGACTCCTTTCGAGTTATTAATGAAAATAAAATTGTTTGGTTGGATTTAATTGATACTGGAAACGAAACTGCAGCACATTTGCTCCTAAACAAATAGAATGACTAAACTGTTTTGTGCTTTTGAAGGGAAACCTTTGATCTTAAGACTTTATGGAAAAGCCGAAATTTTCCATAAAAGAGATCATGAATTTTACGAATATTCAGAATTGTTTACATAAAACACTGAGGTTAGACAAATAATTGAAATGGATATTGAACGCTCACACTTCTTGCGGATATGCCGTGCCTTTTATGGATTTTAAAGAAGAACGAACAAACTTAAATTCTTGGGCTAAAAAACAAGGAAAGCATAGAATCGAAGAATATTGGAAAAACAAAAACAGCAAGAGTATTGATGGATTTGAGACAAAAATAATCAACGATTAAAAATTGCCTTTTTAGCCTTCACCTTCTCTTATAAATTTTATTCTTCCCGAAATTTTTGATTAACTCATAATCATTTTGAGTATTAGCAAGTAGTTGATTATAAAGGCGAGTTCTGTCCATGAATAGCTCATGGCCGTGCAGGTAGTCGCCTACACGAGAACTATCGGTAAAACGGCTGTAAATATCGTAAGTAATCGTTAAGTAATCTGGGTTTAGCTCTTCAATCAAACCTGTGGTCAGGCCAAAATTAGTTCGGTATTTTAAATTTTCATTGTTTGGAATGTAAACGTATTTATCAGCCAAAATAAAAATAGGATTATCTATGTTTTCATTGAACCAATTCCCAACAGCTATTCGAGGTGAATTTTCAAATTCTACAACTTTTTCCTTTTTAAAATTAAAACCTTGAAACAAAAGACTGCCTCCTAAAATAAGGAATGAAAAAAACTTGATTTGAAGGCGTTGATCTGCAATCCATTTATTGGTCAAATAATCAACGATTTCTGAAAAAGCATAGGCCACATAAATAAAAAAGAAAGGAATAATAGGAATAAGGAAATGAGAGAATTTAGATCCAACACCTTTCAAAACTACAAGCATAAAAAGGACAATCCAATAGAAAGGAAGCCATTTCGGGGTATACCAATTCTGTCTGCTCCATTTCGATTTAACAGTCAAAATAACTAAGCCTACAAAAGAAAGAATATACCATACGTAGGGAATTACGATATTCTGAGATAATACTTCAAACCAAGCCCATTTGTTTTCAGTTTCCCTAAACCAATGCCCTTCGGCATGCCCGCCAATTACTATTAGAAATGAATCAATAAACTGAAGTCCAATAAAACCCTGTGGAGCGGCTACCAAAAAAGCAAGCAAAAAAACCAAGATTATTGTATACCCTGAACTTACTACAAAAACGATAAAATGAACCCAAGAAAATTGTTTTAACTTAGGACTGAAAGCCACAGCTACATGAAAAATAAATAGGAAAGCCGAACCTATTTTTACAGTTTGTAGAATAAAAGGTAAAGATGATATTTTGTCTAAATGCCTTGAAAAACTGCTACCATAAAACAACTCCACCGCAATAAAAACTAAAGCAGATCCAATAATATTGAAAGCAATGGCTTTTTTTACTGGAAGTTTATTTTTTAAATCTTGGTATTTTACCAAAACAGAAAGTCCGATTAAAGGAAACAACAACAGCCCACTGTATTTGGATGAAAAAGCTAAGGCAGCGCAAATAATAGATAAAATAAAACCCTTCCATTTTCCTGTTTCTAAAAAGTAAGAAATGAAGTAAATACCTCCCACAATAAAAAACATTTGAATGCTGTCGGGGTGCAACATAAGCCCATACCGAATGAGGACTTCACTGGCCAGTAAGGTTAGCACAAAAGCAGTTCCCCACTCCCCCATTTTAAATCGTTTTACATAAGCCGCAATTAAAGCAGCGGAACCCAATAAAAAGAAATAAGAAATAAAGCGAGCGATTATTATAACATGGGTATGTTTAACTTCAGTAAACCAAGACAATGCATAAGCAGATGCTAGACACAAATTGTAATACAAAATTCCGTAAGGACTTGATCCTAAATTGAAACTATTCTCTCGGAAAATATGCATTATTAGGGCTAACAAATCGCCCTCATCAGTATTAATGGCATCAATTATTCCAAGATTTGCTGTTCCTAATTGCGCTATTGGAAATGCAATAAATAAAGTGGTGCTTATCGCAATTAATACTGCGACAAGAAAATACAAACGTTTGAGTGAGATCAAATGGAAACGGTACTAAATTAAAAAAGCCAGATAGCTAACAAAGTGGACATAAGTAATTAGTGAATTTCAGCAGTTAATCCTCTTTTCAATAAGGCATTGCAAAGTGGTAACAGTTTCTTTTTATCCCCATTTTTTACGTCACATTTTCCTTTGTAGTGAACCAAAATGGCAGCCTGCTCTGCTTGAAGAGCGTCGTGGTCACATACTTCAACTAATGAATCCATTACAAAATCAAAGGTGTTTACATCATCGTTGAACAGAACCAAAATATTGCTTTTTTGTTCCTTAACCTCAACTTCAAGTAATTCTTCTATCTCTGTTTCAAATTTCATAATTGTTTATTTTAAACTATGCAAAATTAAGCAGAAAAGCTATTGCCCCAATTTGCGCAATGCTTCTTGAACTTCTATTTTCTTTCCATTTTCAAAAGAAACTACAAATGCCCCGTTAAGTCCTTGACCTTTTACTCTGTCAAGAACTTGTTTGGCGTCGTTATAAGTCCCATAGCGACCAACTGTATATGTAGTCAAACCTTCATTTTGTTGCACATCTAAACCAAGATTTGACAAACTCAAAATAATTTTAACATCCGACAAGGGAACTTCCTGACGATATGCGCCTACTTGTACTCTAAATACTATGTTGCCATTATTTGTGTTGGAAGAGGCTCCAACAGTTACAGGTGCTTCTTTAGCAAACACATTTGGTCCCTGTTGAGCTATGGTGGCGGCTTCATTCAACGAAATCCGTTTTCCATTATAAAAAGCGGTAACAAATGCATCAACAACGCCAGCCCCTAATATCTGCGATTTAGCTCCCTCTGCTTTTTGTTTATCGTTGTAAACCCCTGATCCATATTTGTATAATCCACTTTTTTGATATTCTATTAATGGAGTAATTCCGAATAACTGTCCGGCTGTAAAGCGGTTTCTAAAAGCACCAACTTGAACTGTATATAACAAGCCTTTAATTTCAGAAACTGGAATAACCTCTCCCGCAACCGCCGATGTTCCTCTACTTGGAGAACTAGAAGCATCTGCCGTGTTAGAATAACTTGCCGGAGCTTTATATCCGTCTGTAATTAATTGTTCAGCTTCTGATAAACCAATTCGTTTTCCATCTTTATAAGCAACTACAAATGCATCGCTGTATCCTATCGCTCTAATTTCGTTTCGTTTTAACTGTGCTTGATTTCTTGAAGTAAATAAACCTGCTGTATATCTTACCCAACCTAGTCTAGTGTTTTCACCTCGAACTGGCGCAAATCCTTTAAAGACATCATCAGGTGGCGGTTGTCTAAATGCACCAATTTGAACTTTAAAAACAACGCCACTAGGCAATTTTGTATCTACTGGTACAGGATTATCACTGTTGTAAAGTGATTTATTAAAATCCATCATATCGAATATCGCATCGGTAAGTTCTTCAGGATAATCATCTACCCCTTGTACTACTCTTGAGAATGCATCAGGAGAATATCCTACCGAATCTTCCCCTGCTAATGAACTTCCTTCAATAGGAGCAACCGCATATCTTCCTTCACGCTCCAATTGATTGGCATAAGCCATTAAGTTTTCTTGCAATTGAGGTTCTTGAGATTTTATCATTCTCACCGCTTGATTATTGGTGTGGTTGTATTCGCTGTACAAATCTTTAGATTCTTTTTTGTAAGCAACGGCACTTTCTTCATTCAAAACAACTGCATCTTGCAACTCTTTAATTGATTCTTGCAATTTCGTTATTTCATTTACATCTCCTTCGGCATCGAGCTTATTATTCAAATTTAAAATTTCAGCTTTTTTGGTTTTATTTTCATTTTCTAATTTCTCCGCTTTTACATAAGCAACTTGTGCTTTTTTATAATATTCCGAAGCTTCTATTCTAGTTCCATCGTATTTTGCAAATGCAGAAGTATTTCTCACTTCGTTTACCTCAGCCTGACTTAATCGTTTAGAAGAAACAGGCATGGTCTCCGGTGTGTTTTTATAAGTAAAAACAACTTCTTCTTCTAACTCAGCTAAATCACCAGATAATTTTTTAGAAGCAGTGGATTTTACTAATTTTCTTTCCCCTTCAATTTTCAAATCAGATACGGCCGCCGCTTTAATCGCTTTTTTCTTTTTGCCTCTTGCTTTTTCAGTTTCCTTTTCAGCCGCGGCAGTAAATTTTTCTTCCGCTTCTACTTTTAATGTTTCAGCACGTTTCACTTCTTTCTCTGACTCTTTTTCTTCGCCAGGTTCTAATGCAATAATCACATCTGCAGCTCTTTCCAAAGCGGTAATTCTATATTCAGCAATTTCTTGTTGGTTTTTAGCATCTGCTACAACTCTCTTTTGTTGTTCTACTTGAGCCCCGAAAGTCTTTCTTTCTTTACGTTTTGCAGAAGCCAGTTTTATTTCATTTTCAGAGAGGCTAGTTTCCATTTCAGTAACTTCTACCGCAATCATTTCTTTTTCCTTAATAGCACTTTCTGTTTTGGAACCTACCACTTCAGTCAGCGATTTCTCAGGTGCTTCAAATACTCTTGCTAGTCTATTAGTATTTTCTCCAGGAACAATTTCTGTTTTTGGTTTACCAACTTCACTCGCTGTAGTATTAGAATTCGACGCATTATTTGTTCTGTTTGACTTTCCTGAATCATTAGAATTTGAAGAGCTCGTTTCTAAACTTCCAGTTTTGTTTGCAGAATTATTGGCAGATGTCGCATTAGAGTTTGAGTTTTCATTTCCAGAAGTACTTTCATTTTCTGTTCTTGAAGCATTATTCGAATTAGAAGAACTTGAATTTTCGTTAGCTGTGTTGTTTGAAGAAGAAACATTGTTGTCCCCACCATCATTTGAATTCGAAGATTCATTTTGCTCGTCATTCTCATTTGTTGAAGATGAATTAGAGTTTTTATTTTCTAAAGAAGAACTTTCTTCCCCGTTTAAATTTCCTGATGAAGAATTGTTTTCCGTATTTCCACCTTCATCTCTAATGTTTTCGGAATTTGGAGTTGAATTCCCTTGGCTGTTTCCATTCTCAGACACCTCATTTTCGGAAGAAGAATTAACTCCATTATTATCCCCAGATTGGTTAGATCTAGCTGAATTAAATTCAACAGCGTTTTCTCTATTTGTTTCAAAATTGCTTCCATTTCCCGAACCCTGTGTACGATTATTTTCAGTTTGATCTCCGGCGTTGTTATCATTATTAGAAGCGGAGTTACTATTTTCTAACCCCTTATTATCTCCTTCTGCATTTGTTCCAGTAACATTTCCATTTTCTCCTTCCTCATTATTAGTTCCGTTATTTTCAGAAAGTAATTCTGGTTTCTTCTGTTTGGCATTATTTTCAGCTTCTTGCCTTTTTCTTTCTGCCTCTGATTCAGCTAACCTTTCTTCATCCTCTTGTTCAGCTTTTTCTTTAGCCGCTTCAGCAGCCAGAACAGGGTCTACTTTTATATTCAGCGCTTTTCTTGATTCATTAGTCATTGTTTTTAAATCATCGCTTGTACCTTCGGTTTGAGCCATTGCTAAAACTCTATCCCCAGAGCTTTCTACATTATTAAAAGCATTATTTTGAAGAATTTCTAAGTTATTTAATCTTTCGATCAAATTATCTTGATACTCCTCAGGAACTTCACTTTCAATAGCTTCTAGGTAGGTTATTTCCTTTTCAATATCCAATAGTTTGCTTTCATTAACGACATAAGTTTTAACTGCTTTTTCGTACTCACTTCCTTCATCTTCAATTAAATCTAAAAATTGATCGTTGTACTTTTTGTTGTAGCTACTATTATTAATGGCTACTATACTTTGATCACTTTTTGTCAATTGATCGTTAATTTCTTCCTTAATAAATGCCGAAGCCCTTTCAGAATTACTATCCAGTAATAGTGCTAATTCGTTGGCATTTAGATCCTCCTTATTACCGACATCCATTACAACATTAGGGTCAATGTTTTCAGGAGTCCAAGCTGCAGAACTAGTTGCTACTGCAGCGCCTACTGTAACCCCTTCTTTGCTTGGCACATAGTCAAATGTTTTGTTTCCTCCTGGCGAAGCAGAAGCATTATTTTCTTCATCAGACCCTAAAGCACTTTCTTTGTTATCAACGTCACTAGAAATATTGTTTCCAGAAGCATTTTCAGACTCATTTTTATTGTTGTTAATTGAAGTAGATTTACTTTTTGAAACTACCAAACCATCTTTGTTTATTTCTGTGTCAGGATTTTCGCCTTCATCTGAATTATTATTATCTAATGTTGAATTATTGGAAGCCTTATTTGATGAATTAGGAGAGGATTCTGCTCCTGCAAGTTCAGAATTATTTCCAGAATTTCCCCTTTCATTTTCTGAACCCGTTTCATTAGTGCTTTGCTCATTAGAGTTTGACCATTTACTTCCGGTGATAGAATTATTAGAACCTGAGCCTTCATTACTGCCCGTTTTATCAGAACTTCCAGAATTAGATGCTGAGTTCTCATTGGAAGCCTCTTCATTCAATTTTTGTGCTTCCTTATATTCAACTGACTCATTTAGCTCTTCATCAGAAGCTGAACTAGATCCATTTGCCGATTCAGTTCTGTTAGAATTGAATCTCGAGTTATTCGATTTATTATTACTTGAACCCGTTTGGGAGGAAGCAGAACCTGATTCACTTCCAGAATTTGCTGCAGAATATTCGCCTTTATTCGAAGAGTTATTACCTGTGGGTTTATTTTCACCAAAGTCAACATTTGGCCCATCGATTTCCGTAATTTCATTGATTTTTTTCTCAATGGCTATAGACGTTGCGGCTTTTCCTACATTAGCAGTTTCATTCCCATTTGCCGAATTGCTTTCAAATTCACCACCATTAGAAATTGGTGTATTATCCATTTCCTCCTCTTCAACCACCAATTCTGGATCTTTCTTTTGGCGGTCGTTGTATTTCTCTTTATTGACTTTTAATTTAGCTTTTTGTTTAAGGTAGTCCGCTGTCAATTGAACATCTTCTTCTACTTCCTCGTCTACCAAGTTTTTAATCACCAATTTTTCATCCGCTTGCCCTTGTCTTAGGACTTCCATAGTCTGCTTTAAGGGTTTAAATGCATCTCGTGATTGAATTTCAACTAAACCAGAATGTGCCACTGTGCTATTTTCATAATCTACAATAAAATTAAATTTACCTTCATTTGGAAGTTTAATCTTATACTTTCCATTTTCGTCGGTATCGTACTCTCCAATAATAGCTTGCGTTTCAGCATTCACTACTTTTATGTGTGCTTTTTTAGTTTTATCGGAATTAAAGGACCCGTATACAAAGGCAAAATCCAAAGGAACACGCTCCATGTTAATTCTATAAACACTTACCTCACCAATTGGTGTTTCTCTATTCGATGTAAAATAGGCCGTTTCACCTTTCATATCAGTAATAAAAAGATAATCGTCGGCAGGTGTATTTATTGCGAAATCCAGATTTTTAGGTTCCGTCCAATTTCCTTCAGCGTCAAGTCTAGTAACGAAAATATCGTAGCCACCTAAACTGTTGTGTCCTTTGGATGCAAAATAAAGAGAAGTCCCATCGGGGTGCATAAAAGGGTAATCTTCATCAAATTTTGTATTTACGGGCCTTCCCATACTAATGGACTCTGACCAAGTTCCATTGGGGTTTCTTATTTTATAATAAATATCCTTACTCCCTTCTGATGAGTTTTGCTGAGTGAAAAATATCTTTTCTGCGTTTTTCGGAAAATAAAATATATCCTTTATTTTATTCTTTTTTTCGTAATCTGATTGAAACTCATCTATTTTAACCAAAATTTGACCTCCAAAATCAGTTAAATCATACACTTTATAAAAATCATCCTCTTTAATATCTTTTTTATCTAAAACAATAAGGTCGGTAATCGTTTTTAAAAGAGTAGTTCCATTTTCACATTGAACTATGGAATTTCCCACTTCAAATTTTTTAACATCGGAATCTTTTCCTTTTGTTTGGAATTTTTTGTAATATTTAATGGCTTTTACAAACTCATAATTAAGGTGAAGTCCAACTGCATAGTAGTAATAAGCCAATGGATCAACTTCTGGTTTACTTACCGCAAACTGTAAATATTTAATAGGTCTTTCTTTATCGGTTCCAGAATAAAGCAAACAAGCACCATATTTAAAATTATAATTCGGGTCTTTCGAATAACTTCCTACAAGTTGTGAAAAAATTGGGGTTGCAGCCTTGTATTCTCCCTTATAAAAAGCATCATCGGCCCCCTTAATGAGCAGCTTTTCATTTTTAAAATCTTGTGCGTAAAGGGTGTTGGTTATTGGTAAAAAACAATTAAGAAAAACAACCAAAATGATCCAAAGTCTCATAATAAAGCTAATATCAAGGTAAATCTAAAATAATACCCATATTCATTTTGCAATTTAACAATTCATTTATCTCTAATTAACAACCAAGACGAACCTAATGAAACATGAAGTGTTAATAACGATAACAAAGCTATCATTAGAATGTTAAAATTCAGAATCTACAAGGTTCCCACAAACTGAGAAGCCTTAGCAGCCTGCGATGGCACAAATCGAAACTTTGCTTGCCCCTTCACTTTTTCTTGTTTATTTTTCTTAGCTTCATTAATGGCTTCATTATATTTAGTGTTACTTGATATAGTTTCTAAAACTTCATTCGTATATGAAAAATAATAGAAATCAGTCTTACTACTTTTTAAATATATCGCGAATTTATCGCCACTCCTTTTCTTTTTGATTTCAATATTCCCCTTTATAAGTTTATTTACCTGGGTTTTCCCTGTATTTCCAAAGCCAATTTCACCAATAGATTGAAAAGCCATCTTTTGAGGATTCCAATACATTTTTACATTAGTAAAATAGAATGGTTTTTCAAGTTCTAACGGAAACCTTTTTACTTTTCCTAGCAAAGCAATATCCGCCCTTATTTTCTCACCACGAGTTTCACCTACTAGAGATTTTAAACCGTAAACGTAAGTCGAATTCTCATAGTCAATTCTTTCTGGACCAGAGGCATCTTGAAATTCTTTTCCCATTATTTTCAATGCTTTGTCCTCAAAAAAGAAATTAACTAACATGGATGTATTAAGAACCACTGAATCGTTTTTTAACACGTGTCGTATTGTACTTACCGGAGCTACTTGAATACGTCCAGTATTTGAACCAAAAGTGTGAGAACCTTCATAAAACACAACGCACTTCTCCGTGTTTAGAGTCAAGTAATTACCCAACAAGCCAGGTATGTTTACTTTCTGTTCATCCCCAATTCGGAACTCTTTGCTTTTATCACTATACATTAGCACCCCTTTGGCAAAGGAAATAACCTTATCTGTAGGTTTTTCGCGTTCAGAAGCAAAAGCTGAATAGACTTTAGCAGGTAAACTTCCCATCATTTGCCCAGCATGTACCCCTCGTCCATTTTCATTTACTGCAGAAGAATCAATTGGAATCATAACATCACTAGGATCTACTTTAGATTTAAATCTAATCCAAGGTTTGTCAATTTTACAATCATGTATTATTTGTGCGGTTCCTTCGTATTCTAGAAGTTCCTTCGATGCCTCCAAATTAACATCTCCCTTATATTTAAAACGTGGACTCAGAGTAAATGACGACTCCTCACTTATAAGACCTTGAGCGAGAGTTTGAATTTGTGGGCTTACATAAATATTCTGAAATTCTATTACTTGAACTTCTCCAGAAATATCCTGATAATCGTATTTTCCTTTTCCTAAATATTCAATTTTATTTACAATAACCAAATCGGCATCATATATTTTATGGAATCTATTTGTTCTATTGGCGACAATTTGAGCATGTTCTAGTTTTTTCATGACGGCATCTTTATAAATAACTATTCTACCACTATCGGGGATGATTTCAGCATCTGCTACACTTACATTTTTAACTTCATTGGCGGTAATTATCTGATCTTTTAAGTCAAATTCACAACTCGAACTATAAAAATATAAGCTGTCTTGTGCTTTTTTTGAGTGTTTTTTAGTGCAAATTAACCTAGCCCCTTCCATATCCACAGTACCATCAGCACCCTGATTTATTTGTTTATTATTAGCAGTTAAATCTACCTTATCATCATCCATAAACCAAGTAAACTTATCCATTTTAGCTTTATATTGATTTTTAATAAATATAATTTCAGAGGATTCACCATTTGCCCAGAAATGACCAATTCTTTCTTTAAAATTTACGTGAGCTCGCATATTCTTAGTATCGAAGCCTAACTCATCTAATGATCCAGTTTTAAGGGCAAAATCTGCCGTGTCAGAGAAAAACTCAAAAAATTTGAATCTAATATTATTTGATTCTGTTATTGCTTTATCAAATTCGAAATACCCTTTTTTATCATTCATTCCAGTTCCAATTAAACTATCAGGATCATAAATTAGCTTACCTCTAAAGGTAGAGGAACCATCATACATATTAATTGGGTTCCACGAGTCTTGTGTAGCTACTAAAAGAGTGTCTTCATATGGATGCCAATGCCAGTCTAAATTTTTCCCTTCAGAAGCGGGGTATTCTGGAGGACCGGGATATTGTTCCTCAATTACAAACTCTTGCACAACCGCATCTGCATGTTTTTGATAAAATTTAAATCGTTCAGATTGTGAAATGGAAGTTATGTAATCAATGTATCCATCTCCTAAAAGCCCTTCCTTACTTAGATGAACATCAGCTGTAAAAACACCTTTTCCACCATAAATCGATTGACCTTCATTTCCAGTTTTATGTACAAATCCCAAAGACACATTCTCTTGATTCAAAACTAAAGTTTCTCTAAAATCTTCAAATATTCCTCCAGAAACAAAATTGCCTTCAAAGCCAATAGCAGAGTTTTGAAAGTTGTCTAAACTATCGAAACTAAAAGGGTCTAATTCAAAATACAATTCTTCTTTGTCGTAAGTGATATTAATGGCATCATCTCCTGGCTCTCTTTTATCGTAGTAGGCATAAGAGTTTCCGTAACTTGTAAAAACAGGCCAGCGTTTAACTGGTATTTTTCCCGATTTATTTGTATGCTTATCCACCTCTAATCTACCCGAAATACTCTGAATAACAGTATGTACCCTCGACATTTGAGGCTTACCAGTAACTTTATCCAAAGCTTCAATTTCCACATTTATTCTCATTGAATCAACATGAGGCATTTCAATGTAAAATGAATCATAATGAAACTTAAAATCTTGTCCAAAAAACTCTAAACGCCCAGCCACAACAACTCCAGAGAAATCAAAATCTCTATTTTTCTTTAATAATACCTCACCGTTTGTAGGGTAAATTACCACATTATGAGAATCAGAGAGAAGTACATTTGGTACCCCATGAATCTGCATATACATGGAGTCTAAATTCAGATCAGCATTACTTCCTCTTTTTGGAACTGATTGAAATTGAATTATATCGTAGTCTATTTTTCTAACCCGAGCCAAAACATAGTTTATTGCCTTTTCTTGCACATGAACCATATTTGTTTGAAAGTTATAGCGAACGTAACCTTGATTGCTTAAAATCATCATAGTTCGTTTTATTTCTAAAGGTGGGAGTTTCCAGCAATGTGCAACATCAGAAAGCTGCAAATCTCTAGTTTCATGTGTTTCTACACAATTTTTAAGTATAACCAAAGGATGCTTATAGCCTAAACCATATAAATCGTCGTAACGATATGCTTGATAAAAACTATTTGACTCAAACATAGCGTTTCTTTGAGTAGAGCCAATAAGTGGCTGCATGTGCATCATATTTCCGTCAATATTCCACTTTATCACCTCCACATACATATCTATTTGATGGTATTTATTGAGATAAGGCGATTTTGCTCTTCCAACTTTATTTCTATAAAGATCAAGTTCGCGCTTTGTGTTATCAAATTTGAAATTCATTCCAGGATGGTAAACGGTATCGCCATCTAAATAGATGAAAACCTCGGCAGGGTCAGCAAAAAGCTTACTCTCTCTTATCACAAAACTTTTTGCATAAGCAGTAATAAATGGTTTGCCATTTCTGTTTATTGTAACTTTTGCAAGATTTTCGTCAGAGCCCGTACCAATAAAACTTGAACCACTTTGTTTGAACCCACCATTAAAGTCAACATTTGGAAAAATGTTATTTATGGTAATATTGTCTTTATAGGATTCGAATTTTGGATAATGGGAGTGTTCCTCATTGTTATTTGGTATTACCTTATCGCGCAATTCTCCAATTAAAATAGCATTTCCGAAATACAGCTTATTTTTAAATTCAGCAGAGTCGGCAAAATATTCTGATCGGTTCATTTCCACTCTATAATTCCCAACTTTAGCTACAATTTCATTTTCTTCATATCCCGCTTTATGCCAGTTTACGACACCACCTTTTCCAATCCACAATTTTTTCATTGGGTAATAAACTCCTTTCGTGTCCCAAATAAATGAACTATCGTGCTTTGCATAGCATATAAGGTCCAAGTTTTCTATCTCCACAACTGCCTCCCCTTTAGCATCGGTCCCTTTCCAGTATATATCAAAATCACGAGACGATGTTTTCCAAACTGTTGTGTTGGAATAAAACAGAGACTTATCCTCAAACAAATGCTTGCTAAATATCAAGAAATTTGTGTATTTCCGCTTACTCCTTCCATCAATTAAATACTCAACTCCCTTGTGCCAACGATCAAACTTTTCTATTTCATGCCCCGAAGTAACAAATGCAGCAACTGCAGACAAATAAGAAGAATACTCAGGAAATGGGAGCATTCTTTTTTGATTCATTTTATCGCATATATCGTAAATTTTTGACCTTACATTTGTATCTAGGGAACCCCCAAGCCAAACTGTTGTAAAGCTTTCCATAAGCTCTTTCGCTTCTTGTTTTCTGGATTTATCGAACTTAAATATTGCATCAATTTCTTCAATAAAAACTAAAGAATCACGGGTGAATGGTTCATGGCCAGTTTGCCCTTTAGCACTAGTGCCAATAAGAACAATTAAAAAAAGAAATAATATGTTAAGTACTTTCTTCAAAGAAACTTCTAAATTAAAGGATTCTGTTAGCTTTAGTTGCTAAAAACTAATAAAGACCATTTGTTTTTTTGCTTTTGCTCTATTTTCATTAAGCCGCATTGAGAAGCTAATGCAATAATTTCGTCACAATCTTCAACCAATATCCCACTGATTAACAAGCGCGCATTTGGCAATAAACCAGACGCATAGCTTTCCATTTGAACTTTAATAATATTTTTATTTATGTTAGCTAAAATCACATTGAACTTTTTATCACCCATGCTCTGTATACTGCCCTCTACAACATCAATTTTATCCAGATAATGATTTAACTCAACGTTTTCAATCGAATTTTTATAAGCCCACTCATCGTTATCTATAGCCAATACGTTTTTGGCGCCTTTCATTGCGGCTAAAATAGCGAGAACAGCAGTTCCCGTACCCATATCAAGAACTTTTGTGTCTACAAAATCTATATTTAACATTTCTGTCAAAACCAAAGATGTGGTTTCGTGGTGCCCAGTTCCAAAAGACATTTTTGGGTTTATACGAATATCGAATTTATATGTTTTTTCGAGATTATGAAAGTCGGCACGAATTACACAATCATTCGATATTAGAATTGGGTCAAAATTTTTCTCCCACTCTTCATTCCAATTTACTTGCTCAATTTCATTAATTGTAACTTCCACTTGGTTTTCTTGAAGGTAAAGTAGTTCTTCCAAAGCTTTTTTATCCCAAAGGTCTAACAGAATATATCCTATGATTTCTACTTCATTTTCCACAAAACTTTCAAATGGAATTTGAGTTAATTCAGCGAGTAATATGTCTCCATTTACCTCAGTAGAATTATACGTGAATTTTACTTCTAAGTAATTCATTTAAAATGATTTTGCTATCGATATAAAATCTGGTGCTTTAATTGATGCGGCTCCAATTAGCCCTCCATCAATATCTTTTTGAGAAAACAATTCTTCAGCGTTATTTGGCTTGCAGCTTCCCCCATATAATATAGATGTAGAATTTGACAAATCTTCACCATATTCTTCTAACAACAAGTATCTTATATAGGAATGAACCTCTTGTGCTTGTTTTGAACTTGCAGTCTCGCCGGTCCCAATTGCCCAAATTGGTTCGTAAGCAATTATTACATTTTTTAACTCATTTTCTTTTAAATGAAATAATGATTCTTCAAGCTGAGTTTTAACGAATCCGAAATAATCCCCTGATTTCCTTAACTCTATAGGTTCACCACAACAAAAAACAGCTTTTAAATTGTTTTGTAACGCTAGATTCATTTTTTCTTTAAGCTGAGAATTTGTTTCACCAAAATATTGCCTTCTCTCACTGTGCCCAACTAACGTAAAATTGCAAGCCAAAGAACTTATCATTTCTGCACTCGTCTCGCCTGTAAACGCTCCGCTTTTTTCATGATAAATATTCTGGGCTCCTATCCAAACCTTTCCTTCGGAAAGTATGTTAAGTGCAGAATGTAAGTAAACTGCTGGAGTCGCCAACCCAAGCTGGATATCGGCTGGAATAGTATTTTTTAAAGTGTCTAAATTATTGAGTAATTCTTCTGCCTGAAAAAGGTTCAAGTTCATTTTCCAGTTTCCAAGCACAATTTTTTGGGCCATAGTTCAATTTTGTTCAAAAGTAAACAGAAGTTTGGAATCCTGATTCAGCTTCTTAAAGAGATGAATATTTGTTTTTAATTAGTTAAAGAGGTGGAAATTCTGTTCTCAAGTCATTCGACTAATTACCTCGTACAGGATTTATAAAAGGTTTATCATTTTTATATCAGCAGTCTCTCATTCTCCTGAAAATTCTTTTAAAAAACGAGAGTCTAGGTGCACCATTTTTTGAATCTTTTAAAAAGTCAACAATATCTAATCCATATCCTTTCAAATCTCCTTTTTCTGTAAGCAATGCAGGGAAAATAAAAAGATCCATTGGTGGCTTGTTTCCTTTGTCAATATTAAGAATAGGAATATCTAATTGCATTTCAATGATGGTTTTGCAAACCTTTTTGCAATCGTGGCAATTTTCGCCTACATAAAGTACAAAACTCATGATTGTCCTTTTTCTACTTCTCCTTCAAATTCTTTTAAATCATGAATAAGAATACTCTTTCTGTCAAAATTTATAAGCTCCATCTCCCGCAATTCATTTAAAATTATTGTTACAGTCTGGCGCGATGTGGCTGTTAAGTTTGCAATGTCTTGGTGAGTTAATTCGTGTTTAAGCTTAAGGCCATAGCCCACTTTCATTCCTCGTTCTATAGCATTTGTACTAATGAATTCTAATATTCTTTGTCTGGCATCCTTAAAAACAAGAGACTCTAACCTTCTTTCTGCTTTTTGTAAACGCTCACCAATGGTTTTTGTAACTTCAAAATTTAATTGAGGGTTTGACATTAGTATTTCTTTCATTTCCTCTACTCCAATGGCGCAAAATCGAACATCATTAGTCAGAGCCTGAGCAAAATCTCTTCGTTTTTCTTGCCCTACAATTGCCATTTCGCCAAAAATCTCTCCTGGTTCCAAAATCGCTTTTATTATTTCCTTTCCATCGTTGCTATAACTCCCAATTTTAACTTTCCCCATTTTCAACAAAAAAACTACCTTGGATGGGTCATCTGGAAAAAATATATATTTCCCTTTTTCCATGGTTCTCATGTTGGTCATTTTATCAATTCTATCTAGATCTTTTTCGTCCAAATCCCTGAAGATATTGATTTGTTCCAAGTACCAAAGTTTACTTTCGCTCGCTGCCATTATATACTTTTTTTGAGAGCTCTAAGGTACATGATTTTAGTTCACCATTATTAGCTAGGAATAGACACGAAATTTATCTACTTTCGATTTTTATAACGTGGTAGAAATAAGAGTTCTATCAATTTTAATGTTGACCTTGGTCGAACTTGAGTTTAAATGATTTTTTTTTATAATTAATTTAAATTCAATAAATTACACTTAAAATGAAATTACAAAATTACGTATTAGGTAACTGGATTGAAGGAAGTGAAGAAGGCAAAGCTCTTTACAATGCAATTTCTGGGGAGCAAATTTTCACTGCTAGTAGTGCTGGATTAGACTTTGGCGAAATACTTCAATATGGAAGATCAAAAGGAAGTCCTGCGCTTCGAAAAATGACTTTCCAAGAAAGAGGACTAATGCTAAAAGCATTAGCCCTTTTCTTATTAAAAAAGAAAAAATCTTATTATGCATTAAGCTGGGCAACTGGTGCTACTAAAGTAGATAGCTGGATAGATATTGAAGGTGGAATCGGAAATCTATTTGCAAATGCAAGCCTAAGAAGACAATTTCCAGATCTCCCCTACTATATTGATGGTGAAGCAATCCCACTTTCAAAAGAAGGTTCCTTTATTGGTCATCATATTCAAGTTCCAAAACGAGGAATAGCTATTCATATCAATGCCTTTAATTTTCCTATTTGGGGAATGCTAGAAAAAGTTGCTGTAAATTTAATGGCTGGTGTACCGGCTGTAGTGAAACCAGCCACGATTACTTGTTTCTTAACCGAATTAATGGTGAAAGACATTATAGAATCTAAGATTTTACCGGAAGGAGCACTTCAATTAATCTGTGGTTCAGCCAATGGTATTTTAGACCATGTAGAATCTGAAGATGTGGTGACTTTTACTGGATCCGCCTCCACTGGAAAAATGCTAAAATCTCACCCACGACTCATTGACAAAGCCGTCCCTTTTAATATGGAAGCCGATTCACTCAATTGTTCTGTTTTGGGTTCAGATGCAAAACCTGGTACAGCCGAGTTTGATCTTTTTATAAAAGGTGTGCGAACTGAAATGACAGTAAAAGCAGGCCAAAAATGTACTGCCATTAGAAGGATAATTGTTCCGGAAGAGTTAGCAGAAGATGTGCAGATTGCATTAGGTAAAGCATTGAGTAAAACCACCATGGGAGACCCACATGTAGAAGGGGTTAGAATGGGCGCGTTGGCAGGACAAGAGCAAGTAACTGAAGTAAGAGAAAAAATAGAGCTTTTGAGTAAATCGCAAGAAATAGTTTACGGAAACTTAGACAATTTTGAAGTTACAGGAGCTGACAAAAACAAAGGAGCATTCCTCTCCCCTATTCTTTTTAGAAACGATGACCCATTTAATAAAACGGATGTTCATGAAGTAGAAGCCTTTGGACCTGTTTCTTCTATCCTACCTTACAAAAACTTAGACGAAGCAATCGCCTTAGCACAACTTGGGAAAGGGTCATTAGTTTCTTCTATTGTAACAGCAGACAACAATATTGCAAGGGAATATGTCGTTGGTGCTGCAAATATGCACGGTCGAATTTTAGTTCTTAATGAAGAATGCGCTAAAGAAAGTACAGGGCATGGTTCTCCTATGCCAATGCTAACCCACGGAGGGCCAGGTAGAGCTGGAGGTGGTGAAGAAATGGGAGGAAAACGTGGTGTAATGCATTACATGCAACGTACTGCAATTCAGGGATCTCCCACTACAATTACCGAAATAACACAACAATACCAAGTGGGTGGTAAATTCTTCGATCCAGGAAAACACGTGTTTAGAAAACACTTTGAAGAATTGAATATTGGTGAAACGGTAATGACACATAAAAGAACTATTACCGAAGGTGACATAGTGAATTTTGCTAACGTAAGTTGGGATCACTTTTATGCTCATACAGATACAACATCCTTAGATGGAACTATTTTCGAAGATAGAGTTGCCCATGGTTATTTTATTCTTTCTGCAGCTGCCGGACTTTTTGTTGACCCAGGTAAAGGACCAGTTTTATTGAATTATGGACTAGAAGAATGCCGATTTGTAAAACCAGTTTATGCTGGAGCTACCATTGGCGTCAAATTCACTGTAAAAGAAAAAATAAAACAGGAAAAAAGGGAAGACGAAGAGTTTACAAAGGGCATTGTAAAGTTTTTGGTAGATGTTTATGACGAAACTGGTGAAACAGTAGCTATTGCTACTATCTTAACTATGGTAAAGACTTTAAACCAGTAAACTTTTATAATGATTTACATAGCAATAGTTGAATATCAGTGAATGTTTCGAGAAGGGCTAAAAGCCATTCTCTCAAACATATTATTTAAATTCACTACTCTTAATTTTTTTCTCTTTTTCACATGGGAAAACTAAATCTTGATGCCAATAAAATGTAACTAAATCAGGGATAATCTTATCCTTACAATTCCATTTTAACCAGTAATAAAAAGCAAATCTATGTTCATTAAATAAAGGCTAATTCAATACAACTATCCCAACCCCAAATGGATGTCTTAAAATCTGATAATCAGAATTTGGTGGAGAACTGCCATATTCATTGCGTAAACCGTATTCTATCATTTCCTACTCGTTAATACAGATATCAAGCACTGTTAATACTCTGCCTAACTTTAAATATGATAAGTTTTTTATTAGCCTTAATCCAAATAAAAAACCCTAGCCATAAATGACCAGGGTTTCTCTCAAAGTCCCGTTGGTATTATTGGAGTCTATTATTACTCTTTAATAAACTTAACAATTGCTTGCTTTGTAGAAGTTTGAATCTTAAGAACATATGTTCCTGTACTTAAAAATTGGACATTTAAAGTGGCATTTTCAAAACCTAACTTTCTTTTTTTTATAAGTTTTCCACTAATGTCAATTATCTCGTACTGCGCATAGAACTTAATTCAAGTTGTCTAATTACTTTTTCACTTCCGGTATTTCGAAGCCAACCTCCACCTGTTCTTCTCGGTATTTTTTTAATAAATCCGATCCAAAAGAAAAACCACTGGATTTATCCAATGAGCTTACCACTTCTGTTACCCCTCTATCTTGTTTCCTACAACAACTTAAGTATTTCACAAAAACCTGACAAAGATTGGTGCCTGATTCTTCTAAACTGCCGTTCCAGGTCAAAAAGAAACTGGCTCCCCCCCAATACATCGCGGGGTAATTATTGTTTTCTCTCAACTCCATGGCCTCGCTTCCAAATGCCTGATTGCCGGAATAAAACTGTCCGGCTTTGTTCACTTTTGCCGAATAGGCACTATCTCGTTGACTGGGGTTTAAGAGTCCCATTTCTTCCATCACTTGGTATTGCATAAAAGATGCAAATCCTTCTGAAAACCACGTTTCTCTCTCGCCTATATATGGAATAGCCAAGTGACTTAATTCATGTGGAGCAGTCCAGTCTTCAATAAACTCTTCTAAACTAAAACTCGGATCAATATGAAAGTGAACTTGTTGATTTGGATACCTCCACGTATTAGCCCATGGACAGGGTTCAGATTGGTTATCTCTTCTGTAAATAAAAAGGTGAACGTCGAATGGATAATCGCCTATTCGATTTTTAACTGCACTAAATGTAATGTCTAGCCACTTTTTAACTTTGGTTTTTTCTGCCTCCGTAAAATCATCCTTCCACTTATAAACAAACTCGCTCTTACCACTTATAGGGGAAATAAAGATTACTAAAACTAAAATTATAGGCAGAATTATTTTCATTGGGTAAAATTAGTTGTTCCAATTTATCCTAGGCTCTGAATTATGTATGTCAGAATACATAATCCCACAGTTTAGAATTCACACCCTATTCTAAGCACTTATATCTAAAATAAATTAATGTTGAAAAGCAACTATTCCCACGATTCAGCTAGAATAAACTGACCAAATTTTGTTGACTAAAAATAGTTTAGCCAAATAGAGAACTAACAAATTCAGTTCTATTGAAAACTTGTAAGTCGTCAATTCCTTCTCCAATACCAATGTACTTAACAGGTATTTTGAATTGATCTGAAATACCAATTACTACTCCACCTTTAGCGGTTCCATCCAATTTAGTAAGAGCCAATGCATTCACTTTTGTTGCTTTAGTAAATTGCTTTGCTTGTTCTATTGCATTTTGTCCGGTTGAAGCATCCAAAACCAAAAGAATTTCATGAGGTGCCCCAGGGACAACCTTATCCATTACATTCCTAATTTTAGTAAGCTCATTCATGAGGTTAATTTTATTATGCAATCTTCCAGCTGTATCTACGATTACAACATCGGTATTTTTCGCTTTAGCACTTTCTAGTGCATCATAAGCAACTGATGCTGGGTCGGTGCCCATTCCTTGACTTACCACAGGCACACCAACACGTTCGCCCCAAATTATAAGTTGATCGACTGCTGCAGCTCTAAATGTGTCACTTGCACCAAGTACTACTGATTTACCAGCCTGCTTAAACTGATTTGCCAGCTTGCCAATAGTGGTTGTCTTACCAACTCCATTTACGCCAACCACCATAATCACATATGGTCTTTCGCGTTCTGATATACTAAATTCTGAACTGTTTTCGTTATGGCTTTCTTCTAAAAGAGAGACAATTTCTTCTTTTAAAATTCGGTTTAACTCTGAAGTTCCAAGGTATTTGTCTTGAGCTACTCGAGCTTCTATTCGTTCTATTATTTTTAGAGTAGTATCTACTCCTACATCGGAAGTTACTAGAATTTCTTCTAAATCATCCAATACAATGTCGTCTACTTTTGATTTACCAGCAACGGCGCGAGATAGTTTAGAAAAAATACCATCTTTGGTTTTTTCTAATCCCTTATCTAATTCTTCCTTTTTCTTCTTATTGAATAATCCGAAAAATGCCATTGCTCAATTTATTAAAAATGACGGCAAAAAAAAAGCCCCTCTCAATAAGAAAGAAGCTTTTTAAACCAATATTTAAATCTTATTTAGCGAAGAAATCCTTTACCTTATCTTTAGGCATAACTTCTTCTTTAAAATAATAAGAGCCAGTTTTATCTGACTTAATCATTTTTACAGCTTTTGTAAAATCTTTCGCTCCTTTTTTTTGCAATCCTGCAACTACTTTCTTAGCCATCTTAAAATGCTTTTAATCTCTTATTACTTGATTTCTTTATGAACCGTATACTTTTTAAGCACTCGGTTATATTTTTTCAATTCAACTCTATCTGGTGTGTTTTTTCGGTTTTTCGTAGTAATGTATCTTGATGTCCCAGCAACACCAGTTATTTTATGCTCTGTACACTCTAAAATCACCTGTACTCTATTTCCTTTTTTTGCCATTGTTCAGCTTATTATTTCCCTTCTAAAAACGGTTTGCAAAAGTATAGAAATTCTAGCACCAAACTCACTTTTATTCGTGTTTTTTATTTGGGTGTTTTTTACCCTGTAAATACGCCTTTAAGGCTCCGAGAAGCTAAGGAACAGAGTGGGAATCATATAAATTAATTTTCTAGTAAGGTCTTTTCCATTTCCAACATTTTATTTTCGGTATACTTTCCAATAGTGACGCAGACAATTTTCCCGTTTTATCCAATAAAAATATATACGGCTTTGAAGGGTCTTTCAATTTTAATTTATTTTCATAAAGACCTAAATCCCC
>CAWUST010000030.1:0-39681 GCA_963925495.1 uncultured Flavobacteriales bacterium | reverse complement strand
AATAGTGAGCTTTCCACTTGTAGGGTTTGGATACACTTTTACATCGCTTAAAGTTGCTGGGTTATCTATTCCAACGGTGCTTACAATAGTCAAATTAAGACTAACGATACTATCACAGCCATTAGATGCTAGCAGAGTATCTGTTGCAACAGTATTATTTGAAGTATAGGTAACCCCATTTATCCAAGTATAACTGTCATTAGCTACTATACTGTCAGTTGTTGTTTTAGTGTAGTTAATAGTAAGATTTAGACTAACGATGCTATCACAACCATTTGATGCGACGAATGTGAATGTTGCATTAGTGTTACTTTCAGTGTAAGTAGCGCCATCTATCCATTTGTAACTATCGCAAGCAACTATAATGTCTGTAGAGGTTTTAACGGGATTAATAGTAAGGTGCAGACTAACAATACTATCACAGCCATTTGTAGCTACTAGAGTATCTTTTGCAGTTGTATCACTTGTCGTATAAGTCACTCCATTTATCCATTTGTAACTATCACAAGCAACAATAATGTCTGTAAAGGTTTTGGTGTAATTAATAGTAAGATTAAGACTAACAATACTATCGTATCCATTTGAAGTCACTAGAGTATCTATTGCGACAGTGTTACTTGTATTATAAGTAACCCCATCTATCCATTTGTAACTATCGCAAGCAACAATAGAATCTTGACTAAAAACTGGCGCTTTAAATCTACCGGTAAATACACCTCTTCCATGAGTGGAAACCATAATTAAAGAGTCAGAGACACGATATTGCAACATGTCAACTCGCGTATTTGCCAGACCATTATTAGAAGCGGCCCAAGTTGGAGTTTTAGCAGTAATATCTGACGTTGACCAAACACCCAATTCCGTGGCAACGATTACTTCTTTCCTGTTTTTGGGATTAAATAAAGCCCAACGAATTGGCATATCTGGTAAATTACCAGATTTATCAACCCAAGTTTTTCCACCATTTAAAGTATAGTAAACCTCCTTGCCTCCATAACTAGAAAATGTAACAAGCAGTTCGTTTTCACTTGCACCAATTTCAACACAACTAATATATTCAGTAGGAAATGAGCTAGGTGTTATTTTAGAAACTGAAGGTATTGCATTGGCAGTTGTTACTTTATAAACATCATAACTTGCACCGATAAACAATGTACTTGAAATTTTTGTATAAGGAGAAACCCTTATGTGGGATGGAGTGCCTCCTAGGGAACTAACAGTAACATCAGAAGCTGAGTATGTCCCAGTCATACCCGTAATCCTCTTTATAGTTGTAGGTGTTTTAGCTGCATACAGTATGTTTAAGTTATCATCATAATCCGAAGGATTAATAAACCGCCCAGTGTTGTCACTCGGTAAGTAATTAAATGACGACCCCGAATTCCGACTTCTTCTCCAGTTATTATAGACGTAAGAAGTTATAAAAACATTGGAGTTGTTCTGATCTATAAAACAGAAAGCCCCATCTCCCCCTGTAATCTCAACACTTCCACCAACACCTGCGCTACTCAATTTATTAGTTCCATTGTCTTGTGCGCCAGCGATCATGACATTGGAGCCAGCACTTGGATGAATCGCTGCACTATAAAACTGTGTGACATTAAAATTCTTAACTTTATGTGAAAAAGTAGGGGCAGTTGTACTTGAGTTTCCCAAATTAGATGAATAATAAACACCTCCATCATTTCCAACAATCACTTCATTGTTATTTCCGGGTCTTGACAAAACCATATGCTGATCTGCGTGTACGACTGGTAATGGCGATTGCCCAGAGTTCCAATAAGAAACTGGTGACCAGGCAGCTCCACCATTTGTTGTTCGATGAAGGTCAACTCCACCGGCAACAACAATATTTTTATTTGTTGGGTGAACCCAAAGAATTAAATCATACCAAGCTTGTTTTCTAGTAAAATGATAAGACGTATTACTTGCATATCTAGGAACGGTCAAGTTGGTCCAACTTGTTCCGCCATTAACACTTTTCTTAAACCAAGATATGTCCGTATTGGTAGAGGTTCTGGCACCCGCTATTGCATAGATTGTATTAGAATCTGAAGGAGCACATGCTAATTCCACCCTTCTACCCGTCGTACCAGTAGGTGTAATTAAAGTCCAAGAAGTACCATTGTTAGTTGATTTGTATATCCTACCTGAAGCTCTTGTTGATGAATATAAAACTCCGTTTGAAGCAATTTCAATGTCGGCCACATAGCTAGTAGAAATTCGTCTTGTAAAAGAAGTACCGCCGTTGTCCGAAGTATATAGCCCACTATTACAACCTACTACTAAGCGTCCAGTACTAGTTACTTTCAAATCTAATATACGATTAAAACTAGTATTATTAGTAGCGGTGAGTTGGGCCCAGGTAGAACCTTTATTTGTTGACCTCCAAATACCCGCGCCACGAATAGCATCGGAATTGCCAAATCCTTCACCAGTTCCGACATAAAAGGTACTCGTACTTGTCGGGTCATAAGTAATTGCTGAAACCGCCAAATTCGACCAAAAATCATTTATGGCAATCCAAGAAGATGTATTGCTCGTAATGTCAGTATTGTACCAAAGACCTCCGCCTATTCCTCCGGCAAATACCTTTTTGTTTGTATTATCTGTAGGGTCAAACATCAAAGCTCTTACGCGTCCACCAACATCATTTGGTCCACGTTCAGTCCATTTGTTTGAAGCGGCTCCGCCTGGGGCAACAGTTTGTACCTTACTATTATTCATTTGTTTTAAAACAGGAATCAAACGTTCCCAATGGGTTTTGCCATCAATCGGATCATGAGTCATCAACCAGTCATGCTCATAGGCCAGATCAGGTCTATCCTGTTTATCCATTTTCTTAATATCCTCTTTTAAAAGTGGAGTTCGGGTAGCATATAGGTGATTATTTATATAATCTTTATATTTAGCAACGTCAATTGTGGTATCATTTCCAGCAATATTCAAATACGGAAGTTGTGCAAATGTTTGAACTGCAATTAAACCTAATAGTGCTAGAGATAGATAATTTTTCATATTCAAAAGATTTTTAATTTTAAGCATTGACATAAAGATATTCGTATTAAAATCAACAGCTGACGAAAGTAAGATTTTTCCTAACCAAGCACCATGAAAATAGGTAGTATAGTCAAAAACCACCCGTTTTTTTTTACGAAAAGCATACTGAAATGGATAATTCAGGATTAGATAAAGATCGACTACACCTGAGTAATTAAAATCAACTCACTCTTTAAAAATCTTAACTTTAAAACTAAACAAAAAGGATCGATTTTGGGGCACTAGATCACAATATTTCCCTAAACTAAATGTATCTATTTCTCTTTTCTTAATGGAAAGAGATGAATAGTCTCAATCCAAGATTATTCTTAAAAAAGTTGCAAGTGAGGTGAGTTAGATAATGAAAATAACAACTAAATAGGATTCATCAATAATAACAAGCCTATAAGCGGTTGTAAACACTTACTTACGACTACAAACACTTATCCACCTACTTTTCTTTTCCAGTTGCCCATTCTTTGCCTCGTCGCTTTGAAACAACACAGACTGCAGCTGTAAATTCAGAATTACATATTAATTATTTTTTCATTAAATTTTAAAATCAAATATCATGAATAGCTTAAACAACAGAGTACAATTATTAGGAAGATTAGGTGCAGAACCAGAAATTAAATCATTTGGAAAAGAGAAAAAAATGGCGCGATTATCTATCGCTACATCCGATAAATATAAAGATGCGAAAGGCGAAATTGTTGAGGATACCCAGTGGCACAATTTAGTTATTTGGAATACTGGTTTAGTTGGAATAACTGAAAAGTTTCTAAAAAAAGGATCACAAATTATTGTCGAAGGAAAACTTAGTTACCGCCAATGGGAAAACGACGAAGGCAAAAAGCAGTACATTACTGAAATTACGGTTAACGAAATGCAAATGTTAGCGCCAGCAAAAGCGTAGTTTTTATACCACTTAATTTATACACCTCCTCTTGACTTGTTTCGATTGGAGGTGTTTTATATTTAAATTAGAGTCATTTATAAAAATCAATCCACAAACAATTCCTTCCATTCTGGTTTTGGAACCATACACTCTTCTTTTTTGCCATAGCACTTATAGCGGTTTTTAGCAATAAAATCGTAAACCAAGTTTCGGATAGGTGCTGGAATAAGTAACAAAACTTCTAAAATACTCCATATGCCTCCCAAGGATTTTGCAATACGCAAAGCGGCAGTAGATTTAGTAAACGTTGCCCCTTCGGCTAAAAATACAATGGAGTCTGTTTTTTTAGGGTCTAGATCTATTTCCCACAAGACCTTTTGTCCAATGTTGCTTTGTAAACTGGCATATCTAAACTTCTTTTTTTTATCTCGTTTTATTAAAAATTTTACAGAGCCATTGCACAAATTACAAACTCCATCAAATAAAACAAGATATTGGGGTATTTTCATGGCTTCAAAAATAGACTTCAAAACCCTTGAAAAGGTTATTTTTAACGAAAATAAAGTTCCAGTTTTCTAGGAAAAATAATTTTTAATATAGCCTGTTTTTTAAACCAAAAATAATACGATATTTGCCGCCCGAAATTGTCAACGTGGTTTAGTATCACAAAGACGTATTAATTAAAAATTATGGCAACAAAAATAAGATTGCAAAGACACGGAAAAAAGCGTTACGCTTATTACCACCTAGTAGTGGCAGATGCCCGTGCAAAAAGAGATGGAAAAAACATTGAGCGTTTAGGGTTTTACAATCCTAACACAAATCCTGCAACTATCGACTTCGATTTCGATAGAGCATTGCATTGGGTTAAAGTTGGTGCTCAACCTACAGATACCGTTCGTGCACTTTTGTCTTACAAAGGAGTAATGCACAAAAATCACTTAGACAAAGGAGTACTTAAAGGTGCTTTTACTCAAGAAGAAGCTGAGAAAAAGTTTGAGGATTGGTTGAACGAAAAAGGTGGCAAAATTCAGTCTAAAACAGATGGAATTAACAAAGCTCAAGCTGATGCTACTGCAAAATCTTTTGCAGAAGAGAAAGCTAAAGCTGATTCTAAAATTGCAGCAGCAAATGCTAAGTTAGCTGAAATACTTGCCGCAGAAGAAGCGTTAAAAGCTGAAGCTGAAGCCGCTGCAAAACCAGCTCCAGAAGTAGTTGAAGAGGCTCCTGTAGAAGAGGCTCCAGTTGCTGAAGCACCAGAAGAAACTCCAGTTGCAGAAGTAAAGGAAGAAGCTCCTGCCGCTGAGGCAAAAGAAGAATCTAAGGCTGCCGAGTAGTTAGTATGACTATTGGTGAATGTTACTACTTAGGTTACATCGTCAAAGCTCAAGGTCTTAAGGGTACTTTTCGAGTAAAACTCGATGTAAGTAACCCCGAAGAATATAAAGAATTGGAATCAGTGTTTGTTGAAATAGACAAATTACTGGTTCCATTTTTTTTGCAATCAATTACCATTTTACAAAAAGGCCAAGCAACTATAAATGTTGAGGATATAGATTCTCAAGATGAAGCACGACAGCTTGTAGGCAAACAACTTTACCTTCCTCTTGATGTATTACCAAAATTGGAAGGAAATCATTTTTATTACCACGATATTCCAGGCTTTCTAGTAATAGATAAAGATTTTGGAGAAATTGGCAAAGTATCCAAAGTTCAAGAAGCTCCTGCTCAGGATTTACTAGTGGTAGATTGTAATGGAAAAGAAGTTTTGGTTCCAATTACAGACGACTCCATATTAAAACTAGATAGAACTAATAAAATAATAGAAGTACAAACCCCAGCCGGACTTATTGACATGTACATAGAGGGCTAATTATGTCCGATATTTTTAAATTCAAACAATTTTCTATAAACCAACAAAACGCTCCTTTCAAAATTGGAACTGATGGAGTTCTTTTAGGCTGCTGGGCAGCAAAAAACACAAATAAGGTTAACACCATTCTCGATATTGGAACAGGTACGGGAGTAATTGCTTTAATAATGGCTCAAAGATTTCTGAATGCAAAAGTAAGTGCAGTAGAAATTAATAAAACTGCGGCCAATCTAGCCAAAAACAACTTTAACCAAAGCCTTTGGGCAAATCGAATACAACTAATCGAATCTTCTCTTCAATATTTCACACCCTCAACCCGCTATGATATAATAGTAAGCAACCCGCCCTATTTCGTGAATTCAGCAATATCAGGAGACAGTTCTAAGGATACGGCAAGACATACTTTGAAATTAGATTTTAAAGCCGTTTTACACTTTGCATCAAATCAACTCAGCCCTGGTGGTAATCTTTATTTAGTCCTACCTTTTAGCAATAAGGAAGAAATAGTAAAAAAAGCAAGCGAGCTTAGTCTATTTCCAAATAGAATATGCGAAGTTTTACCGACTCCCCTAGCCTCTCCCAAAAGAATTTTAATTTCTATTACTAACGAAAAATCAATCACCAGTTTTTCTTCCTTAATAGTTGAACAAAATGTTAGGCATCAGTATTCAAATGACTATAAAGAACTTACTAAAGAATATTACATAAATTTTTAAAGATCTTATTTTATGCCAATTGTACTAGATGGTAACTTTTAATCCAATTCATTTCCCATTTATTTAGTCTTGTGGTCTAAGTAATAATCTTATCCTAATTTTGAGCGGTGCAAAAAAAGAAACTATATATAGGAAGTCAATTAGTTGGTTGGGCATTGTACATTACCCTTGCCTTCTTTTTGACCCAAATAGCTGGAGTACCGATAAATAAAGAGTTACTATTTTCTCTTTTAGTAGCATTTATTCTTGGTTTAATTTTATCACACGCCTACCGCGAAATCATTTTAAGGAACAACTGGCTAGGACTTAACATTGTAAAAATAATTCCTCGTTTTGTATTTGGAAGTATACTAATGGCTTCACTGTTCGAGCTTTTCTATGTTGGCATTACCCATGTTTTCTTAGGGCATGTATTAGAAAGGAGTTTAATGGTGCAGGAAATAGCAAGTTGGATTATCCTTTTTGTTTTATGGTCGCTAATCTATTTTTTCTATCATTTTTTTAGAAATTATAAAACAGAAGAAATAAAAAATTTAAAATGGGAAGCTCTAAAAAATGAAATTGAGCTTAATAAATTAAAGTCTCAGTTAAACCCGCACTTCATGTTTAACTCCATGAATACCATTCGTGCACTTATTGACGAAAATCCGAAAATCGCCAAATTGGCGGTTACTCAATTCTCAAATATTTTAAGAAGTAATCTTTTAATGGGACGACAAAAACTTATTCCATTAGAACAAGAAATAAAGTTAGTCAAAGATTATTTGGCTGTTGAGAGTTATCGATATGAAGAAAGGTTGAATTATACTCTTAATATATCACCTAAAACTAATGGGATTATGGTGCCACCATTAATGATTCAAACTTTAGTAGAAAATGGAATAAAACATGGGATATCTAAAATCCCTTCAGGTGGTGAAATAAAAGTAACAACCACAATTGAAGATAATGAAGTGAAAATTCAAATCCTAAATAGCGGCCAGTTTATCAAGGAGCATTTGCCTACAACAGGGTTTGGATTGGCCAATACACGAGAAAGATTAAAAATTCTTTATGGCAACAAAGCTAAAATGACCATTGACAATTTCAACAATTCAAAGGTTATTACAGAAATTCATATACCTAAATCACTAGAAAATGAAGTTAAGAACAATATTAGTTGACGACGAAAGATTAGCAAGAAAAGAACTAAAATCGTTATTATCAAATCATAATGAAATTGAAATAATTGCTGAGTATGGTGATCCTCAAGAAGCAATTAAAGGAATTTCAGAATTGAACCCGGATCTTCTTTTTCTAGATATACAAATGCCTGGAAAAACAGGATTTGAGCTGTTAGAGGAGCTGGATCATGTTCCCCATGTAATTTTTGTGACCGCTTACGACGAATTTGCTATAAAAGCTTTTGAAGTGAATGCAATGGACTATATACTTAAGCCTGTTGAAGGTGAACGACTGGCCTCAGCATTAAACAAAAGTATTAAATTTATTGAGGAAGAAAAAGAAGCAGAAATAAACTTGAAAGACCAAGTAAAGCTTACTGGAAATGATCAAGTTTTGATAAAAGATGGTGAAAAATGCTGGTTCGTGCATTTAAAAGAAGTGAGCTATTTTGAATCGATAGGTAATTACGTGCGCGTTTTCTTCAAGGGCAACAAGCCTTTGATCTTAAGATCCTTAAGCAATCTAGATAAAAGATTGGATGACAAAGAGTTTTTTAGAGCAAACAGAAAACACATTATTAATTTAAAATGGGTGGTTAGCGTGGAAACATGGTTTAACGGTGGACTTCAAGTAGAATTAAAGGGTGGTGAAAAAATTGAAGTTTCGAGAAGACAGGCTGCCAAACTAAAAGATAGAATGAGTTTATAAGCCCAACCGAAATACTACTTTTGCCAATCTTTAAATAAAACAATATTTTGGCAAGTAAACGATTTGAAAATACGGTTAGAATCAAAAATAAAAGAGCTCGATACGAGTATCAGCTTTTTGACGAATATACTGCTGGGCTAGAACTACAAGGAACTGAGATAAAATCAATAAGAGAGAGTAAAGTCAACATAAACGACGCTTTTGTTCAGGAAAAGAATGGTGAAATGTACATTCGGAATATGTACATTAATGAATACGAAGAAGGAACCCACAACAACCATGAACCAAGAAGGGATAGGAAGCTTTTATTGACTAAACGTGAGATTAAAAAAATAACAAAACAATTAGTTATAAAAGGACAATCGGCAATCCCAACTTTGCTATTTATTAATGATAATGGATTGGCAAAACTCGTGTTTTCGACTGCTATTGGAAAAAAACTTTACGATAAACGCGAAGATTTAAAAAAGCGAGATGTTGAACTAAACCTAAAGAGGTCAAACGATTATTGATTGTTTATTTAGTTGCGCACATACCACGGCATAGCTGTTACTAAACTTTTCCAAGTTTTATTGTGAGATAAGTTCTCTTGTTTATATTTGACAAGGCTAAAAAATAGCCACCCTGACATTTAGAGAATGAGTGAAGAACTTCTGAAAGCATTAATGAAACTGTTTGCGTTAGCTTCTGACGTGGACGATATCACTCGGCAAAGTCGTGTAATTGTAGAGAATTATTTAAAGCAAGAATTAAATGCTGAACTTGTACCAACCTATCTAAAACTTTATGACAAATTCATTCAAGAAATACATCACAGCGACTTAAGGCAAGAAGAAGCACTCGGAGCAGCTAATGTTAAAGAAGTTTGCGGTAAAATAAACTCAGTTCTTGAGCAGAAACAAAAAATAGTAATTTTAATTCGTTTGCAAGAATATATCTTGGCAGATGAAAATGTTTCAGAACATGAATTTCAATTTTTATTACTTACAGCTAAAACATTTAATATTCCTGTTGACGAATTTGAGACTTGTCTTAAATTTATAGAATCTTCCCCTCAAGCAATTCCAGATCTAGATTCAGTTCTAATAATTGATTCAAACGAGACTCCTTATTTAAAAGAGGCAAAACACCTTTATAAAGATGGAGTGGAAGGATTGATTTCAGTTCTTAAGTTTCCAAGCGTTGACATGTTTGTGTTGCGTTATTGTGGTGAAGGAAATTTAATATTAAATGGTCAAATAATTTACAAGGAACGCGCTTACATACTTACTGTTGGAAGTTCACTTAGAGGCAACAACCTAAGCCCTATATTTTATAGCGATATTATTTCATCTTTTTTAGTTCGTGAAGAAAAAGAAAAAATTGTTTTTAAAGCAACTGGTGTAGAGTATCGTTTTAAAACTGGCAATATTGGAATGCAGCCTTTTAAAATGTGCGAAGAAAACGGCAGTCTGATTGGAATTATGGGCGGCAGTGGAGCCGGTAAATCAACTTTACTCAATATTCTTAATGGGAATTATCTTCCAAATAAAGGACAGGTTACCATCAATGGAATCAATATATATACAGAAAAAGACAAAATAGAGGGAGTTATAGGTTACGTTTCTCAAGATGATTTATTGATTGAAGAACTTACCGTTTTCCAAAATTTATTTTACAGCTCTAAATTAATCTTTGGTAAAAAAACAAATGAAGAAATAACCACTTTGGTTATGGATTTACTTGAATCTATTGGATTAAAAGAGACCTCTAACCTCAAGGTTGGCGGTCCAATGGACAAATACATTAGCGGAGGGCAAAGAAAGAGATTAAACATTGCTTTAGAACTTGTTCGTGAACCTTCTCTCCTATTTGTAGATGAGCCTACAAGTGGATTATCGTCAAGAGATTCACAGAATATAATGGACTTGCTCAAAGAATTAGCTTTAAAAGGAAAGTTAATTTATGTGGTTATCCATCAACCAAGTTCTGACATCTTCAAAATGTTTGATAAACTCATCATTTTGGACGTGGGTGGATATGTCGTTTATAACGGAAATCCTATAGAAGGAATAAAGTATTTTAAAAGAGCAGCGCATTATGCTAATGCCAACCAAGATGACCCATCAGGAAATGTGAACCCAGAGGTCATTTTTAATATTATAGACCAAAAAGTTGTAGATGAATATGGTAATTTAACTACAAATAGAAAAGTATCACCAGAGCAATGGTATGAGCAATACATTGAAAACATTGATGATAAAGTAACATTAACTGCTGATCCTGCTCAAGCGCCAGATGTAGATTTTAACTTGGCTAGTGTGTTTTCTCAATTTAGAACGTTTGTAACACGCGATGTTCTTTCAAAACTAACCAATCGTCAATACCTATTAATAAACCTTTTAGAAGCCCCAGTATTGGCTTTAATTTTATCCTATTTTATAAGGTATTACCCTTTTATTAATAGCGATGATGAATATCTCTTTTTAGAAAATGAGAACATACCAGTGTACTTGTTTATGTCGGTAGTAGTTTCTCTTTTTATAGGACTCACAGTTGCTGCTGAAGAAATTATTCGAGATGAACGTATACGGAAAAGAGAACAATTTCTAAATTTAAATAGAGGCGCTTATCTAATTAGTAAGATTCTTATCATGTTTAGTATATCAGCTATTCAAACTGCTTCTTTTTTAGCTGTTGGGAATACTGTTCTTCATGTTGACGGAATGTTTGCCTCCTATTTTATGGTTCTGTTCGCATCAGCTTGTTTTGCCAATGTACTAGGACTAAATATTTCAGCAAGTTTCAATTCGGCTGTTACTATTTACATTCTTATTCCTTTTATCATAATTCCGCAATTATTGTTTAGTGGTGTTTTGGTTAAATTTGACAAACTTAATCCATCCATTTCTTCCAAGACTACTGCACCATTTATTGGTGAAATAATGGCTTCTCGTTGGGCATTTGAAGCTTTGTCGGTTAACCAATTTATTAATAACAAATTTGAAAGACATCTTTATGCGCATGATAAAATACTCTCCATGGCCAATTTCAAAAAGGTTTATTGGATTCCAGAATTAGAGTCTAAGGTTAGCCTTGTTGAAAACACATATAAAGATCCAGACAGAAAGGAAGAAACTGAATTGACAATGAAATTAATAGTCAATGAAATAACCAAACAGAATAAAACTTATCCTAAACTGGCTTACCAAAATATGGAAGAAATCGGTTCTTTAGAGAACCTATCTTCGGAAGTATTTGGAAATTTAAGGAACTTCCTTCGACTACAAAGAACTTTTTACAACAAGTTGTATAACCACACTTTAGATGACAAGGACGATGTGATTAGTCATTTAAGAAAAAGTGATGAATTTGATTTTGGTGAATTAAAAATGAAATACCGAAACAATGCCCTAGCAGATTTAGTTACTAATAAAAATGAAATATCAAAAATTGAAACTTTTGGGACCCGTTTTATACAATTGGAAGATCCAATATACAGAGATGGAGAAACTTTTAGATCTCATTTCTATTCGCCTCGAAAAAAGATTTTCGGTAAGTATTTTGATACATTATGGGTTAACGTTCTGGTTATTTGGTCAATGACATTGATGTTAATAATTGCCTTGTTTTTCAACGCTTTTAGAAAATTCCTTGACCTGTTTGGGAAATAGAGGCAATCTTTAAATTAGTTTTTTTTTAATACCTCTTATTAACTTTCTAAATTGGAAAAATCAACCTTATTTTCTTTAGCATATTTTTCAAGCGTTGATAGAAAAGATTTTCGAGGTACCTCCTTTGCCCCCAATGAAAGTAGATGAGAAGTGTAAACTTGGCAATCTAGTAACTCAAAGTTATTCGACAACAATTTTTCGCATAAATAATGTAGTGCAAGTTTGCTAGAGTTACTGACTAAAGAAAACATAGATTCACCAAAAAATATTTTCCCAAAAGCAATTCCATAAAGGCCACCAACGAGTTTTTCTTTTTCCCATACTTCCACTGAATGTGCCCAACCTAATTTATGCATTTCTACATAGGCCTGTTGCATTTCGTTGGTTAACCAAGTATCTGTCTGACCCTGTCTTTTTATGAGAGCACAGTTCGACAATACTGATTCGAAGTCCTCGTTCATGGAAATTCGAAACTTATGCTTGTTTAAGGTGTTTCTAAAGCTCTTGGAGATCTTAAACTCACTGGGAATTAGAACCATTCTAGGATTTGGACTCCACCATAGTATCGGATCAGAATTATTATACCAAGGAAAAATGCCTTTTTTGTATGAGCTTAATAACCATTCTGACGATAATTCACCGCCTGTGGCTAAAAGCCCTTGATCATCTCCTTCATTTGGATTTGGAAAATCTTCAATTTTAGTTAACCATGGAAGTGCCATATTGGTATAAAGATATCTAGGCTCTTTTTAGCCTGAAATACGCATTAATAAATGCATATTCTAATAGTTGTTCATTTTGCTTTTCAAGCTGTTCGGTTCTGTCCTCTTAATTTCTGATTTAAGTTTCAATGATAAATCAGCTTCTATGCCGCAATTAGAAACATCTTCCCATGTGTTTTTTAACCAACTCAATTTTCAATGCAATCTATTGCAATTTAAAAAGATTGCATTGTATAGAATAATGGCTATAGGAAAGTTATTATCAATGAATTGTGATTACAGAATTCCATTTCATTTTATAATGGAAAATAGAATTCTTTGTTATTATCTGTAAATTTAAAATTCATTACTCTTGGCCACTTTGGGTTATCGCATTGGCTTTCCCATTTATCAAGAACGGCAATTAAATCCTTCACCACTTGAGGATTTTCATCATAAACATTTGTTTTTTCATAATTGTTGTTCTTGAAATTGAAAAGAACGGTTTCGCCTCCTAATCTATCTTCAATTAGTTTCCATTTCCCTTTTCTTACACTTCGTAAATAATCCGACCGCCAACAAATTGCTTCGTGTGCAGTTTCTTTCTTTTTTCCTGTAACATGAGTTAATAGGTCTACTCCATCATAAATTCTATCCTCCATTAAAGGAATTCCTAGTGTCTTAAGCATGGTGGAATAAATATCGGTAGAAACAATTGGGCTCTCATATTTTGAATTTTCAGCAATTATCCCTTTCCATTTCATACTAAACGGCACATTTAACCCCCCTTCAAAATGAGTCAGCTTGCCACCTTTTAGTGGTGCGTTATCGGTTGCCGTCGTATATGTTGCTCCACCATTATCACTTAAAAAAACAATTATGGTATTTTCCGCCAATCCCAAATCGCTTACTTTACTATTAATTCTTCCAACAGCATCGTCCAAGTTTTTAATCATGGCATAATAAATACGTTTATGGGGATCTTTAATATGCGAGTACATGTCGTAGTATTTTTTTTGCGCTTGAAACGGTGTGTGAGGTGCATTAAAAGAAACATATAGGAAAAACGAAGTATCCCTATTGGTTTGGATAAATGCCTCTGCTTCCTCCATTATTCTGTCTGTTAGGTACCCATCTTCTTCGAATACCATGTCGTTTTTTCGAATAGCACAATTTCCAGTTCTTCCTTTATCCCAAATAAAGGGGTCGGAAAAATCAGGGCATTTTTGATTTACAATATCTTCTGCAGCCAAGTCACTTTTGTACAAAGAAAAAGCCTCATAAAAACCATATTGATAATCAAATCCTCTGTTAATTGGAATGGAAGTCGGACTATATCCTAAATGCCATTTCCCTAAAACACCTGTCCTATACCCCACATTGTGAAGTACTTCGCTTAACAAAACTTCTTCTGCCGGTAATCCTTGTTTAGCCATTTCTTCATCCGTTGGAGTTGAAGCCACATCAGCGACTTGCCAAGAATCAGTTGCTAGAAAATATTTAAAAAAAAGCTTCTCCATTAAGTTATTTGGGTAGCGCTCATGAATGTTGTTATCGAATCCGAATCTGGCTTGGCTTCTACCAGTTAATAAACCGGCCCTTGAAGGGCTGCATATTGAATTGGTTACATAAGCTTCAGTAAATAATACTCCTTCAGAAGCAAGTTTATCAATTTCAGGAGTTTGCATGTTGGTTCCACCATAAGTAGAAACATCCATTTTCCCTAAATCATCGGCCATTATTATTATCAGATTCGGTTTTTTAATGGAATCAGCTACTTGCAAACTTTTTAAATAATTCAGTTTATTCTCAAGTTTGGTTGGGTCGGGGACAATTTTCCATTCGTCAGATGTAAGTGGATTTAGAAGAAAGTAAAGCCCTCCTAATATAAGAAACAAAAACAGCAACCATTTTAAGTTCTTTTTAATCATAATGCAAATAAAGTAAAAAGTACAACTTCATTTTTCTCTAGGTAATTATAAAATAGGGTTACCTCTTAAGGGACAAATTAAACCATTTACGGTTTGAGATTTAAAGGGGTAACCTTATAAATTTATAATCACTATTAGATATTCTTAATTTTTTCTAGGAAAAAAAATTCTTATGACTCCAAGAAAAGGATACCACAAATTCTTAAGGAAACTATTCAGCTGTTTTTCATCTTTTTTGACAAGTCCAAATCTTATTTCACTCACAGATTTTGATAAAACCAATGTTCCAAACATCCAATCCCATAGAGCCAACTTTGCACCCAAATTTCTGTCGTAATGTTCCGGTAAATTACTATGATGAATCTGGTGTTGAAAAGGACTTATAAAAACATACTCTAAGAAATTGAAATACTTGAGTTTAACGCTTGAGTGTCGAAGGTTTGCGCCCCAAAACATAAAAATAAAACTAAATATATTGGCCCCAAAAAACATCATTTTATGAACCTGATGATCCGACAAATAATCAAAGATACCAGTGGTTACTCCAAAGACTAAAATTCCTTTTATATTATTGATGATTAACTCAATAGGATGTATTCTATATTGAGTTATTGGATTTAAAGTAGTTGCAGAATGATGAACTTTATGGAACTCCCATAAAATTGGCAACTTGTGCATTCCCAAGTGTACTATGTAGGTCGAAAAATCAGTTAGTATCGTAATGCTAATTGTGAAAAGTACCAAGATTTGAGTTTGTGACAAAAAAAAAGGAGGATAATTGAAAACATCTACTAAGAAATCATTTACATAGATAGAAATGTAAAGTCCAAAAACGAGAAAAGGAGCAATTAAGAAAATTTTTATTATTCCATTGAAAAAGACCAACCCATAATCTACAAATGCAGATTTACTTGTCCATACCTTTTTATGAAAGAGATATTTAAGAAAGGAATATTGAATTTTCGACTGATAATAAACGTAGTACGCGAGAATAAGAGAAGAAACCAAGTAAAAATAAAACAAACGTTTACTTGGATTCAATAAATAAGAAATTGGCATTTCCAATCCTTCAAGAATCAATTTGTAAATTTCTGCTATTTCCACGTTTTTATTTTACCTTAATAAGAATTGCAAAAATAGAAGGTTCAAGAATTAGTATGCCATCTATTAACCTAAAAAGTACCATTTTAGTAAGTATTTACCATTTGAAGTTGTAAAGTGCAAAGAATTAGAACTTTTTCATTTGTAAACTCATCAAAATCAATTACTATTCTTGTAAATTCCGCCAAAAACCTCCATGAATTATTACTTCTGAGTTTTAATCGTACCGTTAGTTGTTGAATTTTGCTACTTTTACCATTATTAACGATAAAAATAATCTTATGAGAAGTAGTTTACTTTCACTTAGTTGTGTTGTTTTAATAGTATTAATGAGCTTCAGTTCTATGGCTCAAGGTCCCGCACAACATAGCCACGACAAAGTTGTGTACCTAAATAATGGTAATACTTACGTACAAAAAAGCTTACCGCTATATCTTATGTTTAGTACTTCACCTGGAGGACAGACTTATGATTTAAAAAGTAAAAAATCGGCAAACTATGCTGACCCTATGTATTTAGATACCGAAGGTATTAACTACATACGAAGCAAATGGGCTGTAAATAAAGAGACTCAAAAAACAGTAAATCCAAAAGAAGAAATTCTTTATGAATTATATGCAGATGGACTTCCTCCTTATACTTATCATAAATTTAGTGGTGCTCCTAAATACACAAAAGGAAAAGTTTATTTTGGAAAAGGATTAAGTTATTCTCTTACTTCTAGAGATGCCGTTTCTGGTGTTCAAAAAGTGCACCATGCCACTGGTTCTAGTTGGAGTGATTATTCTGCTGCCATAAACATGGATTCTGAAGGTGAGTTTACTTTAAACTACTACTCTAACGATAATGTTGGAAATGCTGAAAAAACTAGAAGCTCTACTTTTACTGTTGATTTGACTGCACCAAGTTCTGGTCATGCGATAGTTGGCATTGTTTACAATTCAAATATTTTGGCGCCAAGTACTAAGTTTAGTTTAAGTAAGTCCGATGCTTCTTCAGGAGTTAGAATTACTCGTTATTCTTTTGATGGCGGTGGAGACAGAACTCATACCGGAAACATTTCTATGAGTGGATTAAAAGACGGAGATCATGTATTGTACTACTACTCTATGGATAATGTAAAAAACACAGAAGAGAAAAAAACTTTTGCTTTTTACTTAGATCGCATTCCACCTGTTGTTGAAAACCAAGTAAATGGTGATCAACATAAAGGTAAATACTTATTTGTGTCTAACAGAACTACCATTTCTTTTTCAGCTTCGGATAATAAAGCAGGTGTAAACAAAATATACTACAGAATTGACGGTAAAGAAAGATTTGATTATTCTTCAAACGTTAGTGTTCCTGATGTGAAGGGATTACATTCTTTTAAATATGATGCTACTGACAACGTACAAAACTTGTCTCCTAACAAATACTTATCTGTATATGTAGATAATGTTTCTCCTACTACTGGTATTCGTTATGGTCGTCCACAGTTTTTCTCTAGAGATACATTGTTCATTAATAAAGACACCAAAGTTTCTTTGTTTGCTAACGATTACGAATCAGGAGTTCAAAAAACGAGCTATCAAATTGATGGAAGCGGTTACAAAGAATACAGCCAATTTACTATTCCCGCTGATGGTTTCCATACAATAAACTTTAAAACTACGGACAAAGTAAATAATGAAGAAACGGAAAAAACTTCTACTCTATTTGTAGACAACAACGCTCCTATAATTTATTACAACTTCAGTATTCAGCCAATTGGTGATAAAGGTGGTGATAAGGTTTATCCTAACTATACTCGTCTTTACTTAGGTGCAACTGATGATCATGTTGGAACGCAAACCATTGAGTACAGTATAAATGGTGGTGCTTGGACTTTGTATTCTTCTGCCACTACTTTGGATATTTCTGAAAGAAATAGATTCTTAAAAAAGAAAATAAAATACGAAGTTAAAATCCGAACTAAAGATATGTTAGGAAATGCTTCGGAAGAAACTATCAACTTTTATGTTGGTTTAGCCAACGACTAAAAAATATAATTTATAAATAAAAAAATCCCCGCTGCTTTGGCAACGGGGATTTTTTTTTGGCTATTTTTTATGATCCTATAATGTCATTGATGTATTCTAATCTGCTTTTACAACCTTGTACAGTTTTTATCCTTTATTCTAATTACCATATTGAGTTTAAAGGAGAATTCCTCCCTTATTTTTGTCAGAGTCCACAAATTTCTCCACCACCATTATTCCGTTTTTAGCACCTACAACTAAAGCTTATAGCTTAAAACTTAAATCTCAAACCAACATCAATTCCCAAAGCATGTCTTTGACGTTCAGAAATTTCAAAAGGAGTTTTGAGGAAATATTTATAAGAAGGTATCAAACGCAATGAAAGGGAAGGATTTAGTAAATAACCTACTCCGGCACCAATGGACATAGCAAAAGTGTAATTAGAGGCAAATGATGCCTCATTCAGCTTTACTACTTTGTTATTTGAGTAATCGAAGATACTTCCTGTTTGTTTGATTCCAATACCAGTGTGGATTCCACCCGATACTTCTAACAGCCACTTTTCTTTTAATTGGTAATCATAGCAAACTATTAAAGGAATCGTCATGTATTGAATTTTGTACTTAAACGATCCTTGACTTTTTTGATCAACTTTATTTTGTACAAGTACAGTATCAGTTACCGTTAATAAAACTGTGTCGTATTTTGGAGAGTTAAACCCCAGGAAATTATATCCATTAATTCCATCCGACACTTTGGTTACTATGTACTCATTTCCAATAATGTCAACCTTGTCACCTACAACTCTTTCCTTATATTGATATTCATTAGATATTTCTGAAGTAGCATTTTTTACATTAAAGTTCTGATTCAATTCTTGGAATCTTATTCCCGATTTCACAAAAAAGTTTCCATATTGCATACCTACATCTATTCCAATATTCCAATCTTTAATGGACGATGGTGAAACCATTGAAGTGGAATTTAGAGACTCCGATACTAAAGATGCAGTAGACTGTGACCGATTAAATCCAATAAGGGGTTCTACAAAAAACTTCCATTTTTTACCATCAGGAACTTTTTCTCCAAATTCGGTTTCAATAATATCTTCCTCATTTACAAATTCCTCATCCAGAGTATTTTCTAAGTTACCAACTGAACCCTCACTCAATCCATCCAGCTCAGGTTCTTCAAGAATTTTAAGTTCTTTACCTATTTCTTTTTTCGAGGGATTTGTATTATTGGCTTCGCCTTCCTTATTCTCCTCAAAATCATTGATTTGACCAGTAATTAAATAAGCTGATTGGTTCACCGAACTTAGTGTCATTCCCTCTGATTCATTTTGTTTTTTCATCGGTTTTGCATTAAATTGATTTTGAGGGGAGTTTGAGTTTTCAGAAACACTTACCATAGAGGCTAAAGCAATTGCTTGCTTATTCTTTGAATTATCATTTTCAATGTTTCCATTTTCCTTCATTGCGTTTTCGGAAAAGGGAGTTGAAGCATTTATGTTAGAAGCCGGCTTGTCCATATTCACAACATTTTTTTTCTCATTAATGCCTGATTCATTGGTTGAAAGACCATTTTTCAATGAATCAAATGAAGTATTATGAGCATTTGAATATATATTTTTAAAGGAAGTTAAATCCAATACATCTTCAGTAATCTCTGTCTTAAATACAGATTCTTTATTCGTTATCTTATTTTCCTGTTTAGGTATTGTGGTATTAAAATCAATATGCTCTTCAACTTGCTTTATAGATTCATTTATTGGACTGGTTTTATCCGAAACACCAGTTATACCCAATATATCTTGGTCATTAGATAGGTAAACATAATTCCACGCAAAAGTTCCTGAAAGAATGACTACTAAGGCAGTAATCCCCCACCAATAAATAAATCCACTTTTCTTTTCCGAGCCAAGCATCCCTTCCATTTGATCCCAATACTTAGCTTCAAAAGCAGTATTTGCAGAGGGAAATGACGCTTGTGATATTTTATCTATTTCATCGTCTGTCATACTGCCATGCTTATTAATGTTTTTACTGAATCACCTAAAACTTCTCTCAACATGTTTCTGGCATTAAAGAGGTGCCATTTTGATGTCCCTTCTTTGATCCTCAATAATTCAGCAATTTCGATGTGTGTGCAATCTTGAAACACATACAATTGGAAAACTTCTTGAGTAGTAGGAGGTAGTTTTAATATTTCTGCTCTCACTCTTTTTAGAACAATAGGATCGTACTCTTCCTCTTTATCTTCAAGTAATCTTAATTCAATATGCCGTTCATTTTCTTCAAAACTTACTGGACTGATATGTTTTTTTCGGGTGACATCTTTTCTGTATTCACTTATACAATTGTTTACAGTTAATCGGATAGCCCATGCCATAAATGGAACGTCTTTTTTTAGTTTATGTAAGTTTTCCAAAATGCGAAAAAAAGCTAAATTCATAAGAACTGCTGCATCGTCTTTATTGTTTGCGAAGCGATAACAGACCGTTATTAATTGGGCAAAACAAGCCCCATAAAGCTCATTTTGAGCCCTTCTATCGCCTTCTATACACGATTCAATTAAACTTCGATCCACGTCCATTTATGAGGTACGCCGTTATTTTTTAATCATTTTCTTTATATACAACTCCTTTTTAGTTTGAAACATAATAAGATATAGCCCTGTTGGCCAATTATTGGTTGAGACCAGAAAAGTTTGCTCTTGATCAGAAAGTCCAGAAAAAACTATTTTACCAAGTATGTCCTTAATTACAAAAGCCGTAGGTTCTGGTAATTCGAACTTTAAAAAATCCACAAAAGGATTAGGAAATATCCTTATCTCTTGATCAATAATAACCTCTTGATTTCCAACAAATTCATCATATGAAACTCCATTGTTGTTTGCGGTAATTACCATATTATTTACTTGTGGGTTCATGGCATTTACCTCGATATTTTTCACAATTGTAGGGAGACCACATTGATCAATCCATACTTTATACTTTCCTGCAGCTAAATTTTCAAACAAAAACGTATTTGACGTATTTGCATAAGTATAATCAATGACCTTATCATTTTCTCCCAATAGTAAAATACCTACTGCGGCGTATCCAGGTTTTACAAATTTTCGGTCAATTTCTACCTTTCCTTCAATTTTATAAGTTCCTAATGCTGTATCCGTATTTATCAAATCAATTTTAAGTGAACGTTTTATATGAGAACCTATGGCTTTTGAATTTGATTTGTTCCAGAATAATCCATTGGGATAATAAGTTGCAGCAAATTTTTCCAAAGGACTTTTCGGAAGAACCTTTAATTGATAATCATACACTCCGTCATTAGGAAATTGGAAAGAACCATTAGCACGGACATCAATAGTATCTTCAAAATCAAATTTTTGTAAATTCGGTAAGTATTTATACCTTAAAACTATAGCACTTGTATCGCTAATGGATCTTCCGTTTAATTTAATGTTGCCAAAATAGTTTCCAGGATTTGGTTTGCAGTAATTCAGAGTTCGCCTGACCGTATCACGCAAATTGAAAGGTACCGAATCAACATACCAATTGTTCATACAATCCCGAATTCTGGTATATAAAACTCCTGATTTTACAGGAATAAATACGAATACATACCATCCGCCAATTCCCATTTTTGTACTTCCTCTGAGAGTCTTGAAATTATCTAATGAAAAGTAGATATCTGAAAACCTAGGTGCATCTTGATAATTTGAAACAGTCCCAGTTAACGACACGAAAGAAGGACAACCCTTTAAGTTCGTTATTAGCAAAGAAGTAGAGGATATATATGCTTTCCAATTTTCAATTGTGTCACTTTTACAATCAAGAAAAAAAACTCTAAGCAAACCAACCGATCTTGTTGTAGAAACAGTAACTCTAAACTGTCCAACTGAATCTGTAATAAAATTAGTGTCAAGACCAGTAGTTTGCATATGAACCTTTGCATAACGAGCTGAAACTCCATTATTGGACACACTCCCCGAAACATCAAATGTGGTTGCCATAAGACTCTCTCCACCAACGAGTAGAAGTATAAATAGAATGATCTTTAATTTACAATTCATGGAACGACATTAGTTTTTTAAAATTTGAATTGTTTTCATGATTTTTGATTATTCATATTTTGATATCCTTTATCCAATAGCATAACTAAAATAAATAGAATTAGTTTGGTTTTCTTAAAATTTTAATTATTTGTCCATTAAAAGTAAAAACTCTTCTCCAATAAAAAAGTGAATAGTGCTGACTTATCGCATTATTCAAGTATAAGAAGGAATGAGTCAATCTGCCATAATAACTGCTTTTCACATAGGAATACCATGTGCTTTTTGCACTTCAAAAGTGGTTTTGTTTTTTACTCTAACTACTAAAGCAAAACTCTTTAAAACTTCAACCTCAAACCAACATCAATTCCCAAAGCATGTCTTTGACGTTCAGGAATTTCAAAAGGAGTTTTGAGGAAATATTTATAAGAAGGTATCAAACGCAATGAAAAGGAAGGATTTAGCAAATAACCCACTCCACCACCAATTGACATAGCAAAAGTGTAATTCGAGGCAAAAGAAGTCTCATTCAACTTTACCACCTCGTTATTTGAATAGTCAAATGTGCTTCCAGTTTGTTTGATTCTAATACCAGTGTGAACTCCAGCCGATATTTCTATTAGCCATTTTTCTTTTAATTGGAATTCATATCCAACTAGGAAAGGAATGTTCATATACTGAATTTTGTATCGAAAAGATCCCTGACTTTCTTGATCTACTTTATTTTGTATGAGTAGGGTATCAGTTACTGTTAATAAAACAGTATCGTATTTAAGAGAATTAAATCCCTTTAAATTAAAACCATTACTTCCATCCGGAACTTTGATTATCAAATAATCACTTCCAATAATATCAACCCTACTGCCATCAGGCCTTTCGTTATATTGATATTCATCAGATATTTCTGAAGTAGTATTTTTTACATTAAAGTTCTGATTCAATTCTTGAAATCTTATTCCAGTTTTAACAAAAAAGTTTCCATATTGCAGACCTACATCCATTCCAATATTCCAATCTTTAATGGAAGATGGCGAAACCAATGAAGTGGAATTTAGAGACTCAGACACAAGTGACTTTGTTGACTGTGACTGACCAAATCCAATAAGGGGTTCTACAAAAAACTTCCATTTTTTACCATCAGGAACTTTTTCTCCAAATTCTGTTTCATCAATTTCTTTTTCATTTAATAATTCTTCATCTAAAGAAATTTCCGAAGTGTCATTTGGACTATCATTCAGTACTACTGGATCAGCTTCTTCTGAAGGTTCAAGCTCTTTGCTAGCTTCGTTTTGCGATAGATTTTCATTATTCGATTCGTCTTCGACTGTATTGACTTCCACACTTTCCACTTCTAATTCATTGCTTACAACATTCTCGTTGTTTCCGTCAGAATCAGCAACCTGATTGGCTCTTGAAGGAATTTGTTGGTCTTCTGAACTTGGTGTTTTTTCTTCTGATTCATTTTGTTTATTCAGTGTATTTCCAACCAATTGATTTTGAGAAATTCCAGAATTTGCAGAAACACTTGCCGCAGCAGTTAAAGCAATTCCCTGTTTATTTATTGAATTATCATTTTCGATGTTTTCATTTCCATTCTTTGCTGTTTCGGAATTCGTGGTTAAAGCATTTACGTTAAAAGCTGAATTTTTTACTTCCTTATTGGCAGATCAATTTCATTTGGTAGCTGACGACAAAGAAAATCCAAGTAATTATAAAGTGGTGGTAATGCCTCACGTAACTATGGAAATTCTTGATAGATTTTTGAGTAAATTGCGCCTCGAAGTTTGGGTGAATGAATAAGTCATTTTAAGCTCATTATAAGAACATTGCAAAAACAGAGGTTTTTATAAAAATTCAAGAACAAGGCAGGTGAGAAGTTTAATAATCAGGAATTTATCCTTATAAATGACTGATATTAAACTCGAATCTAACGCAGTTATTGAAGGAATTATAAAGACCTATAATTACAATGAATAAAGAACTCATAAGAAAATACAACGTCCCTGGACCAAGATACACCTCCTACCCTACAGTCCCTTATTGGGATGGCGAAGAAGGGTTTGAAGTATCTGAATGGAAAAAATCGGTTACTAAAACTTTTGAATCAACAAATGATAGTGAGGGAATCAGCTTGTATATTCATCTTCCGTTTTGTGAAAAGCTTTGCCATTTTTGTGGTTGCAACAAAAAAATTACTCGACAACATTCTGTTGAAGATCCATACGTTGCTCGTGTTTTAAAAGAATGGGATTTATACTGCGAGTTTCTTCCACAAAAACCAAAATTGAAAGAGATGCATTTGGGTGGTGGAACTCCTACCTTTCTAAGTGCAGAAAACCTCCATATTTTAATAAGCGGAATTCTTGAAAAATGTGACCTAATCGATTCACCTGGATTTAGTTTTGAAGCCCATCCTAATAGTACCTCCTACGATAAATTAATTGCTCTTTACAAATTAGGATTCAATCGATTAAGCCTTGGAATACAGGATTTTGACCCAGAGGTTCAACGAGTAATAAACCGACCTCAGAGTTTTGAAGAAGTTAAAGAAGTAAGTGATAATGCTCGTAAAATTGGATACACTTCAATAAATTATGACCTTATTTTTGGTTTACCAAAACAAACCGCCGAAAAGATTAAACTTTCTATATTAAAAACCATAGAATTAAAACCCGATAGAATTGCCTTTTACAGTTATGCCCACGTGCCTTGGATGAGTAAATCTCAGCGACTCTATTCTGATGAAGATTTACCAAGCAACGAATACAAACGCTCTCTCTACGAATTAGGAAAAGAACTTTTAGAAAAAGAGGGTTACTTAGAAATAGGAATGGATCATTTCGCTTTGCCAAATGAAGACCTATCCATTGCCATGAAAGAAGGTAAAATGCACCGTAATTTCATGGGTTATAGCACTACCCATACCGAACTAATGATTGGTTTGGGAGTAAGCGCTATTGGAGATAGTTGGGGAGCATTTGGTCAAAATGTGAAAGCTCTTAAAGAATACGAAAGGCTGATTGACAAAGGAACTCTCCCACTTTTTAGAGGTCATTTTTTAAATGAAGAAGATTTAGTTTTGCGCAAGCATATATTGAATTTGATGTGCAGCTTTAAAACGACTTGGAAGAGAGAAGATAACGAAGTGGTTGACTTCGCAGAAATTTGTTGCCGACTCACTGAAATGGAAAGTGATGGCCTTTGTACCATTGGAGATAACTTTTTAAATATAACCGAAAATGGACAAGGTTTTGTACGTAATATTTGTATGGCTTTTGACTTGAGGTTGTATCGCAAGGCTCCTACTACTTCCTTGTTTTCTCAGACGGTTTAATTGAAGTTAATCAATAAAAGTTTCTTTTAAGACTAATTTCACAGCTTTTATTTCGGGCTTAGCCAGTTTCCCTAATATTTTTATTGTTAGTTGTTTGTCAATTGTTCTAATCTAATCAATTACAATCCAGCCTAATTTTTCATTGCGTTTAATTTCAATTCTTATGGGGGTAATTATTTGAAGTTGTTGTAATTGGAGCAATTACAATAGTTCTATAACGGCCTATTCATTTCGTTGGGTGAAATAATAACGCATGGTCTTGTCTTCTTGATCTCACTTCCAATAGTTGGGTTTAAGTTCACTAGAACTATGTCGTGGTGTTTTAGTTCCATTCTTCCAATGTTTCATCTTCAAAAACATCGTTAAATAACAATCTATCTTCTTCATCTATTCTTTTACTAATTCTCCTTTAAAACATATTAATAGCAATCAAGCTATTCCGTACTTTTGCACGCAATAAAAAAGCCCCATATTTTGGAAAATTTTGAGAAACTAGGAATCCGAAAAGATTTTATAAAAGGACTTAACGATTTAAAAATTGAAGTCCCTACTCCTATTCAGGCTGAAGTAATTCCTATTTTACTAAACACGGATACCGATTTGGTAGGACAAGCCCAAACAGGTACTGGTAAAACCGCTGCTTATGGTTTGCCACTTCTCCATAAAATTGATGTAAAAAAAGAAGTAATTCAAGGTCTAATACTTTGCCCTACTCGTGAATTAGGCCAACAAGTAGCCAAGCAACTTTTTAAATTTACTAAATACAGCGACAAAATATTTACAGAAGCTGTTTATGGAGGCGAGAAAATTGATAAACAAATTGGAAATCTAAGACGCCCTACTCACATTGTTGTCGCAACTCCTGGACGTTTAATTGATTTGGTACGTAGAAAAGCGGTGGATTTACGCCAAGTAAAAACTGTGATTCTAGACGAAGCAGACGAAATGCTAAGTATGGGTTTTAAAAAAGAATTGCACGAAATTCTTGGTTTTTTAGAATCTGCAGAAAACAAATGGCTCTTTTCGGCTACTATGCCACACGGTATAAAAGAAATCGTAAATCAATACCTCTCTCCCGATGCGCATCGAATAGAAGTTAGCCGACAAAATTCTGTAAATAAGAACATTGAACATCAGTTTTTGATTTGTGAAGAAGATGAAAAACTTAATATTCTAACTCAATTTTTGAAAACACAGGGTAAAAACAGAGGGCTCATTTTCTGTAAAACCAAGGTAGCTACCCAAAAATTGGCAAAACAACTTATTGCAAAAAACATTTCGGCAGATGCTATTCACGGCGATTTACTTCAAAAAGAACGGGACAAAGTAATGCGTGCGTTTAAAAACGAAAGCCTTCAAATACTAATAGCTACTGATCTTGCCGCACGAGGAATTGATGTAGAAGCTTTGGCTTACGTTGTGCATTACCAATTACCCGATAAAGAAGAATACTACACCCACAGGAGCGGACGAACTGCTAGAGCCGGAAAACAAGGCCTTTCTTTGAGTTTAGTAAATTCCAAAGAAGTAAAACAAATTCGTTATTTCGAAAAACATTTGAATATTGCTTTTAAACAAATAAGGTAGATATAGATTCGGTGAAAAGAGTTTTAAAGCTTGAGAGTTGGATGTTGGATAGCCTGCGCAAAACTTGATTCAGTATTGGATGACTGATTCGTTTAATGTATATTTAAGATTGAATTTGAATGATATTAAAAAACTTTTCCTTTTTTCTTTCTTTCCCTACTTTCGTTTAAAAATATTAGCTCTTGAATAAAATTACAGAATCAGAATCCAATCATAACGATTTAGAAAAAAAATCGATTGGTGAATTATTGCACGGAATAAACCAAGAAGACCAGAGTGTGGCGATTGCAATAAATAAAATTATTCCAGAAATTGAAAAGCTTATTATAAAAGCGCATTCACAATTGGAAAAAGGTGGGCGGCTTTTTTATATTGGAGCTGGCACAAGCGGACGACTAGGAATTGTAGATGCATCTGAATGTCCTCCAACCTTTGGCGTACCTCACGGAATGGTAATAGGAATAATGGCCGGCGGCGATAAAGCCATACGCAATGCTGTTGAATTTGCCGAAGATGACAATTTTTTGGGTTGGAAAAATCTCCAAAAAGAGGCTATAAATGAAAACGATTTTGTAATTGGAATTGCCGCCAGCGGAACTACTCCCTATGTAATTGGGGCTTTAGAAAAATGTCAAGAAAATAATATTCCCACAGGTTCTATTTCTTGTAATCCAGGAGCACCACTTTCGGCACCTTCTGATTTTCCTATTGAAGTTGTAGTTGGACCAGAATACGTAACCGGAAGTACTAGAATGAAGTCAGGGACAGCTCAAAAACTGGTTTTAAACATGATTTCTACTGCTTGTATGATAAAATTGGGGCGCGTAAAAGGCAACCGAATGTTGGACATGCATCTGAGCAATAATAAATTGGTGGATAGAGGAACCAGGATGGTTATTAAAGAACTCGACAATAATGTTGATTACGAAAAAGCCAAAGAGTTACTTCTAAAATACGGTAGTGTACGCAAAGCTACAGAAGCCTACAAATAAGGCTTTAACGACTCATTTTATTCATCGTAAAAATAAAATTTAAGTGAAAACCAATTCAACCATACTTGGATTAAATAATTACGCATGAACATCAAAATTAATGGAGCCAAGTTGTAGATTTTTCCAAATATTTTGAGAAAAATAAAAAAATATTTTCATTTAATTTTTTCAATTGATTTTCCTCCAAACTGTGTATGTAAATCTGATACATAGAAACCATAGAGCCAATAATAGAGGCTAGTTCAAAAGCATATCACAATGCCGATTTTGTGTTTTCCGAAAATATATTGGCACTAAAATCTTCTTCATTTTTTTTGCTAAAAAAATTTTCTTCAAACCAACCCCACCTTTTTCTTAAAACCTTCGTAAATTAGGTAAAGGAGCATCTAGAGTTTACCCATTTTAGCCGTTTCAAAAGGTTCGTGTCTCAAACATGGACCTTTTTTTTGCTCAAAATTTCAGTCTAAAATAACTTTCGTACTTTGGATACAAGGCTATTTCCTAAAGGAAAATAGGTAGCAAAAAACATAGCCATTCCCAAAGCAAAATTTTGAGGATTAAAAAACTGATCCATTAAATTATTTGGGTAAGCATAAGAGGTTTCAAAAGCATAACCCAAAAACTCTAAGGCACCCATTGCAATTAATCCGTAAGCATATTGCTCGTACCATTTAAAGTTTCGTAAAAAAATGGAAATTGGAACCATGTACAAAATGTAACAAGTAATCACTTGCCACCAGTAGGTGAATTTTGCTATTTCCGCCCATTGACCAAAGGCATTCATAGCCATTCCCCAACCAAAATAAATTACACAATAGATAATAACGGTCTTCCTATCTATTTGCATTCGAGATTTAAGCTCTTCTTTCAAATTCATTTTTTCCACAATAAAAGAATAATAGCTGGAAGCAAAAACAAATCACAGAGCAAAGCAACCAATAAAGTAATGCATATTAATAAACCAATATAAAATGTACCGAGAAAGTCGCTCAAACAAAGTGTTAAAAAGCCTCCTGAAAGAATTAAGGTTGTGACAATTATGGCTTTTCCTGTACTTGAAAACGTTTTTGTAATAGCTAAGGACAAGTTGTTTTCTGTCTTTTTAAGCTCTTGTTTTAGCCGAGTTAAAAAGTGAATGCTATCGTCTACTGCAATTCCAAATGCAAGAATGAAAATAATAGAAGTGGGTAAGTTAAAATCGATAGAAAAGAAGCCCATTATGCCTCCACAAATAACAAGGGGGAATACATTAGGAACTAATGAAATTAAGGCCATTTTAATGGACCTAAAAAGCAGGCCAACTATAATTCCTATAATTCCGATTGCGATCAAAAGCCCTTGAATAACATTACTTGCCACAAAATTGGTGTTGATATCCATAAGAGTCGCTGATCCAGTGATTCTGTATTGTATCATATTGGTATCTAGACTTGAACAGTAAAAGGTTTTTAAATCTTCATTTTTTTGATTCATGATAAAACTTCCAGCGTCCGGAATATTCCCAACTATTCTTGCTTCTCGGTGATTTCTTTTTAAATAAATATTGGTTTTAACTTGTTTACTATAGCGGTACAAATCCTTTTCTAACTGAGCTAATCTTTTGTCTTTTAAAGGAATAATGTATTTATCCTCTTTGCCAGAGTTCCAAATCTTATTGGCATTCTTTACAATAGATATAGGTGAAACTAACCCTCCTACCCCAAAATTATTTTCCAAATAGTTGTGGAGTTTTTCTAGATCAGTGATAACCGCTCTATCGAAAAAGGAAGCACTAGAATCTTTGAGCCAAATTTTCATTTCAAAAGGACGTGCCCCAGAAAAATTATTTTCAAAAAACTGAAAATCTTGTCGTTGAGGATGATTGGATTTTAACCCCTCCAAAATGTAATTATTCTTTTTAATATTCGTACTAGCAATTCCAAATACAAGAACCAATACCCCACTTATCAAAACAATCATTTTGTAATTATTCTGCACGTAATGATCAATTCTAGTCAATATAGAATTCCAAAAATCCATGAACTTAGCAGACCTATCAGAGTAAATGGGTTTGTGGAGTAATACAACAACGGGAAACCAAGTATAGGTTAACAGAAAAGAAAAAAGTAAGCCTATACTGGCATAAATACCCAAATCGACGATTGGCTGAACGGACGAATTAAGAAGGGTCAAAAAGCCAATCATGGTGGTGAGTGTGGTTAACAAAGTCGCAAAGCCAATTTGCTTTACCGCCTCAATCAAAGCTTCTTCCCTATTCTTTCCTTCTTTTCTAAGACTTAAATAGTGAGTGAGCAAATGGACAACTGCCGATATTCCTATTACCATGAGTATGGTAGGAACAATGTTGGTCATTAAATCAATTTCCTTACCCGTAAGCACCATAAAACCCATGGTCCAAGCTACTACGAGCCCAACAACAGAAAGAGGCATCCAAATCCCCCAAAACGAACGATAAGCAATAAAGAGAAATAGAAAAACCAAAAACATTCCTGAACCCAGAAAAATCAGAGTTTCATTTTGAACCAAATTGATATAAATCGTTTGCCCCTCACCTCTTCCAGCAAAATGAGCGGCGTCAAAATCATATTCATCTAGTGTTTTCCGAATGTCTTCAGAAATCTTTTTACAACCCTCGTTATCCAGTAATTCCTTGTGTTTAATCAATATTGCTACACTTGGCGAATTAGTTGAAAAAATGGTGTTTATAAACTGCTGAGTTCGAAAAATCTTAGCACTGTCTTCCGCGTATTTCGTTGAATCATTCCAATGTATGTATGGCCTTTCTACCAAAGCAGGATACATACTATATCGCCTATACTCTACTATATTGGTAGGACTTATAACCAATTCTACATTTTCTAATGTGTCAAGTCTTTGGGTTAATTCATCTATTTTGGCCAAAAAGTCCTGCTGAAAAACACCAGCCTTATTTTCGATTCCAATAAGCACCTTATCATTATCTGTTTCAAAGTCGGCTCTATACTTTTTAAAGAACTCTGTATCGGGGTTATTTCGAGGAAAAAACGCTTCAAAATCGTAGTTAAACCCCAAGCTCAATAGCTGCCAGAGCATAAAAAGAGTAATTAGAATTATTCCAGCAAGAATCGGGTATTTATACTTTTGGTAAATCAAAATAGACTAACGCAAAACAAAAGCAATATATGGCTTGTGATGACTAATGGTTATTTTTTTTTCTGACACTTTATCATTACAAATTAAATACGGTTTTCCAAACTTCGTTTTACGAATCCCCCACTCTCCTCCATATCGATTTTTGAGGTACTGATAAACGCGTTTTCTTACTTCAGAGGATTCATTTCCAGTTGATTTTTCAATGTGAACATAATTGAAAGAGCGACCTTTTTCTTTTACTGAATTTGTCACTTCAAAAGTTTCTGTAAAGACATATTCCTTTTCTATTTTATAGCTTATCCAAATCGGGGTTTTATCAAATTGAAACTCAAGCGATTCTTTTAAAACTTGTTTCAGGATAAATTTCTTTGGGATAAATCTGGCTTCTCCTAAATATGCAGATTTATAAGCAGATTCTTTGGCTGACCACAAAACAGCTTCTGCTATTTTTGGGGTTTTATGGATTTGGGATAACAAAATCAATTCGCCTTTATCATATAATTTGTAGAGCCTTCGCTGTTGTAAAGTGTCAACAGACCAGTGATCTTGCAAATGAATTATGTCACAGCCTATATTCACTTACTTGTCTTTCAATTTGTCCGAAATTATATCCAAAGCGGCTTGAACGGTTATCATTTTTTCGGCGCTTTCATCGTCAATTTCAATATCAAAAATATCTTCAGAATCTAAAATTACATCCACCAAATGAGCTGAATTTATTTTTAAATCAGCAAGCAAATGGGTTTCGCTAGTCAGGTTTTTAAAAGCCTCTTCATTTCCAATGTAAGGTTTAATAATCTCTTTTAGTTTCTCTTCAATGTTCTGTTTAGTCATAGAAATATCTTATTGTGGAATTCTTGACCAAGAAAAGCATTTTAAGCCTTACTTTAGTCAATCCGAATTAAAATAAATTAGTTTGGTAAGCTCTATTTCATTTACATGGATAAAACACTTTTAAAAAAGAAGATGGGAGAAGAACTTCTTATAACTCAAGAAAAAATTGAAACGCTTAAAGATTTAACCAAACCCATAGCACCAGATGTTGCTATAGGTAGAATAAGCCGCATGGATGCTATTAACAATAGATCTGTTAATCAGGCTGCTCTTCGGCAATCCGAATTTAAACTACAAAAACTCAAATTGGCTTTGATTAAAATCGAAGAAGAAAGTTTTGGCAATTGTATTCTTTGTGGGAAAGAGATTCAAGAAGGCAGGCTGATGCTAATGCCTGAAAACACATTTTGTATTCGTTGTGCCATTTAGTACAAGTTAATGACCGAAATGTGAAATTTTTAAATCCTTATTTAAAACAACGAAAAAAAATCTTGTTCTGTCAAGCTTTAGATGTATACACATTCAAGGCAAGAGGGACTCACAAGTATTTGATCTGCAAGAAAATGACCTGATTTATCTTTACTCGGATAGATACGCCGATCAAATTGGATGTAAAAGTAATAGAAGGCTTAAATCGACACCTTTTAAAAAGTGATAAAAGATAACTCTGAATTAGAGCTAGACAAACAACATTATATGCTTTATGAAGCCTTTGAAAACTGGAATGGCAAAAACGAGCAAATGGATGACGTTTTAATTTTAGAAATGCGGATTTAAAAATCGCTATATAAACCTCACTTACTTTAGAAAGTGAATGCTAATCGTGCCTTCCACCACCAATAATCTTAAAAACATGTAACAGAGCAGGAAATAAGGCATCCATTGATTCCGAGGCGCCCTTTGTAGAACCAGGAAGAGTTAATACCAACGTTTTACCAACTACACCTGCAATTCCGCGAGATAACATAGAAAGTGGTGTCCTTTCCTGACCATAAGCACGAGCCGCTTCCATTATACCGGTAATTTCTCTATCCAAAAGAGGTTTAATGGCTTCTGGAGTGACATCCCTTGGCGAAAGCCCTGTTCCACCAGTAAATATTACTAGGTTAATATCGTTTTTATATTGCTTTACTTTTCCTTGTATTGCGTCTATTTCATCAGGAATTATCACATAATCAGCTATATCTACTCCGCATTCTTTAAGGCTTTCTATTATAGCCAATCCCGCTTTATCTTCTTTTTGACCTGCACTAATTGTATCGCTACAAACTACAACGGCAGCGCGCAATTCCATTCTAAAACGATCTTTCCAATCCGATTTCCCTCCTTTTTTATTAAGAAGCTTAATGTTATTTATCTCTATTCCTTTATCAATAGGTTTTAACATATCGTACATAGTAAGAGCAACTACTGATGCTCCATGCATGGCCTCTACTTCTACTCCAGTTTTGTATATGGTTTTTACTTCCATATTAATTAATATATCCAAACCACTTATTTCATAAGAAATACCTGTATACTCAATTGGTATTGGATGGCAGTCGGGTAGTAAATCTGGAGTTCGTTTTACACCCAGTAATCCTGCGGCTTTCGCCATCTCAAACACATCTCCTTTTGGAACCGTTTTATTTCGAATGGCATCAATAGTCTCTTGCTTACTAGCAGTAACAGTTGCTTGAGCAGTTGCAATTCTTAATGTGTTGTTTTTATGTGTTATATCTACCATTTTTTTTATGTTTCGAAATTCCAGCTTTCAGTCACTTTATGTGTCACCGTCAAAATTAATTCACTTATTACCAAAAAGTAACTTAATCATTAATTTTTCATGAATTTGGTTTCGATCGGTTCGAAAGTGGGAATTCGGTTTCACTTAAAATATAAAAACGTCATTCCGATAGTTATCAAATGACGGGTAAAAAAAACATTCCTTTACTGTGCGGATTTATACAGTTTATGTGGCTAGCAAATCAGACTGGACTCATAGATACTTTTGTGGACTAAAAGACAAAAAAGAGCGAGGCTTCAATAAAAGTTCAAGGAAATCTATAAAAAGAAAGATAAGTAGAAGGAATAATAAGTAGGAACTCAATCCTTAATTAATTGGCCTTTTTAAAAAGCACACTTGCATTATGACCACCGAAACCAAAAGTATTGCTCATAACATATTTTAATTTCTTTTTTCTGGAAGAGCCAATAACAACGTCCAGATTTGGGTCAATATTAGAATCAATAGTCTGTGTATTTATTGTTCCTGGAACAATATCATTTATCAAAGATTTTATAGCAATTATCGCTTCTATGGCACCGGCGCCTCCCATTAAATGACCAGTCATGGATTTAGTGGCACTTACAACCATGTTACCGTAATCTCCTTTATACAAGTTTTTCAAAGCATTCGATTCAGCAATATCTCCAATAGGTGTTGAAGTAGCATGAACATTAATGTAATCTACATCATGCGCAGATATTCCTGCTTCAATTACGGCTTGTTTCATACTTAAATAGGCACCTCGTCCTTCAGAATGACTCCTGGCAATATGATGTGCATCAGCGCTTAAACCTCCTCCTACAACTTCGGCATATATGGTTGCACCACGTGCAATTGCACGCTCTCTTTCTTCTAAAATTAGTGCACCTCCGCCTTCTCCGGCTACAAACCCGCCACGTGTTTTATCAAATGGGCGACTAGCTCCTTGTGGGTTTTCATTTTCGGTAGACAATGCGCGCATAGCGCCAAATCCACCTATAGCAGCTTGAGATATTGGAGCTTCTGAACCACCGGCAACTATTACGTCTGCTTTGTTCCATTTTATATGATTAAATGCTTCAATAATAGCTATACTTGAAGAAGCACAAGAAGCTACTGGACAATAATTTACACCTTGAAATCCGTATTTTATTGAAATTAATCCTGCTGAAGTATTACTAATAACTTTGGTAACAAAAAATGGATTGAAACGAGGATTGTAATCATCATTTACATAATCAATTATAAGATTTTCAAAAGTCATTAATCCGCCATTTCCAGAAGAAAAAATCACACCTGTTCTTTCCATATCAACGTTACTTGCGGCAATGCCTGCATCTTTCAACGCTTCATCCGCTGCAACTACTGCAAAGTGTGTAAAAAGGTCGTACTTGCGTGCTTCTTTTCTATCGAAATAATCAAGAACATCGAAGTCCTTGACTTCACAAGCAAATTTGGTTTTAAATCTTGAGGCATCAAATCGAGTAATCGGACCAGCGCCACTTTTTCCGGCTAAAATATTGGCCCAGAAATCATTTACTGTTTTTCCAATTGAAGTAACTGCTCCCAATCCTGTAACCACAACTCTTCTTTCTGGCATTACGTATTGTCCTTCATTTTTAATGCTCAATAATAGGTTTTTTACTCCACTTAACCAACACTCCTCTTCTTCAATCCAGAAAAACGCATCTAATTTTTATTATCACTTCTTTCCCAACCATCATTGTGCTGGAATAAGACTCTGCTGCCAAACCAAAATCGAATCGATTTATTTCTAACTCGCCAACTAAAACAAGTACTCCACTTTCGTTTATTGATTTAAAATCAAATTCAATACTTTTAGTGATACCTACGAGAGTGAGCTTACCAATAACATGAAAGCTATCTTTAGATTTAGTTACGTTAGTGCTTTTGAAACAGATATTTGTATGTTTTAGTGTATTGAAAAAATCTGGTTCTTTTAAATGAGTATCGCGCTTTTCATCATCCGTAAAAACAGTTTTCGGGTCTATGCAAACATTAAAAAAAGAAAGTGACAGGTTATTCTTATCAAAAATAAAAGAACCTGACATTCCTTTAATTTCGCCTTCTACTTTACTCCAACCTAATCCGCCTATTTCAAATTTAACCGAACTTTTTTCGGTGTTTATTTTTTGGGCGAATAAACCAATGGATACAAGTAAAAATAGGACTGTAAGAAAATTAATCCTATGAAATAGTGATTTTCTCAATTTTGTCTCCTTGCTCTATATTATCAATGATCTCAAGACCATCTACTACTTTTCCGAAACAAGTATGGTTTCTATCCAAATGCGAAGTATTGTTGCGACTGTGGCAAACAAAAAACTGAGAACCACCTGTATTTCTACCTGCGTGAGCCATGCTCAAAACTCCTTTATCGTGATGTTGATTGTCTCCGTCTAATTCACAATCAATACTATAACCAGGTCCACCAGCACCAGTTCCATCAGGGCACCCACCTTGAATTACAAAATCAGGCAATACTCTATGAAAGGTTAATCCATCGTAAAACCCTTCTTTACTTAGTTTTACAAAATTTGCTACAGTTTTAGGAGCATCGTTATCATAAAACTCTACTTTCATAGTTCCTTTTCCAGTTACAATATCCGCTTTTGTCATAGTCTATTTTAATTTTTTGCAAATGTAGCTACTAAGCTGAAATTTCTAGTATGTCTTGCCAATTTAAAATTGAAAAGACATTTAGTAGACTAATCGAATGTAATTGAAACTTTTACTGCGGTAGTTTCCCTAAAAAAAATGGCAACCTGCTATTCGGATTCTGATTTTAAAAAGACGGCTAGTATCGCTCACTCTTTCAGCCAGCTCCATTACTTTCTCGTAAGTTATTAATGAGTGAAACACTATCGTTAAGCTCTTTGAAGGTTTGGTAATTAGCGTAATTAATGACCATTAACATAAAAACCAAGAGGAAAATCCTTTTGGTTTTGAGTAATGGGATATTAAGATTAGAACCAGCTTTCAAGCGAAAAAAAATTAAATAATGCAGTTCACTTTCTAAATTAACGCAATATTATTTCGCCGTCTCCAAGGCCTTTAACCTTTTCATTAATTCTTGAATTAATACATCTTGATTTTTAATTTGTTTTTGTTGTTTATTAATCAATTCTTGTTGTTCTTGAGTTGCTTTTACCAACGGTACTACAAATTCAGAATAACGAAGACCGTAAATGTCATTATCATTTTTAGGAGCATCTACTCCACTGAAAGAATATCCTACTTTTTTGGCAGCCTTTTCTACATCTTGTGCAACAAAACCAGATTGGATAAAATTGAATTTATTAATCATGCTTTCCTTTTCGAAATCCGATACAAAAACAGAATCTTTATTCTCTAATTTGTTTCTTAGTGCTTCAGCATTTAAGTTATAAGTAACTGGCCTAAGCTCCATTATAAAACTAAGCCCAGCAACATTACTTTGTACATTTTCCTTGTATCGGCCATCAGATACAGTTGTCCAACCCACTTGACCGCCAATACTTGTTACAGAAGAATTACCTACTCTAACCTGATTGCTTGCGCCAACCGAAGTATTGTAACCTAAAGCCATAGAATTGAAATAACCAGAATTTGCAGTAGGTCCTGCGTTGCTTCCAACATAAGTGTTTTGATAACCAGCTTGATTATAAAAACCTGCACGGTATCCTAAAGCAGCATTATTGTTTCCAGTCGTAGTCCTATACATTGCTTGGTAACCTAATATAGAGTTTTGATAACCCGTTTGCATGGTATAACCTGCACTTACTCCAACTCCAACATTATGATAACCTGTTCTTAAACTAAAAAGAGCAGTATACCCTTTAGCTGTGTTTTGATAACCCGTTGTGCTTCGGTACAATGAATAACCACCACTACTTGTATTTTGGTAACCTGTAGAATTAAAATAAAGTGCTGCATAACCATGAGCTGAATTGCTATATCCAGTAGAATTCAAACGTAAAGAAAATGAACCGGTAGCTGTATTACTAGATCCTGTGACACTTGATGCCAACGAATAATATCCACTAGCTGTATTGTAATTACCAGTGGAGTTACTTCTAAGGACATTTGCGCCATAAGCAGAGTTATAACTTCCAGTTACATTATTTCTTAAAGAATAATAACCTGTGGCAGTATTTTGTTGCCCTGAAATGTTTCTATTCAAAGCATTGCTGCCAACTGCTGTATTGTAGTTACTTGTATTATTTCTTAATGCTTCATCTCCAAAAGCCGAATTGTATACTCCGGTAACTGTATTTTGTCCAGCATAATATCCCACAAATGAATTTCGGTTATTCGACAAATCATCTTTTTCTCCAGCTCCTTGACCAATAAAAGTAGATAAACCAGAATTGTTATTTTCTAATCGTGCTCCTTTCATTACCCATTGTTCAGTACCTGCAAGGTCAAATCGAATAATATCTTCATCGCTTGATTTTTCAGTTCGAATTTTCGTATCCCCATCTAAATCGCTTATTTGAGTTGTGTCGCCCAACGCAACTGATGCTGTTGCCTTCCAGGTAGCCCTTCCGCTCGCGTCTGAAGTTAATACCAGATTATTACCTGCTCCGTTTGGTAAATAAAACTCATCACGAATGGAAACAGCTGAGTTTAATCGCAGCGAATCTGATGAAAAATTACCATAAATTAGCGGAGTTGCACTACTAGAGTTGTCAATATATAATCTGTCACTTCCATTTTCGTTGTATCCAGCATTATAACCTAAAAATATATTCCTTGAGCCAGTAAGAGTATTGTATCCTGCTCTTCTACCCATAATTGTGTTATCCCTTCCTGTAATATTTTTTCTAAAGGCTTCATCACCCACTACCGAATTATAATGCCCTGTAACATTATCGCCTAAAGCAAGGTTTCCAATTGCAATGTTTCTAATTCCAGAAACATTATCCGTTAAAGAGGCATAACCCAACGAAGTATTATAGGATCCACTAGTGTTTGCGTCCAAAGCAAAAGCACCAATTCCAGTATTTCCCCATGTAGTACTATTCCTTAATGCATTAAATCCTATAGCGACATTATAACGGCTTGTTGAGTTAGAACGAAGTGCTTGATATCCTATTGCACTATTTCCAAGCCCAGAAGAGTTCAATAACATAGCTTCATAACCTATGGCAACGCCACCAGCACCCGATGTATTACTGAACCCAGCGCGGTAGCCTATAAACCCATTGTAGTTAGCTGTTAAATCATCGTTTTGTCCAGCTCCTTCTCCTACAAATACAGAACGACCACTATTCATGGATTCTAAACGTGCTCCTTGCATTACCCATTTTTCAGAACCCGCCAAATCAAATCGTATTCGATCTTCATCCGAACTTTCTTCGGTCTGAATTTTTGTATCTCCATCCAAATCTGCAATTTGAGTGGTATCGCCAAGTGTGATTGAAGCGGGTGTTTGCCACGTGCCGTTTCCGCTAGCATCAGAGGTAAGAATCTTATTGACTCCCGCACCTGTCGAGAGTTGAATAGTACTTGCGGTAATTCCATTGTTTACTCCAAGACTTCCAAGGTTAGTCAATGCAAGCCCTACAGCATTATTTCCAGCAGTTAATACAGAATCAATTCCTTTTGTAGTAGTACTTGGTAAAGTCACGTTGTTTCCTTTGCTAATTGTAAGAACGTTTCCAGCAATAGACAAATTTTGAATCTCGTTGGTAGAATCGTTGTCATTACTTGTGCTTCCGGCGGGAAGCGTTACACTATTTCCTCCAGAAATTGCTAAGGTATTTCCTGTAAGAGTTAAAGACTGACTATCTGTATTCAAGCTAGATAGATTAGCCGTTTTAGCTCCACCAGCATCGGTTAAGGTTAACGTAGTACCAGTTAAAGCAAATGCAGTATTCAACTCATTTGTGGAATCGTTATCGTTACTAGTGCCAAAAGCTGGCAGTGTAATTGAGTTTCCTTTTGAAATTGTTAAAGTACTTCCAGTAATACTTAGGTTTTGAACTTCGTTGGTACTGTCATTATCCAAATTAACAGAACCACTTCCAAGTTTCACAGAATTGCCACCTGATAAACTCAAGGTATCTCCGTTTAGACTTAATCGTTGACTATCCGTATTGTCCATAAAAGAAGAAAGGTTTGCCGTTTTGGCGCCACCAGCATCTGTAACTGAAAGTGTGGTTCCACTTAAAGAAACAGCTGAGTTTAATTCGTTTGTTGAATCATTATCG
>CAWUST010000029.1:0-13977 GCA_963925495.1 uncultured Flavobacteriales bacterium | reverse complement strand
TGTATACTACTTGTCCTATAGAATAACTGACTGTTCCACTACCTGTGGCTTCTCCGCCAGCAGTTGTTACGGTCTCTTGAGAATACAAAAGAGGTGTGGCAAATAACAGGCATAAGGCGAGTGTAAGGCTTTTCATAAATTCGGGTTAAAATTTAATTAAAGAACAATTATAACTCTTTTTACCGATATAAAACCCATACAAATAGGTAGTTGAGTTAGTATTTAGTAAAACTACCTATTATACCTATTTTTTTGACTAAAAGCATTTCAGCTTTTAAAAGCGGACTCTTAATTGCACCCTCCGTTACAAACGCGTTACAATTCATAAACAAAAAAAAGGATGCATTTCTGAAACCTTTTCTGTGCTTAAGCTCCTCACTCTTGGGCTCTATCTAACCAAGGACTCTATGATTTTAAGTCAAATCATACTTCTTTTTTAACATTGAAATAATTTCTTCCTCACTGATTTTTTTCTCAGCTGTCTTGTTAGTTGCAGTCAACCAATTGTATTTATTTTGAATATTTACAGCCAAAAAGGTATCGTCCCAATTAATAGTGTTGTCGGTACAATATTCTTTAACAATACCCACAAACTGCTTAATGTACTTGTAGTCAGTGGTTTCTTTTGTGAACAATTGAAGTGTCCATGCCGAAACATTTTTAATAACAACGCCTTTTGTTCCTTTTTGTCCTACTCTCCAATCAATTGTATTTCCTATTTTTTTAACCGGGATTCTGTACGAAAAATCGATCTTATCAATAGAAATATATACTAGGTCGTCTTTAAGAGAGTGTTTTATCATGCTGTTACTTTTGTTTCAATTTTAAAAATGCAAAGTTATTGAATCAAAATGTAATTAGGTAGAACTGTTAAATAAACATTGGCGGGGATTGCGTAATGTAATCCCATTAAGTTAGACACTTAGAAATGTTAGAATCAAGAAAGTAAGAGTTTTTACTTTTTTCATAAAACTTGTAAGATGTTGAAAGGAATAAGAGTTTATAATTTACAGTAAACATTAGTTTTTATTAATAACTAGGCATTCCAAATTTAACCACCCAGTTCTTGCTTTAATTTTTCACCTTTTCAGTTTTCTGCAGGAATCCATTTTCCTGGAGCATTTCACATTAATTCAAGCATAGTGCTATCTATTTTAGCACCTAGCTGTTTTACGCTTTTTTTCAACTCGTACTTTTGCATTTCCTTTTGATTAAGACTCTCATTTTAATCTTTGCCAGCAGTTCGGCATGTCCACCCGTGAACATACCCACCAAATCCATAATTCCCTAATTATTTTCAATACATACTTTGATATAAACTTGCAACATGAAAAAACTTCTGTTTCTAAGCCTCTTGTTTTTCACCAATATTTCGTTTGCTCAAAACTTTAAAAGTTACATTGACGATCCTAATCTATATCCTCGTGAGCGTTTTGTAGATTTTATACATGCCAATATTTCAATACAATTTTCCCCAACAGAAGGAAAGGTAATTGGTGAAGTAATCCACACTTTTATGCCACTCCGAAATGGAGTAGATACTCTTTATATAGATGGTGTCAATATGGATATTAAGTCCATAACTTTTGAAGGCGACTCGGTAAAACACAAATGGTATAAAAAAGGAATTACAGTGCTTTTTCCAAAAACATTATTGAAAAACAAAACCTACAAACTGAACATAAGTTACGAAGCAACTCCACGTCGTGGTTTGTATTTTATAGGTTGGGATGATCCAAGTAACCGTTGTAGAAAACAGATTTGGACGCAAGGTCAGGGGCTCGACAACAGACATTGGATTCCAATGTTTGACAACATGGCTGACAAGATTAAAACCGACCTAATGGTAACCATGGAAGCGAAATACAAAGTGTTGTCTAACGGGCAACGAGTTATGAAAATGGGCGATGGACAGGGTAATCTTACCTGGCACTACCAAATGCAAAACCCACATTCACCTTATCTAATTATGTTGGGCATTGGTGAATATGACATTACATCCTACAAAAGTAAAAGCGGAGTGCCTATTAACCTGTATTCTTATCCTTCTTGGAAAAACAGAATAGAACCTACTTACCGATTTTCAAAAGAAATTTTTGATTTTTTAGAAGAAGAAATTCGAGTGCCTTATCCTTGGGGCAGTTATGCGCAAATTCCTGTGCAAGATTTTCCTTATGGCGCTATGGAAAACACTTCGGCTACCGTTTTTGGCGATTTTTACCACGTAGATTCTATGGGCTACAACGATAAAAGTTATGTGCATGTAAATGGGCACGAATTGGCTCATCAGTGGTTTGGCGATTTGGTAACTTCATTGAGTCCAGCACACCATTGGTTGCACGAAAGTTTTGCTACTTATTACCATCACCTTACCGTAAAAAAGTTTGTAAGTGAAGACAAGTTTTCTAGCATGATGCGCGACAACCAACAAGCGGCTTTAAACGGAACCAAAAATGATTTTAAAGGAGTAGGGCATTCCCAAAGTGGAACCCATCGCCAATATTTGAAAGGAAGTTATGTTTTGCGCATGTTGCGTTATGTAGTTGGTGACGAAGATTTTAAAATGGGAATGCAGGCATACCTTCAAAAACATAGCTTTGAGAATGCCACTACCCAAAACTTGGTGGAAGCATTTCATGAATCTACCGGGCAAGATATTGCAGGATTTATTGATCAATGGGTTTTAAGAGGTGGTGAACCAATTTATAAAGTGGATTTTTCTACACAAAAGCGAAGTAAACGACATCGTATTATTATTGAGCAAGTACAGGATACAACTCCTTTAATTGCAACATTTAAAATGCCAATTGTATTTGAGGTGTATTACCTAAATGGGGAAAAAGATTCGACTACTTTGTGGGTGAACAAGAGTTTAGATACTTTTTATTTACCCATGCATTCCCGCAAAATTTCATACATCTTGTTCGACCCAAACTCGGAGGTTTTAAAAACGGTACAACTTGAAAAAGAATTGAACTGGAATCTGAATCAGGCAATCGAAGCCAAAAACATGTTGGATAGATACGATGCACTTGTGGCTTTGCGAAACGTACCGTTAAAAAAGAAAGAAAAAAGGTTAAATGAAGCGCTGGCCAGGAATCAATTTCATAGAGTAAGAGTAGAGGCGATGAATCAGTTAGTAAAGGAAGATAACTTGTTGAATGAAGAAATTATAAGGATAATAAACTCTGATGATCCTGAACTCCAGAAAGCTCTATTAAAAAGCCAAAAGAATTTAGATCCGGAACTTAAAGTAGAATATGAAAAATTGCTTTCTGTAAATTCTTACGAGGTAATTGAAATGGCTCTTATCCGATTGTGTTCTAGCTACCGAGACGATATTCCAAAATATTTGGATCAAACAAAAGAAGTGTATGGCATACGTGGGAGCAATGTAAGAATACAGTGGTTAGAAATAAAATACTTGACCACCAAAAGCGGCAAGGCAATGGCCGAACTAATTGACATGACTTCCAATTCTTTTGAATTTATTACTCGTTTAAAAGCAATTGGTACAATAAAAAGATTGAACTATTGCGATGAAAATCTAGTGGTAAATCTGAGCCAAGGTGTTCAAAAAGCAAACTGGAAATTGGCTGGAGCTAGTGGTAATTTACTGAAACATTTTTTTAATACTGCAGAGTATAAGGAAGTGGTTTCGAGTACCGTCAAATCCTTAACTTTTTCAGAAGATGAAAGAAAAAGAGTGGAACGTTTTTTACTGGAAGTAAAGAAAAAGGAATAATAATTCAATTGTTTTAGAATAGTGCGCATTCAAATTTCAATATTTTTTTCCTACTTGTATTTTTTAATTCTTGTAAGACTTCTCCTACTAAATCAAATTTTAAAAACTGGTATTCTTTAAATTTTAATGCCGATAAAAAAACAGGTTGTAGTCCAATTATTCACAAAGAATATTTTCATTCTAAAACAATGGAAATAAACGGACTCGCAAAAAGCATGTCTGGAGATATGAGCAACCAGGAAGTAGAAATTATCGATTGGGGAGAAGACCTTATTTGGATAAATGGATGTGAGTTTACTATAATTAATCAAGAATCGGGGAAGGAAGAACCCAAAGAATATTTGTGCCACAGCATTGTAAATTATGCTGCCCCAGAGAAACTTCCTTGGAAACTCCCCACAATTGGAACGGACAAAAGAATGTTCACCTTATCGTAAGGGGTAAACTCACTTAGCTTGCCAAAAGGATTTGCCATTCCCATGAGTGCTCCAGCGTCTATCTCAATTGGCAATCAAGTGTTGAATTTAAACGATTCAAACCTTCATAAAAAGCTAAAATACGAGGTTTCTCTGTCTTATTTAAAAAATAGCGAATTGTGCGAAAAACTAAAAGCACTTTACCAACAAGCCATTTTTGCAACCAAAAAAATAGATGGACCCGAAGGAGGTTTTTACCAAAAAGACAGCTCTTATGCAACCCATAAAGGTGATAGGGATACTGCATTTGCAAAATGCGGCATTAGCTTCTACGAAGGTTACAATCCATATATGGATCCGTATGGAAGAAAATATACGAGTCATTGGACGGTGGCCCGTGATTCGGTTGAGGTAATTAAAAGCAACGTAATTCCACTTTTGAATTTAAAATACAACACGAGCAGTCACTACATTGTGGTGCATTTACATCCTTATGCTCATTCTTTAGAATTGATAGATAAAACTTCGGGGAAATCTCTTTTTAAAGCAAGGGTGAGTAATCAAAAAAATGGAATAGGCATTTCTAATGTCGATTCGTATTCTTCACAAATTGGAATTCCAGTTTTTGTAGATCACGAATACCAGCTAATCAGCACTTATTTAAATCTAGAAAAGCAAAAAGACATTACTGCAATGGCTACTATGTTTTGTATTTGAGGGAAGGAGAGTAGCGTAATTTGTTGCATTTAGAATAGCTACAAAAAGCGCAACCGCAATAAAGAGCTTATTGGGCTAAATACCTTTTCCTTTTTAGAATAATCCAATCAATAAACAGAAACATAAAAACCAACAGGTATTCTAAGGCAATTAAAATTGAACTTTCTTCGTAAGGCAAGGTTCGGTAAGTAAAATAACTTAGTCCAACTACATAACTCCACACCAAAATGTATTTTACTGGTTGAAAAGTACTAAAAGCCAGTACAGTAGTTAAATACCAGGGATGAACTACCGCCGAAAAGAAGTAATAAAAACCTTGTGTCGTACTTATTTTAGAAGGTAGGTTTTTAAGCATGCTCTTTTTGCTTAAACTAAACCAAGCAAGAGTGGCAACAGGAAATAACATAAGTAAAGGCGCTACTATTTTATTGGAGCTTTCTGGTAATCCGCTTTTTGCAAGGACATCAGAAATTATGGCATATATAAATGAATTGAACTGGAATGAATTAAAATAAAGGTGAATACTACTTCCTAAATTGCTTAAAAATTCTTGGCTGGCATAAGGAATAAACAAAATAACATTCACTGATATTGCGATAAACGAAAACAGAACTAGCTTTATAAATCCAATTTTCCGAAACAACAAAGGGATAAATAAAAGAGGTACTAATTTTATGGAAACAGCCAATCCAAATACAATGGCGCTTAAACCCCATTTGTTAGATTGAAGAACGTAAACCGATAAAAGCAATAAAAAAATCATTACACCTTCATAATGTCCGTTTCCGCATAATTCTATTATAACCAAAGGGTTGAGCGTGTAAAGTAGTGCGTTTTCTGGGGCAATGTCAAAGGATTTTAAAACTTTAGGAAGTAGAAGTATAGTTCCAATTTCGGCGAGAAAAATCCAAAATTTTATTCCAACAGCAGAAAGCAAACCTTTTGCGGAACCAAAAATAAAAACAGAAGCCGCAAATAAAAACTGATTCAAAGGTGGATAAACCGTAAAATAGTTAGGCGAATTCATTTTTTCGATAAGAAAGGAGAAGTTTTTTCCACATAACAAGCCAGTATTAAAAGCATGTTGAGGTGTATAAAGATATGGGTTTATATTATTAACCGTTAAGGCTCCATCCCATATAAAACGATAAAAATCATCGCTTAATTCTGGTGTTGATAGAAGAGCAATTATCCTCAACAGAATTGCTAATCCAATTCCTTGCTTTAAAGAAATATTTTTAACCAAAAAATAGTAGGAAATAAAAAGAATAGAAAAGATGGAAAAGAATTGTATGAAATTATTACGTGGAATAAAAATAAATAATACAAAATACCCAACCATGCTAACAACTGCTTGCGTAACTAAAAGGAATGTCGTTAAAGAAGGATTTTTAATTTTACTCATGAAACGCAAACCTAAGAAAGTGAACGTTTCACAGGCTTAAGAAGCTATTAAAAAGTAATTAAAACGATAAGATTTATATTAAAATAATTTTTAATCCAAAAACAGAAACATGAAAAAAAATCTATTGACATTTTTAGCAATTTTACCAGTTGCAGCAATTGCACAACAATTGGAATCGGATGATATTATTGGCTCAGTCGGAGATTCAACTGCTTATTACGTAATGAAAGACCCAGGTACTATAGCTGCGCCTATCGCAGGTAGTAACAGTTCAACATGGGATTTTTCTACTATGAAATTCGATGATTCAACTGATTTTAAGTTTGAGGCCCCAGTGACAACAGGTTTCCAGCAGGACCCTGATAATACGACTATAGCAGAACAATTTTCGGGAAGGCGTGGAGATAGAATTCAATATAAATCTACTTCATCAGACTTATATATTATGGGAGTTAGATCTGGATTTACTCAGACTTCTTATGGTAAGGATAGTCTTTTAAAATTCAAATTTCCTGCTAAATTCAACGATAGTCATACGACTATTCTTAATTCAGAAACTAGACAATTTGGAATTACAACATATAGAACTGGTGCTTATAAAACAACAATAGATGGTTATGGAAAATTGGTTTTACCTTACGGTGATTTAAAAGATGTTTTTAGAGTAAAAATAGAAATGGATTATCAAGATAGTGCAAGAATTTTTGGACGTCCAAGGGTTACTACCTATTCTACTGCCACTTACGAATATTGGCAAAAAGGATCTATAAGTTATGTTATGCAAGTAATGTATGAAGACGATGATGGAACTAAAGAAACGAAAGTGATTTACCGTAAAGGGGCTGAAGTGATTTTTAATCCAACTGGAGTAGCAAGTGTAAATGGAAATAGAAGTTTGAATTTATTTCCAAATCCTGCCAATCAATTTATTACCATTGAATTAAGTGAGTTGAACTCAAATAGTCAATACAGAATTTTTAATATTTTAGGTGAAACTAAATTAGAGGGAACTTTTAAAAGCTCTAATAGAGTTAACGTGGAAGAATTAAATACAGGTTTGTATTTTGTAGAAATAGTAGGTGGAAATTTTGCTCCTGTTCGTTTTTTGAAAAAATAAAAATATTAGTGATATCAAAAAAGGCTCCAAATGGAGCCTTTTTTTTGTTTAATATTCTTAAAATTAACTGGACGAAAGGCCCATTTCTTTTCCGGTTTTTAGCATAAAGTCGTAAGCGGCTTTGCTATCATTCGCAATTTCACCATCCATTATAGCTTCTTTGATTGCCGATTTTATTATGCCTATTTCTTTACAAGGTTCAAGGTTAAATGTTTTAATTATTTCCTCTCCCGAAATTGGTGGTTGGAAATTTCGCACGTGGTCTTTTTCTTCAATTTCAATTAGTTTTTGTCGCACCAATTTGAAATTATTCAAATAGTGTTGAACCAGTTTTTTATTTCTAGATTTAATATCAGCTTCTACCAAAAGCATTAGTTCTTCTATGTCCTCACCAGCTTCATTTAACAATCGCCTAATTGCCGAGTCGGTTATGCCTTCATTTGCTAATCCTGCAGGACGAGAACTTAATTTTACCAATTTTTGAACGTATTTCATTTTATCGTTCAATGGTAATTTTAATCTTTTGAATACTCGAGGAACCATTTTAGCTCCCAAAAACTCATGCCCGTGAAAAGTCCAACCAACCTTTTTATCAAATCTTTTACTCTTAGGTTTTCCTATGTCATGCAGCAAAGCCGCCCATCGTGACCATAAATTATCGGTAGTTTTACAAATATTGTCCACCACTTGTATCGTGTGATAAAAATTATCTTTATGTGTTTGCCCATCTACTTCTTCAACACCTTGCAGCGCTTGTATTTCGGGTAATATTATTTCTAATAAGCCGCTACGGTAGAGTAAATCGAAACCAACGGATGGAGTAGGGCAAGCCATTATTTTATTAAGCTCATCACTTATTCTTTCCCAAGATATAATTTCAATTCGCTTTTTATTTCTTTTAATTGCTTTAAAAGACTCATTTTCAATTACAAAATTTAATTCGGCGGCAAACCGAATAGCTCGCATCATTCTCAAAGGGTCATCCGAGTAGGTTTGGTCAGGAGGAAGAGGTGTTTTTAGAATTTTATTTTTTAAATCTTCCAGACCACCAAATGGATCTATCAATTCGCCATAGTTTTCTGCGTTGATAGAAATACTCATTGCGTTTATGGTAAAATCTCTGCGGTTTTGATCGTCTTGCAAAGTTCCGTTTTCTACAATTGGTTTTCTACTGTCCAGTCTATAACTTTCTTTTCTAGCCCCTACAAACTCTAGCTCCAAGTCAATTTCATTCAAACGAATCATAGCTGTTCCAAAGTTTTTGAAAACGCTCAGAAACTTTTCTTTATTTAGCCTGGCCGCCACTTTTTTTGCGAATGAAATTCCATCGCCCAAAACCACAAAATCAATGTCTTTTTTATGTTTTCTTTCTAGTAGCAAATCACGAACATACCCGCCTACCACATAGGTTTTTATATTCTCATTTGTTGCTACTTCTGCCAATGGATTAAAAATATCATCTTGTATTTTATGACTTAAATTCATTATTTGCGCAAGATTGTTATTTCATTGTTCATTTTCAACTTTATAATACTAGAAGGTTTATTGGTCATTCCTGATGTTTCTAGTTCCACAATGAGATCAACTTGATCTAAAATTTCACTTGAAATATCATTAAATGTTTTTGGAGAAGGTTCTCCGCTGATATTTGCGGATGTACTTACCAAAGGTTTTCTAAATCGGCGAAGCAATTGTTGCAAGTCTCCATTTTTAATCATGCGCACTGCTACCGATTTATCTTCGGCAACCACATTAGTCGCTAACCCTTTTGAATCTGGCAAAACAAGGGTTAAAGGAGTATTAGACTCATCTATTAAATCCCAAGCTAATGCCGGAACGTCAACAACAATTTGGTTTAACATGGCATCGTCGCCAACCAAACAAACTTGACTTTTAGAAGTATCCCGTTTTTTTATTTTCAATAGTTTGGCAACAGCCTCTTCGTTAGTGGCGTCACAACCCAATCCCCAAATTGTATCGGCAGGGTAGAGTATTACTTTGCCATCTTTAAGGTATTCAACGGCTTCTTGAAGTGTATTTTTATTCATCCCTATTTTTTTGAATAGACATTCATGAGATCTTGTCCCAGCTTTTTTTCTTCGAATTTCAATAGATGATTTTTCATTTCTGAAACCAAATTCGTTTTCACATCGGAGTTTGCAAGCAAAGTGCCTATTGCATTGCCTAACTCAGAAATTGAGTTTGGATTAACGTACAAAGCAGCTTCACCACCGGCTTCTCTAAAACAGCCTTCAGAATTTGTAATAACAGGCGTTCCACAGGCAATGGATTCGAGAACAGGGATACCGAAACCCTCAAATATAGAAGGGTAAATACTGAAGGAAGAGTTTTCGTACAGGTGTTTTATTTGAACGTTGGAAGCATTATGAATAAAATGAACTTTGTTTTCTAAAAAAAGATTAGCAGCAATAAATTTTTCGAGTTCTTTTTTATAATCCGTTGGTTTACCTGCAATTACGATTGGAGTTTCAATTTTAAACTCAAGCATTGCTTTTAGAATATGGAGCGTATTTTTCCTTTTTTCTATGGTGCCAACATTCAACATATATTCTTGAGGAAGGTTAAATTCTTGGACGGTCTTGTCTTTTTCTTCCCGACTAGATTTGCCATAAAAAAGAGAGTCACAACCTTGATAAACAACATCTATTTTGGAAGGTTCTGTGCCAAAAAAGTGGATTATATCTTGTTTAGTAGTTTCACTTATTGCTATAACTCTGTCGGCGGAGTCTACGGCATGCTTAAATTTTTTGCGATAAATTATTAAATCAATGGATTTATATAACTCAGGATAGCGCAAGAATATCAAATCATGAATGGTAACAACTGTTTGAACTTTCTTGTTCAATTTGGCTTTATCAATGCCATGGGGAAGTTCATTACTTAAGCCATGATAAACATCCAATTCGTGTTTTTCTAATTTAGATTGTCCCTGATAACTCCTCCAAAAAGCAGAATACAAGCCGTTTGAGTTTTTTGGCAATACTTCTTTTATATTCCCTCCTTTAGGAGGTGTCCATAAATCGTTTGTTTTTGGATTGAATAGAAAATAATTGTTTTGACTAAAATTTTCATGCAATATCCGAATCACAAATCGGCTGTAATTGCCTAATCCACTGGTATTATGAAATGCTCTTTTCGCATCAAACCCTATATTCATGGTTTCCACTGTTTCAGTATTACATAATTCGGAAGGTGCATTTTAGTTCAAATATCCAATTAAACAGCAACATCATATTCTCGTAAAGCATCATTCAAAGATGTCTTTTTATTCGTACTTTCTTTTCGTTTTCCAATAATCAATGCACAAGGCACTTGGTAAGTTCCAGCGGCAAATTCTTTAGGAATTGTTCCTGGAATAACTACCGATTTGGCAGGTACAACTCCGCGATGAATAATTGATTCTGGTCCTGAAACATCAATAATTTTTGTACTAGCGGTCAAAACCACATTTGCACCTAGAACTGCCTCAGATTCAACTCGAACACCTTCTACAACTATACAACGCGAACCTATAAAGGCATTATCCTCAATAATCACAGGTGCTGCTTGTAATGGTTCTAAAACTCCTCCAAGTCCAACACCACCGCTCAGGTGAACATTTTTACCAACTTGAGCACATGATCCAACTGTTGCCCATGTGTCAACCATTGTTCCACTGTCAACATAAGCGCCTATATTAATGTAAGAAGGCATCATTATAACTCCTGAAGCAACATGTGCCCCATATCTCGCTATTGCATGAGGAACAACTCTTACTCCCTTTTCTTTATAATTTGTTTTAAGAGCCATTTTATCGTGAAACTCAAAAGGTCCAACTTCTATGGTCTCCATTTTTTGAATTGGGAAATAAAGAACTACGGCTTTTTTGACCCACTCATTGACTTTCCAGCCATTTGCTGTTGGTTCAGCTACGCGTAATTCCCCACTATCTAATTGAGCAATTACTGTCCGAATGGCATTTTGAATTTCTGTTTCACTCAACAGTTTTCTATTGTCCCACGCTTTTTCGATAAGCTTTCTCATTTACAAAAAATTTTTCGCAAAGGTAAATCTATATACACGAAATTGCTTTTCCTTTAATAAAGAGAAGTCGATATTAAAAAATGCAACAAATACTTAATTTTTTAAACGCCATTTAGCACTATGTAAATTGAATTGATTTTTACCTGAGTAAAAGTAACTTAATGTTTACTGTTTTAATATTTTTGCAAAACTAGAAATGGCAAGAATATTAGCAATAGATTATGGAACAAAAAGAGTTGGACTTGCAGTAACCGATGCCTTGCAGATAATTGCAACCGGATTAACAACTGTACATTCAACTGAAGCTTTTGATTTTATTAAAAAATACTGTCAAAATGAAGAGGTTGAATCTATAGTTATTGGTGAGCCAAAAACCTTGGATAATAAACCAGCGGAATTGGAAAAACAAATTGGTGAATTTATAAATAGACTTAAAAAATGGTCACCCCAATTAGTTATTCATAGAGTGGACGAAAGGTTTACTTCTTCCATGGCCTTTCAAAGTCTTATTGATGGAGGTGTGAAGAAAAAACAAAGAAGACAAAAAGAATTGCTTGATGAAGTAAGTGCTACTATAATTTTGCAATCGTATTTAGAATCTAAAAAATAATTATGGTTTTACCTATATATGCTTATGGGCACCCTGTATTAAGAAAAGAGTGTAAAGAAATTAAAGAAAATGACCCCAATTTAGAAAAGCTTATAAATGACATGTATGATACCATGCATGGTGCAAACGGAATAGGCTTAGCTGCACCACAAGTTGGTAAAAATTTAAGGTTGTTTTTGGTGGACACAACTACTTATGCAGGTGATTATAAAGATTCTAAAGACGCAGAGGATAGAAAAGATTACCAAGTATTAAAGGATTTTAAAAAAGCATTTATAAACCCTATTATCATTGAAGAAACGGGAGTTGAATGGGGATTTGAAGAAGGTTGTTTAAGTATTCCCGAAATAAGAGCAGAAGTAAACCGACAAGACACAGTACTTATTGAATATTACAATGAAAACTGGGAATTAGTTGAAGAAAGGTACGATGGAATGGCTGCTCGAGTAATTCAACATGAGTACGATCACATAGAAGGGGTTTTGTTTACAGACAAAATTAACCCGCTCAGAAAACGATTACTAAAAAGAAAGCTTAATAACATAACAAAGGGTAATATTGAGCTTAAATACAAAATGAAATTTCCAAAATGATTAAATTAATTCAATATTCAGTTTTCGCCCTTTTGGTGGGCCTACTTTTTTCTTGTGAAAATGAAGTGAAAAAGACTCCAGATCAATTGCGAGAAGAAGCTCGTGAAGCTATTGTTTTGGAGCGTACAAAATTAATAGACGCCAGTGGGCAAATAGATACGAATAGGGCCAATACAATGATTGACACCTACATTACTTTTGTGCAAAATAATCCTGGCGATGCCGATGCAGGGGAATTCATGTTTCAAGCGGCAAGCTTGTGTATGGGCAAAGGGGATTATAGACGTTCTATTCGTTTGTTCAAAAACGTAACTACCAATTTCGCTGACGATAAAAGAGCGCCAGAGTCCTATTTTCTGATTGCTTTTACTTACGAAAATTACCTAAATCAGCGAGGAGCCGCAGAAGAAGCCTACGAATTGGTGATTGATAAATTTCCACGTCACGATTTGTCTTTGCAATCGCGTGCAGCACTCAAAAACATGAGTACGGGCAAAACCGATTTAGAATTGGTGAAAATGTTTGAAGAACAAAATAAAGCCAAATAACTTTTTTATTATTTCAATAGTCATTCTGCATTTCTAAAAAAACCAAATAAAAATATTAATTTGAGCCCCGTTGTTCAATATGAACGCTCAATTAATAGTTGGTTTTTTTGTTATGCTCTTGCCGATTTTGGCGGGTGTTATGATATACATGTTCATTTCTACTGGGAAAGGAAATTCAAACATTACCGACGAAATATTAGCTCATCGTCATAAAAAAATGCTGGAACGTGACAAATTGCATGCGGAAAATTTTGAACACCAAAAACCCAAATAGAGATTCGCATTTTATTGTTTACGATAATAATTTTAAATTTATAAAACGTAATAATATTAAGAATATACATCGGTCGTTTTGATTCCTAATTGGTATAAATCGATGGAAAATAATTGGTGTTGTATATTTTGTATTCGGTTCCATTTTTTATTTTGTTCCAGCCCTTGGGTTTTTATACACGGTTACAAAATAATATTCCATTTAAAAAGTTATCAAAATTCCTTTAAATAAGGTTGTTGCATATAATTAGTTGTTTTTGTAATTGACTTTTTCAAAAGAATAAACCCACCAAAATTCACTAAAAATAAATTTCAAATAACTCTTGCTCGACTATTCATTATTTATACTTTCGCAGCGGAGAAATGGCAGAGTGGTCGAATGCACTGGTCTTGAAAACCAGCGAGGGTCAAACCTCCGGGGGTTCGAATCCCTCTTTCTCCGCCAAAGTAAAGCCCACTTGAGGAAGTGGGCTTTTTTTATGTAAAATAATTTGAACTCGCTCATAAAT
>CAWUST010000028.1:0-12025 GCA_963925495.1 uncultured Flavobacteriales bacterium | reverse complement strand
CTTTTATTAAAAACTTAGTATTGACTGGAAATACTCCTGAATACTACAGTTATCCAGTATCACAGTCTAATGGAATTGGATTTAGTGGTACGATTACAAACTTGGGAGATTCTATGACTACTATTAGAGCATTTGCCCAATTGGGTGGAGCTGCGGTTGGTGATTCATTAGCTTCTACCGCTTTGGCTCGATTTGGAAGTGCAAATTATACCATTAACAATGGTGCTGCAGTTACCACAACAGGTAATAAGGCAATCAAATATTACTATGTAGCTGCAACCGGTGATGACTTTCCAAGTGATGATTCGGCCAGTACAATGGTCAATGTAACGGATACGATTATGGCTCGTGAAAACGGAGGTTTGGGTATCAGCGTTGCTTCTTCAGCTTACAGCTCGTTCGGTCAACGTTTCACAGTTTATACTCAAGATAGTGTAACTGAAGGACAGGTATATATTAGTGCTGCTTTCCCTGGAGATAAATTCAAATTTGAGTTGTATGCCTTAAATGGTAACACGGTGGGCGCATTGTTGAATGAGTCAGCTGACTATACTATAACATCTACTTCAGATACTGGCTGGAAATCAATTAGATTGAATTGTTTAAGTGTTTTGGGTGCAGGTGATTATATGTTATCCATTAAAAAAACAAGTAGTGTATTTAGTTCAGGACTTGGTGCAAATCAAATAAACGCTAAGGCTAATACTGGTTTTGGAAACAATGGTTCTTGGACTACTCTTGGCTATGGCGGAAAGCCATTAAATTTCGGTATTAGAATGGTATTTGGATCTTACGATTTCCCAACTTTAACGGTGGCACCAGTTTGTGTGACTGGCGATAAGTTTCTTTTAAGTGGTGGTTTACCAACTGGGGGTTCATACTTTGGCACAGGTGTTAGTGGAGATTCATTAAATCCTTCAGTATTAGGTTCAGGTGTGAAAACACTTTCTTATACTTTGGCTAATAGTCTTGGATGTCGAGATACGATTTCTGCTACTATTGATATTAAAGCTGAACCTACTGTTGTTTCAACATTTGCTCAACTTACTTCATGTGTTGTTAATAATGCTAGTATTTCAGTTTCAGCAAGTAACGGATTTGGAACATTTTCATATTCTAATAATGGAGGTACAAGTTACCAAACCTCTAATAGCTTCGCTGCATTAGGTTCAGGTTCTTATACTGTTATGGTGAAAGATAGTGTTTGTACAGTTACAGATACTACATTTATCGCTACTCCTCCAGGTGCTCCATCTAAACCTACTGCAACCGGTGGTTCTGTTTACTGTAAAGGAGCTACTATAGGTAACTTAAGTGTATCAAATGCAGGTTCTGGTGGAACATTCAAATGGTACACCAATGGAGCTTTAACACAAGCAAAAGGTACTGGTCGTAGTATTACGGCATTCGATTCTACAGCTACAATAACCTATTATGTAGTTGAAGATAAAGCTGGGTGTATTAGTCCTTCTGATACAACTGTTGTAACGGTTAACCCGTTACCTAAAGTTTCATACACTTCAATTTCTAATCGTTGTACAAATGTTGATTCATTGGTATTAGCAACTGGTACTCCAACGGGAGGTACATATTCTGGATCTGGTGTTTATAATGGTGTATTTTATGCTGATTCTGCAGGTGCAGGAACACATTTAATAAAATATACATTCACAGATGCTAAGAGTTGTACGAATTTAGATTCTGCTAGTGTAATTATTTACCAAGCTCCATTAGTTGCATTGGCTGCATTGGATTCTCATTGTACCAATACTCCTAAATACAATCTTTCTGGTGGTTTACCAACAGGAGGAACTTATAGCGGTTTTGGTGTAAGTAGTGGTCAATTCGATGCAAATGTTTCTGGACAAGGCTTTCATACTGTACAATATAAAGTAACAAATACAAATTGTGCGGATTCTGCTTCTAGGGGTGTAAGAATACATACTTCGCCTACTGCGGCTGTCACTACTTTGGCAGCTAGATGTTTAAATGCTGGAACCCTTACCTTGTCTAATGGTACTCCTTTGGGAGGAATATATAAAGGTACTGGAGTTTCTGCAGGTGTATTTAATCCTTTGACTGCAACTTCTGGTAGTCATTCTATCAATTATGTTTATACAGATAATAATCAGTGTAAAGATTCTGCAAGCACTAATATTCAAGTGGATTCATTACCAGTTATTACTTATTTAGCTAATGCTAAGATTTGTACAAATACTCCTCAATTTAGATTATCTCAGGCTAGCGCCTCACCAAGTGGAGGGACTTACAAATACTTCGGTACTGGTGTAGTTTCTAACATTGATTTTGATGCAAACCTTTCAGGAAAAGGAACTCATTCTGTTGGATATACTTACGTTGATGCAAATGGTTGTACGGATACTTCTTACCAAAATCAACTTGTAGATACGTTTACTTCAACTACTTGGGCTAACTTAAATGGTGTTTGTTTAAATGCCAATCCAGTAAGCTTATCAGGTGGAACTCCAAATGGTGGTGTGTATGCTGGAAATGGCACACAAACAGGTGGTATTTTCAGACCTGATTCTGCAGGTGTTGGTTCTCATAAATTAAGTTATGTATTTACTAATGGATTGGGTTGTAAAGATTCAACTTCTCAAACACAAGTTGTTTGGAAACTTCCAGCAGTAAATGTGACAATGCCAGCTAACTGGTGTTTGAACGCTACTCCAATAAAATTGAGTTCAGGTACTCCAATGGGAGGTGTTTATACTGTGAACGGTGTTGCTGATACAATGTATTCAACAGTAGTTTCAAAATTGGATACTGTTATTTATGCATTTACAGATACAAACGCTTGTACCAATTGGGACACAGCTGCTGTACAGGCCGATACAGTTCCTGTAGTAACATTTGCTTCAATTACAAGTAGCTGTATAGGATACGTTCAATTTAATCTTAATCAAGGTTTGCCTTTAGGTGGTGTGTATTCTGGTAATCATGTAATACTTGGTAGAGTTTATCAACCAGTTATGACTGCTGTAGACACTCTTAATTACACATTCGTTGACTCTAATATGTGTTCAGATAGTGCTAAGTCAGTAATAACGGTTAATGCACTACCTGTAATGGGAATTACGAAACAAGCAGATGTTTGTGAAAATTCCCCAACATTTGCTATGAGTGGTGGAACTCCAACTGGAGGTACTTATGCTGGTGGTGGTGTTTCAACCGGAAACTATACGGCTTCTGCATTTGGAACTGGAACGGATAACATTACATATACGTTTACGGATGCAAACAATTGTACAGATTCTATTATGGCTCCATTGGTTGTTAATAATGTTACTAAAGCTGGAATGCAGTGGTTAGGTTATACTTGTGATAATTCGACAGAAACGAACTTGGTTCCTAGTGGATTGCCAAGAGGTGGAACGTTCTCTGGTCCTGGTGTAAACACGAATAAATTTGATCCAAGTGCTGCTGGAGGAAAAGGAACATATACGCTTAACTATGTATTTACAAATCTAAATAGCTGTCAAGATTCATTGACAGGTGATATCATTGTAGAAGCTTCTCCAGTATTTAATATAGTCGGAGATACTATTGGATGTGGAAAACCTGGTGTTTTGATGAGTACTAATCTTCCAGGCAAAACTTACAAGTGGAGTGATGGTGATAGAACAGATACTGCTAGAATACATAAAAGTGGTCAAGTTTGGGTAAAAGTTTCCGATGCAGCAACTCAAGAGTTATGTTCTAATTATGATACAGTAAATGTGAGTTACGATGCTGTCTGTCTTGGATTTGATGAGCAACTAGCAGGAACTTCAGTTCGCTACTTCCCGAATCCAAATAATGGTTCTTTCTATTATGAACTACAAGGATTTGACGGATTGAATATTGATGTGAGTATTCAAGCAATGAGTGGTCAAGTTGTTTACCAAAAAACTTGGAACAATGTGTCAAGACTTCATACAGGTCAAATTAATATGGAAGTTATTGAAAGTGGAGTTTACTTCATTAACTTGAAAACAGAAAAAGGAAGCGTAATGCATAGAATTACTATTAATAGATAGTAAGCTTCTAAAATAAAATAGTGGAAAGCCCTCTTCGAAAGAAGAGGGCTTTTTTTTTGTCCAATTTCCCTTAAGGGATATACTGGAACTGCCACATTTCACTGGACAGTAAGTTAAGCCATAAAGGTTAAATTTACTCTAATAATGATTGAAACAAGAAGAGAATACGATAGGGAGTTTAAGCTAATGGCCGTTAAACTTTCTAATTCAGGCCAAATTTTGTAAAAATCAAATGTCCTTAGCTGTTGCAATTAACAAACTCATGATAAATAACTTACTTTTGCATAACTGTGAAAACAACAAATAAAATATTGGCTACTTTACTTGCAGTCCTTACATTGGCTGGGTCTTTAAGTTTTTCCCTTCAAAAGATGGAATGCCTAAGTAGTGGTAACACCTTATATGCGCTTACAAGTTTTGACTGCTGTAGTAGTGAAGACCGCGAAATTGAGGCTGTACGCTCAAAATGTTGTAATCTAGAGAACTACAATTTAGAAGGTAAAAACTTTCTAAATACCAAAGTAAAATCGGATAAAGACCAAACGAAACCCATTAGCATATCATTAAATTCAGATGAAATTGGTAATCTTAAATTTCATTCAAGAAATTTTAAAAGTAATTTTAACATTCCACCCCCCTGGGTTGAAACAGATTATCAAGTTCTTTTTCAATCTTTTCTTTGCTAGCGAATAGCTGGACCAACATATCCAATCAATACTTCATTTTATTTATTTAATTCGTTAAACGCAAAGTTTTGAAATTCACATATATATTAATTGGTTTCCTTTTTTTAGGAAGTAGTTCAGTTGCTCAAATTATAGGAAATGTTAGTTCCTTAGAAGGAAGTAATTCAAGTGTTCTGCCCGGAGTAAATGTTTATTGGTTTGGAACAACCATTGGTGCCATATCCGATCCACAAGGTAATTTTAGCATACAAAATCCAGAAAAATATCCATCGAAACTTATTTTTAGTTTTATTGGTTTTAGGACGGATACACAAACTGTAACCTTACCCAATCAAAAAATAAATAGCACACTTTCAATTAGTAATGAAATGTCTGAGGTGTTAGTGGAAAAGCGTTTGCAAAGTACCAAAATCGATTTGTTAAGTACTAAAAGTATAGAAACATTGAGTGAACATGAACTAACCAGAGGAGCTTGTTGCAATGTTTCGGAAGCATTTCAAACCAATGCTTCAGTGGATGTTGTAGCAACAGATGGTGTTACGGGTTCTAAAAAAATTCAAATGCTAGGTTTGGATGGGATTTATACGAGTATACAGGCAGAAAACATTCCTTATATCCGCGGTTTGGGAAACTTTGGTGGGCTAGGTCATGTTCCGGGAACTTGGGTCGAGAGTATTCAAATAATAAAAGGAACTGGTTCGGTACGAAATGGGTACGAACCTATGACAGGACAAATCAACTTAGAGTTTTGGAAGCCTGATGAGTTAAAAGAGAAAATATTTGTAAACCTTTACAGCAATGCCTTTGGGCGCATGGAAGCCAATGTGCATTTGGGAAGTGAAATTTCTAAAAAGTGGAGTACAGGTTTGTTTTTACATGGAAACACCAACCAGACAAAAAACGACCACAATAAAGACGGTTTTTTGGATATACCTTTAAAAAATGAGTTGAATATGATGAACCGATGGAAATACAAAAGCAGTAGGTACATGGCTCAGTTTGGAGTGCAAGTATTGTCCGAAAACAAACAAGGCGGACAGTTAAATTACAATCCAAAAATAGATCATGGATCTTCCAACTTATATGGTACAGGCGCAGAAGCTTTTCACCTGCAAGCATTTTTCAAAAATGGGTTCAAGTTTAAAGATCATCCTGGTAGAAGCATAGCGTTTTTCGCAAAAGGAAATTATATGGAACAGGACTATTACATGGGTTTAACAACTTACAAGGGCAATGAAAAATACTTTTATTTGAATTATATCTATAGCGATATTATAAACAACACGGACCATAAATACGCTTTGGGAGCCTCTTTTGTTTTTGATGAATACAATGAAACGTTTAATGCTGTCGATTACAATAGATCAGAAAAAGTGCCGGGTGTTTTCGGAGAATATACTTATACTGGAGATAAACTAGGTGCCGTAATAGGTCTTAGAAGTGATTTTCATAATTTGTATGGAACTCAAGTTAATCCTAAAGTAAATCTAAAATATAAATATTCTAAACTAGGAGTGTTTCGGGTTTCTGGAGGTCGTGGGTTCAGAGTCGCGAATGTATTTGTAGAAAATGCATCCACTTTTGTAAGCCAAAGAACAATAGCTGTTCAAAGTAACCTTCAAGCAGAAATTGCTTGGAATACAGGTGTCAGTTTTACTCAAAAATTTGAAGTTAAGAATAGAGATATGTCTATTCACGGTGAATATTTCTATACCGATTTTGAAAATCAAGTTGTAGTGGATAGAGAAACCAGTGGGCAATTGTCTTTTTATAATTTAAATGGAAAATCTTATTCTCATGCCGCTCAAGTGGAGTGGTCTTACCAACCTTGGGAAGTACTAGAAATGAGAGTTGCGGGAAAATATTTGGATGTAAAAACTGAATTCAATTCAGGTTTAGCTCAAACTCCTCTTATTCCAAATTTAAGAGGGATGTTTACGGTAGGTTATGAGACCAAAGACGAAAAATGGCAGGCTGATTTTACAACACAATTTGTAGGCGAAAGCAGAATACCCAGTACGGTTGGAAATAAGCCAGAAAACACGGTTCAAACTAAATCGGATCCTTATGCTTTAATGAGCGCTCAACTTACTCGAAGGTTTAATTGGTGGGAAGTTTATGTAGGAGGAGAAAACCTCACTAATTATAAACAACCCAATGCAATTATAAGTGCCGATCAGCCATTTGATTCTGAGTTTGATGCCTCTATGATTTGGGGACCCGTTATGGGTGTAAATGTTTATGCTGGTTTACGCTTTCGTTTTTATAAATAGCATTTAAAATTCTTGATAACCAAACAAGAACCATAAGATTTGGATTCATTATATTTGGTTTTGGTATGTGGTCGATATTTTAATATTACATGTAGCGAGCTTTTAAGGATAGTTTTTTATGATTCATCTACAAGTCAGAAGATATTGCACTAAAGTCATGGGATTAATTAGGAAAGATGTTTTAACCATCCAGGTTATTCTATTAATTCGAAATTAATGTTTAATTATATTAATAATTAACCCCTCCTAAAACTTCACACCCACCGTAGCATAAAAATTAATTTTATCAGCTGGAATTATACCTGGCCCTGGGTAGCCATCCGCTCTTCTGGTAAAATAAGAATTGTTAGTCATGTTATTCAGTCCTCCTGAAATTCGGAAGCCCTTAACTTTATAACTAGCCGATACGTCCATAACCCAATATTGAGGGATGATACCAATTACTGCCGAAGGAGTATATTCCGTGTTGGTGGCATCTGAAAATTGTTCCCCCGTATACGAAAATTGGTAAGCTAGTTTTAGTTTTTTCCAATTGAGATTTATTCCAGTTTTCAAAATATAATTGGGCACATTTTCCACACGTTTATTTTGGTATGCGGCTTCTTCGGATTTTACATATTGAGCTTCTTGCACAGTTCCATTTAAAAACCAGGTTACTCCGTAGTTTTTACTATTTATTTTGAGGTATTTAAAAACGTCTGCTTCGGCATAAACTTCTATTCCGTAGTTTCTTGAATCAGAGATATTGGTGCGATACCTGTAAACCCTGAACGTGTTTTGGTCACGCATATAAATCGAGCCAATTCTATTTTTATAGTTGAGGTAAAAAGCGCTTACGTCAAAAATTAACCTTCCTTTTAAATTTCCTCTATAACCTAGATCCACAGAACATCCATTTTCATCGCTTAAGTTGGGGTCTACTCGCAAATTCGGGTTGTTTATTCGCATATCGTTAAAGTTTATGGCTCGGTAGTTTTGTGAAAAATTCGCATAAATTTCACCAACTTTTTTTAGGTTATACGAAGCTCCAATTCCACCTAAAAGGAATGCTCTTTTGTTATTCTTATTGTCTGTAATATTGGTATCATCAATTGTATTTCCAGCTAAATCATCGACTCTAAATTTATAATATCCTTCCGCTTCTGTTTTTATATATTCACTTCTAATTCCAGGTGTTATGCTAAGTTTTTTAGAAACGTGAAATACGTTTTCCGCGAAAAATGCTAGGTTTTGGCTAGGGAAATCGCAGTCAGAATGTTCTAAGTCGTTGGGGTTATTAAACTCAAAATTAGCATCTGAACCATCGCTTCCTTCCCCTTGTTTCCTATTGGTTTTTCCTTGGTAATAGCGAGCCCCAATCAATAGGTTGTTCGGGTTCCCCAATAATTTATAAGTATGCATCACTCGAAATTCACTTCCAAAATTTCGATATTTATCGGAGAGTAAATCGCGATTTTCCCCGGGATCAGCTCTATTGATATATCCTAAAACGCCTAAAGATTTTCTGGAGCCAAGCAATCCAAAATTCCTTAATTCCATTTTCCATTTTGCGTTTAATTCATAATGGATAGTTAAAGCCATAACATTCCAGGTTACATTAAACCAGTTTCTGTCTCTAATGGACTGCGAAGCGTCTTCCTCAAAAAGCCCGTCAGTAAGACCACCTGCTTGATGTGCCAGATATTCCATGCCCGTGTATTCCGCTTTCAGACTTAATTTTTTCCCAAATTTCTGAGTAATAGAAGCATAGCCGGTAAACGCGTCAAACTCAGAATTTGGTCGCCAACCATCTCCTCTTTTGTAGTTTGCAAAGGCATAATAGGAAGTGTTTTTTACTGTTCCTCCAATGGCGTTGAATGAGGAAAATAGTCCGTAGGAACCTGCTGTTTGGTTACTTTCTAATGAGAATTTTTTATCTTCAGGTGCTTGTTTTATTTTAAAATTAAGAACACCACCAAATTGAGTCCCATATTGTAAACTGGCTGCGCCTCGTACAACTTCAATTCTCTCCAATGCCTCAGTAGGAGGTGTGTAATAGCTTTCGGGATATCCTAAAGCGTCGGCAGCAATATCGTAACTATTTTGTCTTGTATTAAAATTTGAAGTTCTGTTTGGGCTTAAACCTCTCCCACCAATTCCTAATTGAAGACCAGCTTGGTCACTTTCCCAAATATTTAGTCCTGCTACTCGAGAATATACTTGGCGGCTGTTGTTGGTTGCTAAATTTCCATTTACTTCACTCAGCACAACGACTTCATTTTTTTTGCCTGCGAAAATGTTCATGCCTTCAACCGCATGAAGATGCATAAGTCCAAATCCGCTGCCCGAATTTCCTAAAACGACAAACTCATCCAATATTTCGGGAATACTATCGACAGAAATGATGAGGTAGTTTCCACCTTCTTTTATTTCTATTTCTTGTTCCTTAGAAATAATTCCTGGGGTGTAAGTCAGAAGCGTGTATTTACCTAAAGGAATATTTTTTATTTGATAGGAGCCATCCGCCTGAACAGAGCTTTTAAAAGAAGTGAACTTTAAAATTACCTCACTCAATTGTGGTGTATTTTCAGTGGCATTCCAATACACTTTTCCCTCTAAACTTCCATTTTGGCCAAAAAGAGAAGAGCAAATAATCAAAAGCAATATCGAGAAAAACAGCTGCATTTCTAATCTCCGTCGCTATCTTGGTATGTAATGAGAATACTCAATGCCGCTGGCACGTCGGCTTTGAAAAGTACTGTTAATTTCTGAATTTCAATGTAAACTGCACTAACCTTTCCATTTTCGTTTGTTACCGCATCTTTTAAAGGGACAGAGATGTTATCATATGCCATAAAACAAGATTTAAATTGACTTTTAATAGCGTCATCCAAAGATCCTCCATTATATTTAGCTCCAATTGTATTTAAGTTTTCTTCTATCCCAACACCATTTGCGCCACCAGTGGTAACTCCAAGGTAAAGAGCCTCTAAAGCTTTTAAATTTGCGACACCTAAAGCAATTGACTCTGTGCCTGAAAAATACCCCTCTACATTCTTAGCGATTGGTGTTTTAGAAAAAGACCTTTCGCCATTGGGAATTCCTATTTTACTTTCTCTATGGAATCTTTCTAAATGCTGATTCATAGCATTTATTATTATTCCTAAAGAACTACCTGCGTCATTTCCGGTATTACTTTTAAATGCTTCTACATAATTATTTTCGCTTGCGCTCCATTCTGTAAAAACAATATTGGCATTGTTATAAATTAACTGAGAAATAGCTTTTAAATAACTAATTCTTTCATTTCCCACAAGAGCATTTGGTCCAAAAAGGAGATAGTCAATTGCTGGCAAACCTTTTTGACTTAAGTCTGAAGCTCCAGAAAAACTAAAATCCTTAGTAATTATTTTATTCTCAATTTCAAAATAATTTGTAGGATAAACATTTGTCTCTGCTCTCAAAGCTATGTCAGATGCCGGACCAAATTCTAAAAAGGATATTTTTTGCCAGGCAATATAGAGGTCTTCAAAAGATGAATGGATATTTTTTAATTCTGAAGTGCTCGGATTCGTTGGTAACGATGCACAAAGAGTATTAAATAAATTTGCTTTGATTCTATAATCCTTGTACGATGGAACAATAATTTTATCACCCCAATTAACAAGCAATTCGCTCTGGTTAAAACCAGGCGAATTGTCTTCTTTTTCTTCATCTTTCTTACATGCTCCTATAACAAAGAGCGTCAGAATGGTTAATATAAAAAATCTCTCTATCATATTTATAGTTTAAGTTTATATTTTTGAATCTAATTTGGCTATCACCTCGGCTAAATCATTGGATTTTACTTCGTAAAAATTATTGCCAATTTGGTTGATCATTTGATCAACCTCAGTACTTGTGAATGAAGGACCGAAACCATATTTAATGGCTTCAATAAATGTTATCGCTTCAGATAATTCATGATTTCTTAAACAATCATCGGTAATGTTCAACTTTGCTTTATTTAAGTAATATGCTGCCGTGGCTATCGTTACTTTCTCTAGCTCATTGCGAATAATTACAATTTTGGCATTTCGTGTTGTAAGGTCTTTATTGGTAATAGCGGCTCTACCTTTTATAAAGGCATCCATTATCGATTTATTAGTACCTAATTCTGTATCTCTTTTATCACAATATTTTGCCCAAAACACTTTTCCGCCTATTGGAAAAGCTGTTGAATCAGTAAAGTAACCAAAAGCTTCATCCCAGTGGTGCTCCATCTTTGTATAGTTTTTCCCATCGACAATAGTTGAATTATCAACGTTCATTTTAGAATCACCTAAATAGCTTGTTGTTATTTGATTATAGAAAACAGCGCCCATTAGTCCTTTCTCAATAAGTTGAGTGTACTCTTTACCTTTGGCATTGAATAAATATTGCTTCGAGCCAGACTGAACAACTCCAGCGGTACCGTTTCTTCCTTCATATTTTCCTGAAGTTGTAGAAGCGGAAATGGTAGCTACAGAATTCATATAATCTTCAAAAATGGCTTGAATTGTTGCATCACCTCCAGCTGTTTTATTTTTTAATTGTTTAGTAGCTGTATTTAAAGTAACATCCGAAAATTGTGAATTTGTATTTGCATACATGTCTTTCAATTTGGTAGCGTCAATTGAAGTTCCAGGAGTATTTGCTGTTTTTAAATAAGTAACCATTTCGGTCAACATATTCATACGTTGAGTTTGGCCACTAAAGCTTATTGAAGAGCTTCCATTTCTATCAAAACTATAAGTAGTTGGAACGGTATAAGTTGGATTAATATAGATACAGGTTCCATTATTTTTTTTAGCTTTTGAATCGAAATTTGTTGCGGTTGAATCTGTACAACCTTCTTTTTTGCACGAGTTTAAGCTTGTGATACATGCTAGGGCAAGGGCTGCAATACTAATTTTTCTCATTTTTTTTACTTTTATTTTTATTTAGACTAATTATAAATAAAGAGGCAAATGTATATTTGGGGGTAAAGGTTTACAATACCTAATTTTAGGTATTTTAAAAAAAAATT
>CAWUST010000027.1:0-49551 GCA_963925495.1 uncultured Flavobacteriales bacterium | reverse complement strand
GGCTTCGCATGTCTCAAATTACCCAATTGAGGATCACCGACCACCAGGAGGTAATCCTGAGCTTATATGGGCTCACAGTAATTCTAAGAAAGAAAATTTAGATGAATTAAAAAATAATTCTTGAGTGAGGGGAATACGATTAAAAAGAAAAAGGTCAATGCCGCATACGCAACATTGACCTTCCTCAACTCAGAAATATTTCGTATAAAAATTATTCAGTAATCAATAATTTTTTAACTATTTGATTTCCTAAACTATTCACTTTTACAAAGTATATACCCGTTTGAAAATAAGATACATCAATTCCGTGAATTTGATTACTATTTACGTTTTTACTGTACATAATTTTACCTAAACTATTAACAATAGTTACTTCCTGTAGCTCTAGGTTTGCATCTAAAATTTCAACAAATACCTCGCCTTTTGTAGGGTTTGGATAAATACTAACTCTTGAATTAGAGTAGTTAGATTCAAGGGAAGAAGAAGTTTTACATTCAACACAAGATTCCCAGCAAACGGCTGGAAGTGTTGTGTCTCCTTTTACTCCAAGAATTCTATTTACAAAGGTTCCCGTTTGTTTTATGCAAGATAAATTGCTGTCAAGGCTTTCCTGTCCAGTCCAATTGTCAAATGAATATTTAAATTCAAAGGTATCCAAAGTAATTTGAACAGTAACTTCCCAAATATTATCTGAATTTGAATCAGTCATAGCGTCACAAGTGCCACACCAACTATTAAATTCCCCATTCACTTCTGGAGTTGTAAAAGTTCCGGTATACTCATTCATGTCTAATCTGAAAGTTACATTAGAAGTGTCTGGAACGGGAGGGGTTCCTCCGCCAGTACTAAAGAATACGTCATCAACATAATAGGTTTGCGCACCTGCAGTAGCTCCATCCACACCAAAATCGTAGAATATAGAAACCTTGTCATAGGTAGAGTCAAAATTTATAGGTGCAGTTCCTGAAGCCTGTTGCGAAAAATCAAAAGTCAAGGTGTCCCAATCGTTGGCAACCGAGGTAGTTACTTCTGTTTCGACAGATGTGGTTCCAACCTTTTTGTTTTCAGCTTTCATTCTAACTGCGATACCCGCTTTCGGAGAATAAACTACAGCTTTAATGAGAGTGGATCCTGCTGCGAAAGGAATTTTCTTTGCTAGACCTGCTGGAGTACCTAATGTAGTTCCTGCCCAGGTTTGCGCAGCTCCTGTTTTTTCAGATTTCAGAACCATATTCATAGCATTCTTTGGATCAGCAGCTAAGCTAGATGCATTGCCTCCAAAATCAGTCACAGAATAATCAACGGTGGCGGTGTCATCCCAAGAAATGGGAAGTTCAATCTGGTCTTTTTTAGGTGGTGGAGGAGTGGTAGATCCTTGAAAAAATACCGCGTCAACGTAATAAGTTTGTGCTGTACCTGCTGAACCAAAGTTGTAAAATATAGAAAGCTTATCATAGGTAGTGGCGAAATTAATGGCACCAGTTCCTGCCGACTGATTAGAAAAGTCAAATGTTAAAGTATCCCAGCCATTGGCTACTGTAGTGCTTACATTTGTTTCTACCGATTTGGTTCCATCGGTCTTATCTTCAGCTTTCATTCTAACTTCTAACCCAGCTGCCGGGGAGTAAACAACAGCTTTAATGACCGTTTCACCCGTTACAAAAGGAATTTTTTTAGCTAAGCCAGGGGCACCGAAAGTAGTTCCGGCCCACGTTTGATTTCCTTTAATGGATTTTAAAACAAGATTTGTAGAATTCATTGGATCCATAGCCATACTGGATATGTTTCCACCAAAGTCAGTCAAGGAGTAATCCACCTTGGAAGTATCATCCCAAGTTATTGGAAGATTAATTTGAGCTTTTTTAGGTGGAGGAGGAGTTCCTGATCCGACGAAGAAAATGGCATCAACATAATAAGTTTGTGCTGTACCTGCTAAACCAAAGTTGTAAAATATAGAAAGCTTATCAAACGTATAGCTAAAATTTATGGCTGCTGTTCCTGTTGACTCCTTGGAAAAATCAAAAGTAAGTGTATCCCAACCATTTGCCACTGTGGTTGTAACATTGGTCTCAACCGATTTAGTAGGATCATTTTTGTCCTCCGCTTTCATACGAACTTCTATGCCCGCAACAGGAGAATAAACGACCGCTTTAATGATCGTTGAACCCGCTGCAAAAGGAATAACATTCTTTAATCCACTTGAAATACCTAATGTGGTTCCTGCCCAGGTTTGATTTCCTTTAACTGATTTTAAAACAAGGTTATTTGAATTATTGGGATCAACTGCACGAGACGAGACATTGCCGCCAAAATCAGTGACCGAATAATTTACCTTAGAAGTATCATCCCATGAAATGGGTAAACTAATTGTATCCATTTGGCTGTAACCAAAAAAGTTAGCAAAAAGGAATAAACATGCAAATAAAGAATTTTTCATAATTAATATTTTAGAGTACAATTATAAGAAGAAATAGTCAAATATACCATAAGTATGTAAAAATAATTTAATATACTCTAAAACAGAGGATCATAATTTATTTTATACAGGTGGAAATGTGCTGTCATGATTGGTTTTATCTAAAAAAAATGATTTTAGATTTTATTTTTGAAAAACTCTAATATAGTCAATGTACATTTTTTGGGGGAAAGTTGTTTCATTATCAGGGCTTCCAGGCCAATTACCGCCAACAGCTACATTGAAGATGAAAAAGAACTTTTGGTGAAACTCACTTAAGTCATTTGGAGTAATGTCAATAGAGTGATATTTCCTGTCGTTTAAAAACCAACGTATTGAATTAGAGTCCCAAATAATGGAATAAACATAAAATTCATCTGCCAATTTACCTTTTATTGCTTTGGTGTTACCGTTTAATTCAGCACGAGCTGTTCCATCGTGCCAATGAGCTGTTCCGTGACAAACGTTATCTCCTCTATTAGGTGTACTTGTTCCTCCAACCATTTCCATGATATCAATTTCTCCACATTTCGGCCAAGATTTTGAGGTGATATCATTCCCTAACATCCATAGTGCCGGCCAAATACCTTGTCCATTAGGCATAGCTGCCCGAATATCAATACGCCCATATTGGAAGCTTTGCTTATTTTGTGTGGTAATTCTTGATGATGTGTAGGAACTTGTATTGTAAGTTTCATTTTTCGCTTCTATTGTGAGAACGCCGTTTTCTACAGTAAGGTTTTCCTCGAGATAATGTTGTGATTCATTGTTTCCCCAACCTCCGTTGCCTGTTCCAATTTCAATGTTCCAATCTTGTGAAGAAAGTAAAGTGCCATTAAATTCATCATTCCACACTAAGTTGTATCCAGTATATGAACGAGGCGAGGTATATCCGTTTGAAGGAAATTCACTATAATTACCAACAGAATCTGAATTTAAACTTAATTCGACAGCTTTTAATTCTTCAATGTACTTATCTTGTAATGCATGAGCTCTAACTTTTATTGAATAGTTTCCTGAACTTTTATAATGATGGTTTGACTTGCCAGTAGTATTTTCTTCGTAGGTACTTTTTCCGTTTTCTACATACGAAAATGAATAGAAGTTTGTGTTTGAAGCTTTTGCTTTGATATGGATTAATCCTGCTTGACTAGAATCTGCCAATAATTCCACAATTAAATTCGAAGGAAGAACTAAATCATCAAAACTTTCATCTTTTTTACAACTTTCAATAAGGCCAAGTAAAATGCCAAAAAATAATAATGTGTATAATTTAAGTCTTTTTTGCATAAAAGTAATTTAAACTTTAAGCGTAGATATCCAGTTTATTTTTGCACGATATCATCAATATAGAAAGTACCTGCTGTGGCAACACTCCACCCAGGGAAAAGCACTAATCGATCGTATTTACCTGATTCACCTGTGAAGTCAATGGATACTTCTTCCCATTCATTTGTCTTAGTGAAATTAACATCCTTTTCTACAAAAATAGATGAGTTTGCCGCGCTTTCTAGTTTAATTCTTAGGGTGCCAGGTCCAGGGGCATATATTTTTAAGGAAATCAAAGAATTAGTTGAAAAATCAAATTCAGCCTTCATATTAACGAAAACGCCAGCCCAGGTTTCTATTCCATGAACAGTTTTTAATGAAGTTGCACTTGTATTAATTCCACTTGGATTAGGGTTAGGAATAATTGTATCTGTGCTTCCGCCAAATCCTTCAAAAATAGGTTTAACCGTTTCAAAATCAATTGGCAAAGTGTATTTGTTTGTGTCTACTGGGACGGGGGTACTGGTGTCTGGATTTGATTCATAACCTTCGGGCACTAGTCTGAGGTACCAAGCCAAAGAGGCATTGGCATCTAAATATCTAAGCGACAACTCATTTTTAGATAATTTAAGTACTTGATATTTTCGTACACCAGCGTAAAAACCGATAAATGACTTTCCCGAAGTAGTTAAATAAGTAATTCCATCTTCGTCAATAAAATTCCAATTTTCTCCAAGTTGATCGCCAAGAGGAGCATTGTAATTATCAGCTGGTGGTGGGGTAGGAAAAGAACCTGGGAATTCTGCTGCGGCCAAATCATCAATAAATACAACGCCACGAGTAACCATGTCAAAATTGAAGCCTTCTAAGCGAAATGTGTATCTGTCATTATACATATCCACGGTTGCTTGCTCAAATGCTTTGGCAGAATACCATTCAGGAACTAACCCTGCCGGACTGGCAGGATGAGGCCCTACTCCGAAGTGACCATCTCGAGATGAGTCAACTACCCAGGTTTTATAACCTTTTCCATTGATTCCACCTGTGAGATTTACAATATTGGGACTACTCAATAATGTTAAGTCATCATTTTCAATAATGACTTCTTTTGAGTTGCTAATATTGCCGCCTTGCGTAAATATAGTGTGGGTTACAGTATAGGTGCCTTTATATGGATAAGCACCCTTAGAAGATACCCCTTCACCATTTGTTGAGTTTCCGAAATCCCATTGAGAAACTGCATCTTTTTTAAATGCAGTAAAAATAATAATGTTATTAGTTTCAGCAGAAGGAGTCACTGAAAATTCTGCATCTGCAATCGTGGGAGGAGATTCAAGTGCAGGCTTTTTTTTGCATGCAGTAATAAACGTTATTAATGCAAAAATTGTAATTATAAACTTTGTTTTCATAATTCTTCTGTTAAAATATTAATATCCAGGATTTTGTGACCATTTGCCGCCAGCTAAGTCAATTTCTACTCGAGGAATTGGAAATAATTCATTTTTGCCAGAAACGAAGCCAACAATTTTATCAGCTGCTTGACCTGTTCTTACCAGGTCAAAAAATCTATGCCCTTCTCCAGATAATTCTAACCGTCGTTCGTTCCAAATATCTTCTGTTAATTGAGCACCAGAACTTGACAAATTAGGCATTCCTGCGCGAGTTCTAACTTGATTGACGTAATTTAATGCTAAACCTGAGTTTCCCACTTGGCTGTGAGCTTCCGCAGCCATCAGTAAGACATCTGCATATCGTAAAACACGATAATTCACAGGACTTGTTAAGTCATTATCCGGTAATCCAATTTCACCAGCTTTTTTAATGTATTTGTTACTGTAATATCCAGTGTGTCCACCACCACCTTTTGCATAAGCAATAGAACTAGGGTCAGATTGATTTGCAATAAAAGCGTCAATATCTAAGACGGTTACGTTACGGCGTATGTTATCACCTGGATTGAATGCATCATATAGATCTTGGGTGGGAAGATTGTAACTATTGCCATCACCATAGACAGGCCCTTCATATTGTCTAATACCCTGAAAACCTGGAGCCGCGTTTCCTTCTAAACAAATTAGACAGCCATATCCACCACCTTCTAGTCCAGAGTATTCTATGTCGAATACAGTTTCGAAGTGACCTTCATTTTTAAGAGTAAACAGTTCTTCAAAATCATCAATTAATTGATAGGTGTTAGAATTTATCACTTCGTCTAAAACAGCCGATGACTTACTGTATTTATTTTGGTAAAGATAAACTTTACCTAAAAAAGATTTGGCCGCATATTTACTTGCTCTTCCTTTGACAGGATTAACATTAGGCAAGTTGTTAGAAGCGAAAATCAAATCAGATTCAATTTGGTCGTAAATCTCTGATTTGGGTGAGCGTTCAATTTCTTTTACTTCATTAAACCCCAATCTTTTGTCCACAATCAAGGGCATGTCCCCGAAATATTTTACCAACTGAAAATAATAATACGCACGGAGAAATCTAGTTTCTGATAGAAGTTCATCTTTTCCATCGAACTCTACATTGTCTTTATTCTCCATTATGTAATTACAGCGCGTAATTCCAGCATAGTTCCACCTTAAAACATTTCTTAGCTCTGTGTTTACACCTCCATGATTCATATTCTCAATATCATGGAGTCCTTTACTATCGACAGAGCTTTCACCCCCAGCTATTGAATTGTCCGATGCAATTTCACCAATCCAAATATTCATAAATGAACCTTGTAGTAAGTCATAGGCTCCGATCAAGGCAAAGCGATAGTGCTGTTCGGTTGTAAAGTAGTTTTCAGCATCTTGGCTATAGAGAGGATCTGTATCTAAATATTTTTTGCAGCCACTAACGACAGCAATTAAAAACAGAGAACACACAAATAATGATTTTACTTTTTTCATGTCTTAAAGTCTAATGTTAACGCCGAACATATACGTTCTGGCTTGTGGATAAAACCCATAATCTACGCCTGCAGCAAGAGCACCTCCAGAGGATCCGATATCTGGATCATAACCACTATAATTAGTAACTGTGGCTAGATTGTTTACTGAAACATACGCTCTAATAGAAGTGAATTTTATTCTTTTCAAGAATTCAGATTTAAAGGTATATCCTAATTGAACATTTCTAACCCGCATGAAAGATCCATTTTCAACATAGTAATCAGAAAATTCAGTATTTCTATTAGGTTCAGTTGTTACTCTATGTATTTCATTAGAAGTTCCGTCTCCTGTCCACCTATCTATTATGTAAGCTTGCTGATTGGCATAAGGTTGCTGTCTTTCGTAATTTCTAATTATCTGTTGACCAAGTGCAGAAAAAATGTTTATTGCTAAATCAAAGTTTTTATAAGTAGCATTTAAGTTAAGGCCAAGGGTAAAATCTGGAATGGGTGATCCTAATTCTTTTTTGTCACTATCGTCATTAAAATTGATTTTTCCATCACCGTTTTGGTCTACATATTTCAAGTCACCGGGCTTGGCACCTTCTTGAAAAACACTGGAATTGTCTATTTCTTCTTGAGTTTGGAAAAGTCCGTCCGTCTCTAGTCCATGAAAATATCCAATTGCATGGCCCACCTCAAAACGCGTTGCAACATTGCCACCTACACCAAATTGTGCACCTGGTAAAAACTCTACACCATCTGGTACTTTTGTTACTTCGTTCATTATATAAGTAGCGTTAAACTGTCCTTGAAAGACTAAAAGTTTTTTTCTGTCTGTTGAATACCCAACTTCCAATTCAAGTCCTTTGTTAGATACATCTCCTGCATTTATTATTGGTGATTGACCACCGGGTCCATAAGAGCCTAGTACTCCTGATACATCGGGTTGAAATAATAAGTCAGTTGTGTTTTTTATGAAAAAATTTGTAGTCACTTTCCAATTTTTATATAGATGCAAATCCACCCCAATATTCAATTGTCTTGTAGTTTCCCATTTCAAATCAGGATTGCTGGCTCGTCCAATTGCTACTCCTTGAGTAATAACGTCATCTAACACATATACTCCTTCTCCATTGAGTTCTGCTCTATAGGCGAAATTCGGGATTTGATCATTTCCGGAAACACCATAACTAACCCGAAGTTTGCCAAATGTGATGGGTTTAAACTTGAAGAATTTTTCATCAGAAAATATCCATGCGGCTGAAATAGCCGGAAACCATCCGAATTTGTTGTTTGGCCCAAATTTGGTTGAGCCATCTCGTCTGATAATACCAGAAATTAAATACCTGTGCTTCAGGCCATATTCCATTCGTAAAAAGGTTGAAACTAATCTTTCTTCATATTGAAAAGAGCCGGTATTGTTAAGGTATCCACCATCGGCCATATTAGCAGATATGTCTGCATAATCAATAGAATTAAAAGGCATATTAAATGCAGTTCCACTTAATTGATCTCCTGTTCTGTTAAATACCGATGCACCTAGGGTTCCTTTAAATTTATGTTTCTTCTTGAAGGTTCTATCGTAGTTTACAAAGCTTTCTCCTGATAAATCTGTATATACAGTTTTAGCCTCATAAACGCTATTTCCTCTTTTAAGGAAAACACTATCGGCAATTTCAATTAGCGGTGCATCTAAATTTTCATTTGTAGCACTATTTTGTGCTTTTCCTGGTCCATACCAAACTAGTGGATTAAAAACTTTAACGTTTACAGCTGCATAATTATAATTAAATCGATTGGTCCAAGTTATATGCTTGTTAACCTTAAAAGCTAACTCTTCTTTTCCTACAAATTTATTGACTCGTGATTCGTTATGTGTATTTTCCATTTGAGCTATTGGATTAATGATATCCGATACTTCTTCTAGATATGAATACCTCCCATCTAAAGTTTTGACGGGTTTAGTTGGTGAGGCATTAATGGTATTGTAAAGCACTGAACCTATTCCATTTTCAGGTAAGGTTTTTCTCCTTTCATTTGTATAAAGCAATACACTTGTTAATTTAAATTTTTCACTTAAATCTGTTACAAAATTCAAACGAGCATTATATCTGCTAAAGTTTGATTTGCCGCCACCAACTATTCCATCTTGTGAGAAATAGGCGCCTCCAATAGAATAGGATGTAGATTTTGAACCCCCGGTTACAGAGAGGTTATGGCTCTGAATCGTAGCATCTTGGAAAACCTTATTTTGCCAATCGGTGCCTTCACCTAGCTTGGTATTGGAAAAAGGTTGATCTTCTCCAGCTACCCCAAAGGTCTCATTCTTAATAACGGCATACTCTTCTGCATTTAATAAATCTAATTTACGAGATGTTTGTTGAATTCCAACAAAAGAATTGAAATCTACTCTGGCGGGAGAGTTTAAATTTCCTTTTTTAGTGGTAACTATTATGACTCCATTGGCAGCTCTAACTCCATAAATACCAGCGGTACCATCTTTTAGAATATCAATGGATTCAATGTCAGATGGGCTTAATGCATTTAGCCCTTCAGAATCATAAATAATCCCATCAACTAGAATTAGTGGATCATTATCTCCAAAGGTAGATAACCCTCTTATCCTTATACTTGAAGAGCCTCCGGGTGATCCGGAATTTGTATTTATCGAAACACCTGAAACCTGACCTTGTAAAGCTTGATCCATTCGAGGTGTATTGAGCTTTTCTATATCTTCTCCAGAGACACTTGCAGCAGCACCTGTTAATTCTTTTTTAGTGGTGGTGCCATAACCAACTACAATTGCTTCTTCTAGAATTGTTGCCTTGGATTGAAGTTGAACATTTACATTTTTGAGTTCAGCAATTGCTATTTCTTGCAATTCATAACCTATGTATGAAAAAATTAAAACTGTAGCGCGAGTATCCTTTACACTTATGGCATAAGCTCCATTGATATCAGAAGTCACACCATTTGTAGTTCCTTTTTCCAGAATGGCTACTCCGGGAATAGTTATTCCTTGATCATCCTTAATAACTCCCTTTAATGTTCTAATTTGGCTATATATATTGGAGTTAATCAACGAAAACCCAACTATCAGTAATATTATTGGAATTGGAATAGATAAATATTTGCTCATGCTTTTAGTATTTAGTACCATATCTTGAACAATTCTATGAATAATTTTGCCAAAGAACCACAAAGTAATTACTTTTTTTCATTTTTTTTAAAAGTTTTTAGTTTAAGGTCTATTTATTTTAATCTGTAATATGCTGTATATAATTTCATTACGTATAAGATGTTCATGTTTTAATCCCTGTTAATAAATAAATTTGAATTAGGTAGACATGGATTAATTATAAAATGCTCTATGGTGTTAAATTAAAAAAGAAGATTAAAATCTAATTCTTTTCGCTCTTGAGTTTTATATTCGCCAACTTTTAATCCCTACTTTAAATTATTGCAATTGATATGGCTAAAACTAAACAAACAACTACGGAAAATGTTTTAGGTCACCAGTTTAGTGCCTACTACAAAATATCTATGGATAAGTTTTTTCAATTTGCATTATCAGTGGATTGTGTGATTTTGGGATATGACAAAGGTTCCTTGCGATTATTGCTTATTGAACGCGGGGCTCGACCTCACCAAGGCAAAATGGCGCTTCCTGGTGATTTAGTCTACCCTAGTGAAGATATGGAATTAGCTGCGAGTAGAGTGCTTTCTGAATTAACTGGCCTGGAAGGAATGTTTATGACACAATTCCACTCCTACGGCCAAGTAGATAGACACCCGGTAGGGAGGGTTGTAACAGTAGGTTATTATACCTTGATTAGCGTAGATAAGTATCAGCCTCTTGCTAGTTCTTGGGCAGACAATGTTTCGTGGGTGGATGTTAATAAATTACCTGATTTGGCCTTTGACCATAATAACATCGTCAAGGAGTCTTTGGTTGCCCTGAGGGAAAGAGTTAGATTGCAACCAATTGGTTTTAAGCTACTGCCAAAAGAATTTACTCTAGGCCAGATGCAGCACTTATATGAAACTATTCTAGAGGAAAAATTTGATAAAGCTAATTTTCGAAAAAAAATAATCAGCATGGGGCTGCTTAAAGAGACGGGTAAACGACAAAAAGACGTATCTCATCGGCCTGCTAAATTATATTCTTTTGAAAAGGATAAATATGAAAGTTTACTAAAGAAAGGCTTTACGTTTGAACTATAGCATTAAAATGACTTGATTATTAGCGAGTAAGTCACCAAATGACAATAGTCGTATATTTGGTTTTTTGAACAATAACAACCGTTTTTCTGAAGAAATTATTTTGATTTTAATAACATATTGTATAATATACCATAAGTATTCATACATTTGGTTTCAAAATTCAGCTCAATAATACATGGACTCATTCGATTTAATAGTTTTCGGTGGTGATGGAGATCTTTCATTTCGAAAAATTTACCCGGCATTATATCATAGATTAAACGAAAATCAAATTTCAAAAAATGATAGGATTCTGTCAGTTTCACGAAAAGAATATACGAGGGAAGGTTTTTTAAAAAAATTAGAGACAGAGCTAAATTTATATATTCCAAATGCATCGAAATCGATTATTAAGGACCTTCTAGGTATGATTATTCATGGCTCTATTGATATTGCAACTGGAAAGCAAAGTGCAGAGATTCAGAAATGGTTTGTCGGATCGAAAAGTAAAGTTAGAATATTTTATTTGGCTACCCCGGCTGCTGTATTCGGTTCTATATGTGCCTATCTGAGTGAAAAGAAATATATTTCAAAAGGATCTAGAATAGTTCTTGAGAAACCTCTTGGAAGTGACTTAAATTCATCGGAAGAAATAAATAATCAAGTCTCGAAGTATTTTGGTGAAGAACAAATTTATAGGATAGATCATTACTTAGGGAAAGAGACAGTTCAGAATTTAATGGTTCTTCGGTTTGCCAATAACATTTTTGAACATTCTTGGGATGCTAAGAATATTGATAATGTTCAAATCACCGTTGCAGAATCTCTTGGAGTAGGATCAAGGGGAGGTTTTTACGATCAGTACGGTGCGTTACGAGACATGGTTCAAAATCATTTACTCCAGCTACTTTGTCTTATTGCGATGGAGCCACCGGCAAAGTTAGGAGCTAACGAAGTGAGAAATGAAAAACTGAAGGTTTTGAAAGCTCTCAGGTTCTTCGATTCTGAATCAATAAGCAAAAACACGGTAAGGGGTCAATATACAAGAGGAAGAACAAAGGATGGACAATTAATGTCATATCTAGAAGAAATTGATCAATACGATTCAAGTACTGAAACATTTGTAGCATTAAAAACTTATATCGATAATTGGAGATGGAGTGGCGTTCCATTCTATCTAAGGACTGCCAAAAGATTGCCTTTACGGTATTCTGAAATCGTTATAAATTTCAAAAATGTCCCTCATAATCTTTTTCCCGAAAAGAAAGACATTGCAAACAATAGACTGACTATAAGGCTGCAGCCCGAAGAAAGAATAGAATTGAGGCAAATGGTTAAATTACCCGGCCCTGGTGGATACCGTTATAAACCTGTTGCTCTTGAATTGAACTATGCCGATCATTTTGTGGAACGGTTTCCGGATGCTTATGAGAGATTGCTAATGGACGTAATTCGAGGAGATCAAACACTTTTTATGAGGCGTGATGAGGTGAAGGCATCTTGGGAGTGGATTGAGTCTATTACCACAAATTGGACGAAATTGAATATACCTAACGTTTTATATGAAGCAGGTACATGGGGGCCAGGTGATAATATTTTAGACGAGAATATATCGTGGCCTGAGCCAAGAACTCAAATAATTAAAAAAGGTGAGTAGTTTAGAAACAGTTCTTGAGCAAAGAGAAGCATTAGAAAATAGTCTAGCTTCATCTATAGTAAAATCCTTATGTCGTGACATTGCTGAAAAAGGAAGTGCTTCTTTATTGGTTTCTGGTGGCAAAACTCCTTCTGGTTTGTTTAAGGTACTGTCAGAAACTGCACTAGATTGGTCTAAAGTGACCATCTCTTTAGTCGATGAGCGACTAGTTTCAGATGACAACCCAGATCAAAATGGGAATATGGTAAAGTCGAACTTGCTTATAAATCAAGCAAAAAATGCTGATTTTATTCCTCTTGTATATGATAGTAAGAATCGAGAAAGAAACTTGCTCTTGTCTAAGGTGGCAGTGGCGAAAATACCTAAACCTTTCACGGTGGTCGTTTTAGGAATGGGATCAGATGGACATACTGCTTCATTATTTCCCGATTCTCCTGAATTAGAAGAAGGAATGGATTTGAAAAACGAAAATGATTTAGTAAATTCTACTACTCTAATAGCACCTTATAGCAGGATTACATTTACAAGAAGGGCCTTATTAAGTTCAAAGAAATTGATACTTCATTGTTATGGCGAATCAAAAAAACAGGTGCTTTTAAAAGCCAAAACAGAAAAAGACTCAATAAAATATCCGATATCAGGTTTTTTTGATCAAAAAGAAGTGCAAATGGAAGTTTATTGGAAGAAATAATATGAATAGTAGAATTCAAGAAATAACTGAACGCATAAAGGAAAGGTCAAAAAAATCAAGAAAAGAGTATTTGGATCTGATGACATTGAGCAGTCAAAATTCTGTAACAAGGGAAGGCTTGGCCTGCGGTAATTTAGCTCATGCATTTGCTGCTTGCGGAGATGATGAAAAACATGATTTGAGCGCAAATGTCAAACCCAATTTGGCAATTATAACTGCATATAATGATATGCTGAGTGCTCATAAAACGTATGAAGATTATCCGCCAAAATTAAAAGCATCAGCAGCAAAATATGGGGCTGTAGCGCAAGTGGCTTCTGGTGTCCCCGCCATGTGCGATGGAGTTACCCAAGGACAAGCTGGAATGGAGCTGTCTTTGTTTAGCAGAGATATAATTGCTTTGTCAACTGCTGTTGGAATGTCGCATCAAATGTTTGATGGAGGCATGTGTTTAGGAATATGCGATAAAATTGTTCCAGGAATGTTGATGGGTGCATTACGGTTTGGTCACTTACCATTTGTATTTGTTCCTGGAGGGCCTATGGAGACGGGAATATCTAACGAAGAAAAAGCAAAACATAGAAGAGATTATGCTGAAGGAAAAATAGGAAGAGCAGAGTTGCTTAAGGCAGAATCAGCATCCTACCATTCTGCTGGAACCTGTACTTTTTACGGAACAGCCAATAGCAATCAAATGTTAATGGAAATCATGGGACTGCACGTTCCCGGTTCTTCTTTCATAACTCCTGGCACCCCTTTGCGAGAAGCACTAAATGATTTTGCAGTAAAAAGATTGACCGAGATTACATCTACAGGTAATTCTTATGTGCCACTATCGAATGTTATTAGTGAAGAAACTATTGTAAATGCTTTAGTTGGATTGATGGCAACAGGAGGGTCTACAAACCATACTTTGCATATAATAGCCATTGCACGTGCTGCAGGAATTATAATTAATTGGAGTGATTTCAATGATGTTTCTGAAGCCGTTCCATCTTTAACTAAGGTATATCCTAATGGAAATGCGGACATTAATCATTTTCAAGCTTGCGGAGGAATGGGTTTTCTTATGAAAACATTGGCTGATGGAGGATATTTAAACGAAAATGTTTCTACAATTATGGGCGAAGGTTTATGGGCATATTTTCAAGAACCATTTTTGGAAAACGGAATTTTGAACTGGCGGTCAGTTCCAGAAAACTCTTTGGATGATACTGTATTAAGACGAGTCGATAATCCATTTGCATCAACTGGCGGCTTAAGACTTCTTGATGGGAATTTGGGAAGATCAATTATTAAAATTTCTGCAGTAAAGGAACAGTATCATGTGGTGAAAGCACCTATTCAAGTTTTTGAAGACCAAGATGATGTAATTGTTTCATTTAAAAAAGGGGAACTAAACCGGGATGTTATTGTAATAGTGAGAAATCAAGGTGCACGAATAAATGGAATGCCGGAATTGCATAAACTAACTCCAACACTCAGTATTTTACAACAAAACGGATTTAAAGTGGCACTGGTTACTGATGGTCGAATGTCTGGTGCATCCGGTAAAGTTCCGGCAGCTATTCACCTCTCAGAACACCCAGAACATAAAGACATTTTGCTGAAATTGCAAACTGGTGATATTGTAGAGTTAAACGCAACGGAAGGAACACTGAATTGTGAAGATTTTGAGAAAATTAATTTGAGAAATGTAATTGCTAAAAAAGCTCAATCTGATTTGGGAGTCGGTCGTGAATTATTTAAAAATATAAGACCTCTCGTTTCAATAAGTGAAGAAGGCGCATCATTTATCGTTTAATCATGGACGAACAAAACAACATTTTAGCGATTATGAAATCGCATAACCTTGTTCCGGTTGTAACTTTTAATGATGGTGATGATCCATTTGCTTTTGTAGATTATTTGCAATCCAAAGGAGTAAACTGCATCGAAATTACTTTGAGAACAAACGCAGGTTTTAAAGCCATTAAATTACTCAAAGCTAAACGACCAGATGTATTGGTAGGAGCCGGCACTGTGATTGCAGCAGGTCAAATTCAAAAATTAAAGGATATAGGAGTGGATTTTCTTGTTAGTCCGGGTTTGACTGCTGAACTTTTGCAAAGTCTAAAGTCATCTGGGATTCCATTTTTACCTGGAGTGGCTACCCCAAGTGAGATAATGGCTGCAAAAGAAAAAGGGTTGACTGCTCTTAAATTTTTTCCAGCAAATTTATTTGGTGGAATTAAATCGTTAAAAGCATATGGACAGGTTTTCCCAGATATTAAATTTTGTCCTACTGGAGGTATTACCTCAGAGTCAAGTCGCGATTATTTGTTCCTTGATAATGTATTTGCAATAGGGGGCTCCTGGTTTCAAAACAAATTTAAAGAATCTTAAAAAAATAGAATTTTTTATATGATAGTAATAGCTGAAAGTGGTTCTACAAAGTGTGAATGGCTTTTTCTTAACAATAATGGTACTGAAATAGCTTCCATTAGAACGCAAGGTTTTAACCCTTATTTTCATGATAGTGATTTGGTCACCAAAACTTTATATGAAAACCCAGAATTCCATTCAATCAAAGATCAAGTTTGTCGAGTCTATTTTTATGGAGCGGGGTGTTCAAGTAATAAATTGAATAAAATTATTGAGCAAGGATTACAAAAAGTTTTTACAAAGGCAAAAATCGAAATATTTCATGATTTATTAGCTGCGGCTTATTCCGTCTATAATGGAAAACCTGTGATTAGCTGTATACTGGGAACCGGATCAAATTCATGTTATTTTAATGGTAAAATATTAAAAGAGTCTGTTCCTGCTCTAGGATTTGTTTTAGGCGATGAAGCTGGAGGGTGTTATTTTGGGAAACAGTTTTTAGCTGATTATTTTTATAAGGCATTACCCCAAGAAATACAGGAGGGTTTCACCTCTGAATATGGTTTGACTTGGGAAGAAGCAGTACGGGAAATATATGGCAATGTTCATGCAAATGTTTATTTAGCTTCCTTTATGCCATTTATTGCTCAATACAAAAATCATCCATATGTTGAAAATATGATTAGGGCTGGCATGGCTAAATTTATTGGTATTCATATATTGGGATTTCCTGAAGCTTATAATTGTGAGGTTGGTTTCGTAGGTTCAATTGCTAGCGTGTTTCAAGATATACTCATAGAAGAAATGGATAAAAAGGAATTAGCCTTGGGAAGCATAATAAAGAGTCCGATTAAAGAATTAGTTAATTACCACATGAAAAACTTCAATTTGGAGAGCTCTAATAATCAATTAGAAAATAATAATTGAAAAGTTGAAAAAGTTAAGACAGTTTAAGGTTTTGTTTCTTGCTTTTTCGTTAGGCGCTTTAATTTTTGCAGCGTTTTACAATTGTGAATCAAATATTAGAACCCTTAAATTAAATCAAAAAATAATAATTGGAAACCCCAATTACTTAAGTATTTGTTATGGTGGCTATAGAGATACTTCTAGAACTATCGAGCCTACTATCAAAGAGTTGAAGGAAGACTTGGTAGTTCTTTCGGCTCTTGGAATAAAAGTTTTAAGGACATATCAATCCAAAGAATTTCCGCAATCTGCTAATTTGTTACAAGCCATTCAAGAGCTTAAAGGTATGGATTCGACTTTTGAAATGTATGTTATGCTAGGCGCTTGGATTGAATGTGAAGATGCTTGGACTGAAAAACCAAATCACGAAAAAGGCAATGAAACTAAAAATGCAGGGGAAGTTAATACTGCCGTTGAATTGGCAATAAAGTACCCTGAAATTGTTAAAGTTATTGCAGTTGGAAATGAATCCATGGTGCATTGGGCAGCTACTTATTTTGTGAAACCGAATGTTGTTTTAAAATGGGTAAATTTCTTACAAAAACTTAAAGAGAAGGGTAGGTTAAATAAGAATTTGAAAATAACAAGTTCTGATAATTACGAATCTTGGGGCGGTGGAGATGAATCCTATCATAACCAAGATTTAATTGATTTGATTAATGCTGTAGATTATGTTTCAATGCATACATATCCATTTCACGATACTCATTATAATCCAGAATTTTGGCATTCAGATTCGGCGGATAATAAACCAGAGAAACTCAAGGAAATTTATGCTGCCATTCAAAGGGCTTCGGATTATGCACAATCCCAGTATCTTTCTACAAAACAATATGTTCAAAGTATAAAACCAGATATACCAGTCCACATAGGTGAAACTGGTTGGGCTTCAATTTCGAACGATAATTATGGTCATTCAGGTTCGAAAGCAGCTGACGAGTACAAACAAAAAATCTATTTTGATTTAATGAATGAATGGACTAAATTGGACAGTATTACCTGTTTCTTTTTTGAAGCATTTGACGAGCCATGGAAAGATAATAAGAATGTGAAGGGTTCTGAAAATCATTTTGGATTAATAGATATTAAAGGCAAGGTGAAATATGTTATTTGGAACAAAATAGAAGATGGATCACTTAAAAGTTTAACTAGGAATGAACTTGAATTAGAGAAATCCTTTAAAGGTAATTTTGATAGCCTTTTCAGTCAAATTGAATTGCCATCAAAAAGGACTCACTAAAAAAAGCTATATGAAAAACAAGAATTATATACTCGTTCAAATTGCTCTAACTGTTGCTCTTGGCGGATTGTTAATGGGGTTTGATGCTTCTGTAATTTCTGGTGTTGTCCAGTTTATTGAAGTAGAATTTGAACTTACTAAATTAGAGTTGGGCTGGGCCGTAGCTTCACTTACTTTAACAGCCACCTTGGCAATGATGATAGCTGGTCCTCTAAGTGACAGGTTAGGACGTAGAACTGTTTTAAGGTGTGCCGCCATTTTATATACCATATCTGCAATTGCTTCTGCATTTGCCCCTGATTTTTTCTGGTTGGTATTTGCTAGAATGTTAGGAGGCTTTGGAGTTGGTGCTTCATTAATTTTAGCACCTATGTATATCGCAGAAATGGCTCCACCTAAAATAAGAGGACGTTTAGTTTCTTTCAATCAGCTCAATATTGTAATTGGCATATCATTAGCTTTTTTTACGAACTACCTTATTCTACAATTAAGCAAGTCTGATGCTCTATGGGTTGAAAACTTGGGTATTGCAGAGCATAATTGGCGTTGGATGTTAGGGCTGGAGGCAATACCAGCAGCTCTGTACTACGTTGGGTTGTTCTTTGTCCCTAAAAGTCCACGTTGGTTAATCTTTCAAGGTGAATTAGACCAAGCCAAAAAGGTTATGACACGTTTCAATTCTGAAAAAGATGCTGAGACAGCTATTGCCAATATTCTGGAAAGTGAAAAAAACAAAGATGTGGAAGATAAAGCTGGTATAAGGCAACTGTTAAAACCTAAAATGAGATTGGTTTTGTCTATTGGAATTGTTGTAGCTATTTTACAGCAAATTACTGGAATAAATGCAGTTTTCTTTTATGCTCCTATGATTTTTGAACAAGCAGGTATTGGAACTGATGCTTCTTTTGTTCAAGCGATATTGGTTGGCTTGGTCAACTTAGTTTTCACAATATTAGCAATATTATTTATCGATAAATTAGGCCGAAAACCATTATTAAGTTTTGGTGTTGCCGGAATTATGATAACCATGTTTTCACTTGCCAATGAATTCAATTCTGCGACTTTTACACTTTCATCTGAATCAATTGAATTGTTGAGCCAAGGTGTAGAAGAGTCAAAATTTAATTCAGTTAAGAGTATTACCTATACAAATGAAAAGGATTTCAATTATGCGATGGTCGATATTTTGGGAATTGATACTTATGAAAAACATAAAGAGGCCGTATTGAAATCTTCAATTTCACTAAATTCCACAATCATTCTCTTTGCTATTTTAGGATTCGTTGCTTCGTTTGCTATTTCTATTGGACCAGTTATGTGGGTGTTATTTTCCGAACTTTTCCCTAATTACATTCGAGGAATTGCAATATCATTTGTGGGTTTGATTAACTCTGGTGTAAGTTTTATTGTTCAATGGATTTTTCCTTGGGAATTAGAAGCCTTTGGAAGCGATATAACCTTTTTGATTTATGGAGTTTTTGCAGCCATTGGTTTGGTGTTTATTATTCGCGTGGTTCCAGAAACAAAAGGCAAAACATTAGAAGAAATTGAAGCTAATCTTGTGAAATAAAATAATTTATTATGAGAATGTACAACTACTTAATAATCTACTTTTTTACGGCCATAATAATTAGCTGTGGCAATCAAACAATTTCTGAAAAAGAGGTTGTTTTAAAAAGTAGCGAAAATGAAGTTGTTTCGTTTGAGAAGGGTTTAACCTCTGAATTTGAAATTCAAATTAATGAAACGGGCCGTTATCGATTAACTGCATTTGGCAAAGGAAATAATGAAGAAATTTGGGTCGAAGATTACATAGATAATCAGGACTCAAGAGTTTATAATATTTCAGGATCAATGAAGTTTAATAATGCTCTTAATTCAGTAGCTGAGGGGTCTCCTTTACAGGCTGGAATTCATAAAATGAGAATTCATGTTGCTGATGGTGCGCAGGTAGATAGTTTGAAATTTGAATTGATTATTTCTTTTGATGAAACTCCCCGAATTATTACTCAAAATATGAAAGGAGAAAACTGGGAGTTAGTTTGGGCAGATGAATTTAACGAAAATGGACTGCCAAACGACTCTAACTGGTCATATAATGTCGGCGATTGGGGTTGGGGAAACAATGAACTGCAGTATTACACGAATTCAATAGCTAAAAATGCGCGTGTTGAAAACGGCGTTCTTATAATTGAAGCACATCAATCGACCGAGGGTAAAGGATGGACTTCAGCTCGTTTAACAACAAAAGGTAATATTGCCTTTAAATATGGCAAAATCGAGTTTAGAGCCAAGGTGCCCGTTGGACTTGGAACATGGGCTGCAGGTTGGCTGCTCGGGGATAATTATCGCGATGAAGTTAGTTGGCCATATTGCGGTGAAATTGATGTTTTGGAATGTGTGGGTTTTGAAATTGACGAAAACACGGAAAAAGGAATGAATCATGGAACTTGCCATACACCTGCGTATTATTTCAAAAAGAACAATCAAATAAGTAGTGTTATTGAAATGGATAGCATGAATTCAAGGTTTCATACATATTCAGTTGAATGGTATCCGGATGTTATACATTGTTTTGTTGATGGAGAGCGCTATTATACTTATGATAAAGTGGCAAATGACTTGGAATGGCCTTTTTATCAAGCTCAGAATATCATTCTTAATTTGGCGATAGGCGGTGGATGGGGTGGTGCTAAAGGTATAGATGAGAGTACAATCAAGCACCAATACATTGTTGATTACGTTAGAGTATATCAGAAGAAATAAAAGTGAAACAGATTATTTACGCAATTTTAATTTGGTCTAATTGGTCTTGTTTAAATCAAGAATCATCCAACCGTAATGTTGCTATTTATCAAACTTCTGCAAAAGGGGACAAGCTGACATTGCTAAACCCAGTGTCATTTCAAGGAGATATTATCGATTCTATTTCCATATTTCCAGATCAGGAGTTTCAAATCATTACTGGTTTTGGGGGTGCTTTTACAGAGTCTTCGGCTTACCTTTTAAATCAATTAACTAAGCTCAAACGGCAAGAAGTTATGCAGGCTTATTTTTCGGAACAAGGAGCAAATTATTCTTTGACACGAACCCATATAAATTCATGTGATTTTTCTTTAAATAGCTACTCCTACGATACGGTTCCTGGAGATACCTTTCTTAAGCACTTTGATATTTCTCCTGATGAGGGGGATTTAATTCCAATGATAAAGGAGGCACAAAGCATTTCACCTGAAGGCTTTAAAATTATTGCCTCCCCATGGACAGCGCCACGATGGATGAAAGATAATAATGCTTGGAAAGGAGGGCAACTCTTGACTGAATATTATCCTACTTGGGCAATGTATTTTTCAAAATATATTAAAGCTTACGCTGAGCAAGGAATTGAAATATGGGGAATAACGGTTGAAAATGAACCTCTTGGAAATGGTGAAAATTGGGAAAGTATGCATTTTAGCCCTCATCAAATGTCCGATTTTATTAAAAATCACTTGGGTCCACAAATGAAGAGGGATAGTCTTAAGCCGAACATTTTAATATATGATCAAAATAGAGATGATGAATTAAAAGAATGGGCAATTGAAATGCTCAATGACAAGGAATTAGAACCATGGATCTACGGGACTGCCGTTCATTGGTATTCAAGTACAGTTGATTGGATGCCAGGGGCCCTTAATTTCACACATAACGTTGCACCTCAAAAACATATTATTCATACTGAGGGTTGCATTGATGCAGAAGTTCCAAAATGGCAAGATGACTCTTGGTATTGGAGTAAGAATGCAACTGATTGGGGCTGGGATTGGGCACCGGATAGTCAAAAAATAGATCACCCAAAATATGTTCCTGTTTATCGATATGCCCGAGATATTATTGGTTGCTTAAATAGCTGGGTTGAAGGCTGGGTGGATTGGAATATGGTTTTGGATGAAAAAGGAGGGCCGAACTGGGCCAAAAATTGGTGTATAGCTCCAGTAATTGTGAATACTGAAAAGGATGAGGTATATTATACCCCTTTATATTACACCTTATCCCATTTTAGTAAATTTATTCGTCCAGAGGCAAAAAGAATTGGATATACTATTAATACGAATGAGTTGATGGCTACAACGATTAGAAACAAGGATGGAAGTATAGTTGTCGTTTTATTGAATCAATCAGAAATTCCTAAGTCCGTACATATAGATTTGAACGGTGAATCAATAGAAACTACAATTAGCGAAAAGGCTATTCAATCTGTTGTAATTCATGGTATTTTAGATTAGTTTAAGAGAAAAAAAGATGTTTTAGATAAATTCACTAATTTAAATATGAATAAGACGAACGATATAAAAGGTGAATATACTTTTTTGGATGGCGAAGATTTTTTTGTGATAAGAAATTACGATTTAATGCCTCCATTTTTCATGTCCGTTGTAAGTGCCAATGATCATTGGTTATTTATTTCTAGTAATGGTGCTTTATCAGCCGGTCGAGTAAATCCTGAGAATGCACTTTTCCCATATTATACGGATGATAAGATTACGGACTCCGTCGGAATCACAGGAGCTTCGATTCTTTTTAGAGTCATTGAAGAAAATGGAGTTAGCCTCTGGAAGCCTTTTACTAAACCACTCAATGGGGGCTATAATTGTACTGGAAACCTCTATAAAAATAGAGTAGGGAATAGAATTGTATTTGAAGAAATAAATCATGATTTAGGTTTGAGTTATCGATACGCATGGTCTTTTTCTGAAAAATATGGTATTGTTAAAGAGTCCCGATTTTTTAATCATAGAGATGTACCTGTAAAAGTTGAACTGCTCGACGGAATCCAAAATATTATGCCTGCTGGTGTACCGAGTGGCTTGCAAAACGAACGTAGCACTCTAGTTGATGCATATAAAATATCGGAATGGGATGGCGTTAGAGATCTAGCAGTTTATTCGCTTAGCTCAATAATAGTAGATAAAGCAGAGCCCAATGAAGCCTTAAGAGCGACTACAGTCTGGGCATGTGGAATACCATATAACTCTGTATTATTATCAGAAATACAGAAGGAGATATTTGTTAATACGGGAAAAGTTGATCAAGAATTTACAATTAAGGCTTCAAAAGGGGCTTTTTTCATTCAAGCTGATTTAGAAATTAATCCAAATGAAAGCATTCCTTGGGCAATAGTTTCCGAGGTGAGTCAGTCCGCAGTTTCAATTTCAAAATTGCGTATGGATTTGAAAAATCGAGCAACCCTTTACGATCTAGTCATATTAGATGTTAAGCAGAATAAAGAAGATTTGCGGCAAAAAATCGGAATGGCAGATGGTATTCAATTATCAAAGGATCGTTATGGAACTGGACGCCACTATTCAAATGTTCTCTTTAATATAATGAGAGGTGGGATTTTTGATGAGCAATATAATATTGATACTAATGATTTTAGAGCCCATATAGCGCAGATGAACCGCCCTGGGTATGCCCGTTTAAAAAGTGCTCTAAGTGAATTGCCGAGGCAAGTTTCTTACCATCAGTTAAGGTATTTTTTGGTGGCATCACGGCATAAAGATGCCATGCGTTATTACTTAGAATATTTACCTCTTTCGTTCAGCCGTAGACATGGAGATCCTTCTAGACCTTGGAATTATTTTAGTATTGAATTGAAGAATCCTAAAGGCGAAAAGCAAAGAAATTACGAAGGAAATTGGAGGGATATATTTCAAAATTGGGAAGCTTTAGCTTTCAGTTTTCCTGAGTTTACACTTGGCATGATTACCAAATTTGTAAATGCCTCTACTATTGATGGGTATAACCCTTATCGAATTACTAGGGAAGGAATAGATTGGGAGGTTGTTGATCCGAACGACCCTTGGTCTCACATTGGTTATTGGGGTGATCATCAGGTTATTTATTTGACTAAGTTATTAGAGCTTTCTTTTTCGTTTCACCCCAGTAGATTAAAAGGTTTACTGGATGAACGAATATTTACTTATGCCAACGTACCATATAGGATAAAAGGGTACGATGCTATTGTAAACGACCCGAAACACACCATAAATTTTGATCAGGAGGAAGCCAATAAAATTAAACAGCAAGTTGATAAGGTTGGCTCTGATGGTAAATTGGTTATGCAAGCTTCCGGGGGATTAGAACGTGTAAACCTTACGGAAAAAATCTTAGTAATGGTTCTAACCAAATTGTACAATTTCATTCCGGAGGGTGGGATTTGGATGAATACTCAACGACCGGAGTGGAACGATGCCAATAATGCTCTTGTCGGTAATGGGGTGTCTATGGTTACTCTTTATTATTTGAGACGATTCTTAAGCTTTACAGAGCAACTTTTTGGAGATATTGAAAAACAAGAAGTTTTGATCAATAAACCAGTAGTTGATTTATTGGATGCCTTACAAAGAGGATTTTTAGCACACCAATCAAGTTTAGAAAGCACTTTTAGCTCCGAAGATAGAAGGTCCCTGATGGATGCTTTTGGGATAGCTGGTGAACATTATCGAACGACTGCTTATGCAGGATTTACGCAAGATAAAAAAAGTATTTCATACCATAAGATTCTCGATTTCTTCAAATTAGCACGAAACTATATAGAGCACTCTATTGATTTGAATAAAAGAAAGGATGGTTTATATCATTCTTACAACTTACTTAATCTTTCCGACAATAAAGCAGAGCTTACAAATTTGTATAAAATGCTCGAAGGGCAGGTCGCAGTGGCCAGTTCCAAATATTTGTCTTCTGAAGAGGTTTTAAATGTTTTTGATGCACTCAAAAAGAGTGATATGTATCGAGAAGATCAATATAGCTACATGCTTTATCCTGATCGTGAATTAGCATCGTTTTTGGAGCGGAATGTTATTGATGGAGCTGATATTAAAGGTTCAAAGTTAGTAGAAGCCTTACTAACCTCGGACAAATATGACATTATAGAAAAGGATGTAGAGGGAAAGATACATTTCAATTGTGATTTTCATAATGCTGATGATTTGAAATTGGCTTTAGAAAATATTAAAGATGCTGATTTGAGTGAACTAGTTCGAAGAGAACGGAGTAAACTTATGGATGCTTTTGAAAAGTTATTTAATCATTGCTCATTTACTGGTCGTTCGGGCTCTTTTTATGGCTATGAGGGTTTAGGGAGTATATATTGGCACATGGTTTCCAAGTTATTATTATCCATCCAAGAAAATATTTATGCCACTCATGGATCTAATTCTGATTCGGGAGAAATAGGTCGATTAATAGAACATTACTATGAAGTTAGAGCGGGAATTGGCATTAATAAAACGCCTGAGCTATATGGTGCATTTCCAACTGATGCTTATTCACACACTCCAAAATATGCAGGAGCAAGACAACCTGGAATGACTGGTCAGGTTAAGGAAGATATAATTAATCGGTGGGCTGAATTAGGAGTTATAGTTTATAATGGAAGATTATCATTCAATCCAGTGTTATTGAGAAAATCTGAATTTATTTCTGAAGCTGGAACATTATCTTGCTATAACGTGGATGGTGTCGCTTGTAAAGTAAATATTCCAAAAAATGGATTAGGTTATACATTTTGTCAAGTTCCGATAATTTATACTCTTGGCGAAGCTAATAGTCTCAAACTGATTTATGATGATGGAAGTGATAAAACACTCAAAACATTACAGTTAAGTCCAGAGGACTCAAAAGCGGTTTTTAAACGAACGGGTCGAATAGCTCTAATTGAAATGGTGGTTGATCAGGGGAAGCTTATTTCATAAGTAAGAGCGAATGACTGATAAAAAGAATTACCGAATTTCCTTTGCATTAATCACTGTATTATTCTTTTTTTTAGGGTTTATAACCGTACTTGTTGATTCATTAATTCCTCGGTTAAGAGAGTTGTTTGAGCTAACCTATTTCCAAGCGGGAATGGTTCAATTTGCTTTTTTTAGTGCCTACTTTTTACTTTCCATACCATCTAGTTTTATTATAAATAAGATCGGATATAAAGGTGGAATAATTTCAGGGTTATCCACCTTGGCATTGGGTTGTTTATTGTTTTACCCCGCAGCTGAATTTCGTTCTTTCGGTATATTTATTCTTGGATATTTCACTCTAGCGGGAGGAATGACTTTACTTCAAGTTGCTATAAATCCTTTTGTTGCTGTACTTGGCCATGAAAAAAGTGCCTCAGGAAGGCTTACATTGGCCCAAGCATTTAATTCTTTGGGAACTGCAATTGCACCTATAGTCGGAGCAACTCTTATTTTGAGCGATAAAATTAAATCCAAGAATGAAATAAGTCAACTTTCAGAAAATGCCCAACAAGTTTATTTAGCTGGCGAAGCATCAGCTGTACAATTTCCTTTTGTATGGATCGCATTAATGATAGGTGCAGTCGCCGCCATTTTCATATTTATTAGCCTTCCTAAACTTATTCACACCAATTCTTCAGGAACCTACTTTTCCCTTTTTAAAAAGAAAAATTTAATGCTAGGCGTAATGGGGATCTTCTTTTATGTAGGAGCTGAAGTTGCTATTGGAAGTTATTTAGTAAATTATTTTTTAGATATGAATTTGGTTCCATTGATAAAGAGTAACGAAACGATGCGCTATATTACTGAAGTAATATTAAACTCGGATCTTAAAATTAATGATCAAAAAGCAGTTGTTGGTGTTTTTGTTGCCTTTTATTGGACAGGGGCAATGGTGGGAAGGTTTTTTGGGTCTTATTTATTGAAAAAGATAAACCCGGGTTTGGCAATAGCCATTTTTGCATTTTTCGCAATACAGTTAATTGTGGTTTCAATTTCAACAAATGGCTTGATATCCATGTGGGCTATTTTGGCCGTTGGACTTTGTAATTCAATTATGTTTCCAACCATTTTTACATTGGCAATCGGAGGATTGAAAGAATTAAAACCAAAAGCATCGGGTCTTTTATGTATGGCTATTGTTGGTGGGGCTATGATACCTCCAATGTTTGGCTACTTAACGGATTTAAGTGGCTTTAAAACGGCGCTAACATTGATCGTTTGTTGTTATATCTATATTTCGTTTTTCGGATATTATAACTTTAAATTAATTTCAAAGGGGAAATAGAATAATTCTTATTAGTTATTTAGGTACATGGGATGTTTTTAAATGATAAGTTGGAATTGAGGGTTTTGAGTTTATTGAAATATGATACAATAGAAAAAGAATACACTCCTATTTAGATTATATAACGACTGAAGAATATCAAAAAAATAAAATATTAAAAGCAGATTAGCTCACTGTCTTTTTTACGGCAAAGCACAGCAAGTGAAGCAATTCTTTCTTCGCTCAATGGAATAAAATGACATCGAGTAGAAGTTGATTATTTAAGTCTTTATCGTCTTCATTATTATGGAGTTAAGGAAGGCCTCTAGGCAAGTATTGACATCTACCTTAATTTACTCCTTAAAAACCGTCATCTTAACACTAATCTAAAAGAGGGTGGCTTATATTAGGTAGCTAGTTTTACTCATTAAATGACAATTACTCGCTCAGCTTTCCCCTCAAGTTTATAACTCTTTTTCTGTAATCTCCTATACTATTTTCAATTTGAGATTCTAAATAGGTGGGCAACTCATTTTCAAATCTGGATAAATTTTTGGTAGCATTCAATAAAACTAAAAGAGAACGTGACTTGGTTTTTACATTCATTTCAGCTGACAGAATCGAACTAAAAAATAAGTCAATGACAACTAATTCATTTTCAGTGGACACCTATGCAATCAGCAAAATTCGCAAAAGAAGATTCATAATTAGAGTACAATATTTCTTATCCTAAATTGTCTAAAAAGGGCCAATTGATTCAATAATAAAATTGAATCAATTTCACCTATTTCACTCAACAGCTCTAAAAATCAGGTTGACAGATATTCTTGGCCATACAACAACTTTAAAAGATTCTTTATTTCTATTTTGTGTTGTAAAAATTTAAAGCCCAAAACTTTTATTTCTTTGCTGTAATTTTAGGCGAAAATAGTTTTAGCTCTTTATGGAATTCTATTGGTTTTATATTCGAAATTTAATTTTTATATTGTTCTAAAATATTCATAAATTTTTCTAGCCTGATCTTCAGTAATACCCTGTTTTACCATAATCGCCATGTTAGATTCTATCATAACTTGTTTAGCAAGAGAATCTTCTTTAATCATTTTCATCGGATTAAGAATCATATTCATTATCCATTCCGGAGTACGTCTCTCGGTAACACCTTTCATAGCAGGACCAACGTACCTTTTAGCAACTTTATGACAAGTAGTACATTTAGTCTCGAAAAGTTCTTTTCCTTCTGCAGCCATTGCATCATCTAAAGCGCCAATTTCAATAGAGGTAATAGGTCCAACTCCTTTCATAATCATTGGATCTAAATCATTAAATTTTTTCTCTTCCCTTACTTTTTTAGGTCTTTTATTTCCTCCTAAACTTATTTTTTTTGTTTCTTTAGGTGCACCTTCATTTCCACCTATACTGCAAGAAGCTGTCGCTAAAATTAAGATAGCAGCTAAAATTATTTGAATTAATTGGTTCATTTTGTTTAATTTTTAAGTTATTTTTTTACTCTTTACCTGGCGGCAACAGTAGCGCGACAATTACATGTGCCTAGCCATTATTGACTTTAACATAACCTAGAACTTCAGCTCTATTTATATAAGTATATCCACCTTATTACTCCTACAACTACTTCATCATCAGTTACTTGACTAATGCCCCTATCACCAGAGATGTACTCAACATCATAACTACTCGGAGCAGTATGAAAAGTCAAAATTCTATCAAGAGTTGATTCTAGCTCAGCGCCAACAACTCCTTGGGTTCCGTATCCCGTGAAAACCGAAAACCCTAGTGATATGTCTAGAAATGTACATGGCTTTTTTACAATTAATTTATTTAAAGTTTAACAAGACAAAGTTAGAACTTGGGATAGTCTTAAAAAAAGATCTAGACTTCTTTTTTACATGATTGTGGTCATGTTTTATCTAGTTTGTTGAAAATATTAATGTTTCAAGGTTACTAATATTTCAAGAATCAGCTTAAAAAATCATTCTGCTGATCTTTTAAAAGGCCACAATTAACTTTTAACAAGGTTGATTTTGAAAATCGAAATCTGTAAATCAAATCTTCTAGCCCGCGCGAAAAAAAAAGGCTACTTATCTGAGTAGCCTTTTCAAATGTATACATTTAGTTGATTTCTCTTTTGAATTGAAAAGCCAACCACTCTGAAAAAAGAGCGAATAAACGACTCAATATTTTTCCTTTAACTATTGATTATAAACCTTTTAATTAAAGTTTTCTAAATCATTTTTTGACAAGAAAAAAGCTATTCAAAGTTTGACTTTTCATTATCATTTCCGATACTATCTTCTAATGGTGATTTTATTTTCAAAATTCAGGAATTGAAACTCAACCCCAAAAGAAGAATTAAGCCAGCTGCAATTAAAAACGATTTCAAGAGCGCAAATAATTTTCCTCTGCCAAGCGGTAAGAACCAATTGAATGCAATAGCATAAATCCGAGCATTAGAATTAAAGCGCCTGAAACAATAAGAATCTTAGCTATTGGCCAATATATTATTTTAAATAGTCCGCCCATACTCAAGAACATATCGGCCAAACAAACAAACAATTGAAGATAATATAACTTTTTCTCTGCCATCTAAGGGCCATTTAAATACCTTGTATGTACTGCTAAGGGTTGAGTTAGAAGTATGCTTAAATGGGCTAATTATGTAAGAGGAAGAAGGGGGTTATAACTACAACTGAAGATTGAACTTTAAAAGGAAAACAACTTTCAAATTACCCAGTACCCCAAGGTTTTTAAGGAGTGATTAAAGCCTTTGATTAGAGTTTATAAACTAGGTTATTTGAATTGGCATTATCCAAGTATGACACTAGTATTATTCCACGGTAAAAACCTTTCTAAGCTTTTATTATCATACAAATAGATTAATAGTGTAAAGGGTTTAAAAGTAGCTTCACTACTCATTAATATTAATTATTTTGATGAAGGTTTTAGCTCATGTGGATTCGTTTACACCTAGATTAGACTAAGAACAATTGTTGTTAACGTCTTCACTGAAAGTAGTTTATGAGTCAATATTTCTCTAATTAGTAATTGTTCCCTAACTAAAAATAAAATTTTAATAGTACGTAAATTACATTCTTTTTTTAAATATTTTCGCCGGTTAAAAATTAAAAAATCATGAAAAATATTTTCTCATCCTTTTGCCTTCTTCTGTCTAGCGCCTTGCTAATGGGCCAAGCCGCCACCTCAATTACTTTGCTTGGAACAGGCTCACAATTAAGCGTAACAAAAAACGTTGGAACTATCGTTGATTCAAATATCTCGATAACAGCAAACGGAACAATCGATGGTTTTAAAGTTCAAATAACGCAGTCAAATACTTCGGGTGATGTTTTAATCGCGCCAACTTCTTTACCTACTGGTATTTCAGCGAGCTTTAACAGTGCGATTGGTGTCTTGACATTTACAGGAAGTACTACAGCTCCGAAATGGGATACAATTTTGAGGGGAGTGACGTTTAAGGCAAGTAATGCAACTTGTTTTCCTTCTTTGCGCGAAATAACTTTTGTAGCTGGTAAGGTCTTATACAATCCTCTAACTGAGCACTTCTATGAAACCGTTTCTAGTTCTGGCAATTGGACATCGGCAAAATCAAAAGCAGCGCTGCGCTCATACTTCGGAAAAGTGGGTTATCTGGCAACGATGCAAAGTGCAGCAGAAAATAATTTTATATGGAAGATTATGAAATCAGCTGCATGGATGGGGGCATCTGATGATTTCGCTCAAATTAATGCTGCCGTAGGCTCAACCAAATATGCAAACCAGAGTGCATCAGAAAAGAAATGGACTTGGGTTACAGGTCCTGAAGCAGGTACCCAATTCTCAAACCATCAAACAAAAATATCTGGTCAGTATTCGAATTGGGCTGGCGGAGAGCCAAATAATTCTGGTGGCAGTGAGCATGTTGGTCAATTCTATTCCAATAATGGGGGGCGATGGAATGATTTACGTAATACTAGTTCCCTGAGTAATTACCTTGTAGAGTATGGCGGAATGCCAAATGACAAAACAACCAACACACCTATTAGTTCAAGACGTATAGCTGTTTCAGGTTCTCCAAGTGGTGTTATTAGTGGTGGTAGCGTCAATGTTTGCGCATCCTCAAATTCTACAACTTTAACAATCACTGGATTAACAGGCACAGTTGTTAAGTGGGAGTACTCTTATGATAATTTTTTTACTGCAGGTGTTAGTATCTCAAATACAAGTTTAACTTATACCGCAACTAACATAACACAAACAACTTACTACAGAGCAGTAGTAAATGCTACTGCCCCAAATACATGTAACGGATTAGCAACATCAAGTGCGGCTATAAACGTTAAACCAACACTTCCAGGAAATATAACGGCCTTAAACTCTTCTATATGTACTGGTGGTCAGGTGGAGCTTGTCCTTTCTGGTTATCAAGGGAGTATAATAAAGTGGCAGACCTCAACAAACAACACTACATGGACTGATATAACAAATACCAGTAACACTCTAAAGCGAACAATAACTACCGCAGGAACAGTTTACTTTAGAGCAGTTGTGCAAACAACAGGTTGTGGCGCAGCTAAAAACTCAAATTCAAAATCAATAACAGTGATCTCAGGCACTCCGCCTACTGGAGGATCCTTGAGTAGTGTTTTGCTTTGTAGTCCAAAAACTCCGAGTGGAACTCTTAAACTGACGGGTTACACTGGGACTATTCAAAAATGGCAAAAATCAATTAACCAAGGAGTGGTGTGGACAGACATTACCAATACAAGCGCAACTTATAGTTTAACTAGTATTTCTTCTGAAGTTCAATATCGTGTTGTTTTAGTAAATGGATCATGTGGCTTAGCATATAGCTCTATTGGAAAAGCTAGCTTAAGTTCAGGTTTAACTGCTTCCATTCTTTCAAAAACTAATGTAACTTGTAATGGTCTGGGTAATGGAATTATAGTTGCATCCTCCACAGGTGGCATAAGTCCATATAGCTATTCGTGGAGTAATTCTTCTGCAAATGATACTATAACTAGCCTTTCACCTGGAACATTTACAGTAACCGTAACTGATAAAAATAAATGCACATCGACGATTGTAGATTCAATTGTAGAGCCTGTGCTTTCTGCCTCTAGCATTAGTGATACTGCATGTGATAGCTATACTTGGGCGCAAAGCAATAGAACTTACACTTCAAGTGGAACCTATATAGACACAACCACTAATACTGCTGGTTGTGATTCGATTGTTACTTTAAACCTGATTATTAAGAGCTCCAGTAATTCAAGTAGTAATGATACGGTTTGCGACAGTTATACTTGGGCGCAAAACAATGTAACCTACACGTTAAGTGGAGTTTATACTGATACCGTTACTAACGCTGTTGGTTGTGATTCTATTATCACTTTAAACTTGACAGTTAATAGCTCTAATAAATCAAGTATAAGTAATACTGCATGTGATAGCTATACTTGGCCGCAAAACAATGTAACTTATACTTCAAATGGAACTTATATAGACACAACTACTAATTCTGCTGGTTGTGATTCTATTGTTACCTTAACCTTGACTATTAGGAACTCGAGTAATTCAAGTAGTCTACAAACAGCATGCGCTAGTTATACTTGGGCTCAAAACAATGTAACTTATACAGTCAGTGGAGCTTATACAGATACGTTGACTAACGCTGTTGGTTGTGATTCTATTATCACTTTAAACTTGACTATTAACAATTCAGGTTCAACTAGCAATGCGATAGCATGTGGCAGTTATACTTGGACTCAAAACAATATGACCTATGCAACCAGTGGAGCTTACGCGGATACTATGCCTAATGCTGTCGGTTGTGATTCAGTTATCACTCTAAACTTGAGTATTATTAATTTAGATCTAACAATTTCAGAATCCAACGATTCATTAGTATCGAATGACCAGACTGCTAAGAGTTATCAATGGATAATATGCGGTACTAGTATTGAAATTATAGATGGTGCCGAAAGTGCATCATATCAACCAATTTCTAATGGTTACTATGCTGTGATTGTTACTGATAGTATATGTTCAGATACATCGGAATGTAAAGAATTTAATTTCACTTCTATTGCAGAGAGCATAGTTAATTCTTCTCTAAATATATATCCAAATCCAACAACCGGAATAGTTTACGTTGAAATTGAAAATAATTTTAATGTAAATGAGCGTATTAGAATCTATAATCCAATAGGTCAATTGATAAAGAAACTTGATGTCGACTCTACAAAAGTTTCTTTCAGTTTAAGCGGATTTGAAAATGGAACATACTTTATAAAATATGGGACAACAATGAATAAGTTTATTTTAAACAAATAAGCGTTGAGCACAAAGTTTTACAAAAGCCCCATTTTATATTGAAAATGGGGCTAATCGAATTTATTACTTTTGAGGGTTGTTAATATTTGGAATTTATAAATAAGTATTCTATCGATGATAAACTGGAACGAGGTTATTGACTATTCTAAAAAAGGTAATCCTGCACCAGACAAAAGGGTAGAAAAAACGGAAGAAGAATGGAAATCCATTCTTACACCTGAACAATTTAAGATAGCTCGAAAAAAAGGAACGGAACCAGCCGGTTCAGGTGCTCTTTGCAGTGCTCATGATGCAGGGCAGTACTCCTGTATTTGTTGTAATACTCCACTTTTTGACTCAACTATAAAATTTGAATCTGGCAGCGGTTGGCCGAGCTTTACACAACCTATAAAAGAAAATGCAATTGCCTATATCAATGATTCAACTTTTGGAATGGTACGGATAGAAGTTGTGTGTAATATCTGTGATGCGCATTTAGGTCATGTATTTCCCGATGGACCTGCTCCTAGTGGATTAAGATATTGCGTAAACTCAGAATCTATTCAATTGACAAAAGAAGAAGGTTGAGGTTTTATTGTTACCACAGAAAGTCTTTTAAACCGCCTTACTCTTTATCACCATTAATTTTTCTCTGGTCATTTCGTGCATACTGTATTGGATTCCGCCCATACCAATACCAGAAGAATCTCTTCCACCAAAAGGCATCCAGTCTACTCTAAAAGCTGTATGATCATTTACCATTACTGCAGTGGCATTTAGTTTTTTGACCGAATCAAGTGCTACATCTAAGTTTTTGGTAAAAACCGAAGCTTGAAAAGCATAGGGTAATGAGTTAGCAATTTCTATGGCTTTGTTTCTGTCTGTATAGGAATAAACACAAACTACGGGTCCAAAGATTTCCATAGTAGAAACACGTACATGAGCTGGTGGATTCAGCAATACGGTAGGTTCAAAGCAAGTATCGGAAATCCTTTTTCCGCCGCACAATACTTCTGCGCCAGCTTCAATTGCTTCGTTTACCCATTCTTCAACTCGATCAACTTCCCTTGGAAGTATTAGAGGCCCTACTTCAGTCTTAGGGTTCATAGGATCTCCACCTACTAGTTTATTTGCTAATTCGGCCAGTTCATTCGCCACCTTGTTACAAATAGATTCGTGAGCGAAAATTCGTTGTACAGAAACACAAACCTGACCAGCATGGTAAAATCCACCTTTAGCTAGAGCGGGCATCATTTCCGTAAAATCGGCATCGGGTTCAACTATAACTGGTGCTGCGCCACCATGCTCCAAAGCATAGCGAGTTCCTGCCGAAAGTTTAGTGCTGAGATACCAGCCCACTTTGGCCGAACCAATAAATGAAAAGTAATTTATACGCCAATCTGTTATTAGTTTTTCGGCGACATCATTTTCGCAAATTACCGATTGACACCATCCTTCGGGCAATCCTGCTTCTTTTAAAATTTCTACTAATGCAACGCAAGACATTGGAGTAGTTGGTGCAGGTTTTATTATAACAGGGCAACCGGCTGCAATAGCTGTAATTGTTTGATGTACAATTAGATTCAAAGGATGGTTAAAAGCACTAACCGAAGCTACAACTCCAATAGGTTCGCGCATAGTAAATGCAATTCGTCCGTCAGAAGCCGGGGTAATTCCCATTGGAATTTGTCCGCCTTTTAATTCCCCAATTTGCTCCGCGGCTATTTCAACTCCATTAATGGCCCGTAAAACCTCTACTTTAGAATCGGAATATGGTTTTCCTCCTTCTAAAGTGGCAGTTTTTGTGAGCTCTTCAATTCGTTCGCTCATTATCGCTGCACATCGTTTTAGAATCGCAATTCGCTCATGAGGTTTCAACCATTTCGATTGATCTAAAAACAAGGAGTGAGCAGTCTCTAAAATAGTTTCTACTTTTTCCATGCCCACTAATGGGTATTCAGCAATTAATTTTTGATTGTAAGGAGAATAAACTTTTAGCATTTTTATTTCTTTTTCCCGCCCTCTAATTCTTTCGAAGTTTGCGGATTATTAACTGAGAATATAATTTATTAATACCTCTCAAGAATTACTAGTCAGCATTATAAAATCTTTGCTGACTCTTTCAATTTGACATTTAATATAGAATGATTTAAAGAGTAGTCAACCGCTAAGTCAATCACATGAACTCCGTCAGTATTCAAACAATTTTCGAAAATCACATTAAAATCTTCATCACTTGTCGGTCTGTGTCCAATGGCTCCATAACTCTCGGCATATTTTACAAAATCAGGGTTTTTGTAATCCAACCCATAACTTTCGAATCCAATACCTTCTTGTTTCCATTTTATCATTCCGTAACTGCTGTCATTTAAAATAATAACAATAATATTCAGCTTATTTCTAACCGCTGTTTCCAATTCTTGTGAGTTCATCATAAATCCACCATCACCACAAACTGAAACTACTTTTTTATTGGGGTAAATAAGTTTTGCCGCCATTCCGGATGGAAGCCCAGCTCCCATTGTTGCCAAAGCATTATCAAGTAATAGTGTATTTGGTTGGTAGCATGCAAAATTTCGAGCAAACCAAATTTTATACACACCATTATCCAATGTTACAATGCCATCCTCAGCCAATCTTTTTCTAATATTATGAACCAATCGTTGAGGTAACATCGGGAATCGTGTATCTTCAAAATATTTGCTTAAATGACTATCCACTTCAGTTTTTACTCGCATAAAGTACGAGAAATCCCAGGTATCCATAGGGTCAACCAATTCGGTTAAGTGATGAATAGAATGTGCGATATCTCCAACTACATTTAATTGCGGGAAATACACATCATCTACCTCGGCAGGGAAAAAATTTATATGAATTACGTCTTGTTTTCCTTCCTCCATAAAAAATGGTGGTTTTTCAATAACATCATGACCTACATTTATTATTAAGTCAGCATGGTCAATGGCGTTGTGTAAAAAATCATTTGCAGAAAGAGCAGCAGTTCCAAGGAACAAAGGATGTCTTTCGTCAATTACACCTTTTCCCATTTGGGTATCAAAAAATGGAATTCCAGTGGATTCTACAAATTCAGTAAGCGCATGACTTGTTCGTTTTCTATTTGCTCCTGCACCAATTAATAGAAGCGGACTTTTTGCTTCTTCTATCATTTTCGCAGCATACATTATGCTCTTGTGGCTTGCATCTGGTCGACGATGTCCAACTACTTCAAAAATTCTATCTCCAGCTTCCTCTTCAGCAACATCTTCGGGTAATTCAAGGTGCACAGCTCCCGGTCTTTCCTCCATAGCTAAGCGAAACGATTCGCGAACTAAAGATGGAATGTTGTGTCCGTTTACAATCTGCTTGGTGAGTTTTGTTAACGATTGAAACATGTCTATAACATCAATTATCTGAAAACGACCTTGTTTACTTTTCTTAATTGGTTTTTGCCCAGTTATCATCAACATTGGCATTGCGCCAAGTTGTGCGTATGCCGCAGGTGTAACTAAATTAGTAGCACCAGGACCTAAAGTTGACATACAAACCCCTGGCTTTCCAGTAAGTCTGCCGTAGGTTGCAGCCATAAAACCAGCACCTTGTTCATGCCTAGTTAGAATCAATTCAATCTTCGAATTTCGAAGAGAATCAAGCATGTCTAAATTTTCTTCTCCGGGGATTCCGAAAATATATTCTACTCCTTCGTTTTCAAGTGCCTTTATAAATAAGTCTGATGCCTTCATAGTTAAATTTTGAGCATGCAAGATATACGGAAATAGTTAATGGTGGAATAGAAGTGGTAAATTGGTACTTTAGGTGACGTTGCTTGCGAAAAATAGTTACTTAATCACGACTTTCTCCTCGTTAAATTCGACTTCATCTCCAACTCGTAATTTGCGGCGAACGCGAAGTTCTATCTCATTATTCACAACTACTTCACCGTCTTGAATTACCATTTTAGCAAACCCCCCGGACTCTACCAAATTTAGTGTTTTAAGGAGTTTGTTTAGTTCAATGTATTCTTTACCATTTAGCTCAAATGTCATTTCAAAATCTTTTAAATGGCGAAAATAGGACGAATAATCAATTATATTTTAATCTAAATTCAAATAGACTCCCGTAATCATCCGTTTTGAAGCCAAGATGTTTGCTATAACATTCTCTAGATTTTTTTGGTCTTGGCTTTTAAAAAATAGTACACCAACTCCTCTTACTTTTTTGGACATAGATTTAATTTTAGATGAAGTTAAAATTTATAGAATCCAGTCAAACAAATTCAGTTTTTATTATTGACGTCTCTTCCAACGTTCTATGCACAGGACAGCGATCTGCGATGTAAATTAATCGTTTCAGTTTTGCTTCACTTATATCTGCGCTAATTTTTACTTTTCTTGTAAAAATGTCCTTTTTTATACTCGATTTTTCACAATCTGTATATTCAGCATGGTAGTCTTTGTTATGCGATACATCAACAAGTAAATCGCCTAAACCCCAATCCTTCCTTCGGGCATACATTTTTAAAGTAATTAATGTACAAGCCGCTAAACCGGAAGCAACAAGAGCGTAAGGATTTGGGCCTTTATCGTCTCCACCATGATCTATGGGTTCGTCCGCAATAAGATGGTGTCCACTCGCGTCTATTTCAGTTGTATAATTTTTGTCAGATTTTAAAATTGCAGAAACAGTTGTCATAATCGAAAAATTTAAGACTCAAAAATAGAATAGTTTAAAATAATTAATTGTAAGATATGTTACTAGTGAACCTAATTAATCATAGGTATTGGAACAATCCTACTATTGTTACTGTAATTTGAATGGCGCATCTTATGTTTGCATTTCAATGAATCGAGAAAGAAAGACAATAGCCTTTATGGGTGGAAAAAAAATTGGCCACGATTGCTTGAAATTTCTTCTAGATAATTCGGTTCAATTAAATGCGGAAGTTATTTGTGTTTTCGAAAATAAAAGTAAGTTACAAGCTGACACTGAATCTATGTGTCAACTGGCACAAAATCAAGATATACCCGTTTATTTTGACCAAAATAAATTATTAGAAATTGATACTATTGATTTTATTATTTCGGTACAATACAACGAAATTTTAAAGCAAAAACACATCAACCAAGCGAAAGAGTTTGCTATTAATTTACACATGGCTCCATTGCCCGAATATCGAGGTTGCAATCAATTTAGTTTTGCTATTATCGATGGAATCAATGAATTTGGAACAAGTTTACACCGTTTAGAAACAAGTATTGATGGAGGTGATTTAATTGCCGAAAATAGATTTGAAATCCCCGATAATTGTTTTGTTCAAGATCTTTATAATCTCACTTTATCTAAATCATTTTCTCTTTTTAAAGAAGAAATTGAAGCAATTTTAAACGGTAATATAAACCCAGTTGCTCAAAGTGAATTAGCGAAAAGCAGAACACCCGGTTTTCATTTAAGGAAAGAAGTAATTGAGATTAAGAATATTGATACTACTTGGGCATTAGAAAAACAGAAAAGATATTTTAGAGCCACTTGGTTCCCCCCATTTTCTCCTCCAATTGAAAAACAAAGTGGTAAACCGCTAGACATGAATTGGTACAATTCTATTGCATGAAAAAGATAGTTTTAACTGTTACCACAGACTTGGTTTTTGACCAGAGAATGCGACGAATTTGTAACGCTTTAGCCGAAAATGGTTATGCTGTTTTATTAATTGGGAGAAAGAAAAAAACAAGCCCAGAATTAAAAGAAGAAGCCTATAAACAAAAACGACTAAGCTGTTTTTTTGAAAAAGGCGCTGCCTTTTATATAGAATATAACATTCGACTTTTCTTTTTTTTGCTTTTTACCAAAGCTGATATTTATTGTGGAATAGATCTCGATGCTGTGCTTCCACCTCTTGTGGTTTCCAAACTAAACACCAAACCATTTGTGCACGACGCTCACGAATATTTCACCGATATGGAAGAATTGGTTGACAGACCTGGAGTACAAAGAATTTGGAAGTGGATAGAAAAGAGAGTTTTTAAAAGTTTAAAATATGGTTACACGGTTTCTGAAGGTTACATGGACTTGTTTCAGAAAGAGTATGGTATTAAACTGAAGATTGTTCGAAATGCTACTGTTTTAAAAGCTCTACCAATTTTAAAACCGGATAAAAAAATCATTTTATACCAAGGTGCAGTGAATGTCGGTAGAGGACTGGAAGGGCTAATAGAAGCAATGCATAAAGTAGATGCCGAGCTTATTATTTGTGGAAAAGGAGATATTTATTCGGATTTAGTAAAAAAAGTAGAAAGAGAAAACCTATCCAATAAAGTGAAATTTATGGGATTTGTTGAGCCAGATCGTTTAGTTGAATTTACTAGAAATGCTACGGTAGGTATCACTCTTTTTAAAGCAAAAGGAAAAAGTAATCGTTATTCTATGGCAAATCGTTTTTTCGATTATATGCATTCTGGTGTGCCTCAAATTGCCATGAATTACCCCGATTACAAGAGCTTTAATACTAAGTTTGAAGTAGCTAAATTGGTGGATGATTTAGAGCCTTTTACTATTTCGAGTTGCCTAAATCATTTATTGAATGATCAAAGTTTATACAAGAGGCTACAAGAAAATGCTATTAAGGCACGAGAAATTTACAACTGGCAGAATGAAACCAAAACTTTATTGGGGGTTTATAAAAAAGTGGTAGAAGAGAATTTTAGCTAAAAATCCGATACTAACCTATTCTGAAAAAACGAATAAAATGATACAGTTTCCATTCATCAAACTTGATCAAGTTTGGGTGGTTGGAGTTTAAATTATTTTCAATTTCAGTTAATTTCATGCTAATAAACCATTGAGTTATCCTTAATAAACCAAGTTGTTTGAGACGATCAAAAACACTAATAAGTTTCACTCCATTTCCAGCATTTCCAGATTTATACAGTAAAACTAAGTTCTGAATGCCGGATAAAGATTTTTCTAAAAATTGTTCTGAAGTATCTAATCCAACGTGAAAAACTGGGTTTTCAATTTGCTCAATTTTTATATTTCTTTCAAAAAGTTGCAAGCCTACCCAAGTGTCTTCGTGGCCGTAGCCATGCATGTTTATTTGTATCGGAATGGCAAGGAATATATCTCGATTGATCCATAAATTACTTGCTAAAAAATGAATGAATTTGGCGCTTTTTCTTTTTTCTACGCTTAGCTGTTCCCGTTGCGATCCATAGAGCCATCGCAGGGTAAATTCTTTGTTGCTAGGTGGTTTTTCATGGTAAGCTATGCCCCCGATAACCACTTTAGAATCTTTGTTTTTTAAGTAGTTAGCGATAAAGCTATTGTCCGGTATTTCAACATCACAGTCTAAAAAAAGTAAGTTTGAATATTGGGCGTTTTTCGCCAATAACTCTCTGATTTTTGCCCTTCCTATGTTATTTTTAAGTTCGGTGTAATTTATGTTTTGAAGCTTTTTTAACCCTATGTTTTTTTGTTTAAAATCTAAGGAACTACAGTCATCAATACAAAGAATTTCAAATTCAATATTTTCGTTTTGACACTGATGAAATAAGTCTGAAACCAGCTGATTTACATCAAAATTATAAATAGGAATTAAAACCGATAACATGGATCAGTTGTTTAAATCCTTTACGAACCCGGCCTCACATTTTATGGTTCGTTGATGGAATTTATCCATTAATGAATAGTCATGCGTAGCCATCAAGATTGCGGTTCCCTTTTGACTAATATTAATCAATAAATTTAGGATTCGTTGAGAAGTTTCGGGATCGAGGTTTCCAGTTGGCTCATCGGCTAATATTAAATCAGGTTCGTTTAATAATGCCCGAGCAATTGCTACACGTTGCTGTTCGCCTCCCGATAATTGGTGGGTCATTTTAAAACCTTTCGTATGCAAACCAACCATTTCTAAAACTCCGTCAATTCGTTCTTTTATTTCTTTTTTGTTTTTCCACCCAGTTGCTCTTAAGACAAACTCCAAGTTTTTTTCAACCGTTCTGTCCGTCATTAGCTGAAAATCTTGAAATACAATTCCTAAGCGTCTTCTTAAAAACGGGATATTTTTCCGTTTTATTTTCTGGAGTTGAAAATCCGCAACTGTGCCAGTTCCTTCTTTTAAGTGGAGTTCGGCGTACAAAGTTTTTAGCAAACTACTTTTCCCACTGCCTGTTTCGCCAATGAGATAAACAAATTCACCTTTCTGAATTTTTATATTAATATCAGTAAGAACAAGAGTTTCCTCTTGGTAAATCTTTGCGTCTTTTAATTCTAAAATAGTTTCAGCACTCATGAAAAACAATTTTTTCAAATGTAATTATTCGTTTATTCAAATAAAGGCATCTCAGCTTTTTTAATAAAAAAGTTATGTTAGGCAACCATTAAACCCATAAACACAAGCGCGTTGAAAACTTTGGTCTAATTCAAAGAGCACTCATTTGTAGCTTTCTACTTTTATAACCAATCTGAAAAATAGTTTTACGAAACAAAATTGTGATAAAACAAAGGCTCCTTTCCCTCCTTATTTTCGTGTTATTTGCTGCACAAATTGTTGCTCAACAAACCGAATTATTTAGAAATCCTATCAAAATATACAATCTTGGTTTAGAGTATTTTGACAAGGAATTGTATAGTGCTGCTCAAAAGCAGTTCGATGAGGTGGGTGAAATAAATGGAAATGATAACACAGAAGTTTCGACCAATGCAGAATATTTTTCGGCCCTTTGCGCACTTAAACTTTTTCACAGGGATGCGTCACTTACGATAAGAGAATTTATTCGAAAACATCCTGAAAGTTCGAAAATTCGTGACGCAAAGTTCCATTTGGGTGGTTATTATTACAGAAAAAGAAAATGGAATGATGTTCTAAAATGGTACGAACAAGTAAATCCTTACGATTTAAGTAAGAATGAACAATACGAATACAAATTTAAGATCGCTTATTCGTATTTAATGAAAAAAGATTACGATAAAGCTGCAAGAGGGTTTTATGAAATTAAAGATGTAAATAACAGTTATTCAGATCCTTCAAGGTATTATTTCGCTCACATTTCTTATTTAAAAGAAAACTACCAAACTGCACTTACCGATTTTAAAAAACTGAATAATCATATTAAGTTTGGGCCAATTGTACCTTATTACATTAGCCAAATATTATACAACCAAAAGAAGTATAAGGAACTTTTAGAATACGCTCCTCCATTACTAAATTCTGTAATTTCTAAACGTCGCCCTGAGTTAGCGCGGTTAATTGGCGAGGCTTATTATTACGAAAGAAACTACGAAGAAGCGTTGCCTTTTTTAGAAACCTACCAGAACGAATCACGTGTTCTCAATAATGATGATAGATACCAGCTGGCTTTTACTTATTACAAAACAAAAGATTACGAAAAAGCCATTAAGTTATTTGTTAGGCTTTCTAGTTTGAACGACGAGATGGCGCAAACTTCATCGTATCATTTGGCTGATTGCTATTTGAAAACGGATCAGAAATACCATTCTCGTTCCGCATTTAAAATTGCCTGCGATTTAGGCTTTGACAAAAAAATAAGTGAAGAATCTTTATTTAACTATGCTCGACTCAGTTATGAGTTGTCTTTGAATCCGTATCAAAAATCGATAAATGCCTTTAAGGAATATATAGCGAAATACCCCGAATCGAGTAGGGTAGACGATGCCTATCGTTATTTAATTGCTGTGTATTTGACTACAAAAAATTATGATGCAGCATTAAAGTCCATTCAGAGTGTGAACAAGAAGACACCTCAATTAAAGTCAGCTTACCAAAAAATAGCATACAATCAAGGAATTGCATTGTATCAAAATAGAGATTACCACAATGCGGTTCGTTATTTCGATAAATCTCATATTTACAAAAACGATGAAAAACTAACCGCGCTAGCATATTATTGGAAAGGAGAATCTAGGTATAGACAAAAAGAGTTTGATAATGCGATAGAAAATTATAATGTATTTATTTTTCAACCCACTGCAATTCTAACCTCTGTTTTTAATCAGGCGAATTACAATGTTGGTTATTGCCATTTCAAAAAAGGGAATTATACAGAAGCAAATTTGTGGCTTAGGAAATTCATATATAATACGGAGAATCTGGATACTTTTAAATTGAATGATGCTTTACTAAGAATTGGAGACGGTTATTTTATGTTGAAAGAGTATGGTCTGGCTATTGATTTTTATACCCAAGCTGAGAAAATCGGTTCTTTTGATGCCGATTATGCCTTGTTTCAGCGAGCGGTTTGTGAGGGAATTAAAAAAGATTATAAATCAAAAATTTCCAGTTTGGAAGAATTGATTGCAGAGAACCCAGGATCTACTTATCTCGATGCAGCATATTATGAATTGGGAAGGGCTTATAATGTGGAAGGTATAGACGAAAAAGCATTGGCTTCTTACAGACAAGTAATTGATAATGGGAGTAAAAATGTTTACTTAAAAAAATCGCTTAATGGAACTGGATTAATTCATTACAATAATGATAATTACGATGCGGCAATAGCAATTTTTACCAAGATGGTAAACGAGTACCCAACTTACCAGGACACCAAAGAGGCTTTACGAGTACTTAAGAATATTTATTTGGAAAGAAATGAAGTGGATAAATATGCCGATTTGGTTGCGGGTCTATCCTACATAGATGTGTCTCAAAATGAATTGGATTCAGCTGTATTTAATGTGGCTTGGGGAATTTACACCAATGGAGATTGTAATAAAGCAAATCCTTATTTCATTAGTTATTTAAATAAATACCAACCAGCAATGCAAGGATTAAAAGCTAATTATTATTTGGCCGATTGTTATTATCGATCCGAAAAATATGATTCAGCTGCAATGTATTATGAAAACATAGCTGCCATGCCACCTAATAGTTATACAGAAGAGGCATTGATCAGAACAGCTGATTATTATTATGAAAGTGAAATGTATGAGAAGGCTTATGCAAAGTACAAAGCTTTAGAAATATCCGCTACAAGTGCACCAAACCTTAGACAAGCGATAGGTGGAAGATTGGAATCTGCTTTTATTTTAGATTCTACGAATATGGCTTTGCAAGCTGCCGAAGTTTATTTAGGTCATGGGTTTAATGAAGCTAATTATGTTGCCATTGCCTATGTGCTTAAGGCGAGAAATGCTGTTAAAAACAAAGAGGATAGTAAAGCTTATGGCTATTTTGAAATTGTAAAGGATACAAGTAAAATGGAAATTAGCGCTGAGGCTACTTACGGTCTGGCAAAAATTAATTTTATAAACGATAGTTTAAAAGCTTGCGAAAAATATATTTATGAAGTAGTTGATGGTTCACCGAGGTATCCTTTTTGGATTGCCAAATCATTGATTTTGTTATCTGATGTATATGTAAAACAAGAAGATTATTTTCAATCAAAAGCAGTTCTTCAAGCCATTCTTGACAATTACAAAGGAAAATATTTGAAGAATGTAGCCAAAACAAAACTGCAAGAGGTGGAGGCTCTGGAAAAAAAGCCAGATGAAGAATTAAAAGAAGCTCCTGAAATGGAGTTTGAATTCGAAGCAGTAGATATTGACGAAGAAGACATTGATGCTTTGTTTCAGGAAGAAGAATTAGAAGAAGAGGATGTTATTATTCCAGAAAACGAAACTAAAGAGGAGGGACAAGATGAAGGTAAATAAAATTTTGCTTGTACTAGTTGTTCTGCTTACCACTTCAATGGGGTTTGCACAAAATGGAAATAATGATTCATTGAAAAATGGAGTTGTTGTTATTTCTAAAGACTATGAGCCCAGAATTTCGGATGCGTTTAAATTAAGTGATGTACCTAAAGTAATAGATACTGTAATTAGAATCGATAACAATGTGCCTTATGATGTGAAAACGAAACGAGCACTTACTTCTTTTCATCCTGAGCCCATTAAGCCTGCTAGAATGAAAGGAGAGCCTTTGAGTAAACTGTATAGGGCTTATGCATTAATTGGATTTGGAAATTACTTAAGCAATAATGTAGAATTAGTCTTAAATAATACCCGATCGCGAAAGTGGGATTATGGTTTATCGGCGTTCCATCATGGTAGTAATGGAAGTGTTAAGGAAAGAGGGTATTCTGGGTTTTCTGATAATAATTTTAAAGTGTATGGTAAGAAATTTTTCTACAACAAAATAGTTTCGGGGCAATTAAAATACGATCTAAATTCCCTTCATAAATATGGTTTTGATCCGGCGAAGATTTCAAATACGCTTGTTTTGGATGATAGTTTAGGAAAAGATGTTATTTCTCAAAACTTCCAGAATGTAGAGCCTAGTTTAAGATTCAAAACCTATTATAAAGATTCAAGTGAATTGAATTACGATATAAAGTTGAAGTATTATCACTATTGGGATAAAATTAAAAGTACTGAAGACAACGTACTTATCCGCGCAACGGTTGACAGATATATCAATAGCGAATTTGGACAAGTGGATGCTTGGTTGGACATCAATAATTTTAAATATACTCGAAACGATGTTTTACTAAACGAGGCAAGTACCATTTTCGGTATTGCGCCAAGTGTAATTACTGGAAAAGAGAATTGGAAATTAAAGATTGGAGCGGATATAGTTTTCGGAAATGCTGGAAGACAAAACTTTTATATTTATCCCAATTTGTACTTTAAATACGATTTGGTTAAAGACATAATAATACCTTATGCAGGTATAAATGGACAACTTAAAAGAAACAATTTCAAGGCGCTTACTCAAATAAATCCCTTCGTAGTTTCTGCCCCATTTACTGGTACAGAAAACACAAAAATTAATTTATTTGGTGGGGTGAGAGGAGAGGTTGCGTCAAACGTATCGTTCAATTTGTCAGCATCTTATAAGGTAATTGAAGATTTCGCTTTGTTTGTAAACAACCCGAATACAATTGCTGGATTTGCCATCAATAATGATTTTAATGTGAGATACGATGATGCAAATGTTACCACATTGGCAGCCGAAGTTGGCTATCAAAAAATAAAAGATTTCAGTTTCTTATTGAAAGGCGAATACTTTATTTATTCCCTTACCAATCAGAAAGCAGCATGGCATTTACCACAGGTGAAAATAGCTTTTAATGGTAGGTATAAAATAGGAAATAAAGTAACGCTTACAGCAGATGTCTTCTTTATTGGAGAGCGAACGGCTCGGACAAACAAACAAGTAGGAGCAATTGATTTTGGTGGTGATGTTTATGGCGTAAAACTCGATCCATTATTTGATATGAATTTGGGTGTTGAATATTTTTTCATCAAAAGATGGACGGCATTTGCAAGGTTCTATAACCTAGCTAATAGTCGTTATGCTATTTATAATGAATACTACCAACAAGGGTTTACAGTTATGGCTGGAGTAACTTGTAAATTTTGGCAACCAAAGGAAAAAAAGTAAGTAAGAGTTTGGTTTTTCGAATTTTGAAAATAGGGTGAAATGAAACTCTTTTTTGTTAATTGTTTGTTGATAAATTACAAGATTATAAATAGGGAAAATCAACCTTAGAAAAGCATAAGAATATCTTTGTTGAAATTGGAAATTAACCGTCGTTTTGCGGTTATTTTTTTAAATGATATTTCGGCAAAAATCGAATTTAAATGAGCGAAGAAAATAAAGATTACGGTGCCAGTAACATTCAGGTGCTTGAGGGCTTAGAAGCGGTAAGAAAAAGACCAGCGATGTACATTGGTGATGTTGGTTCCAGAGGACTACACCATTTGGTATATGAGGTCGTTGACAACTCCATAGATGAGGCTCTTGCTGGTTACTGTGATGCCATAGAAGTTTTTATAAATGAAGACAATTCCATTACAGTCGTTGATAATGGTAGAGGAATTCCCGTTGATCATCACGAAAAAGAAAACAGAAGTGCATTAGAGGTTGTAATGACTGTTTTGCATGCCGGAGGTAAATTCGATAAAGATACTTACAAAGTTTCTGGTGGATTGCACGGTGTAGGGGTAAGTTGTGTAAATGCACTATCCATAAAATTAATTGCTGAAGTTCATCGCGAAGGAAAAGTTTATCAGCAAACTTATAGCGAAGGTATTCCACAAACGGGAGTAGACGAAATTGGGACGACAGATAAACGTGGTACCACGGTTACTTTTCATCCCGATATGTCCATTTTTGAAGTTGGCATATACAGCTACGATATTGTTGCATCAAGAATGCGAGAGTTATCGTTTCTTAATAAAGGGATTACAATTACTCTTACGGATAAAAGGTATAGAGACGAAGACGAAAACTTTATTTCAGAAGTATTTCATTCAGAATTGGGTCTTCAAGAATTTGTTCGTTTTTTAGACGGAACGAGAAGTCCGGTAATTAGTGATGTTATTTATATGGAAGGGGAAAAAAATGGTATTCCAGTTGAGGTTGCCATGATTTATAACGATTCCTATACCGAGAACATTCACTCTTATGTAAACAACATTAATACGATTGAAGGTGGAACTCACTTACAAGGATTTAGAAGAGGTTTAACTTCTACATTGAAAAAATATGCAGATTCTTCCGGATTACTCGATAAGTTGAAGTTTGAAATTTCTGGTGATGATTTTCGCGAAGGTTTAACTGCAATTGTGTCTGTAAAAGTTCAAGAGCCTCAGTTTGAAGGGCAAACAAAAACCAAACTTGGTAACCGAGATGTAAACGCTCCAGTTTCTCAAGCGGTAAGTGAAATGCTTGAAAATTACTTAGAAGAACATCCAAAAGATGCTAGAGTAATTGTACAAAAAGTAATACTTGCTGGGCAAGCCAGAAATGCGGCTAAGAAAGCAAGAGAAATGGTTCAACGTAAAACCATTTTAGGGTCTAATTCATTGCCTGGTAAATTGGCCGATTGTAGTGAAAAAGATCCTGCACTTTGTGAGATTTATCTTGTTGAGGGAGATTCGGCTGGTGGAACCGCAAAACAAGGAAGAGATCGTAATTTTCAAGCGATAATGCCGCTTCGTGGTAAGATTTTGAATGTTGAAAAAGCAATGCAACACAAGATTTTTGAAAACGAAGAAATAAAAAATATATACACTGCACTTGGTGTAAGAGTTGGTACCGAAGAGGATGAAAGAGCTTTAAATCTTGAAAAATTAAGATACCATAAGGTGATTATTATGTGTGATGCCGATGTCGATGGTTCGCATATCGCAACTCTTATTCTTACCTTTTTCTTCCGATATATGTTGCCTTTGGTAGAGAATGGATACATCTACATTGCAACTCCACCTCTTTATTTAGTTAAAAAAGGTGCTAAAGAGCAATACTGTTGGGACGATGCTCAGCGAGATAAAGCCGTAATGGAATTTAAAGGAGCTGGTAATGAAAGTAGTGTTAAGATTCAACGATACAAAGGTTTGGGAGAGATGAATGCCGAGCAATTGTGGAATACTACAATGGATCCCGAATACAGAACCTTACGTCAGGTTACAATTGAAAGTACTATGGAAGCGGACAGAACGTTTTCTATGCTAATGGGAGACGAAGTGCCACCGCGTAGAGAGTTTATAGAGAAAAATGCTGCTTACGCAAACATTGATATCTAAAAAGCTATTAAAATATTAAAAATGAAAACCCTGCCTTTGGCGGGGTTTTTTGTTTTTAAGAAAAGAGCTGACGGTCTTGAATATGAAAAGTCGTGTTTTAGGTAATAATTCGATTAATAAGTTAAATAGCAAAAAGCACAAATTTAGGTTGCTTGTAAACCCTTTGCTGTTTTTTTAATGGCTCACAATACATTTCGTTCAACCCACAAGAGCTGTCTTTCCTGCTTTTTTTGGCATTAATCTCTTCTGGAATACCTGTTATTTAGGCAAACTTCTCTTATTTAGTGCTGGGTATAGTTCTTTAATATCAGATCAATTTCTCTTGCTAATTTAAAATCTTTATCTGTTAACCCATCTGAATCATGAGTGTTAAGAGCGATATTAACTTTGTTATATACATTTTTCCAATTCGGATGATGATTGGATTTCTCAGCTTTTAACGCCACTGCTGTCATAAATGAAAATGCTTGGATGAAATCTTTGAAATGGACTTCTCTATGAATGAATCTTCCTTTTAACAACCAGAGACTATTCATGTCTTTCATTCTGTCTTGAATTTCTTGTTTGTTTAGTTTTATCATTTAGACATGTTTTTGATAATCATTTCAAATAGGCAACGCCCAAGATATCTCGCGTCTCCATGAGGAACGAGTGGATATGCGATTATATCTAATGTTGTGTGCAGTATTTTCTACTCTATTAATAACATGGTACATTTGCCCCATTTTCATCAATTTCAAATGCTCCCATGTTTTGTATATAGTCTTTGATAAACTGATAGTCGGTAGACATACTTCCTGGATTGTTAGGAGGCATATATAAGTCCCAGTCTGTATTGTTTTCAAAATTCCAGGCATTTATATTACTTAGCCTATGACAGCTCAAACAATTATTCCCAGGAATGTCTATA
>CAWUST010000026.1:0-8280 GCA_963925495.1 uncultured Flavobacteriales bacterium | reverse complement strand
CTTCCATCACTCCAAGTTTTTCCTGCATCCTTCGACTTTTGACAAACCATTCTGTCTATCCAAGAGCCAAAAGGCGGATTGGATAAATGAAAGAAATAAAAATATCCAGCCGTATCGCAAGCAATAACCGGATCTCCCCATACACCAAAAGTCGAATTCATTTTTCCACTCGTCCAAGTCTTACCTCCATCCGAACTTCGGTAAACACTCTTTAAGTTAGTACCTACAACTACTTCATTTGGGTTATTGGGATTTATGCAAATGCTAGGTTCGTTTTTTCCGGAAACAGAACTTATTTTTACGTTAATAGGTTGCGAGTACAACCCGTTTAAACCAGTTACAAGAACGAGAAAAAAAAAGGGAATTTTAATTGAAAACTTCATTTATAGATAAAGATTTAACGGCAAATCTAATTGTTAAATGTCCATTATATTTAGTTTAAAGAATATCCAATTATTTTTATTTATTGATGGGTAATGAGAATGCTGACTTAAGGACGTTTTATTTTCTGAGAAAGAAATAACAAAGACATTGAGTAAAAGCCAAAATATCTATGTATGCTGAAAGTACTCTATTTATAATAGAGTACTTGTGGAGCCGTCAATCCAGGGAATCCAGCACTTTCTGTTTGAATAGTATTTCCATCTATTTTACTGCAATGATGGGTAGAAATAGTGCTAAATTGTATTTAAAATCTGGTTTGAAAACAGCTAACGAATTCGACAACATAGGTTTGAGTGATTCTATAATTGAATGTACTGCCTAGTCTAAATTTTCGTGATTAACATTAAATATGTCATTCACAATAATATCTTCGTGGTCTCGTTAGCGTGCGTACATGAGATCAAAAATTAATCCCCTTTTTTATATTCTTGTTTATTTAATTACTGTGTTTTCAGTTTTTTCTTGTAAAAAAGACACAACAAGTGGTGTACCCGCTTACATCAAAATTGATAAATTAACTCTAGTAACAGACTTAAAAAAGGAAGGATCATCAAGCAGCAGTATCACTGATGTCTGGTGTTTTGCTAATGGAGACGATGTCGGAATATTTGAATTACCTGCAGAAATTCCAGTTTTAGAAGAAGGAAATACCAACTTTTCGTTCTTTGGAGGGATTCAACAAAGTGGAGTCTCTGGCTTAAGGGTAGCTTACTCCTTTTACGAAACTTACAAGTTTGATACTACTCTGATAAAAGAAAACACATACACGATTAATCCAGTTTTGAAATATAAATCTGGCGTGAACTTTCCCTGGAAAGAAGGATTCGATGACTTGAGTTTGAGTATAGATACTACTCGAGAATCTACCGTTGGAATAACAAGAATTACCCATCCCGATAGTGTCAAAGAAGGGAAGGCCTCTATGAAGGTTTCAATGACCGTCGAAAACCCTTACTTTTTGGCCAATAGCTCTGAGACTTTTTCATTGCCAAACCAAGGAGAAGATGTGTATCTTGAATTTGATTACCAAACCAATTCAAGTATTCAACTTCACATAAGGTCCTTCGATACAGATGGCTTTTCCGTTCTAATACCGGTAGTGTTGATAAAACCGAAAACCGATGAAAACGGAATACCTATTTGGAACAAAATGTATGCTTTTCTTAGTCCTTATTTGGCTAGACAAGCAAAAGCCTTTAAATACCAAATTTACTTTGAGTCAGGCATTGATGTCAATGCAACATCCAGGGGATATTTCATGATGGATAATATTAAAATAGTTTATTAATGAACGAGAAAATTCAGGCGTTTAAATATGTGATTTCCGATTTTCTTTCGGCGGTTACGGCTTGGGTTATATTTTACATTTTCAGAAAAGCTTTTTTAGAAACGGGCTATTCTATTTCATCATTTAACCTTGAATTTACCAATAATTTTTATGCCGGCTTATTGGTAATATCTTTTGGATGGGTCTTGCTTTATTTTGCTTCGGGCAACTATCAATCTGTTTACCGCAAGTCAAGATTAAAAGAAATGGGGCAAACACTTCTTCAAACCTTTATCGGGGTTATTTTCATTTTCTTTCTCTTGTTACTTGATGATCAACTTAGTAGCTATAAAGGTTATTACATTAGTTTCTTCACTTTGTTTTTCTTGCATTTTGCACTTACATTTTCCGGAAGAGTTACTCTGTCTTCACAAACTGCTAATAAAATCCATAATCGCATTATAGGATTTAATACGGTGATATTAGGAAGCAATGAAAAAGCATTTGAACTTTTTCAGGAATTAGAAGCTCAAAAAAAATCAAGTGGCTTTAATTTTATTGGTTATTTACATATTAATGGGAAAGATGGCCTCATTATGCAACCTTATTTACCACATTTAGGTCATGTAAAAAACATAGATGAAATACTGAATAACAACCACATAGAAGAGGTCATAATTGCAGCAGAAACATCAGAACACGGAAAAATAGGAAAAGTACTCAACGCTTTGAAAGGCAAAGACGTTTATATATCTGTTATTCCTGATATTTACGACATACTTGCTGGGTCAGTTAAAATGACTTCCATATTTGGGGCGCCTTTGGTTCAAATTAACCAAGAAATAATGCCGGCTTGGCAAAAATCTTTAAAACGATTAATAGATGTAATTTCGGCTTTGTTGGCCTTTGTTCTCCTCCTACCAATTTATTTATTTACTGCTATTGGAGTAAAACTCTCTTCAAAAGGACCAATTTTTTATTCTCAAGAACGCGTAGGGCTCAATCGCAAACCTTTTAAAATGATAAAATATAGAACCATGTATATTGGTTCTGAAAATAAAGGACCTCAACTATCTTCAGAAAATGACCCTAGAATTACTCCATTTGGAAGGTTTCTTCGTAAAACTAGAATAGATGAAATACCTCAATTTTTGCACGTTCTTACTGGCGAAATGAGCATGGTGGGACCTCGGCCTGAAAGAGAATTTTATATTGAACAAATTTTAAAAGAGGCTTCTCATTACAAGTATTTGCAGAGAATAAAACCAGGAATGACAAGCTGGGGACAAGTAAAATATGGTTACGCCGAAAACGTAGAAGAAATGGTAGCTCGTGTAAAGTATGACATACTTTACTTGGAAAACATGTCTCTGTTTTTAGATTTTAAAATACTGATTTACACCGTTCTTATTGTACTTCAGGGAAGAGGTAAATAACTTCCAATTTTTCAAGAAAAATTTCAGGAAATTTAAACACGTTACGTGATATCTTCTTCGCCCATTCTTATCATTGCAAACACGGCATAATTAAGCATATCAAAATAATTAGCATCTATTCCTTCGCTTATTAACGTTTTTCCTTGGTTGTTCTCAATTTGTTTGGTTCTTAATATTTTCATTAAAATTAAATCAGTAAATGAGCTTGTACGCATAGTTCTCCAAGCTTCACCATAATCGTGATTTTTATCCATCATCAGTCTTTTAGCTTCGTTTGCATAAGAATCATAAAGCTTTAGCCCTCTTTTCAATTCCATACTTCCACCGCTACTTTCACCCAATTCGAGCTGAACCAAAGCCATAATGCAATAATTAATTATACCGATATATTCTGGACGAATGCCTTCATCTACTTTCGATTCAATGTTTTTTTCAAGAGTTTTTATTCGGTTTGCCTTTATGAAAATTTGATCGGTAAGGGACGATGACCTAAGAATTCTCCATGCTGCCCCGTAATCTTTCATTTTTTTTAGATAGATTTCTCTGCATTCAGAAATTACCTCATCAAATTGTTCCGTTGTTTTTGTCATCCTTTATTTTGTCGTGGGTGTAAACTACCTTTGCAAATTAATTGAAAAATGAGCATTAAAGTGCTAACAAAATCAGAAAATAAAATGTTAATTAATTGTAGAGGAAATCTTATTGATTTATCCTCACCCAAAGTAATGGGAATAGTTAACCTAACCCCAGATTCTTTTTATGCCGAAAGCCGGAAAACTGAATTAGTTTCTATTTTGAAAAAGGTGGAAGAAATGTTGATTGAAGGTACTGATTTTATTGATTTAGGCGCCTACTCTTCACGACCAAACTCCGTTGATATTTCCCTAGAAGAGGAATTAAACCGCAGCGAGACGATTTCTTCAATTGCCAAAGAATTCCCGCACGCCATTTTAAGTATAGATACCTTTAGAAGCGAAGTGGCTATAAAAGCCATTGAGCATGGAGCATGTATAATCAACGATATTTCGGGTGGTGAATTAGATCCAAACATGTTTGAAACTGTAGCTAAATTACAAGTTCCGTACATAATGATGCACATGAAAGGAAACCCTCAAACCATGAAAAGCGAAACGGATTATGTTGACCTTTTAAATGACATTAATAGATATTTTAGCTCTAAAATCAACCAATTAAAACAACTAGGCGTTAACGATATTATAATAGATCCTGGAATTGGATTTGCGAAAAATGCGAATCAAAATTTTAAAATTCTTCGGCATTTACAACAATTTCAAATTTTTGGACTGCCACTTCTAATTGGCTTATCGCGTAAATCCTTTATTTCTAAAACTCTAAATATTGACACCTCAGAAACACTCAATGGAACGACAGTTCTAAATTCTTTGGCTTTAATTAATGGGGCTAAGATATTGAGAGTTCATGACGTGAAAGAGGCAAAACAAGCAGTCCGATTATTCGAAGCTTTCCTAGATTAATAAATTCCTAATTGCTTTATTTGGGTTAATTTTGCCGAAATGCTCCAGTTTATTTCCATAGGTTTGCTAGATGTTATAGATATTGTACTCGTAGCTGCACTTATCTACCAAGTATATCAAATGGTACGTGGTACAATTGCTATTCGAATCTTTGTCGGAATTTTCACCATTTATCTTTTCTGGAAAATTGTAGAAGCTTTACACATGGAACTTCTATCGGAAATTTTAGGACAATTTATTGGTGTTGGAGTTATTGTTCTTATTATAGTATTTCAGCAAGAACTGCGTAATTTCCTACTGATGATAGGGAATACGAATTTTCTAAATCAAAGTTTATTCAAAGGCAATATTTTTCATTTTGGTAAAAAGGAAGGAGAAGAAATCCCTTTAAACATTGATGAACTAACTCGTGCTTGTATTAATATGTCGAATTCTAAAACTGGGGCACTCATTATTATTTCTTATAGTCACGACATTGATATTTATCTTGGTAGTGGTGAAATAATAAATGCAAGAGTGAGCAGCGCTTTGCTTGAAAGTGTTTTTTGGAAAAACACCCCTTTACATGATGGTGCTGTACTTATTAGAGATAATACAATTCTTGCTGCAAGATGTGTTTTGCCCGTAAGTGAAAGTAGTGACTTGTCTGCAAGTCTTGGAATGCGTCATCGCGCGGCCATGGGTGTGTCTGAACAATCTAGTGCCATATCATTAATAGTCTCAGAACAAACTGGTGCCATTTCCACTATAAAAGAAGGTAAATTCAAACATAACATCTCTAAAAGTAACCTAGCGGTACATCTAAGGCATTTATTAAAAAAAGGCTGAATTTAAGTTTGATTGTAATAATCAATACTTAAGACCATTAAGCTTTGGTCAATTCGGAAATAACTTCTTCTTTATCTCTTACATTATCAAAAAAGGACAGAATTTTATCTATCACTTTGTCGACTTCAGAATCCGGACAAGAAGCACCGCTTGTTAGAATTATTTTCAAAGGGCTTTCTGATTTCAACCAATTCTTAGAGTTTACTATTTTATGATTGTGTAAATTAAAGTGTTCAATTTCATTTTCCGATTTTATTTCATTAGAAGAAGAAATGTAATAAGTCTGAAATTTTCTTTCGCAAAGTTCTACCAAATGGCTCGTATTGGAACTATTGTATCCGCCCACAACTAAAGCAAAATCCGCAGACTGCTCTAGTAATCCGTAAGTAGCTTCTTGGTTGTCATGAGTAGCATAACATAGAGTATCTCTAGTGTCTACAAAGTGATTTTCAGAGCTCGTGTTATCAAATTTCTGTTCCATAATACCTTTAAAAAACTCAGCTATTTCATGGGTATCAGTCGCCAACATAGTGGTTTGATTAACAACTCCTACTTTTTCAAAATGAATTTCTGGGTCAAACCCTTTAGAATATTTTCCTTTAAAAGCTATATAAAATTCTTCTTTTGACTTTTGACCTAGAGCAAATTCTGACAAAGATTTTGCTTCAGCCAAATCTTTTACAACTACGGAAGGTGCGTGGCTTTCAGAATGAGAAAACGTAGCCCGAGTTTCTTCGTGAATATGTTTACCATGAATAACTACAGTAGATTCATTATCGCCTAATTTTTTGCTCATATTCCAAACCTTTTTTACAAAAGGACAAGTTGTATCGTATTGTTCTATCTGAATACCTATTTCTTTTAACCGATTCTCAAGTTCAATTGTAGTACCAAAAGCAGGAATTAATACAATGTCTTTCGAGGTTAGTTTGTCCCAAGGAATAATTTGCTCACCTTCTGTATTCATTAAAAAACGAATACCCTTTTTCACCAAATCGTCATTTACTATTGGGTTATGAATCATTTCACTCAATAAAAAAACTCGTTTTCCAGGGTTTTCCTCCACAGTTCTATAGCTTATTTCAATAGCATTTTCTACTCCAAAGCAAAAGCCAAAATGCCTCGATACAAAAAATTGAACCGCGCCAAAGTCAAGAACTGTGGGAGTAAAATCTTTTTTTCTAGGATCGCTAATTTTCCTTAACTCCTTAATTTTTCTTATAAATGATGATTTATAAAAAGTGGGAATGTCAAATTTCTTCATTGCTACAAAGGTAGTTTAGTCTAATCAATCAGGTTCCTCAAAATACCTAGAAACTACATTCGGGTCTGGATTTAAACCTACACCCGTTAACCCCTTGTTTTCGTAATCTTGAAGAGACAATACATAGCGTATACTTTCCAGCCTTGCCGTTTTTTTCTTATCTGCTTTTATAACAATCCATGAGGTTATTTAAAGCCTTCTTAAGGTTTAGTTCATTCTTATTGAAAATGGATTTTAATCCACCATAAAATCTCAAAAGTTCAATTTCATCCTTTGAAAAATCATCCAATTCATACTCTTCTTTTTTCGACATTCATTAATATAGAACTGGAAAATTAAATAATTATAGGTCATTAAAATGGATTTTTTCGTTTAATAAATGGATTACATTTGCCGCCCACAAACCCGGGTGGTGGAATTGGTAGACACGCCAGCTTGAGGGGCTGGTGCCCGTTAGGGTGTGCTGGTTCGAGTCCAGTTCCGGGTACAAAAGCCGCTTTATTGTTTTAAAGCGGCTTTTTTTTAACCCAATATTGGACAAGACGAATTGAAAACAATGAATATAAAAAATCTCAAAATTCTAGAACTCGCTTCTGTTTTAGCAGGTCCACAAGTAGGTTCATTCTTTAGTGAATTGGGAGCTTCAGTAATTAAAATTGAGAATGAAACTACTGACGGTGATGTAACAAGAAATTGGAAACTAAATTCAGAAAATGAAGAAAATTCAATTTCTGCTTATTATGCATCAGCCAATTATAATAAAAAAAGTGTCTTTTTAAATTTCAATAAAAACTCAGATAAAGAAACACTCAACAATTACATTCGAAATTCCGATGTAATTATCAGTAATTTCAAATATGGAGATGCGGAAAAATTCGGCCTCAGTTTTATCGATTGTAAAAGACTAAATCCCAACATAATTTATGGCGAAATAACTGGTTTTGGGAAAAATGATAAACGAAGCGCGTTTGACGTAATTCTTCAAGCGGAAACTGGTTATATCTCCATGACAGGAAACGATGAAAATAACCTTGCAAAACTCCCAGTCGCATTTATAGATTTGTTTGCAGCCCATCAACTTAAAGAAGGAATATTGTTGGCTCTTTTAGAAAACAGAAAACCAGTTTGTGTTTCTGTTTCTCTATACGACAGTGCTATTGCAGCCCTAGCAAATCAAGCGAGCAACTTTCTAATGGAAGGGTTTATCCCAAAACCAATTGGCACACAACATCCTAACATTGCACCCTATGGAGACATATACTTAACCAAGGATAAAAAGAAAATAATACTTGCCGTGGGAACAGAAAAGCAATTTGTTTTTCTGTTGAAAATAATTGGAAAAAGTAAAACCCCCAGCTCATTCTCAACTAATAAATTAAGAGTAGAAAACAGGCTGGAATTAATTTCCTTTCTTGCTCTAGAAATTGGAAAAATTACGGTGAATAAATTTATATCCGATTGTTATTTAGAAAATGTTCCTGTCGGAGAAGTAAAAACTTTGGACGAAGTGTTTGAAAAACAGGAGGCTAAAAACCTGATTCTAAC